>DATBAV010000036.1:0-186552 GCA_036271315.1 Solirubrobacterales bacterium | reverse complement strand
CGGAGCGATCGGCGCCGGGCCGGTCTTCGGCGCGGCCGCCGGGGCCGCCCTCGCCACCGGCGGCGCGGCGGCGCTCTGGCAGCGCACAACCAACCCGCGCGGCGCGATCGGCGCCGGCCCCGTCTTCGCCTCCGCGGCCGGAGCCGAGCTCGCCGACCTCGAGTTCTGTCAGTTCCACCCGACCGCGCTGGCGCTGCCGGGGAGCCGCCATGACGGGGTCCTGATCACCGAGGCGATTCGCGGCGAGGGAGCCCAGCTGCTCGGCGCCGACGGCGAGCGCTTCACCGACGAGCTGGCGCCGCGCGACGCGGTCAGCGCCGCGGTCCTCGAGCAGATGCGGACCGAGGGGAGCAGCGCGGTTCACCTCGACCTGCGCCGGATCGAGCCGGCCCGCTTCCCCAACGTCTTCGCCTCGCTCGCGGAGGCGGGACTCGACCCCCGCAGCGCCCCGGTCCCGGTCTCCCCCGCCGCCCACTACATGATGGGCGGCGTCGCTGTCGACATCGACGGCCGCTCCTCCCTGCCCGGGCTCTTCGCCGTCGGCGAGTGCTCCTGCACGGGGCTGCACGGCGCCAACCGGCTCGCCTCCAACTCGCTCAGCGAGTGCTTCGTCTTCGGTGCCCGGGCGGCCCGGGCGGCGCTGGAGGAGACCGCCGCGGCCGAGCCGCCGCGGCCGAGCGAGTGGCGCTTCGAGCCGCCGAGCGAGGCGACCCGCGACGCGGTCTGGGCCCTCGCCGGGCCCCGCCGCGACCCCGAGCGGCTGGGCCGGCTTCTGGAGGACCCCTTCCCGCTGGCGCGGTCGATCGCAACCTGCGCGCTGGCCCGGCGCGAGTCGCGCGGCGGCCACCTGCGCAGCGACTTCCCCGGGGTCGACCCCGAGCTCGACGGCATCCACTTCGTGCTCGCCGCCGACGGGGAGCTGCGCCGCGAAAGCTGGCGCTGAGCTAGCTTCGGGGCGTGCTGCTCGGTGTCGACGTAGGCGGAACCTTCACCGACGCCGTCCTCTTCGACGGCGAGCAGCTCCACACGGCAAAGCTGCCGACCACGCCCGGGGACCAATCGCTGGCGGTGATCGCCGCGGTCGAAGCCGTGGTCGAGCTGGCCGCCGCCAACGCCGATGAGGTCGAGGCTTTCGCGCACGGGATGACGGTTGGCACCAACGCCCTACTGGAGGAACGCGGCGCCCGCACCGCCTTGATCGCCACCCGCGGCTTCGCCGACGTGCTCGAGATCGGGCGCCAGGACCGGCCCCAGCTCTACCGGCTCTGCGCAGCGAAGCCAACGCCCTTGATCGAGCCGGAGCTGCGCTTCGAGGCGACCGAGCGCATCGGCCCGCAGGGCACGATCGAGCCCCTCGGCGAGAAGGAGCCGGGTCGTCTCGCCGAGCTCGTGCGGGACAGCGGCGCCGAGGCGGTAGCGATCTGCCTGCTCTTCTCCTACCTCGATCCGACCCACGAGCAGTGCATCGCCGAGCGCCTGCGCAGCGAGCTGCCCGGCGTGCACGTCTCCGCCTCGCACGAGGTCCTGCCCCGCTTCCGCGAGTACGAGCGCTGCTCGACCACCGCGATCGACGCCTACCTCTCGCCCCTGCTCGGTCGCTACCTGGAGAGGCTGGAGCAAGCCACGAGGAGCGTCGGCTTGCCCTCGCCGTTGGTGATGCAGTCCTCGGGCGGGGTGGCCAGTGCCGAGGAGGCGGCTCGGGCCGGCGCCTGGAGCGTGCTCTCCGGGCCGGCCGGTGGCGCGGTCGGCGCCGGCCTGCTCGCCCAGCTCTCCGGCGACGGCAACGCGCTCGGCTTCGACATGGGCGGGACCTCGTGCGACGTCTGCGTGGTCGAGGAAGGCAGGGTCAAGCGAACCGACTCGCGCACGATCGCCGGCCGCACGATCCAGCTGCCGATGGTCGACGTCCACACCGTCGGCGCCGGGGGTGGCTCGATCGGCTGGCGCGACGAGGGCGGTGCCCTGCGCGTCGGCCCGCGCTCGGCCGGCGCCGAGCCGGGACCCGCCTGTTACGGGCGGGGCGGCAGCGAGCCCACCGTCACCGACGCCAACCTGATGCTCGGCCGGCTCGCCGCCGACTCGAAGCTGGCCGGCGACCTAGCGCTGGACGCAAGCGCCGCGGAAGGCGCCGTCGCCTCGCTGGCCGCCTCGCTCGGGCTCGACCCGGTGGAGACGGCCGAGGGCATCGTGCGGATCGCCAACCAGGAGATGGTGCGGGCGCTGCGCGTGGTCACGGTCGAGCGCGGCATCGATCCCCGCCGCTTCGCCCTGCTGCCCTTCGGCGGCGCCGGCCCGATGCACGCGGCGGCGATCGCCGCCGAGCTCGAGATCGACCGCATCCTCTGCCCACGCGCCGGCGGCGTGCTCTCGGCCCTCGGGCTCTGCGCGTCCGATCATCGCCACGACACCGCCCGCACGGTGATGCTCGCCGGCGAGGACTTCAGCGCCGAGCGGGTCGCCGCCGCGGTCGCGGAGCTGGCCGCCGGTCTCGGCGGCGGCGCGGACGCGACGCCGGAAGCGATCTACGAGATGCGTTACGCCGGCCAGGCCTTCGAGCTGCCGGTAAGCGGCTCGACCCAGCCCGACCCGGCCGATCTCGCCGAGCGCTTCGCCGCCGCGCACGAACAGCTCTACGGTCATCGCGACCCCGATGCCGAGGTCGTGCTCGTCCATATCCGCCTGGCGATGATCTCCCCCGGCGCTCGCCCCCGCCCCGTCGCGGCCGCTGGAGCGATCGAGCGCGGCTCGCGACGGGTCCGCTTCGACGGCGAGTGGGTGGAGTCTCCGATCCTTCGCGGCGAGCCGAGCGCGGGGGCGGAGACGGAAGGCCCGGTCATATTCGAGCTGCCGCAGAGCACCCTGATCATCCCGCCGACCTGGAGGGCAACGGTCGACGAGGCCGGCACGATCGTCGCGGAGCGCCAGCGGTGAGCCGGCTCGACCCGATCGCCCTGCAGGTGACGATCGGCGGCCTGCACGCGGCCTGCGAAGAGATGGGCGCAGCCCTGATCCGCTCCGCCTACTCGGCCAACATCAAGGAGCGCCACGACTGCTCCACCGCGATCTTCAGCGCGGGCGGAGAGCTGGTGATGCAGGCCGAGCACATCCCGGTTCACCTCGGCTCGATGCCGGACGCGGTCGCCGCCGTGATCGACCTCGACCAGGAGCCGGGCGCGTCGTGGATCCTCAACGACCCCTACCGCGGCGGCACCCACCTGCCCGACATCACCCTGATCTCGCCGGTCTTCGCCGACGACGAGCTGATCGGCTTTGCCGCCTGCAGGGCGCACCACGCCGATGTCGGCGGCACGGTCCCAGGCAGCATGCCGGCCAACTCGACCCGCCTCGAGGACGAGGGAGTCGTGATCCCTCCAACTCGGACGAGCCCCGAGGTGCTGCGCGATCTCACCGCGCGGATGCGCTTCCCGCAGCAGCGGCTCGCCGACCTGCGCGCGCAGGAAGCCGCCAACCGGATCGGCGCGCGGCGCCTCGGCGAGCTCGCCGCGCGGCACGGGCGCGAGCAGCTCGCCATCGCGATGGAGGAGATCCTCGCCTACGCCGAGCGGCGCACCCGGCACGCCCTCGCCGCCCTCCCCGACGGCACCTACTCGGCCGAGGACCTGCTCGAGGCCGACTTCGGCGGCAGCGAGCTTGACGTGCGCTTGCGGGTGGAGGCGACGATCGACGGCGAGGAGCTGGAGCTCGACTTCGGCGGCAGCGATCCAGAGGTGGGTGGCAACCTCAACTGCCCGCTCTCGGTGACCAAGTCCGCGGCCTTCTTCGCGGTGCGAGCGCTGACCGACCCCGACGCGCCCCCCTGCGCCGGCGCCTACCGGCCGATCGCGGTCAAGGCGCCCGCGGGCTGCCTGCTCAACGCCCGCTTCCCGGCCGCCGTCGCCGCCGGCAACGTCGAGACCTCCAGCCGCGTCGCCGACCTCGTCATCGCCGCCCTCGGCGGCGCCCGCCCGGTGCCCGCCCAGGGCCAGGGGACGATGAACAACCTGACCCTCGCCAACGAGGAGTTCACCTACTACGAGACTCTCGGCGGCGGCCAGGGAGCCTGCCCCGGCGCCGACGGGCCGAGCGCCGTCCACGTCGCGATGTCGAACACGCTCAACACCCCGGTCGAGGCACTGGAGAGCGAATTCCCCCTGCGCGTTCGCGAGCTCTCATTGCGGCGCGAGAGTGGCGGCGCGGGCGAGCACCGTGGCGGCGATGGGATCGTGCGGGAACTCGAGGCGCTGGCGCCGATGCGCTTCTCGCTGATCGGCGAGCGCCGCCGCCACCAACCGCGCGGCCGCGATGGCGGCGAGGACGGCGCGGCCGGCCTCAATCTCCACAACGGCACGCCCCTGCCCGGCAAGAGCGAAGGCGAGCTGGCGCCCGGAGACACCCTGAGGATCGAAACCCCAGGCGGTGGCGGCCTCGGAAGTCAGTGATATTCATCACAAATTTTGCAATCCAGGCGGGCTCGTCTAGAATGCGCGATCCGGGCGGGCATCTCACCGTGGAACGGGCTCAGGCGCCCCCCTCCCAGTCACTGCTTCAAACACCTTCTTCTAGGTACGACTTCAAATGCCGATCGCTTTCAAGGAATGGGCCGTAACGGTCCGCGCACTCGCCGAGGGCGAGCAGTTGCTGACCCTGCGCAAGGGCGGGATCCGCGAGGAGAACAAGCACTTCGAGCTCGAGCACGAACGCTTCTTCCTCTACCCCACCTTCGATCACCAGCAGAACAACCTGGTGCGGGAGTCGCATCACCCCGAGCTCGGCCGCGCCCTCGAGGAGGGTGTCTGGCCCGACGAGGAACCGCCCGCCCGCGCCCTGCTCCAGGACGGCGGCATCTCCCAGCCCGACCGGGTGCGCCTGCGCGCCTGGGCCGAGGTCACCGATCACATCACCGTCAACGACCCGCGCGTGGTCGACGGTCTCTCGCCTTATTACGTCTGGACTCCCGACTACGCCGAGAAGCGGCTCAACTGGAAGCGCCGCCACCCGCTGCATGTGCTGCTGCTGCGGGTCCACCGCATCCCCCGCCCCGTAACGGTGCGGGTCCGCGAGGAGTACCACGGCTGTCGCTCCTGGGTCGAGGTCGACCGCGAACTGCCCTTCGAGGGCACTCCGGTGATGGCCGACGAAGAGTTCGACCGCGCTCGCGCCGAGATCCTCGGTGTATGCGGCGCCGCAGAGCCCGCCCTCGTCTAAGGCTGTCTGAGCGGCGCATATCGGCGTCCTCGGTTGCTCGCGTGCGAAGCACGCTTCGCGCCCTGCGTCCTTGATCTGCTTGCTCATACAGCCTTAGTAGGGTCGCGCAATGCCGTGGGTTGAAACGCAGTCCTTGAGCTTCACCGCGCGCCACGACAGCGGCGATTCCGCCTTCGCGGAGCGGACGCTGGACCGGATGGAGGAACTGCGGCTGCGGCTGGAGGAGCGCTTCGAGGTCGTCCCCGGCGACATCACCGTGGTCGTCCACACCAACCCGGTCTGGCTCGCGCTGGCGCACCCGTTCCTGCCCGCCGCGCGCTGGTCGGCGGCCCCGGCCGGGCGGCGCTACCTGGCCGGCTGGCCGATGTCGACCGAGCTGCACGTGCTCAACGACCCCCACATGGAGCGCCGCGCCGGCGGTGAGGACTCGCGCGAGGCGCTGCGCGGTACGGCCGAGCGGCTCTACGCCCAACTCGTCATCGCCGCCAACAATCGCGAGCTGCCGCCCTCGTGGACACCGCGCCGCTTCGCCCGCTACCTGCGCTGGGCCTGGCTGGTCGAAGGCGGCGCCCAGTACTTCTCGCGCCAGGTCGGCTTCTACCGGCCGGCCGTGATCCGGCGCCTGCGCGAGAGTGCCCGGCCCTCGTTCCCCCCCTCCCGCCGCGATGCGGTGATCCTCGGCGGCACGATCTTCGACCTGCTCGAAATGGAACGCGGCTCCGAGGCCTGCGAGCGCCTCGCCCTGAAACTGCTCCCCGGTGGGGCGGTGCCGACGATCGAGGCCGCCTTCGAAGCGCGCTTCCGCGAGGTCGAGGACGCCTGGCGCGGCTACCTGCGCGAAATCGCCCGGCCCAGCGCGGGCTAGCTCTCGCCGGGAGTGTTCTTCAGCACTTCCTGCGCCTCCTCGACAACAGTCTCGGAGACGAAGACCCGGTGCGGGCCCGCGCCGAGGAAGTCGGGATTGTCGAAGCCGGGGGCCCGCTTGAGCATGCTCGGGATGCCGTGCTCGCCGAGCAGGCCCTGGATCATCTCGGCCTCGATCTGAGTCCGCGCGTAGGCGACCTTGACCAGGCGCCCGCTACTCGACGATGAGCTCGGCATCGGCGATCGCCAGGTCTTTCAGCCAGTAGCCCTTGACCTCGGGCGCGTCTTCGTCCTGCAGCGAGACGATCAGGTACATCGCGTCGGGCCAGTTGACCGCCTGGTTGACGTCGGTCTGCGAGGGATAGGCGGCGCTCTTGGTGTGCGAGTGGTAGATCGCCAGCATCTCCTTGCCCTCGTCTTCGATCGCCTTCAGCGCGTTGTACTGGCCCTGTGGGTCCATCTCGAAGCGCAGCGGGCTGGCGGCCGAGTTGACGACCGGGATCACCACGCTCGCCTCGCCATCGGCGCCGCCGACCATCCCGCAGCACTCGTTGGGCAGGTCGGCGCGCGCGTGCGCGACCATCTCGTCGATGAGGGACTGGGC
The DNA here is from genome assembly GCA_036271315.1 of Solirubrobacterales bacterium. Classification (GTDB taxonomy): domain Bacteria; phylum Actinomycetota; class Thermoleophilia; order Solirubrobacterales; family 70-9; genus VRUE01. Next base: position 179,879 of record DATBAV010000036.1, on the reverse strand, counting down.
GATCCGCATCGGCGATCGAGGCTAGCGAAGCGGCGATCCGGCCGGCGACTCGCGTCGCTACTGGCGAATCCGGTCGCGACCCGGCCCGCCGAGGAGCTTGTCGTGGCCCTTGCCGCCACAGATCACGTCGGCCCCGGAAAGGCCGCGGACCTCGTCGTTGCCGCCAAGCGCAGCGATCACGTCACGGCGCGGCGTGCCGGTGATTTCGTCGGGCCCCTGAGTGCCAACGATCGTCGCCCGCTTTCCTTGGCAGCGAGTGCGATCCGTGCCACCGCGCAATCCGACGAGCGCGAACTGCTTGGGCCCGCAGCAACTTGTTTCACCCAGCGCGACGATGCGGCCGCTGGACTGCAGCCCAATCCCCAGCGGCGCCTCCTGGTTGCCGCCGAAGTCAGTAATTCGCTGCTGTCCGCCATTGAAGGTTCGATCGGTGCTGCCATCGGCGCGCAGGCGGAAGGCAACCATGCGTCCGGCCCAGCCCACGCCGACGATGCGGCCCTTCGAGTCGACCGCGATTGCCGAGGGCGTGACCGCCCCAACGCGTTTGAAGAGCCGCACCCGTCCACCGTTGCCGAAGCTGCTGTTAATGGCGCCGCCTGACGTGAGCTCGACCACGTTGCCGATCGTCGAGACGTTGCCGCCTTCTTCTTCGAAAGCAACCGCGACTCCACCGTCAGGAGTCAGCGCTGCCCCCTCGACCGTGCCCTGCACCCCCGGCGTCGAGAAGAGGAGACGGCCCGAGCCGGCCAGGCCTGGGTCCGGCTGGCCGTCGGCCAGAAAGCGCGCGAAGCTGATCCCGCTGCCGAACAACGGCGAGCCACCGCAGCAGCGGGGACTGGCCACTGAGATCTTGCCGTCGGCACCGAGCATGATTCCCGCCGGCCGGCTACGGGTCGCCTCGGGCGCCACCACTTCGCCGCCGCTGCCGAAGCTGGGGTCGCGTTCGCCGTTGGAGAGGAAGCGAGCCAAGAGGAGGTTGGAAATGTCGTTGTCGTGGCTGCCCTCGGCACCGACGACGACCTTGCCGTCGGGCTGCACCGCCACCGAGGGCTCGCTGAAGATGCCTTCGGGGAAGCCTCCGTGGACGATGCCGCCGGAGCCAAAGGTGCCGTCCAGGTGGCCGGCGAGGTCAAAGCGAGCGATCAGCATCGTGCCGGCGTCATAGGCCGCGACCACGGGCTTCCCGTCGGGGCCAACGGCGAGCTGGAACTCGTGGGCAAGCGGGTTCTGGTGGACAGTCAGGTTCGATCCAGGGCCGACTCCGAAAGAAGAGTCGCGGCTGCCGTCGGCGCTGTAGCGGGCAACCGCGAGGTCGATTGTGCACTCGCTGGGGTTGCCGGTACAGGGGCTGGGAATCGAGTAGAGGACGAAGATTTCGTCGTGGGGACCGATCGCCATCCTGGCGGTCGCTTCCGAGGAGAAGCTCGGGCCGCCCGCGCCTTCCACCTGAACGATCCCGTCGCCTCCGAACGCCCGGTCCAGATCAGCCGGCGCCGCGCTCACGGACGCCGTCAGCATCAGCGCCAGAGCGCAAATCGTCAGCGCAACGGCAACGCATCTGGAAAGCCTCGACATCCCCACCCTCTCGCTCGTTGGACGATCCGACGGCTGATCAAACACAGAGCCGGCAACGAGTTGCGGTGAGCCGCTTGGGCCCGGCTACCACCAAACGGTGGAATCGAGGTTTTCGATCTCCTCGATCGGCTTGGTGTAGACGCCGGAGGAGAGGTACTTCCAGCCGTCGTCAGGGATCAGGAAGACGACGTTGCCGCTCTCTAGCTCACCGGCGATGCGGGCGGCGATGCGGGCGATCGCGCCCGAGGAGACGCCGGCGAAGACGCCCTCCTCATGGAGCAGCTTGCGGGTCCAGACGATCGCGTCGCGGTTGGAGACCATGATCTTGCGGTCGAGCAGGGTGATGTCGATGATCGGCGGGATGAAGCCGTCGTCGAGCGAGCGCAGGCCGTCGACCAGCTCACCCTGCATCGGCTCGGCGGCGACGATCAGGGTCTCGGGGTTCTCCTCCTTGAGCCGGCGGCCATTGCCCATCAGGGTGCCGCCGGTGCCGAGGCCGCCGACGAAGGCGGTCACCTCGTCGAGCTCTTCGAGGATCTCGACCGCGGTGCCGTAGTAGTGGGCGTTGGGGTTGGCCTCGTTGCCGTACTGGTAGGGCATGTAGTACTGCGAGTCCTGGGCCATGTCCAGCGCCACCTCGACGGCGCCGTTGGAGCCCTTGGCGCCCTCGGAGTAGACGATCTCCGCCCCGTACATCGTCAGCAGCTGAGCGCGCTCGGCGGTGACGTTGTCGGGCATCACCACCTTGAGCTTGTAGCCCTTGCGGCTGCAGATCATCGCCAGGGCGATGCCGGTGTTGCCGGAGGTCGGCTCGAGGATCGTCTGGCCGGGCTGGATCAGCCCATCTGCCTCGGCAGCCTCGATCATCGACTTGGCGACGCGATCCTTGACCGAGCCGGTGGGATTGTGGCCCTCGAGCTTGGCGTAGATGCGGACGTCGGGGTTGGGCGAGAGGCGGGGAAGCTCGACCAAGGGCGTGTTGCCGATCGACTCGACGATGTTGCCGAAGCGTCCCCCGCAGGGTCGGTTGAGAAGTTCAGACATCGCTCGCCAGTCCCTTACTTCAAAAAGTATAGCGTCGGGCTCATGCCCGTGGGAGATTTACGAAGGCTTTTTCAACCGCCGGCCATGGCCGGCAGGATGACGACGGTGTCGCCCTCCTTGACCGCGGTGCCAAGGCCATCCAGGACCCGCACGTCCTCGTCGTTGAGGTAGACGTTGACGTAGCGGTTGAGGTCGCCGTCCTCGCCGAAGAGCTGCTCCTCGGTGCCGGGGTGCTCGGCCGTGAGCGCGCGCAGGACCTCGCCGACGTCGGCGCCGGCGGCCTCGACTTCGGAAGCGCCGCCGGTGTGTGGACGCAGCACGGGAGGTATGCGAACGGTCGCCATGAAGGCGGTGATCCTAGCCTAGGAGGCCAGCGTTTGGCGGTCGCCGCCGGCGCCGGCGCAGAAGGCGTCGTAATCGGGGAACTTCCCCATCTCCGACTCCGGGATCTGCTCGGCCCCCTCGCCGCAGATCGGGCACTCGGGGTCGCGACGAACCTTCAGCTCGGTGAAGCGGGTCCCCAACGCGTCGTAGAGCAAGAGGCGCCCGATCAGCGCTTCGCCTTTGCCGAGGATCAGCTTGATCACCTCGTTGGCCTGCAGGGTGCCCATCGTCCCCGCCATTACCCCGAGCACCCCGTTGGCCGAGCAGCTCGGCGCCAGCTCGGCCGGCGGCGGGGTCGGATAGAGGCAGCGATAGCAGGGGCCCTCGAAGGGCGCAAAGGTCGAGATCTGGCCGTCGAAGCCAAGGATCGAGGCGGAGACAACCGGCTTGCGCAGCCGCACCGAGGCATCGTTCAGCAGGTAACGAGTAGGGAAGTTGTCGGCGCCGTCGACGATGATGTCGTAGTCGGAGATCACGTCGAGGATGTTGCTCGCGTCGAGCCGGCCGTTGTGCTCGACGACCTTGACGTCGGGGTTGAGCCCTTCGATGAAGATGCGGGCCGAGGCGGTCTTCGCCATCCCGATCCGTTCGGTGTTGTGGATCACCTGGCGCTGCAGGTTGGAGGCGTCGACCACGTCGTCGTCGACGAGGCCGATCATGCCGATCCCGGCTGCGGCGAGGTAGAGCGCGGTCGGCGCGCCGAGCCCGCCGGCGCCTAGCAGCAGAACTTTGGCGTTGAGCATCTTCAGCTGGCCATCGACCCCGACCTCGGGCAGCAGCGTGTGGCGCGAGTAGCGGTCGCGCTGCTCGGCGGTCATCCCCTCGGCAGCGAGCACGGGCAGCCCCTGCTCCTGCCAGGCGAGGATGCCGCCGGCCATCGAGGCGACGTCGGTGTAGCCGAGCGCTTCCATCTGCTCGGCCGCCTTGTAGGAGCGGTTGCCGCTGCGGCAGTAGACGATCGTGCGGGCGGACTTGTCGGGCGCCGCGGCGGCGATCTCGTCGCGCAGCAACCCCGGCGGCACCAGCTTGCCGTTCTCGAGGTGAGCCTCCTGATACTCGTGGGGCTCGCGCGTATCGATCAGGACGACGTCGCCGCCCTCGATCTCCTGCGCAGCCTCAAACGGCTCGATCTCCTCGATTGGGGCTTTGACCTGCGTATCCGCACCGTTCGCCACTGAAATCTCCTAAATCCGGATCAGCATTACTTCAAAAAGTATAGCGAGGCTTTGCTATGCGGCTATCCGCTTGCTTTCGCCCGGTCCCAGATAGGGAATCAAGAGGCACTCGACCAAGGCGGCTTCGATCTCTGGCAGCTGCTCGATCCGGCCCTGTTCGACGTGGCGGGAGACCACGGAGAGGGCGCCACCGAGCAGCAACTGCTCCAGGTCAGCGGGAAGCTCGGGCCGCTCCGGCCGGCCGAGCCGGAGGATCTCGGCGAGCCGGGCGAGGCTCGCCTGCTGTAGCTGGCGCGCGGCGGAGCCGGCCTGCAGCGCCTCGATCGCGATCAGGTGGGCCAGCGCCGGATTAGCGGCAAGCATCCGCAGGGCCTCGCCGACGCCGACGCGAACCCGGGCGGGCCAAGGCTGGTCCGCGACCGCTGCCTCCACCCCATCGCAAAGCCAGCCGCCACCGAGCTCATAGGCTTCGAGGAAGCACTCCTCCTTGCCGGCAAACTGGCTGTAGAAAGCGGTTCGGGAGACGCCAGCCTCGGCGATGATCTGGCCGATGGTCGTCTCGGCGTAGCCGTGGCGTGGCAGTACCCGCAACAGGCCGGCGACGATGCGCAGGCGCTGGTTGCGGACCACGAAGGAGCGCGGCAGGCCGTGGCGGCCGGGCGGCAGCTGGCCGAGGGCGAGCCTGTCCGGCAGCTCAGCGAAGCCGCCCGGATCAAAGCGCGGCGGCTCGTCGCTCATCCGCGGTGTGCAAGGCCGCCAGCGACGGAGCGAGCAAATACTTGAGGAGCGAATCGTGGAGCTCGGGCAGATGCTCGGCTTCGCCGGCGAGGATGCGGCCGGAGAGGTGGGAGGCGAGGCCACCAGCTAGGATGCGCGCGGTCTCACCCGACACACCCCTTCCCCCAATCGCAGGTGGGCGTAGAACTTGCGCCAGGCGTTCCAACGAACGCTCGTGCTCGAACCGAGCGGGTCGAGCAGCGGCGAGCGACTCGACGAAAAGCAAGCTGGCCATGGGCGGATCGGCGGCGAGGAATTCCAGTCCAGCCATGAGCCCAGTGGAAAGCTGGTTGGCCCAGCCGCGCTCGCCCTTTGTCGCCTGCTCCACCACCGCCGTAAGCCGCTCCACTCCATCGTCATAGGCGGCGGCAAAGCAGAGTTCCTTGCTCTCGAAGCGCTCATAGAAGGTCGCCCGGGAGACACCGGAGAGTTCGACGATGTCGGTGACCTTGGTGTCCTCGTAGCCGTGATAGGCAAGCGCCGCCGCAAAGCCCTCGAAGATGCGCGCCCGCTGGTTGACCACCACCTCGGCCCGCGAGAGACCTGAGCGGGGCGGGATCTTCTCCACCTTCGGTGGTGCCAGATCGGGTCGCCGCCGCGAACCCCGCGAGCTTCGGGTGGCACTGCTGATCTCTCGCTTCGCATCCATGTCCATACCAACTCAGTTCTCAAGCGAATCCGAACCGAAATACAAACACGTCAGTTTGCGTTTGTCAAGATACGCACGTGGTTTTTTTGTTTATTTTGCCTGACAGCTGCGGCTCAGCACCGAGCTCAGCTTGGTGCCCCCTTCGAAGGCGAAGTTCGTGCGCGAGAGCGGAAAGGTGGCCCCGGGGAAGCCCTTGGGGGCAGGGCAGCCGGCGGAGAGGTAGCTGCGGCGCTTGCCGTGCGAGGAGAAGGTTTTGCCGAGCTTCATCGAGATCCCGGTGACGTAGCCCCACTCGGAGGTGACCTGTGGCAGGGAGGCGGTGAGCTTGGTTCCGTAAGTGGAGCCCTTCGCCTTGCCGATCTCGAAGGGGATCGTGCTCGAGGTGGGGACCGGCTTGGTGCCGTAGACGTGGGCGAGGATCGCCGGGCGTCCCTTCCAGGTGCCGTTGAAGGCATAGACCTTGCCGTCGGAGGGGAAGGGCGCCTGCTGAGAGATCAGCACCTTGGCCGAGAAGGTTCCTTCCCCGATCAGGGATCCCGGACAGGCTTCCAGGGCGGCTTCGTTGGTGGCGGGCTGGATCTGGTCCACCTCACAGACCGGCAGGCCCTTAGGTTCGATGTGGCCGAAGCGGTTGATCTCGATCTCGATCATGCGCAATTGCGGGGGCACCGCGCCTTTGGTGGCGCTGATCTTGGCGGCGAGGGAGAAACGCACCGGGGCGGTCCCGCTGCGCGGCAGCCTCTTGGGGGCAAGCGAGGCATCGACGCCGACGCGGAAGCGCCCATGCTGGATCGTCTCTGAGGCCGAGGCGGGCGGGCCACCCGCCGCCGAGGCGGAGGCGGCTGCCGGGAAGGCGACTGGGGAATCCTTTTTGGCCAAGCTGGAACCCGAGCCCGAGCCACCCGGAACGACGAGGGGGCCCAACCCTTCGGAGTAGGCCCCGTACTTGAGGACCGTGCCTTCTTCGGAATTGCCTGAGGTGAGGTAGGCGGTGCCCGTTTCGCTTACCGCCAGTCCCGAGGGGCCGCCATCGATGGGTTCACCGGGGAGCTGGCCCAGGTAATTTCCGGCCGCATCGAACTCATAGATCGCGGCTTTGGGGTGGACAAAACCGGGCTGCAGGTTGTCGACCGCCAAAAGGTGACCGTTGGTCGGATCGGCCGCGAGGGCGGCGTCGGTGAGCGAGATGAATTTTCCGGGCGGCGTGGAGGCACCGTCTATTGCCAGGAGCGGCCCGTCGGTCGGTTCCCCACTCGCAGAAAACGCCTTGATCGTCCCCGCCGCAGCATCAGCGACGTAGAGGAGGCCGCCAGAGACCGCGAGTCCATAGGCGTCACCCAGGTGTCCGAGACCCACACGCCCCACTTCCGCGCCGTTGGGTTCGTAGATGGCGATGTAGGTGCGGTCGTCGACGTAGACGCGGCCGGAGGCATCGACGGCGACGCCGGTGGAGTGAGCGGTGTCGAAGCTGAGCGGCGAAGGCGAGGTCCGCTTCACGCCCTGATGCCAGATGTTGGCGTAGAGGTTTCCGGAAGCATCGAGGGCCAGCTGACAGGGACCTTCGGGGGAGCTGGCGGCGGACAGCGCCGAGGTGTACCTGCCGATGGCGGAGTAAAGCTGGGCGGCGCCAGCGTAGTAGGCCGAGACGTAGAGCTGGCCGGACGGGGTGAGCGCGATCCCGCAGGGATCTTCCAGGGCGCCCCCCGGAGCTGTGCTCGGGTCCACGACGCCGGTGGAGAGCAGTGCCCGATTGGCGCTCGCCCCCGCTGGCAGGAGGCAAAAGATCGCGAGGACGAGCGGCAGGAGCGCCGCCGCACGGTAGCGCGCCTTCCCCCTGGCGGTGTCACTGCTCATCGGTTCCTCCCCTTCTTCGAGTGCTTATGGGTCTTTCTGTGCCTGCGCTCGTTCGCGCAGCCAGTCTTCACCTGCGAGCGCAGGCGCAGGCCCTGGTTGCTTTGGCCGACCAGGAGCGCCCTGGCGGACTGGGTTTTGCGGCAGAGGCTTTCGGCCACTTCGACGACCCCGCGCCGGCCGCCGTTCATCTTCAGTACGAACTTGGAGACCGGGGCATCGGGCAATCCTTCGAAGGAGCCGCGCAGCCCCCCGCCGACGGAGTCGATCTTGCCGGCGAGGTCGAGGTGGACACCGCGACCGCGCAGGGCAAAGACGAGATCGGGCAGCACGTTGTCGCCCGATCGCAGGTAGGCCTTGCCGCGCAGCGGTTCTTCCAAGAGCGGTGTGAAGGCAGCGACGGTTCCGTAAGCGGAACCTGGCGGACAGGCTTCGCGCGCGAACTGGCCCCTGGTGCAGACCGTTTCGATGTGGTTTTGGGCCAAGAAGAGACTTGGCGGCAGGGTGACCTGGGCGGACGCGAGGTTGGCGTCGCCCGGGCGAGGGACGTAGGTGACCCGCAGGGACGGGTTCGAGCCGCGCTTGGTGCCGCCCTTCAGTGCAAGCGAAAGGCGCGGCTTGAAACCGAGCGAGACGCAGTTGAACGCCTGGTAGTCGTAGATCGCCTGGGCCGAGGTGTCGTCAGCCGGGTCGGAGAAGCGCTGTCCCGACCCACTCAGCGTGGAGGCGACGCTGAAGCGATTGCAGTTGGTCGGGTTGAGCACGAAGCCGGGCCGGTCGACGTAGACCCGCACGTCGCGCAGGTGGATCGGAATGCCGTCGAGGATGTGAGGGATCGGGTCAGAGCCCTGCGAGTCGATCGAGACCTGCGCGGTCTGGGGATCGACGTCGATTGCCGAGCGCACGATCACCGTGCCGAGGTCGAAGGGCCCGACCAGGGCCGAATCGAGCGCGACGATCGAAAGCGGGGAGCCATGGTACGGACCGGCGAGGTAGAGGCTTCCCGGTGCGTAGGAAAGCACCGGGCCCAGGCCATAGCCCGAGTAGGTGTGACCGATCAGAGAGGAAGCCGGGCAGTCGGGATGTTCGAGCTCTTCGGTACCAGAGCGATGCCTGGCCGCATCGATCGCCCCCTCGGGACAGAAGGGAACCCCCGCGATCTTTCCCAGGAGGCCCGGCGGCAGCTGGGCGGAATAGTGGGTGATCTCCTGCTCGACGTCGGTGCGCCTGAGGTGCAGGTAGAAGGACGAGTAGGCGCCCGCTTGGGAGTTGACCGAGCCCGCCAGGGCGGTGGGAGCGAAGGGGGCCAGTCCCTGCGGACAGGGCCCACCGCCGACACCAGAGCCGACCTGAGCGGGAGAGTCGGTGTGGCTCCTCAGCGAGGCATCGCGCCAGGCGACGAGGTCGATCGAGGTGGAGAAGCTGCCGCAGGACGGCGGCGAGGCAAGTGGGCTGCGCTGGCCTTCGCGGAAGTGCACGAGCAGGCTCGAGTAGGGCAGCTGCGGCAAGCGGTCGAAGCTGGCGGTGAGCCTTCCCGTATTCGGGTCTGCTTCGAGCTTGCCGGCGACCTTGACCAGGATGCCGCGCCCCGGCGCCTTCGCCACCAGGTAGACGGCGATCAGCTGCCCGAAGGGGTTTTGGTAGGGCTGAGCAAGGAAGATCGCACCGGAGACCGTTTCTTCGAAGAGCGGGCTCTTGACCGTGAAGTCGCCGATCTTCGAAGTGCCGGGACAGCCCTGCCCCGGCGCCGAGGTGGGTGTCTCGGCCGCGTAGCCCGCCGGCGTGCAGACGCCCAACCCGGCCCCGACCGAAGGGTTGATCGTCACCCCTTCGGGCAACGTCACGGTGGCCGCCCGCACCGCGGAGGGCGCCCGTCGAGTCGGGTCGGTGACTCCCCCGGTGTCCTGGGCGATTTCGAATTCATAGCCCGAAGGCGAGGAGGCACGGGGATTGGAGAGGCGCCCGGCGGGGGTGGGGTGAAAGGAGAGCGCTTCGCATTCGCCCAGCCCCCCCGCTTCGGTCGCGCTCGAGTCTTTACCCCCCTGCCAGGAGGTTGCGCTCGCCGTGAAAGAGAGTGGGCCTTCACAGGAGGTGGGCATCGTCAGGTAGGCCAACGGGTTTGCCCGGCGCGGTGGGGCGACCTGGCATTTGGACCAGCCGAAGCCGGGTTCTGTCTCGTTCAGGCAATCGCCGCGCTGGGCGTCGTGGATGACCGAGTAAGGAGTTCCCCAAAGCGTCAGGGTGAGCTTTTGCAGGGCGGCGAGCTGGCTCATGTTGGCGCTCAGCAGGGTGATCCCGTATTCGCCTTCGGCCTGGCGCACTTCGGGGACGAAGGCGATCGGCGCTCCGTAGGGGGAGAAGCCGATCTCCGATGGAGCCCCGGGCGGCGGGTCGAGATTGAAGACGCCGAAGCTCCGGGTTTCCCCGCCGCCGTGAGCAGAGGTCACGGTGGCGATGCCGACCTGGGTCCCGGCAGGGCAGTCCTCGCCCGAGAGCGATTCTTCGAAGGGGGATTGGCGCGAGCGAGCGAAATCCGCCTGCGAGCAGGTGGGAATCGCCGCGGGGTCTTCGATCAGTCCCGGTGGCAGCTCGAGGGAGAGGTCGCGCAGGTCGCCGCCGGAGAGCGCGACCGAGAGCGCCAGCGCCTGCGGGTGGGAGCCGGCCTGCGCCTCCGGCATACCGCCTTCGCCCCGGGGCTCAGCTGAGAACCCTTCGGCGCCCGGAAGGAAGGAGAAGGCCTGCGCTGCCGCCGGGATCGCGCAGAGCAGAGCGAGAGCGCCCAACAGCGGCAAGGCGAGTCGACGGAGCGTTGCCGGCGTCACTTCTTCCCTCCCTTGTGGCGATGCCTGGGCCTGTGCTTTTTGCCGTGATGCTTGTGTGGCTTCTTGCCGGCGAAGTTGACCGATGGGTTTTCGGGACCACGCAGCAAGGTCAGTGGATTTGGGTCTTCAGGTTCGCTCGGCAGCGCCTGACAGGCGTCGCCGACGCATTCGATCGGCCGCGCCGCTTCGGGCAGGCCACCCCCCGCCCGTGCGTCATAGACGTCGATCGAGCCGGGGTCTGAGCCCACCAGCGAGGCGGCGGTGAGGAAGTAGGCATCGCCACCGTCGGCCGAGGCATCCAGGAAGCTCGCTCCCTCGGGCTCGCGGCCACTGGAGATCAGGGCGATGCAGCCCGCCGGACGCTGACAAGAGCCCTCACCCTGAGCCTCCCACTGATAGACGTCGGTGGCGGAGTTGGTGTCGAAGGTCGAGAGGACATCGCTCGATTCGAAGAGGAGGCGCCGTCCGTCGGCGCTGAGGGCGCGCGGCCTGTAGGGGAGCGGGGACGAGCCGTTGGGCGGAGTGCCGGCCAGCGCCGCTTCTCCTTCGGGGCGCTCGCCGGTCGGGCGGCAGGAGGCGCAGAGAAGACGGGCGTCACCGCCGCCCGGTGGCGGGCCCCAGACATAGGCCTCGGTGTGGCCGGTGCTGTCGTAGTCGGCCAGGGCCTGGGCGGAGAGGAAGGCGAGCACCTCGCCGCCGGCGCTTACCCGGGCGGTCCCGGTCTCGGGTGGGTAGTTGGATTCGGCGGCGACGCCGGCCCCCGGTGCGATCTCGCTCGTGCTCCCTTCATGCCATTGCCAAAGGCCGGCAGCGTCCTGGTAATAGGCATAGGCGCCTGAGCCCGAGACACCCAGAACTCCCACGACTCCGCCCGCTGGCGTGAGGTCGATGCTTGCTTGGCTGGAGGCGCTGTAACGGTAGAGGTGACCCGCCTTGGTGAAGAAGGCGAGCGCGCCATCGGTCGAGGCCGCCTGGAAGGCCGCCCCACCCCCGGTGGTTTCGGGCAGGAGCTTGGTCTGCGCCCCGTCGCGCACATATAGCGCGCCATCGCTGCCGCTGAAGTAGACGCGCGAGCCGTAGGCGGAGATGGCACCGACCGAGGCGGCGATGGCCGCGCCGGGCGTGCTCGTCGTTTCCCCCGGGAGCAGGTTCAGCGCGGTGAGACCGGAGCCCGCACTCCACTCATAGAGGTTCTGCGCTTCAGGGTCGCACTCGCCGGGATCGGCAAGGACCTCGACTGCGCTGGCCGTGAGCTTCGCGCAGGTCGCGATCACCAGGTGTGAGAGGTCGGGGGTGGCACCGACGAGGCTCGCTTCGAAGCTCGCCGCAGCTACCGCGGTATGAGCCAGGTCGGCCGCACCGAAGAGCGCTTTGTAGGAGCCGGTGCCGTTCTCGCGCAGGTAGAGCTCGGGCCAACCCGACACACCACCCGAGCCGGACGGGGGTGCGACGGGCTCCGCGCAGCCCGCTTCCGCGCCACAGGGATCGCCACCGGCGAGAACCGCAGCGGATAGGTCTTCGGCAAAGAGGCGATAGGGAGAGCCGTCGGGCCGATCGCCGTAAGCGCCGGCGCGAATCGGCAGGGAGAGGTTGGCGTTTTGCCAGCCACCGCCAGTGCGACCGGCGAGGTACTCCGAGACTGGCGGCGCGCTCGCCGGTTCGGCGAAGGCGCTCGCGGAGGAGTAGGCAAAGGACGAGCCGGCGACTGCCGCCTGGAAGTCGCCGCCGCCGAAGAGCGCGCCCGGCGCACCCACCGCACCGCCGCTCTTCTCAGATGGGCTGACGAGCTCCCAGGCGCGGGAGTCGGGAAGCGCGAACGAGACGCCCGATTCCTGGCTCCCGAGCAACCGCGGTGGGCCGAGGGAGGTGCCGCCGCTGCTCTGCGCCCGTACCCGGTAGCGGTATTCGGTCGCCGCAACGAGGTGACCGGCCAGAGACTGGACGACCGCGACCGCTTCGCTGCCCCCGCCGATCGCCACGGTGCCGGAGGCAGGAGCCAGGGCAGCACCGGCGAAGCCATCGCGCGGCGGCGATGCCGCCAGGTTTTCCTCGTACGCCGCAGCGGTGATGTATTCGAAGCGATAGCTGGTGGCGAGACCCTCAGGGTTGATTTCGGCGTGCAGCCTGGCCCCCGAGGCAGTCACGTCGGTCACCCATTGAGCGCCGACCAGCGGCGGCGCGGCCGCCGCTGGCGCACTTGTCGCACCGACCGCGCCCAGCGCCGCCACGAGGCCGAGCGCCACGAGACGGGCGCCGCGCATCCTCAGCCTTTGTGCTTTTTGTTCTTGTGGCCCGAGCCGCCCTTGCCGGCACAGGGGGTCTTGAGCCGGGGGTTGAGCGCCAGGGTCTTGCCGCTTTGGGCCTGGAGCTTGACCGAGGCCCGCGGCCGCTTGACGCAAAGGCTTTCGCTGTTGACGAAGAGGCCCTTCTTGCCGCCCTGCATCGAGACCGCGACTTTGGAGATCGGCACGTCCGGAGCGCCTTCGATCCTGGCGCGCAGGCGGCCTTTGACCGAGTCGATGTGCAGCGGAACCGCAGCATCGATCTGGCCGTTGAGGGCGAAGACGACATCCGGCAGGGTGTGGGTCGAGGACCGCAGGTAGACCGGGCCTTCCAACGGGTTCGCCAGCAGCGGGGTGTAGGCACGGACATGCCCGTAGACCGAGCCGGCCGGGCAACTGGCGCCGTTGCCGTCCCCCGCGGCGAACTGCACACGGGTGCAGATGGTGCGGAAATGGCCCTGTTCGATGAACTCGGTGCGGGGCAGGGTGAGCACCATGTCGGCCAGGTTGGCGTCGCCGCTGCGAGCGGCATAGGTGGCACGCAGGGCGGGGAAGGCGCGACGCTGGCCGCTGCTCAGCCTCAGCGCGAGGCTCGGCTTGAAGCCGAGCGCCGGACAGCCGCCGACCTGGAAGGGGCTGGTCAGCGAGGTGCTCTGGCCGAAGGCCGAGGTGAGCGTGCCGCCGATCGTGGCCGGGTCGCAGGAGGTCGGGTTGAGGGTGAAGCTCGGCCGCCCCAACGTCAGCGCGACCGAGCGCAGGTCGAGCGGGATGCCGTCGATCACCTGCGGGAACGGATCGGAGACGGCGTGGATGCGGGCCGTTTCGGGGTCGACGTTGAGCGCCGCGCGGACGACCACGTCACCGAGATCGAAGGGGCCAGCCACCGCCGGGACGATTGTCACCAGGCTGAGCGGAGCGCCCTTGTAGGGACCGGCGAGGTAGGCATGGCCCGCGACATGGAAAGGCGTGGGTCCAGCGCCGACGCCGGCCTCTAGCGTGCCAACTTCAGAGGCTGTAGGGCATGAGGGGTCTGAGATCTCCTGGGCGCCCATGTTGGGCACTTCCCGGCCCTTCGCCTTGGCGATGTCCGCCTCCGAGCAGTAAGGAATGCCGGTGAGCTTGCCGGTCAGGCCCTTGGGCAGCGTGGTGTCGATCCCGGCCAGGGGCTGGGTGCCGTCGCCGCGGGACAGCTTGAGGACGAAGGGGCTGTAGGCGCCGGCAGCGGGCGTGATCGTGCCGGCCTGGAAGGCCGGGCTGTTCGGCGCGGCATCGCTCCGGGCAGGACAGGCGCCTGCGGCCGGGGTCGCGAGCACTCCGAAGGAATCGCTCGGGTGCGCGTCGGCCCCTTCGGGCGAGCTCCAGGGAGTGAGATCGGTGGTCGTGGTGTAGGTGGCACAGGCCGCGGGAGTCCTGAGCGTCCCCCGGGCACCGCCGAAGAAGTGCAGGTTGACGTCTTCCAGCGGCAGCTCTGGGCTTTCTTCCACCGTCGCCCTCAAGCGGCCCGTGGCGGGGTCGGGTTCGACCTTCACCGGCAGCTTCGCCTGGATCCCCCGCAGTGGATATTCAACCGCGATATAGAGACCGAGAAGGGAGTTGAAGGGGTTTTGGTAGGGCTGGGCGAGATAGACCGAGCCGGGCAGCGGTTCTTCGAGAAGCGGCGTCTTCACTTCCACCGAGCCCAGCCGCGAGCCCGCCGGGCATGAGGGCGGATCTTCGGTGAAGTGGGCGTGGGAATCGCCAACCGGCGTCTTCATTCCAATCTGGGCCGGAGAGCAGGCGGCGAGGCCGTCGGCCGATGAGGGATTCACCACCAGGCCTTCGGGCAGCTCGACTTCGGTGTCCTTGAGGTTCGCCGTTGAGCGGCCTTTGAACTGGTTTTCCTGGGGCTGGTGCAACTTGAAGTCAAGGCCCGAGGGACTGTCGGCCAAGTTCGTGGTCGGCTTGGCTTCGATCGTCGGTTCGAAGGCGAGCTGATTGCAGCCATCGACGGCGACCGGGTTGCCGTTGGGGTCGGCGCTTTCGACTTCACGAGTATGAAATTCACCGGGATGCAGCCAGCTGTCGACTTTGATCGTGGTGGTGGTCGGCGTGCCCGGGCAGTCGCTCGGCAACGTCACCGTCGCTTCGCCAGTCTGTTCGGCTTCGGGCAGTGGGCAGTGGGGCCTTTCTTCGAAGTCGAGGCATTCCCCCCGCACGTCCTGCACGCCGTCGCCGGTCGGATCGCCCCAGAGGATCAATTCCGCCCCGAACACGGGGTTCAGCGGTCGCGAGAGTATTCCGTTCACTTCCCCCACGAGGCCGTAGTCGCCTCCGGCGCGCACGCGGCCGTCGACATGTATGTAGATGCCGGGTACGATCGGGTTGAAGGCGAACTCCGCCGCCACGCCCTGGGGCGGGACCATGTTGTAGAGCGGCACCTGTTCGATGTGCGGACCGAGGATCGACGTGCTGACGCTGACGAAGCCGATCTGCGAGCTTTCCGGGCAGTCGGGACCGCCGAAAGTCGTGTTGTACTCGAGCTGGGCCTCGGTGCAACGGGTCGGCGTAGCGGTCGGGTTGACCACAATGCCGCGCGGCAATTCCCCGACGATGTCCTTCACCCCACCTTCAACCGCGGCCAGGGCGCTCGGGGAGGGAGCAAAGGTGAAATTCATCCCGGCGGAGTCATAGAGGAACGGGTGGGAGCCGGCCAGGGTGGCGACCGAGCCGTCGACGCCGGAAAGGTAGGTAAAGGCACCGGACGGTCCCCTGAGGAAATCAAAGGACGCCGTTTCTTCACTCACTTCTGCGGACACGGTGGTGCTGACCGCTTCGGGCGCGCCGCCGCCGGAGACAGTCGCCTCATTGACGAGTTTGGGGCCGGCCCCGGGTTCCAGGTTGACGAGGATCGTCAGGTGCACTACTTCGCCCGCGTTAAGCGGCCCGCCCGCGTTAAGCGGTCCGTTGCCTTCGCAGGTGACCGTGCGCCCAACGGATGTACAGACCAGTTCGGTCGCGTTCGGCCCGTAGGTTCCGCGCACGCCTTCTTCTTCGACCACCGTCACGCCTTCTGGAAGGATGTCTTCGATCGTGAAGGGGCCACTGGTCGGGGCACCGCCGACGTTGGTCGTCACCAGCTCGAACCCCGGGCCGCTGTTGGCAGTGCCATTCGCTTCCGGCGCGAAATTGCTCGGGTAAGGAGAACCGCTCAGCGTCCAGCCCGCGCTGGCTTCGGCCGCTGTGGCGGAGGCCGCGGGCAAGAGCCAGAGCACCAGGGCAAGCAGGGCGCCGGCCGCGGTCGGCAGCAGGACGGAGCGAGTGCGGGGATTCTTGACGTTCATCGTTTTTGCTTTCTCCTTGCTCGTCTGCTCGCTCATCGGTATGTCCTCGCCTGGCGCTTGCTCGCGTGTTTCGAGCGCTTCGCGTGGTGGTGCGCGTGCCGTTTCCTGTGCTTCTTTGGCTTCTTGGCCTGGGACTTTTGGTTGCCCGGACCCGAGAAGAGAGCGGTGCCGGCGCTCGACGTGCTCGGCGGCGGGGTAGCCGCGCCCTTGCAGGCTTCGCCTTCGCAGGGGGAACGTTTTTCCGGGTTCTGGGAGGCGATCCCGCCGCCGATGCGAGCGTCGTAGATGTCTTCCAGATCGTCTTCGTCCTGGCCGACGAGCCTGTCGCGGGTGAGGATGAAGGCGTTGTCGCCACTGGTCGAGGCGTCGAGGAAGTAGGACGGTTCTTCGCGCGTGCCGGCTGAGATCAGGTAAAGGCAGCCGCTGTCCTCGGATTCGCTTTCGCAGGAGCCCGTCCCCTTTGCCTCCCACTCGTAGACGTCGCGGCATGCGCGCGTTTCGGGGCCGAATTTCCTCGGGTTGAGGATCGGGCAACCCGCGTCGCCGTTGGTGTCGGCGGC
This sequence comes from Solirubrobacterales bacterium, assembly GCA_036271315.1. Lineage (GTDB taxonomy): Bacteria > Actinomycetota > Thermoleophilia > Solirubrobacterales > 70-9 > VRUE01. Next base: position 163,440 of record DATBAV010000036.1, on the reverse strand, counting down.
GTTCAGCTTGTCGAGCGTCTCGAAGAAGACGCGGTTGCCGTCGGAGGAAAGGTTGCGGGTCAGGACAAGCATCCCCCCCGGCCCGAACAGCCTTTCGGCACTGCTGAGGCTGATGCCGCCAACCGGCGGCGCTCCCGTCGGATTGCAGGACACACAGGCCAGGCCGGGACCGCCCGCCCGATAACGGTACAGCTCACTCAGGCCCTCGTTTTCGTAGCTCGTGTGTCGGCCCGAGGAGCGAAAGAGCAAAGTCTTGCCGTCGCTGCTGACCCGAGCCGTGCGCTGCATGTGCGTTCCATCCCACGTCGACGTCGGCGCCCAGTTGGACATATCGGACGCTTCCCCACCTTCGGCGCGGGCCTGGAGGCGAGAGATAAACGTAACCGCGCCTTCGTGCCAGAGGTAGAGATTGCAGCTGCCCTGGAAGGCTTCGCCGAAGCCGCAATCCCCCGCCGTCGCTCCTGGAGCCAACACCCCATTTGCGACGAAATAGACGTAGGAGCCGTTCTCGCTGGTGCCGAGCACACCCCGCACTTCGGCTCCGTTTTCATCGCTCGCGTCAGGTGCGATATCCACCATCTGCCCACTCCCGGTGTCATAGCGATAGAGGTCGTTGCCTTCGTCGCTCGGACCCGTATTGGCGTCATCCGTCAGTGCACTCGAGCTCATGAAGAAGGCCTTGGAGCCGTCGGGAGTGGCCGAGACAAAGGCAGCGGGCTTTTCGCCATTGGGGTCCGGGACCGTGCGCTGCGACGCGGACACTTTCACCGTACAAGCGAGCGTGGGGTCGGCGCATTCTTCTGAGCCGTTCAGGGGGCTCTGTTCCGCGGTCGGATTCAAGCGGGCGTAGAGCTGGTCCGCTCCGGCGGAGGTGAAGAAGGCAATCGAGCCGTCGCGGGAGAGGGCGTGGAAAGGCTGGGTGTAGTAGTTCCGTTCCATCCCACCCGCCGTTGTGTTTTCGGTGAACCAAGCGTACGGACCAGCAATGGTTCCGGTGGCGGAAGCGACAGCGCCGCTGTTCAACACCCCCACCAGCTTCAGCTCCCCCGTTTCCCGGTCCCAGATATACGCGTTGGTTTTGCCGGCCGGGGCTGCCGGCAGCAGCCGGTTCTTCGTTTCGAAGTAGACCTCCCTGGAGCCCTGCGATGCGGCGGCAAAGAGGACTTCCCCGTTCGCCATTTCTGCCACGATCGGCACCAGATGACCGCCGCTTTCGCGCAAGTAGAAGGTGAATTTGCCGCCGACGACTTTGTCCTTGTTGACGGAGAAGGTCGCACTCAGGTCTTCGCCCCAGCCCTTCACCCGGCCGAACTGGCCCGTAGAGACAGAAGGCAGGATGCTCTGGGTCGACCACGCCGCTGGGGCAGAGGAGCGACTGGCCATAAAAGACGGAATCCACTGAGCGCTTTCGCCTTCGTCCAATCCCGAACTGGCAAAGAAGGTGATGCGACTGCCGTCTTCGCTCGCCTGCACGGTGAGTTCGTCAGCGCGGATGTCCTGGCCGTTCTTGTCGACCGAGCTGGCCTGCTCGTAAGCCCGGCCGTCGGGCAGCCCGACCGCAGGCGGCAAGTAGGTCGAAAAGGCAACATCGGGGCTGGTTTCTGCCCCAGCCGGGTTGGTGGCGGTGAGGCGGAAGCGGTAGGCGGTTCCAGAGGAAAGGCCTTCGATCTTGGCTTCCACGGAGGCAAGGGAACCGCCCGAGACCGTGCCGGTGGCGGTTTCCGCGTTGGCGAAGCCGCTTGCTTCGAACTGGGCCTGACTGACGTATTCGAAGGCGTATTCGGTCTGCTGGCCTTCGGGGTTGATTTCGGCCCGCAGCTTGGCGGAGGTGGCGCCGGGAAAGACCTGGATCGCTTTGATCACCGGCGGGGCGGCTGCGGTGGTGAAGCTCGTTTCGGCAATCGCGCGTGAGGTGGTGTTGTGCTTGGTCGCTACTAGGCGCACCTGGTAAGTGGTATGGCCCGTCAAGCCGCTGGCTTCCTGGCTCACTTCGTGAGAGGTGGAGTCCGAGCCGACGAAGGCGTCGCCTCCGGAGGGCAGCTTGGTCCAGTGGCTGCCGTCGGGGGAGTATTCGAAGTGGTAGCCCGTTGGCCAGTTACCGGGATTGACATTGCCGACGAAGGTGGCGGTGTGGGCGGTGAAGGTCGTTACGGCTTCGATAGTGACAGTGGGGGGAAGCGGCGGGGTGTTGCCGAGGATGAGGACATCCGGCCCCCCGCCACCGCTGACCGCCGGGCCGTTGTTAGAGGTGGTGTAGATGCGGCCGCCGCCCTGCTTCGAGGCGACGCCGCTGGCGCCGACCCCTCCATCGCCTTCGGCGTGGGTTTCGAGCAGAACACCGGCTTCGCTCAACTCGAGCACGCGAGTTTCGCTCGTGGATTCAGGGCAAAGCGTCTTCCCGCAGGGCTTGAGGACCAGCACGTGGTTGTTGGACGAGTCGACCGCGATCGCATTCGGTTCCTCTCCTCCGAACTGTCCGTGGACCTGCGTGTAGGCGAAGAGTTCGGGGTTGGAGCCGGTTGAGTCGAAGCGCTGGATGCGACTGTTGCCGCGATCCAATGTGTAGACGCTGCCGTTGGAGTCGACGGCGACCTGACTTGGGGACTGGTTGCCGAACTGACCGACTTTCCCTTCGAGTCCTTCGCCGAATTCACCGAAGGCGCGCACGAAAGAGATGCCGCTGATCGAGCCCGCCGTGATCGCCGGCGCGAGCTCCTGAACGCGGTGGTTGGCCTTGTCGGCGATCAGCACGTGTCCGTTCAGGGGGCTGATCGCGGGGTAGCCGACTTCGAAGCCGAGCTGTCCTTCGCCGGCACCTTCGCTGCCCGCCTGGCAACCCGTCGCTTCCGTGCACAGCTGCAGCTCTTCTTCGGGGGTGGTCGCGTCGACGTTCCAGCCGAAGGCGCCCTCGAACGCCCCTTCGGCGGAGAAGACGTCGACTCGCCTGTTGCCCTGGTCGGTGACGTAGAGGTTGCCGGTGGACTGTTCGATCGCGATGCCCTGGGGGGAGCTCATGCCTCCCGCGGCACCCGATTCGGTGCCTGCCGCGCAGGATGCGGCGACGGTGCAGACGTTCACCCCCGAGCCCCCGACGTCAAGGCCGATCGCGCGCTTGAAGGCGCCCGTGGCCGAGAACTGCTGAACACGGTTGTTGCCGCCGTCGACCACGTAGACATCGCCGGCCGCGGCGCCGCCCGTCCCGCTCTGGTTGACGGCGACGCCCCCCGGGCCTTCCGCAGCGCTGGAGAACTGCCCGCCTTCGGTCCCTTCGCCGCCGAAGAAGCCTTCCACTCCCTTTGCGGCCAGAGCCGGAGAGGCACAGAGACAGAGGACGATGCCGCAGATAACGGCGATTGCAGACGTTGCCTTCACGTGGCGTCTCACGTAGGTCTCTCCTTGTCCCGTGAGCCCCTCTGCCCACCGCTTCCCTTTGCGGCTTCCTCGAGGCTCGGTTATGTCCCTGTGGTGCTGCTAGGCGTTAGCCATACCGTCTTCGTACCCATGAGAAGACGAGCGGGATGTAAACACGCTCGTTTGCTTTTGTCAAGGTACGCACATGGTATTTCTAAGAAGTAACCGAATTGCGGCACTTCCTTTTGCAGGACGACCGGGCGGTCGGCCGCTCGACGGCTGGCGGTTAGCTAGGCGCCGGCTTGCTTGCGGCGCGCTTCGTACGAGCCAGCGGCGTCGTCCTGATCGGACTCGAATGCCAGGACCTGGCCCTCGCGCGGGCCAGGCTCGCCGAGGCGGTAGAAGGCGAGGACGTACTCGAGGAAGGGATCGGCCAGCTCGCGCAGCTTGGCCCCCCTCCCCCGCAGCACCTCGCTGGCGACCCGCGAAGCGATGCCACCGACGATCACCTGCTCGACCTCGGGTTCAGGTAGAGACACCGCGGGAAGATCGGGAGCGGCCGAGCGCAGCAGGGTGCCATAGCGACCGAGCCACTCGTGGTAGCGCAGCGCGATCTCGTCGCCACCCGAGGGCGCCTCGACGAAGAGAAAGCGAGCTAGAGCCGGGTCGTCGGCCAGCACGTCGAGAGCCGCTTTCAGCGATGCGCCCACGCGCTCCTCGATCATCGCGCCCTCGTAGCAGGAGCTGGAGAGCACATCGAAGAGTCGCTCGTGCCCGAGCTCGTGGGCGGTGGCGACGCAGTCCTGCTTATCGCGGAAGTTCTTGTAGAAGGCGTTGCGGGAGACGGCGGCCGCTTTGACGATGTCGGCCACCGACATCGCTTCGTAGCCGCGCTCGGCCGCTACCGCCGGGACCGCCGCCAGGAGGCGCTCGCGCTGGTCGCTGAGGACATCCTCCGGGGCAAGCGCGTGGCGTCCGCGGGGCAGGCGGCGTGGTTCGGCTGATTTGGAGCTGGCGCTGGCCTTGGCCATTGGTCGCGATACGGACTATCCGTTTCGCGTACAGCTTAGTTCTTAAATATGCCTGCGGTCAACAGGACGACGCCGTATCCATAGAAAAGGCCCGCTCTCGCGGGCCTTTTCCGGCGTATCGAAAGGTGACCTCAGAGGCTGGGGCGCATCTGGCGCAGCCTTTTGACCCGCTCCTCGATCGGCGGGTGGGTCGAGAAGAGACCAGCGATGCCTTTGCCCTTGAAGGGCTGGACGATGTAGAGCGGCTCGGCCGCCTGGTTGACCTGCATCGGAATCGCGGTGGCTCCCTGCTCGAGGCGCAGCAGGGCGCTGGCCAGGGACTCGGGGTTGCCGCAGATTTCCGCGCCGCCCGCATCGGCCGCGTACTCCCGCTGGCGCGAGATCGCCAGCTGGATGATGCTCGCCGCAATCGGCGCCAATAGGAAAGTCGCCAGTTGGCCGACCAGGGCGAGCGGAGAGTTGTCGTCGTTGCCGAACCAGAGCAGCATGTAGGCGATGTAGGTGATCGCGGCGCCGATCGCCGAGGCGACCGACTGGATCAGGATGTCGCGGTTGCGGATATGGGTGAGCTCGTGGGCGAGCACGCCGCGCAGCTCGTCCTCAGAGAGCAGTTTGGTGATCCCCCGCGTGACCGCGACGGCGGAGTGTTTGGGGTTACGGCCCGTAGCGAAAGCGTTGGGCTGATCCTGGGGAATCATGTAGAGGCGCGGCATCGGCAGGCCGGCGCGGGTGCTCAGTTCGCGGACGATCTCGTAGAGGCGCGGCGCTTCCGATTCGTCGATCGGCTTGGCCCGGCTCATCGCCAGCGCCATCTTGTCGCTGAAGAAGTAGGAGCCGAGGTTGATCAGCAGGGCGATGCCGAGGAAGAGCGCCGCCGTGCTGGCACCGCCGATCAGGGCGCCAATGACGATCAGCAGCCCCGAGAGGGACGCCATCAGAATCGTCGTGCGAAGAGTCGCGCCGAAGGTCGACTGCTTGGTTGTCTTCATGCGGTTGTGCTCCTAGTTAGTGGGTCAGCTCAGTATGAGCCCGCCGTGCCAAGACGGCCATAGGTGCCATCCCCTATTGGCGGCGGTGGGACCACCTAGGCTTGCTCGATGCGACCGGTGGTCCCTCGATGACGATCGCGACGATCGTCGTGCTGCTTGCCGCCGTGGCCGGTCTCGCCGCTGGCCTGCTGATCATGCGTCGCCGCCGCGCCCCGCTGGAGCGGCTGATCGAGGAGATGGAGAAGGTCGACCTCAGCCGCCCCGGCCCGCTGCTGCCGCGCTCGATCGACGGCATCGGCGAGACCGAGGAGGTGGAGCGCATCGAGCTCGCCTTCCTGCGAATGATGCGGCGGCTCGAAGCCGAGCGCCGGCGCGCCGGTTCCGCCGCGCTGCAGGCGCAAGAGGAGGAGCGTGCCCGGGTCGCCCGTGACCTTCACGACGAGGTCAACCAGTCCCTGACCGGCCTGCTGTTGCGACTCGAGGCGGCGCGCGAAGCCGCCCCTCCGGAGCTGGAGGCCGAACTTGCCGAGACCAAGGCGCTGGCCAATCAGGCGATGCAGGAGCTGCTCTCCCTCGCTCGCCAGCTCCGCCCCACCGCGCTCGACGATCTCGGCCTTACAGCGGCAATTGCGGGGCAGGTCGAGCAGCTCGCCCGCGGTGAGATCGAGGCTGAGTTCGCGGCCGATGGTGACTTCTTCGACCTCGACGACGACACCCAGCTGGTCGTCTACCGCGTCGCCCAGGAGGCGCTCTCCAACGCAACGCGGCACAGCGGCGCGGCGCACGTCACGGCGTCGCTGCGCCGCAGCGACGAGGAGGGCGTCGAGCTCGAGGTCGCCGATGACGGGGGTGGCTTCGCCTTCGACGAGTCCGAGGGTGGGCTCGGGATCGCCGGCATGCGCGAGCGCGCCCTGCTGATCGGCGCCAAGCTGACGATCGAGTCCCGCCCCGGGCGCGGCACCACCGTCCGCCTCTTCGTCCCGGCCTCGCCGCGCGACTCCGCTTAGCCCTCTGCCTCGACCTATTGAGCCGCGTAGCCGGCCTGCGCGAGCCTCTTGGCCAGGGCTTCCGCCACCTGAGCCGACTCCTCGTTCAGCTGCAGTTCGGAGAGCCGCGACACCTCGAAACCGCGGCGCATCAAATTCAGATCACGAGCGTGATCGTCCTGGAACGCCACTTCACCGCGGTGATAGATGTAGCTGTCGGTTTCGACCACGAGCCGCCGCTCTCGCCAAAGAAAGTCGACGAGGTAGGGGCCGATGCGAACATTGACCTCGGGCGGCGGCAGCCTGTGGCGGCGGCACAGACGCAGGAAGTCATCCTCCAAATCGCTGCGGGTCCGCACCCTGGCGTCGCGGTCACTGATCGGCAGGCCGAGAACGTTTGCCTGACGGATCGCTTTGCGCAACTCGCGGCCCGAGATAGCGCTGCGGCGACGGGCCGACGCTGCTTCGCGCAGGTCCGCGATCGTCCGCGCCGGGGTGGTCACCGGGATCCCGCGATGAAGCGTCACGTCCCCGGACCCGAGCGAAAGCGAGCGGTGTACCCGAATCCCGTCACGCCGGGCTCTACCTCCGTTGCCGCTGACGATGACATCGGTGGGAGCCTGACTGACCGGAAGCAGATTCCAAAGCGACAACGCGCTGAGGTGACTTATGGCCGCTCCCCAATGCTCGAGGACCAACCCGCCGCCACGCGGCTCCCCACCAAGGGCCAGAACTGCCGCAAGGCAGCGACCCTCGGTCGCGAGCGCTGAGTGCCCGACCGCATAGACCCCCCGATGGACGCGGTGCAGCAATCCCCCGGCTACGCGGCGCGCAATCGCCTTTTCACTAAGGCCGAAGCGACGCAGCTGATCGATAGACACCACCCCGTGCTGCTTCCTAGCTACCTCGGCGATCCGAAGGTCGGGTCTGGCGACTTTCCCTCCCATGAGAGGGGAGTAAGTCGCCAGGCTCAGGAACTCTCCCCTCGACATCCGCCCGCTCTCCCTGCTGCGATTGTCAGACTGAGCGAATGCTGCGCGTGCTGATCGCCGACGACCACGGGATCGTCCGCTCCGGCATCCGGCTGTTGCTCGAGCGCCAGCCGGACATCGAGGTGGTTGGCGAGGCAGGCGACGGTGCCGAGGCGCGCGACCTCGCCGTGCGCGAGCGGCCCGGCTTGGCGATTCTCGACGTGAAGATGCCGAAGCTGACCGGGCTGCAGGCGACGCGGGAGATCAAGCGGCAGGCGCCCGAGGTCTCGGTGCTGATCCTCTCGATGCACGACGACGAGCGCTACCTCTTCGAGGCGCTTAAGGCCGGCGCCTCGGGCTACGTGCTCAAGGCCCAGGCAGACACCGACCTACTGGCGGCGATCCGCGCGGTCGAGCGTGGCGAGCCGTTCCTCACGCCGGAGGCCCAGCGGACCCTGATCAAGGACGTGCTGGAGCGGGGATCGAGCGGTGAGGAGGAGTTGACGCCGCGTGAGGAGGAAGTGGTCAAGCTGGTCGCCGAGGCGCACACGACAAAGCAGATCGCCGAGGTCCTGCACCTCTCCGAGAAGACGGTCGAGAACCACCGCGCCAACGCGATGCGCAAGCTCGGCATGCGCGACCGGGTCGAGCTGGTCCGCTACGCGATTCGCCGTGGGCTGATCGAGCCCTGAGGCCGATGTCGTCGGCCTCTTTAGGATGAGGGCCGATGTCGTCGCTTTGATTGACTGAGCGAGTCGATGTCCACCACCGGGGAATACAGCGAAAAGCGCTGGCTGGCCCTAATCCTGCTCTGCTCGGCCCAGTTCGTCGTCGTCCTCGACGCCTCGATCGTCAACGTGGCGTTGCCGACGATCGGCAAAGCGCTCGACTTCTCCCAGGAGAACCTGCCCTGGGTGGTCAACGCTTACGTGCTCACCTTCGGCGGCTTCCTGCTGCTCGGCGGCCGCACCGCCGACCTCCTCGGCCGGCGCAAGGTCTTCATGGCCGGCTTGCTGCTGGTCGCCGTCGCCTCGCTCGCCGCCGGCTTCTCGGCCACCGAGGGACAGTTGATCGTCGCCCGCGCCGCCCAGGGTCTCGGCGCCGCGATCATCTCCCCCGCCGCGCTCTCGATCGTCACCACCACCTTCAGCGACGGCTCGGAGCGCAACAAGGCGCTCGGCGTCTGGGGCGCGGTCGCCGGCTCGGGCGGCGCCGCCGGCGTCCTGCTCGGCGGCATCCTCACCGATGGCCTCGGCTGGGAGTGGGTGCTCTGGGTCAACGTGCCCGTCAGCCTGATCGCCTTCGCGCTCTCGCCGCGGCTGCTCGCCGAAAGCCGGGCGGAGTCGGAGGAGCGCGCCTTCGACGTCGCCGGCGCGGTCACCGTCACCGCCGCCCTCTCGATCCTGGTCTACGCCCTGGTTGACGCCAACAGCGTCGGCTGGGGATCGACGCGGACGATCGGCCTGATCGTGCTCTCCACCCTGCTGATGGTGGCCTTCGTCGCGATCGAGCAGCGGGCGAGCAAACCGCTGGTGCCGTTCTCGATCTTTCGCATCCGCACCCTGACCGGGGCCAACGTGGTCGGCCTGCTGGTCGGCGCCTCGCTCTTCTCGATGTTCTTCTTCATCTCCCTATATATGCAGCAGGTGCTCGGCTACAGCGCGATCCACGCCGGCCTCTCCTACCTGCCGCTGGCCCTGGTGATCATGGCCTCGGCCGGGATCGCTTCCCAACTCGTCACCAAGCTCGGCTACAAGCCGGTGCTGGCGGTCGGCCTGCTCTTCATCGTCATCGGCCTCGCCTGGTTCAGCCGCATCTCGGTCGGCGGCAGCTTCCTCGCCGACATCCTTGGGCCCTCGCTCTTCGCCGCCGCCGGCCTCGGATTCGCCTTCGTGACGACGACGATTGCCGCCGTCTCCGGAGTCGACGAGAACGAGGCCGGCCTCGCCAGCGGCCTGATCAACACCTCGCAGCAGGTCGGCGGCGCGCTTGGCCTCGCCGTCCTCTCCGCGGTAGCGATCTCCGCCACCAGCGACGCTGCCTCAACCGGCTCGGATCACCTCGGCGCCCTGACCGAAGGCTTCCAGGCCGCCTTCCTCGGAGGCGCCGTGATCGCCGCACTCGGCTTCGTGCTGACGCTGGTCCTGATCCGCGGCAGCGACAGCCGCGCCCACATGGAGCTGGGCAAAGAGGCGGCGACGGAAGCCGCATAACCGACCGCTTCAGTAGGATTTAGTCCGTGCTGTTCTCGACCAAAGCTGAGTACGGGGTGCGCCTGATGGTTGAGCTGGGCCGCCAGCCCAGCTCGGCGCCGATCTCGCTGAGCTCGGTCGCCGAGGCAGAGCGGTTGCCGCTCTCCTACCTCGAGCACCTGGTCGCGAAGCTGCGCAAGGCCGGCCTGGTCACCTCCACCCGCGGCGCCCACGGCGGTTACCGCCTGGCCAAACCGGCGGAGGAGATCACGATGGACGCGGTGGTCGAGGCGCTCGAAGGGCAGATCGCGCCGATGGAGTGCTTTCACGACACGCCCGACGGCAAAGTGCTCTGCTCGCACGAGGACGACGGCGATCACGCCTGTTCGACCAAGCTGCTGTGGATGCGCGTGCAGGGCGGCGTCACCAAAGCCCTCTCGGGCACCACCCTGGCCGAGCTGGTCGCCTTCGGCGGCCAAACCGACGGCGCCGAACCTCGCGCCACGGTCGGCACGGCCGCCTGAAGCAAGACCTTCCAAACACAGAAACAGGAGTGAAATTGGCTGAGCTGGAGATACGCAACCTGCACGTGAGCGTCGAGGACAAGGAGATCCTCCGCGGACTCGATCTCGACGTGGAGAAGGGCAAGGTCCACGCGCTGATGGGCCCGAACGGCTCCGGCAAGTCGACCCTGGCCAACGTGATCATGGGGCACCCCGCGCTTGAGGTCACCGAGGGCACGATCAGCTTCAAGGGCGAGGACATCACCGAGGCCGATCCCGACGAGCGCTCGCGCGCCGGCCTCTTCATGGCCTTCCAGTACCCGGTCTCGATCCCCGGCGTCTCGGTCAGCAAGTACCTGCGGATGGTGATCAACGCCCACCGCGAAGCGCGCGGCGAGGAGCAGATCAAGATCAAAGACTTCGCCAAGGTCGCTCAGGAGGCAATGGCGCTAGCCAACATCCCCAAAGACTTCTCCAGCCGCTACCTCAACGACGGCTTCTCCGGCGGTGAGAAGAAGCGGATGGAGCTGCTGCAGCTGGCGCTGCTGCGGCCGGAGATCGCGGTCCTCGACGAGACCGACTCGGGGCTCGACATCGATGCCCTGCGCACGGTCGCCGAGGGCGTCAACCAGTTCGCCGGTCCTGACATGGGCGTGCTGATCATCACCCATTACCAGCGCATCCTGCACATGGTCAAACCCGACTTCGTCCACGTCATGTTCGAGGGCCGGATCGTCAAGGAAGGCGGGCCGGAGCTGGTCGGCGTGCTCGAGGAGAAGGGCTACGGCTGGATTCGCGAGGAGGTCGAGGCGGCTGCGAGCTCGAGCGGAGGGAGCGTCGCAGTCTGATGATTCGCGACCGGAGCTCGGGCGAAGCATTTATGCGGGGCGCCGTCCGATGAAGGTCGCGGATTTCCCAATCGAGAAGGTCCGCGCCGCCTTTCCGGCGCTCGAGCGCGAGGTGCACGGCAAGCCGGTCGCCTACCTGGACAGCGGCGCCAGCGCCCAGCGGGTGCTGGCCTCGATCCAGGCGGTCGACCGCTACGAGCGCACCAGCCACTCCAACGTCCACCGCGGCTCGCACACGCTCTCGGCCGAGGCGACGGCGGCCTATGAGGGAGCGCGGGCGACGGTCGCCGACCACCTCGGCGCCGCCGACCGGCGCGAGGTGATCTTCGTCCGCAACGCGACCGAGGCGATCAACCTCGTCGCCCGCACCTGGGGCGGCGCCAACATCGGCAAGGGCGACCGCATCGTCCTCACCGAGATGGAGCACCATTCCAACATCGTCCCCTGGCAGCAGCTGGCCGAGTGGGTCGGGGCGGAGATCGACTGGGTGCCGGTCAATGGCGAGACGGGCCTGCTCGACATGGACGCCTACTCGGCGCTGCTCGAGCGCGCGCCGAAGCTCGTCGCCGTAACCCACGTCTCCAACGTGCTCGGCACGGAGAACCCGCTGACGGAGATCTCGCGGCTGGCGCACGAGGCAGGTGCGCTGGTACTTGCCGATGGCGCCCAGGCGGCGCCGAAGATGGCGGTCGACGTGGCCGAGCTCGGCGTCGACTTCTACGCGATCACCGGCCACAAGCTCTACGCGCCGACCGGAATCGGCGCGCTCTGGGCCAGGCTCGACCTGCTGCGGGCGATGCCGCCCTTCCTCGGTGGCGGCTCGATGATCCGCAAGGTGACCAAGGAGGGCACGACTTACGCTGACCCGCCGGCGCGCTTCGAGGCCGGAACGCCGGCGATCGCCCAGGCGATCGGCATGGCTTCGGCACTGCGCTGGATGGACGCCCTTGGCATGGACTCGATCCGCGAGCACGAGCAGCAGATCGCCGCCTACGCGCTGGAGCAGCTCGGCGAGGTCCCAGGCCTGCGCATCTTCGGCCCACCTGCCGGTCGCGAGCGCCTCGGCCCCGTCTCCTTCGAGCTCGACGGCGTCCACGCCCACGACGTCTCCGAGATCCTCGACCGCCACGGCGTCGCGGTCCGCGCCGGTCACCACTGCGCGCAGCCGCTGATGGACCGCCTCGGCATCCCGGCGACAGCCCGCGCCAGCTTCGGCGTCTACACCACGCCGGAGGAGATCGACCGCCTGGTCGAAGGCCTCCATGACGCCCGCAAGGTCTTCGGGCTCGACAGCTGAGACGCAGACGGGCTTCGCGCTTAGAACTTAGACGCGCTCAGTAGTGACGGGCGGGCGAGCCCGCCGGCGGCGTCCCCGGCGGGGGCGGCGGTCCCCAGCTGACGCGGCCGTCGTCGCCGCTGATCGGAATCTTCTTGCCGCCCATGGCCGGCGTGTCCAGCGTGGTGTCGGCGATCGCCTTGACCCGAGAGAGGACCTCGCGGACGTCGCTCTTGCGCCCCTGGTAGCCCCACTGGTGGAGGTCCGCCGTTAGCCCCGTCGCGTCGATGCCGGCTTCGTGGGCGAGGTAAAGCGCCCGCGGCATGTGGAAGCCCTGGGTGACGACGATCGCGTCCTTGACGCCGAAGATGCCGCGCGCCCGCACCATCGTCGCCCAGGTGTCGAAACCAGCATGGTCCTCGAAAATCACCCGGCCCGGCACGCCGTCGGCGACCAGCGCCTTGCGCATCGTGTCGGGCTCATCGTAGGCCCAGGTGTGGTGATCGCCGGAGACGAGGATGCGGTCGACCTTCCCCGCCTTCCAGAGGGCGTCGGCCTGGCGCACGCGGTCGGCCAGCATCGCACTCATCTTGCCGTTGGCCTGGACCAGCGCTCCCGGCACGATCGCCACCTGGGCGTGGGGCACATCGGCGACGTTGGCCGTCGCCTCGCCGTCGGTGCTGAGCAGGATGTAAGCGTTGGCACCGGCGATGGCGAGCACGATCAACGCGCCCCCGGCCATCGCGGCCTTGGAGAGCCGCGGCCAGCGCCGAACCGGGTATGTCAGCTTGCGCATCGGCCCCCGCACTGCGGCTCAAGGTAGCAGCGAATCAGGCAGTTGCAACGTCTTTCGGCGGTATGTGATGAACAGCGCGTTGCACCGCTTCGCTAGCCTCGACGGGCATGGACGAGCTCTACCGCGACCAGATCCTCGAGCACTACAAGCGGCCGCACAACTTCGGGCGGGTGGACCAGCCCGACCTCGAGTTCGAGGACACCAACCCCTTCTGCGGCGACGAGCAGCACGTGACGATCAAGCTCGACGACGACGGCCGGGTGGCCGAGATCGCCTTCGAGGGCAAAGGCTGCGCGATCTCGACCGCGGCGACCTCGCTGCTCACCGACGAGCTTCAGGGGAAAACGCGCGAGGAACTGCTGCGGCTACCCAAGGAGTACGTGCTCGAGCTGCTCGGCATCGATATCTCGGCGACGCGGATGAAGTGCGCGATGCTGGGGCTGAAGGTCGTGAAGAGCGCCAGCCTCGGCGAGCCGGCCGAATGGGAGGACGAGGGCGAGGTCGGCAGCCCCGCGGAAGCGGCCGCCGACCTCGGCTCGATCTAGGCGCTTGCCGGCGGCGCGTTCTCGCTGAGCGCGATGACCGCGAAGGCGGCGCCGTGCGGGTCGGTGAGGATGGCGAAGCGACCGACCGGGAGGTCGATCGGGCCCATCATCAAAGCACCGCCGCCCTCCGTGGCCTGGGACACCGTCGCGTCGGTGTCCTCCGTCGCGAAGTAGGCCAGCCAGTGCACGGGGATCTCCTCCGGCACGGAGCGCTCGACCATGTCGAGGATGCCCCCCATCGGGCTACCGTCGAGGGTGATCGTCGTGTAGCTCTCGTTCTCCCCCATCTTCATCCCTTCGAAGTCCCAGCCGAAGACGGCGCCGTAGAAGGCCTTAGCGCCCGCCACGTCTCGGGTGTTGAGTTCGTTCCAGGCGAGAGCGCCGGGCTCGTTGACGAGGCCGGCGCCGGCGAACGTCCCCGGCTGCCAGATCCCGAAGACGGCTCCGGCCGGGTCGGCGAAGACCGCCATCCGGCCCAGCTCCATCACGTCCATCGGCTCGGCGAGCACGCTGCCCCCGGCCTCCTTGACCGCCGCCGCGGTGGCGTCGGCGTCGGCAACCGAGACGTAGGAGCTCCAGGCGGGCGGCTGGCCCTCCTGCATCAGCGGCATCATCCCGGCGACGTCGCGCCTGTTCTTGGTCGCCCGGCGGTAGCCGCCAGTTTGCTCGACGTTTTCGCTCTCCGGCACCTCCCAGCCGAACAGAGCCGAGTAGAACTCGACGGAGGCGTCCAGGTCGGGTGAGCCGAGGTCAACCCAGCAAGGGACCCCAGGCTCGTAACTCGTTCTCTCGCTCATCTCTCGCTCCTCGTATCGAAGGTCGGTGCGCCGATCCTTTCACCCCCGCCTAAGTCCGGGTCAAAGGCTTGTTACGGTGCCGGGGCGAGCGGGTCCATCGCCGAGCCGAGCCGGCCCTATCGCTAAAATCCGACCACAGAAGTAGGATTAGTCTCAACCCGCACTAACCCTCGTTCGCGGGAGCCTCGAATCTCTTGTCCGACATCGCCCGAACAACCATCCCTGTCTGCCCCGCCGCCGAGCTGCCCGCGGGCACTATGCGCCTGGTCGAGCACGATGGGCGCAAGATCGGCATCTTCAACTGCGAGGGAACGCTCTACGCGATCGAGGATCGCTGTTCGCACGACGACGGGCCGCTCGCCGAGGGCGAGTTCGATCCGGCGTCTTGCACCGTTGAGTGCCCGCGCCACGGCTCTCTCTTCGACCTGACCACCGGCAGGCCGAAGACACTCCCAGCTTTCGCTCCGGTGCAGACGTTCACGGCGGCCGTCGTGGACGACACGATCACCCTGGAGGTCGAATAAGCATGGCTACACCCGAGGTCGTAGCGGAGAAACGCTCGCTCGCCGGCATCAACTCCGACTACAAGGAGAAGTTCGGCTTCCACGATTCCGAGTCGGACTACGCCTACAAGGCGCCGAAGGGCCTCTCACGTGAGATCGTCGAATCGATCTCCGAGTACAAGAACGAGCCGCAGTGGATGCGCGACTTCCGCCTCAAGTCGCTCGAACACTTCTACGCGCGCCCGACCCCGACCTGGGGCGGCAACCTCGGCCAGATCGACTTCGACGACATCCATTACTTCGTCCGCGCCTCGGAAAAGAACAGCCGCGACTGGAGCGAGGTCCCCGAGGACATCAAGAACACCTTCGACCGGCTCGGCATCCCCGAGGCGGAGCGCAAATTCCTCTCCGGGGTCGGCGCCCAGTACGAGTCGGAGGTCGTCTACCACCAGGTCAACGAGAAGCTCGAGGCCCAGGGCGTGATCTTCACCGACATGGACACGGCGCTGCGCGAGCACGAGGACCTGGTGCGCGAGTACTGGGCGACGATCATCCCGCCCAACGACAACAAGCTGGCGGCGCTCAACTCCGCCGTCTGGTCGGGCGGCTCCTTCGTCTACGTGCCGGCCGGGGTCAAAGTCGAGATGCCGCTGCAGGCCTACTTCCGGAACAACACCGAGAACATGGGCCAGTTCGAGCGCACCCTGATCATCTGCGAGGAGGGCGCCGACGTCCACTACATCGAGGGCTGCACGGCGCCGGTCTACTCGACCGACTCGCTGCACTCGGCCGTGGTCGAGATCTGCGCCAAGAAAAGCTCGCGGGTCCGCTACACGACCGTGCAGAACTGGTCGCAGAACGTCTTCAACCTGGTCACCAAGCGCGCCGTCGCGCACGAGAAGGCGACGATGGAGTGGGTCGACTGCAATCTCGGCTCGAAGCTGACGATGAAGTACCCCTCGATCTACCTGCTCGGGCCCGAAGCCCACGGGGAGATCCTCTCGATCGCCTTCGCCGGCGACGGCCAGCACCAGGACGCCGGCGGCAAGATCATCCACGCGGCGCCGCGCACCTCGTCCTCGATCTTCTCCAAGTCGATTTCCAAGGACGGCGGGCGGGCGACCTACCGCGGCCTGCTCGAAATCGCCGACGGGGCGACCGAATCGCGCTCGAAGGTCGTTTGCGACGCGCTGCTGCTCGACGAGGACTCGCGCTCGGACACCTACCCGACGATCCGCATCGACGAGAACGACGCCGACGTCGGCCACGAGGCCACGGTCTCCAAGATCGGCGACGAGCAGCTCTTCTACCTGCAGAGCCGCGGGCTCGACGAGGAGGAGGCCTCGAAGATGATCGTCAACGGGTTTATTGAGCCCGTGACCAAGGAGCTGCCGATGGAGTACGCGGTCGAGCTCAACCGGCTGATCGAGCTGCAGATGGAGGGTTCGATTGGCTGAGGTAGCGACGCTGCCGCCCCTCCCCGACCAGAAGACGAAGGGGTGGGAATTCACAGATCTCTCCGGGCTGGAGCTCGATTCATATGAGCCCGGCTCGGCCGAGCCGTCGATCGGCTCCGCCGAGGGAGCCGTGGTGCTGCCGCTGAAAGAGGCGAGCGAGTCGCGGCCGGAGCTGGTCGAGGGACGGCTTGGCTCGCTGGCGCCGGCCGACGATCCCTTCGTCGCGCGCAACGACATGGACTGGAGCGACGGTGTGCTCGTCCACGTGCCCGCCGGGGTCAAGGTCGAGGAGCCGATCCGGATCGAGGTCCCGCTCAGCGAGAGCGGCAGCGCGCTCAACTGGCGCACCCTGATCGTGCTCGAGGAGGGCGCCGAGGCCGAGGTCTGGGAGCACTGGTCCTCGCCAAGCGACGACATCGACGCCCTGCTCAACTCGGTTGTCGAGCTGCGCGTCGGCCAAGCGGCGACACTGCGCTACGTCAACACCCAGGACATCTCCGAGTCCGCCTGGATCTTCGCCACCCAGCGCGCTCAGGTGGAGCGCGACGCTCGGCTCGACTGGACCGCGCTCGGCTTCGGCTCGGCCAACGGCAAGGTGCGGATGGAGACCAACCTGGCCGGTCAGGGCTCCGAGGCCCGCGTGACCGGCGGCTATGCGGGCGGGCCGGGGCAGCACCTCGACTACGACACGACCCAGGAGCACGCGGCGCCGAACACCAACTCCGACCTCGCCTTCCGCGGTGTCCTCGCCGCCGGTTCGACCGCGGTCTGGCGCGGCATGATTCGCGTCGATCCCGGTGCCCAGCAGACCGATGCCTTCCAGGAGAGCCGCAACCTGTTGCTCTCGACCGAGGCCCACGCCGACGCGATCCCCGGACTGGAGATCGAAGCCGACGACGTGCGCTGCACCCACGCCGCGGCCGTCGCCCAGGTCGATCGGGAGCAGCTCTTCTACCTCACCTCGCGCGGGCTCGGCGAGGCCGAGGCGAAGTCGCTGATCATCGAAGGCTTCCTCGAGTCCCTGGTCGAACGCCTGGCCGAGGGCCCGGTCCGCGACGAGATCTCCGCCGCGCTCGAGCGCCGGCTCGCCGAGATCCTCTAGGCCCTCCTAGTCCTCTTCGTCCTAGTCCTCTTCGCGCTTCTTGCGGCGTTCGGCGAGGGTCGATCGGGCGAGCGAGCCGACGACGATCAGCACCGGTGGCAGGTAGAGGACCCAGAGCCAGTGGCCGACGTGGGCCAGCGGTAGGAGGACGGCCATATCCTCAGTATGAACTGCTTAGCACCGGAACCGCCGGCCTTGCGAGCAACGGTCCCGGTGCGATAAGGGAGAGGGAGAGTCAAGTACTAGGACTCATCCTCAGTAAACCACTTCGTACAGAACCTGCATCAGTAAAAAACCCTGCTTAACGATTGGTTCATCTGCTCTTTTCGCAAAAAGCGGAAACTACCCATTGCCCACCGACAAGAGGTAGAGGCCAAAGCAGGTGAAGGCCACCATGACGGCGAGCATCCAGTACTGCGAGCGAGCCGCCTGTTTGTAGTCGCCCCAGTAGGCGGTGGCGCGGTCGTGGGCGAGGGTGAGGCCAACGACGTGGCCGATGACGAGTGCCCCCACCTGTACGTACCAGATCGCGTTGGCGCTGAGGATCTTGAAGTTGATCCCCCCGGATGCCGTGCCGAAGAGGTTCGTCGTCGCCGTGCCGAGTGGATCGGAGAGCAGGTAGGTGAACTGCGCCTGCTCCTGAAAGACGAAAAGGCTGAAGTAATGCGCCACGAGGTAGGCGAAGGCGATCGGGATCAGCGTGTGGGCGAAGCCGGCTCGCAGCTTGTCGCGCGGCGGGGCACCGCGCACGGTGGCCATGCCCCGCACCCCAATCAGGTAGACCAGGCCCACGCCGGCGAAGGTGAGCAGCATGAAGATCGTGTCCGCCAATCGCAGAGACGTGGTCAGGCTGAGCCCGGTTTCCGCCAGCCATTCGAAGGTTTTGATGATGGCATTCTTGAAAGCGCCCTCCTGGGCGCCATCGAAGCTGGTGCTGGCGATCGAGGCGATCACCACCGCGGCGGAACCGGGGACGGTTGCCCAATGCGTCGAAGCGGACAGCGGCAGCCTCCGGCCGAGCCGTCCATCCCTTATCCCAAACAGCCCGAGTTGGGAGAACATGCCGAAATAGACCGAGAACACCTCGCCCCGCTGGCACCAGGTCTCCACTCCGAACAGTGTCATCATCACCAGTGTGTAGAGGGTGTAGATGAGCGCCGCGACGCCTGCCGAGTGGGGCGAGAGGCCCACCGCCACTCCACCACTGGCCCCGTAGACGACCTCCAACCAGACCACGGCGAGCAGGGTGATGGCGGCGGGCCAGCGTCCCAGTCGCTGCGGATACTTGAGGTGAGCCGGAGGCTGTCCCGCAATCAGCGTGAAGGCGCCACCGACCACCCGAGCGACGGCGCGCCATGGGTTGAACGGCCGGAAGACGTCGCCGAAGATCACGCTGAACAGTGGAAAGCCCAGCCAAGCGGTGACATAGAGGAAAGTGAGGGCGAAGTTGCGATCAGGAGCCTCGGTGCCCTTCAGGCCCGCGTAGATCGAGAAGCCGAGAAAGAACACCCCGATCGCGCCGCAGAGGACCTGCGTCGGCACGCTCAGCAGGGCACTCGAGAAGCGTTCGTTTAGAGGGCGCCAACGTTCCTCCTCGAAGCGCGGTTTACGCCACGCTGCCGAGAGCGCGAAGAAGGAGACGATCAGGACGATCGACGCCCCCCAGGCGAAGAGCCAGGCGGGAATCGGCAGATCCTTGCGCGCGACCAGCGCGTGCGCGAGTGGCAGGAAGAAGCTCATGGGTTGACGGTGAGTTCGAGGATCTGTTCCTTGCGGCCCTCGAGCTCCGCCTCGAAGACGCCTTCGATCGTCGCTGGGAAATCGAAGTTGACCGAGCCACCGGCCTCGACGTCCTTCATGATGTCGTAGCCGTGCACGTGGACCTCGTCGCTGACGTCGGAGTCCACCTTGAAGCGGACCTGTTCACCCTTGTTGTAGGTCAGGTCGGCGATGCCCCCGACGGGTTTGCCGTCCTTGATCGCGATCGTCGTGACCTTGCCTCCGGTATTTGACGTGACCTTGCTGCTGTCGTCTTTCTTCAGCACGATCAAGAGCACGATCGCGACGACGATGACCGCAATTCCAGCGACGACGCGCGTGGTATTCGAATTCATTGCTCACTCCTCGGTTCCGGGCACGGCGAAGCCGCGCCGCATTGACCCGCTGACCGCTGTCGCGGGCTTGGACTAGGGAGCGAGCGGCGGTGGGCGCTGGGCGTAGCCGAAGGCGAGCAGGAGTCCGCCACAGATCGCGTGCGAGCGCGGTGCCCTTGGGCGCCCCTGACTCTTTGCCGCGCGAGCCCGCGGCCTGGCCCAGATCCGCTCGGAGATCTTGACGATCGCCTTGAAGCCCGGGTAATGCCCGAACAGAAGCGAGCCGAGGAGCAGGAAAAGCGGGATCAGCGCCACGGCGATCTCGAGCATTGCTCTGAAAATCTAGCGGAGTCGGTGCCCTCGCCAGCGAATAACGTTCGCGCCGATGCGCCCCAAACGCGACACCATCGCCGCGCCGGACCTCCCCGACAGGATCGCCTGGATCGGCGAGCAACCGGAGTCGATGCCTGCCCTGACTGCCGCCGGCCCGGTGCTCGTCCACTTTCTCGACTTCGCCCAGCTGAACAGCGTGCGCACCCTCCCCTATCTGGCCGAGTGGGATCGCCGCTACCGCGAGACGGGCCTGACGACGATCGGCGTGCAGGCGCCGCGCTTTCCCTTTGGCTCGGACGCCGATCGAGTCGCCTCCGGCCTCGCCGATCTCGGCGTCGGCTTCCCAGTCGCGATCGACACCGAGCGCGAGCTCTGGCTCGCCTACGGCTGCGAGGGCTGGCCCAGCCTCTTCCTCTGGACAACCGGTGGCGCGCTGAGCTGGTTCCACTTCGGCGAGGGCGAATACCTCGGCACCGAGATGGCGATCCAGGAAGAGCTGCGCGAGCTCGACGCGCTGCGCTCGCTGCCGAACCCGATGGACCCGCTGCGCCCGAGCGACTCCCCCGGCGCCAAGGTCATGCCCCCCACGCCGGAGATCTTCCCCGGCGGCTCCTGGGAGCAGCCCTGGATCGGCGGCGAGCTGGATCTCGACTACGAGGCCGGCGGCGCCCACGCGACCGTCGAGGGCACGGGCACATTGTCGGTGACCATCGATGGCAATCATCACCAGCTTCAGATCGACGGACCACGCCTCTACGCGCTCGCAGAACACGAGCACCACGAGGCCCACAGCCTAAAACTCGTGCCCTCCCCAGGCCTCCGAATCTGGTCCGTGAGCTTCGCCGCCGGCATCCCTTAGAAGGAGGGCGGGGACCTCTCCAACGGGCGGATACTCAAAAAGCCGGCCTAATTAGGCCGGCTTTTGTCCGGTGGAGAGGTCCCCGCCCTCCCCTACGTCGATGCCGCCGTCGAAGCTTCCCGAATCTCCTTAGGAAGCATGAACCGCACGTCCTCGTGAACCGTGCGCAGCTCGGAGACGTCTTCGGCACCGCGCTCGCGGAAGAGCTCGACCAGGCTCTCGACCAGCTCCTCGGGGGCGCTGGCGCCGGAGGTGATACCAACGGTCTCGACTCCCTCCAGCCATTCCTCCTCGACCTGGGTGTGGTTGTCGATCAGATGCGAGGCGGCACCATGTTCGCGCGCAACCTCGACCAGGCGGTTCGAGTTCGAAGAGTTGGTCGAGCCGATCACGAGGACCAGATCGCACTCGCGGGCGAGCTGCTTGACCGCGATCTGGCGATTGGTCGTGGCATAACAGATGTCATCTGACTTGGAGCTGACGATGCCGGGGAACTTGGCCCGCAGAGCGGCGATCACCTCGGCCGTCTCGTCGACCGAGAGCGTCGTCTGGGTGATGAAGGCAACCTTGGCGGGATCGGCGACCTCGAGGCTCTCGACTTCGTCCGCGGTTTCGATCAGGACGATGCTCTCGGGCGCCTCGCCGGTGGTCCCTTCGACCTCCTCGTGGCCAGCGTGGCCGATCATCACGATCGTGTAGCCCTCGGCGGCGAAGCGCCGCGCCGAGACGTGGACCTTGGTCACCAGCGGGCAGGTGGCGTCGATCGTGCGCAGGTTGCGCGCGGCAGCGTTGTCATGCACCGCCGGGGCGACGCCGTGGGCGGAGAAGACGACCATCTCGCCCTCGGGCACCTCGGTCTCCTGCTCGACGAAGATCGCGCCCCGCTTTGCCAGCTCCTCGACCACGTGCTTGTTGTGGACGATCTCCTTGCGCACGTAGACCGGGGCGCCGTGGAGCTCGAGCGCGCGCTCGACCGTCTGCACGGCGCGGTCGACCCCGGCGCAGTATCCGCGCGGGGCTGCAAGCAGGACCCGTTTCGGGGCCCCGGTGGCGAGCGAGGGCATATCTGCAGAGTAGCCGGGCGCCATCTCCTCCGCTCCCGCGAGGACGTGCTTATGACAACCGGCGATCACACGTCCTCGCTCCCGCGTCCGGGGATGGCTAGCCTTGGGCGATGGCAACCCAAGGACGCCACCTTGACCGGCTCACTGCCGTCGACGCCTCGTTCCTGACCAACGAGACCTCGGCGAGCCACATGCACGTTGGCGCGATCCTGATCTTCGAGGGGCCGCCGCCCAAATACGTCGACTTGGTCGAGCACGTGCGCGGGCGCCTCAACCAGGTGCCGCGCTTCCGCCAGCGCCTCGTGGTGCCGCCGCTGGAGGCCGGCCGGCCGCTCTGGGCCGACGACGTCAACTTCAACCTGACCTACCACATCCGCCACACCGGATTGCCCGATCCGGGAGGCGAGCAACAGCTGAAGCGACTCGCCGCGCGGGTCTTCTCACAGCAGCTCGATCGCTCGAAGCCGCTCTGGGAGCTCTGGCTCGTCCAGGGCCTAGAGCGCGACCGCTTCGCCCTACTGACCAAGACCCACCACGCGATGGTCGACGGCATCTCCGGTGTCGACATCGGCACCGTCCTCTTCGACCTCGAGCCGGTGCCCGAGCCCGCCACCAGCGACGACGGCTGGGTGCCGGCACCGCAGCCGAGCACGATCGACCTCGTCGCCCGCGGCGCGGTGGACGCGGCTGCGGCACCGGTGAGGATCGTCGAGCGCGCGGTCGAGGCGGTGCGCCATCCCGAGTCGGCGGCGCGACGGATCGGCGAGGCGCTGGAGGGCGTCGGCGAGGTCGTCGGCGCCTTTGCCGATCCGGCCCCCGACGTACCGCTGAACCAACCGATCGGCCCGCACCGCCGCTTCACCTGGGCGCGCTCGGAGCTTGCCACCTTCAAGCGGATCAAGGACACGCTCGGCGGCACCGTCAACGACGTCGTCCTCGCCGTGGTGACGGGGGCGCTGCGCGAGTGGCTGCACAGCCGCGGCGTGCGCACCGAGGGCCTGGAGCTGCGCGCGCTGGTGCCGGTCTCGATCCGCAGCCAGGACGAGCGCGGCGACCTCGGCAACCGGATCGCGGCGATGCGCGGGCCACTGCCGGTCTACGTCGAGGATCCGGTGCGGCGGCTTCGGGTAGTCAGCGAGCAGATGGAGGGCCTTAAGCGCTCCAAGCAGGCGCTGGGCGCCGAAGTGATCTCCCGCTTCAACGACTTCGCCCCGCCGACGCTGCTGGCGCAGGCCTCGCGGATCAACTTCTCGACCCGGCTCTTCAACATGATCGTCACCAACGTGCCGGGCCCGCAGATCCCGCTCTACGTGCTGGGCCGCGAACTCGAGGAGGTCTTCCCCGTCGCCTTCCTGCCCCCGAACCACACGATGGCGGTGGCGATCATGAGCTACAACGGCCGCGTCGGCTTCGGCCTGCTCGCCGATTACGACTCGATGGAGGACGTCGAAGCGATCGCCGAGGGGCTGAATCGCTCGCTCGCCGAGCTCGAGGAGGCCGCGGCGGCGGCCGCTCGCACCTGAGCGAACTGCATCAAATTTCCGGCCCAGGAGACTGGAAATTTGATGCAGTTCGACCTGAGTAGGCTCTATCCATGGCCATTCTGGTTGCCCTTTTCATCGTTATCCCGATCGTCGAGATCTACGTGATCATCCAGATCGGCTCGCTGATCGGGGTCTGGCCCACGGTCGCACTGCTGATCGCCGACGCCGTGCTCGGCTCGATGCTGCTGCGCCACCAGGGCCGCGGCGCCTGGCGCCGCTTCAACGCCGCCCTCGCCGAGCGCCGCTTCCCCGGCCGCGAGGTCGCCGACGGCCTCCTGATCGCAATCGGCGGCACCCTCCTCCTCACCCCCGGCTTCGTCACCGACATCTTCGGCGCGATCCTGCTGATCCCACCCACGCGAGCGATCGTCAGACACCTGATGCGCGGCTACGCCGGCAAGCGCTTCCTGATCATGGGCGTGCCGGGGACGGCGGGTCGGAGCGGCCCGACGGGACCCACAACCTCAAGTCGTCACTACGACTACGACGCCACCGCCGAAGAGATCGACGCCGACGATCCGCGGCTGACAGGATAGGCCTCGGTAGGCTCCAGCCTTTGCGGCCTACCGTTCGATACATCTTGCTTCTCACCGTGATTGCCGGTGCGGTCGTGGCACTGAGCGATCAAGATGCCGCTAGCGGGAACAGCACTCCCTGCTCCAGCGCCCCCACGAACCCGTCGCTCGAGCTTCTCTACCAACTGGAAGCTGGAACAAAGGGGGTCACCCCGAGCACCCACCGAGTGGTGAGGAGCATCCTCTGCAAGCGCCTACAGGAAGTCCTGAATGTAGACGGACAGGTTCAGATGCTTACTCATAAGCGAGTTCGCGTGGTTTTGTCCCATGTCCGGGGCACCCGGCATGCGAGGTGGGCTGCCAAACAGGTCGGCGGAGCGGGGCAGCTCTATTTCTACGATTGGGAGGCGAACCTGATCGGACCCGAGCGTAAGGTTGGCGGTCACCCAGGCAAGGTCCCTCCAGCCGCCGCCCTGCGCAGAGCTAATCGCGAATGGCGTGCAGCCGGCCGAAGTACAAGGCAGGTCGCCAACGCACAGTTGATCTCAGCCGGCGCCTTCCCGAATCTCTACGGCGCGGTCAGGCTAGCTTCCGAACAGAAACCGCGTAAGCACTGCGCAACGTGCTCGGCCTCGACACCCCGCTTCTACGTATTCGATGGCTCTCCGACCCACGAATTGGTGGCCGGGCCATTCTCTGGCCGAGTCGAGCTTCGCAATTCTGGAAGCCAGCGACACCGCCACCACAACGTCGTGCTCAAGGTTCCACTGGGCACAGCGATTGCCTCCGAACAACCGAGCAGCCGCACCGGAGAAATCATCACGACAGGAGAACCCGGCTGGTTTGCACTCAAGGACCGTCCAGAACTTAATGGCCGTGACATCGTCCGCCCCAACCAGGAAGTCGATGAATTGGGTCGACCGAACGTCACCTTTCGCTTCACTGCTAAGGGCCGCGTTGCCTTTGAACGGCTCACCCGTAAAATCGCCAAACGTGGTCGGGCTGCCGCAATTGGACCAGTCGACGGGTATGGAGCCGAAGGCCTCTCTGGCCACATTGCCACCGTCTTCGACGGCGAAGTTAAGACCCGACCCATCGTCAATTTCGCCGACTTCCCCAACGGAATCGATGGCCGCACCGGTGCCCAGATCTCGGGGGGCTTCCCCAACATTGGGGCAGCCCAGGACTTTGTGACCATCCTGAAGATCGGTGGCCTGCCGATCAATATGGCGTTGTTGAGTCAGCAGATGCTTCAGCCCCGGGAATGATGGCCGCCGAGCCGAAGCGGGATCGAGAAACTAATCACTCGCGACGGTCCCGTCAGCACTGAGTAGCACAGTAGCCTCTACGAGGCGTCATCCGGGAGCTCCTCTTGCCACTCCCGTCTCACCTTTTTAGGCGTCCCCGTGGTGCCTTCCCACCCCGGTAAATCGCCAGTCCTCCAGTAGCGCATTCGGTCGGGAGAGCCTGGATCGATGTACCAGCCCTTCGGTCGATCCTGGTCGGAGTAACGCCTTGGATCCCAGCTTTGGCCGATCTGCGGGGGGTCGCCTCCCGCGGGTGCGGCCGGGGCCGGACCGGGCTGCGCCACGGTAGAGGCCCAGCGGGCACGAAGATCGAAGTACATGAGTGCTGCCGCGAGAGCACTAAGGGACCAGGTAACGACTCGGAGGGCCACGCCGACCAAGAACGATGCCACGGTTGTGGTTTCGTGTCCGAAGGCGAATCCGACCAGCAACGTTGGCACGAAGGTAATCAAGGCGACGTAGATCGCGAACACGATCAGGTGTCGGTAATGGCTTGCGGTCAGCTGACGACTTCGACGCAGCGCGGGGGACCAGCCTTCGTGCTCGATTGCGGCGGCCTGGGCGACCACATACCAACGCAGCAACAAGATGATTCCGGGAACGACAAATGCCAAGAATCCCAGGGCGATTCCGAGCCATGCGACGATCTCCGCCGCCGCGACCACCGGAAGCACGCGCAGCCCCCGGCGGGCCACGGAAGCCAGCCGGGGCTCTCGCCCCTCCAATACCTCGCTGACCGCGTGAACGTGCAGCGCCGAGACCAGCGGTCCAATCAAGGCCAGCCCGATGAGCGTCAGCAGGGAGCTAGCGCCGAAGCTGAGGGAGCCTTGGGCGAATGGGCCTGCGCCTGTGGCCGCGAGGACGATCGCCTCATAGGGCACGATGACCCCGGCGGCAAGAACCAAGAAGAGCAGCGGATAGCGCAAATACAACTCAAGTGCTGCGCGGACGAGCCGGTAGGCGGATCGAGGTTCCGTCATGAAGGATTCCACTTTGTCATGCCAGTCTCAGCAGTCACACGACGCTGTGCCGATTGATCTTCGAAGGCAGGGAATCCTCTTGACCTGGTTGCTGCTGCCTTCGATCTTCTTCAACCTCACCTCCGCATCGACTCTCCAGGAAGATTTTGGCCCTGAAAAAGGAGACTGCTTACTTCTTCGGGGCCCTAACCCGTCTCTTGGGCTTCACCTCGCCTGCTTTTGTGGGCCTGCGTCGGTCCCAGTTGGGTTTGGCCGGAGACTCGAAGCCGAGGACTCCAAAGGTAGCCGGGAAGGTCTTGCTCTCGCCATCGGCGGCGCGTTGGGTGCTTTCGACTTCGAACTCCTCGACTTCGCCGATGACGCGCCGGATCGCTGCCTGCATCTTTTCCCAGCCGATCTCATCCAAGCTCATTGGTACCCAGTAGAAGGCAGCGTCCTCCCGAGCGTCGAAGGTCTCGCCTTCGACAGCTTGAGTGCAGCGGTTGATCAAATCCTGGAAGCCGGCGATACGGACGCCCGCTTGAGTGCCCTTGCCGAGCTGGGCCCAATCGCCGTCGCTGATCAATCCTCGGCGCGTGCCGACATAGCGATGTTCGTGGCTGCCGCGAACGGGGACTTCGCGGGTCAGCTCGATGCAGTCGTACTCGAGCAGTTTGCGGAAGTGGTAGGAGACATTGGAGAGCGGGACATCTAATTCCTCGGAGAATTCGCTGGGGCTGACCTCGCGTTGATTAGCGACCGTGAGTATCTGCACCCGCAGCTCGTGCGAGAGCGCCTTGCGCAAGCGAGGATCGATCAGTCCAGAGGTTTCCTCGCGCGCTCGCTTGTTGGCTCGGTAAGTCTGCTCGTTCCTCTGGTGCCCCTTGCCCTTTGTGTTCCCCACTTCCAGCTCCTTGTTCGGGAATCGGTTTCCGACCTATTGCTCAATCCATCCTGAACGGCGCAATCAAAGCACATTGATAGAGCGTCGTTATCCATTTGCATCGCTTTTCCTCAACCGGTGAGGCGCTTTTTGCGCAATCGTTGCTGAGCCGGTGGCGCCGGCCAGGGAGGCCAAAACGCGCCGGCCCCAGCAACGCCGGAAGGGAGGTGAGACGTATGCGCATCAGCGCGACGGAGCAGGTCGTACCCCTGCTCCATATCCACAAGTCCGCCTAGCGGACCGGTGACTCGACGAACCGGGGCGCTCTCACGCTGCTCAGGCCGGGAGCGCCCCGCTGATCCAGCTCGAGGCGGACGTAGTCTCTAAAGCCCAAGAAAAGTTTGCTCAGCTCGGCACCGTGATGAACGGGAAACCGACCCCGTAGGACCGCAATCCGCACTAGAACCCAAGTGCGAACTTGGCGTCCTCGGTCATCATCTCGACGGACACGGTGGCAAAGTACCTGCATATTGCCTCTCTTCTGCATCCATGGGGATAGCTATGGGGACGGAATTGCGCCAAGCTTTGGTGGCTGCCAGTCGAGGCGACTTCAAGCCGAGTGGCTCCACACCAGTTCTCGGTTCTTCCGCTCTTCCTCGATCACCTCGACCATCCGGGCTGCGATTCCGTCACGATCCTTCCAGATCGTCCGCGTCCCGTCCGGCGTCTCAGCCCATGTCCAAGGCTCGTCGATTTTCAGACGACGGGCTGACTTCTTCAAGGGATTGGTCAGGTTGGCCGGGATGCTGGTCGGGCCCTTGAGGTCCAAAGCCGCGACGAGTTCGACCGAATTGATCTCCCCTTTTTCGGCGATCTGTCCGAAGAAGACCCTGGCCCGCGCGAGGACACTATCGCCGAGATGGTGACCGTTCAGGAACTGCTGACACGTGGCGTGGTCATATGCAGATGATGCGAGCACCGAGGTCGACGCGGCCGCGGCCGCGTCCGGAGGGCCGGCTTTCTGGACGAAACCTCGCTGAACAAGCTTGGGGGCGATGAGGTCGACTAGCTGGTCGATCCACTTTTCGGGGTTCACTGGATGCCTTTCGATGTGTGGCTTCCTTGCACAATGTGCCACACACTACACACTTTGGCAGGATCGCGGCCGGCGCCGACGAATGCCCGTGTTGTCAGGCGAAGCGACCTGCCTGGACTTCGACTCGGTCGTTCTGGGAGGGACGAGGTTCCGTCGTGCCCGAAGACCGACCAACCCTGACCCTGATCGAAGGCGCCGTGGATGACGCGGACTTCGGCTTGGCGCCCCATGGGATGGAGGAGGGTGAATGGCCCCCCAGGAGCGGCGAACGCTCGCTCTCGCGGCGGCCCGGCGACCACGTTGAGTTGTGGACGTTTGCCGACGGCGTCGCGCTGGAGCCGATCCGAAGGGAGGCCCGGGCGCGCGGGCTGAACGCAGACACTGCAATCGCCCTGGTTGCGGAGCGGCGGCTGATCCTCGCGGACCTACGGCAGATGGGGCGCGCGGAGGCGGAGTCGCTCCTCGACTCCATCGGAGCGCAGGCACGACCGACGGCCGAGCTGTGGGCCGCCCACCACGCCTACTTGCGCCACCTCACTCGTGGCGAGGACTGCGAGCGAAACTCGAAGTCGCCGCTGCGATCTCCACGAGCCGCCCTTCCTACTCGCCTGATTGATCGGCTCCTTGGTCATGACGTCTTTCGGCAGACGGCGGCAAACGCAGAAGAGCTCGGGCTAGCCATCGACTGGGAGATCGCCGCCCTCTATCGCGGTGAGCTGATGGGAGCATGGGCCTACCGCAGCGCGATGCAGGCGCTCGCCGACGAGCTCATCACCGCAACGCGCTAGGCGCTGCGACGCCAAAGATCGCCCGGCAGCTCGACACCCGGGGCCGTCGGGACGACTTCTGTGGCCTTGCGCCACCCGGTCCGTAGAGGGCTGAGCTCAAGCCGGGCACGCATTTCTTCGGCCGCTGTGACGATCTCGGCGAACTCGACACTGGACTCGGCGGGATCGAGGCGAAGCGCCGCCACCGCTGCCTCCTCGACACAGTGGCGATTGTGGGCGTGACGATCAGGCTGGGCAGCTGGCACCTCGTCTGGGCGATGATGACCGCAGTGGCAGGGTTGCAGTCGAAAGAGCCTTCGAAGCGGTGCTTCGTTGTCGACGCCATGCTTGTCAACGCCGATCTTGGTCGTCCCCAGAATTCCCGGATGGAAGACGTGCACCCCCCACCCGGCATCCTCGTCTTCGTCCTCGACCACCTCGGGCGGGTCGGGCGGCGGAAACTTCAACTGGCTTCGTCCCCAGCCCTGGCAAACCGCGGCAACCTGATTGCGCAGTGCCGCCTCGTAGAGGCCGCCAATTCCGCCAAGCAGGCACGGCGTCTGGCTCGCGTTTTGAAGCCCTCCGGCCAGCGATCGCACCCGGTCGTACTGTTTTGCGTTGGGGTCGAAGTTCCACACCCAGATCCAGAAGAGATCGGCGTCGACCTCCCGGTAACCGGCGATCAGCTCCTCGATCACCTTCGGCTCCAGCGAGCGGGCGTCGACCGCGAGGGCCACGGCTACGCTCCGAGGCAGCCCCCGCTGCGGAGTCGGGTGAGCGCCGCCGGAGCTGCGGGCCAGCGTCGTGAAATCGTGAGCGAGGGCAATGTCCAGGCGCCGGCCGCGACTCAGGGACGCGGTCTCCCGCACCCGGTGACATGGCGAAACCAGCAAGGTCCCTCCGGCGCTGACCTGGGCATCGCGATGACTTGCGACGATCTGATTGCGATCGGCGCCCGAGATCCTCGTCTCGCTCGGCACGAAGCGCTTATTCGGCGTCCAATCTAGGCCTACTCGCCGGAACTCCTCTGCACGCGCCGGATCGTCGGGCTCGAGCTGGGTGCGCCAGGCCTCTGTATCGACAAAGACCCCTAGGCCGTGCTCTCCCGCTACGGAGATCGTGTTCTCCAAGTGAGCGGCACCCCGGATCGAGGTCGCAATCGCGCCAATCGGACCGGCCACCGGCAAAGCGCGCGCAAGAGGCGCAGTGGCGCGGCTCACCCACTGGACCACTGGGCGCGACGTAGGGCTTGTGAGTTCCGACACATATCCATCATTCAGGTCTCGACGGACGTTCCCCCGCCAGGGAGCGACAGCTCGGTCAAATTCCGCAAATGCCACCCTTTACCGACTTTGGCAAAGGGAGGATCAAAGGCAAAGAAACGCGACCGCCAGAAACGAGCACGCCATCGCCGCCAGACTCAGCAACGCGAGAAGGCCTCGAAGGCGGCATGGGAGGAGCTCAACACCCTCCGGGATCGCCTCAAGGGACAGGGCTCCCCGGAGGCCGACTTGGCTGGCCTGCGCTCAGAACTGGACGCCTGGCTCGCACCCGTGGACGCTTTCGACGCAATCTCCTCCCTGGGCCTCGCCGCCTACCTAAATAGACACGATGACTCCGGCACCCAGCGCCGCCTCGACAGCTACGTAGTCGAGTACGGCGCGGTGACCCTGCTTCGCCGCGCCGAGCGCGCCGCCGGCCCGGCGCAGGACAACGCACACGGCTGGTCGGGGGAGATCCAACCCTTGGACTTTCTCCTCAACATGACGCTGATGGCATCCAGAGACGCAGAGGGGAGTCTGCCGAGGGGCTCCGAGAAGCTGACTCAGGCCCAACAGCAAGCGCAGTTCGGCTACATGAACGAGCAGCTCTTCGCCCACGACCCGGTTCCCCCCGACCGCGAGATCAATCGGCTCGTCGCGCTTTTTGAGCCCTTCGAGGAAACGCTGTATGAGTGTCTCGGCTTCACCGCGCTGACGGCAGCGGCGATCTGCACGGCGCTCTCGCTGGCAAAAGGCAGCGCCATGAGCGCCTACTTCGGGCTCGATGAGGGCCTGGATCCGATGCAGGTTCGCGAAGAGCTACAGAGGCGCGCCGACCAAAAAGAGCCACCGGAGCTCGGCCTGATCGTTCACCCCGGCCTCGGCTCGGCGCTGGCGGTAACGCCCGCCCAGGTCGCGGAGATCGTCGGCTTCCCCGCCGAGAACGTCGAGGCATTCTTCCAGCGACTGAAAATTGGATTCGGCGATATTCGCAACGGCGACCCCTGGCAGCAGATCCGCGTTTTTCGCTCCCGCCCGCTGATCGAGGACGGCGCTGGCAACTGGATCGTCCCGGTCCCCTACGACGTCATCTACACGGTCCGCGGCCTGCTCGAGGACGCGCTGCGCGAGAACGGCGACCTACCCGAGAGCTACCAGAGCCACCGCGCCGCCTATCTGGAGAAGCGAACCAGGGAGATCCTCGATGACGCTCTGAAGCCGAACCTCAGCCTGCGGACCCTCTCTTACGAGGACCCGAAGGAGGGAGAGCAGAAGCTGCCCGAGGGAGACGGCCTGATCGTGATCGACCGAATCGCCCTCGCTTGTGAGGCGAAGGCGGGCGGCCTCTCCCCGGCGGCGCGCGGTGGACAGCCCCAGGCGCTAGCCAAGGCCTTCAATCGCCTCCTCTTCGAGGCGATTGAACAGGCTGAGCGCACGCGGGCGGCGCTCGCCTCGGGGCGCCCGGTACGGGGAGTCGATGACTCGACCGCCACGGTCGAGGTCGACCGGGACCAGCTCTCGCGAAGCGTGCCGATCGCGGTCACCCTCGAGGATCTCTCCGGCCCATCGTCGAAGCTCTGGGAGTTGATGGACCGCGAGCCGACCGGGGTCGCGCCGGAGGACTGGCCCTGGATCGTCAACATCGACGATCTCAGCTGGTTTGCCGAGGAACTGCCACTCGGGGTCGAACTTCTCCACTACATCCTCGTTCGCCAGCGCCTCGCCTCCATCGGAGAGATGAGGATCGGAAACGAGGCCGACTGGTTTCGCTTCTATCGCAACCAGGGTGCCGCCCGGGCGATCGAAATCGTCTCCACCGCCCAGGAGGGCGAGTTCGACAGCCGCACGCTGTTCGTCAGCGACGCCCGGCGCGGCAGGTTTGACCCCGATATGCCCCCCGCCGAGCTTGCCGTCAGACCCTTGGTGCAGTTGCTCGACCGCGAACGCCCACCCGGGTGGCTCGTCGCCTCAATGGCCCTCCTCGACCTCCACCCCGAGCAGGGCGCGGAACTAATGGACGGCCTCGACGAGAAGCTGAAGCGCGGAGCGGTCGCGGCCGCCTCAGTACGACCGGCCGCAGACATCGAAACCGAGTTGACGATCAGGACCGGGACGCTCGAGGCCAGCTTCCGTGAGCCGGACCCCGATCTTGAGAAGCCGATACGCCGGGTCGCGCTGGCCTTCCAGGGCCCGCTGGAGAGCGGAAGTCTCTCCTGCTCTGTGGAGCAGCCGCCACTCGGCTGAGCCCGGGGATGCGGCGCCTCACCGAGGTCATGATCCATGATCAAGTGCGACTGTTTTCTGCCATCAGTCCTCACTCCGCTCCACGAACCCGCCCCGCCGGAAGTCGCCAGGGGTCCAGAAGATCCCGGCAAGCAGGTCGTCGCTCGTGACTTCGAGCGCGTCCCTGAGCTTTACCATCGTGTCGATGCGGGGGATTCGACCGCCGCGCTCAAGCAGGCCGATCTCGGTGCGGTGCAGCGAGGCACGGAAGCTCAGCACCTCTTGGGTGATGCCCACTCGCTCGCGCTGGCGGGCCATGTTCTCCCCGAAGCGGGCGGCGACGTTGCTCATCGGCTCCCACCTCCCTTGAGCTGGCCGAGCAGACCGTGCAGCGCCTTGTGCTCCGCGACAACGCGGCTGTACTCGTTGCTGCCGTCGATGATGTGGGCGAGGTCGCCGAGCACGTCACGCACATCGGCGTCGGGGATGATCACCAGCTCGTCCAGCGCCCTCAAAAGCCGCCCGTAGGCGGCGCCTTCTCTATACAGGCGCGCCGGCTCTTTGAGCTGCTTCGAATATTCCTTCAGCTCTTGCCGGATGCCTGCTCGGGCACTCCTAAAGAGCCCGCGTAGGAAGCGGACTTGATCAATTGGTATTTGGAGGGCGACGACAGCGCCGCGACCCGTAGGGTTCTCGTCAGCCATGAGGAGGATGTGCTCCTTTTGGTCAGGCCCTCGGTTGGCGTTGACGCGCCGCCGGGGGCCGCTTCTTGGGGTCGGAGCGTCGATAGCCTGTCCCGTTGCGACGGGGCGAGTAACCCTTGACCCGTCGCCACGGGGCCGGTGTTCCAAGCACGCGGCCCCACTTATGTTTGAGGGCGAAAGCCTAGCAAGGCTTCCAAATCTATTGTGACTCCACGCACTCCCCAGAATCCGCAGTCGCAGCTCGCACTTGGCGAAGCAATCCGGAAGCTGCGCCACAAAGAGGGGACCAGTCTGGAAGCGCTGGCGGGGGAGGCGGGAATCACGCGAAACATGCTCTCGTTGATCGAGCGCGGTGAAGGGAATCCATCCTGGGTCACCGTGCGCGGCATTGCCAAGGCACTTGGCCTCTCGATAGCTGACTTGGCGAAGGCGGCCGAGAAGCTCGAAGCGTAGTCGCGAGGCGCTGGCCTAAGAAACCAGCGGAAGAGAGCGCACGCGAATACGCGAAGGCTCGATGACTATGACGCTGCCCGTGACTAGGTCGGCCTTGATTGCCTCAAGATTCGACAGCAGGATTTCCGCCTGGCGCTCGGGTCGCCGCTGCGTGCCGTGGCGGAACAAAATGATCGACGGTGCGCGCTCGCGGCGGGTTGCAAGAAGCGTGCCGAAATCGGTGTCGGCGGAAACCACCACCCGCTCCTCTTGCTGTGCGCGAACGAGAATCTCCTCATCGGCGGCCGCCTGCATGTTGTAATCGCGGACATGCGCAGCGTCGTGCCCGGCTCCCTCCAGTTGCTCGGCGAGGACCGGCGAGAGCGCGTTGTCGATCAGAAACTTCACCCGGAGACAACGAGCGGCAACTCGCGCTCACGCACGGCCTCAGCCGCGTAGTGCATGGCCTCGCGAACGTCTTCGGCCTCAAGGTCCGGGTAGGCGCTGACGATCTCGGACTCGCTCATACCGTCGGCGACCATGCCAACTACGGTCGCCACAGGAATTCGCAGACCGCGTACACATGGGACTCCGCCCATCTGGTCCGGTCGCACCGTAATCCGCGTAAAGGTCATTGACGCAGCCTAGCGCGGCAGCCATTCCCTCCCCCGACCTACCCGCCAAACCAGCGCCGCGAGAGCGCTTGTCAAGGGCGCGCAGCGCCCGACCCCCGCAGGGGGTTGACCAGCGCGAGCGCGGTGCTTCAATCGCGCGGGTCGGGGGGCTCACATGCTGATGTCAAAAGCCTCGCTCGATGCTCCTCAGCTCCCTGCTCCTGGTTAGCTGATGCTCAAGGTTGAGCCTGCGCTGAACCTCGCCGAGCCTCCGCTGTGCTGCCTCGCGAGCCATCCGCGCCAGGGCGTCGTCCGGCTCGTGGCCGAGGGCGTTGCTCTTGTCCTTTACGCCGTGTTCGAGCCGGTAGCGCTCGACTCCCTGGACGCCTCGATCCCAAGCCCTCGCCTCGGTTGGATCGGCGGGCCTCTCCCCCAGCTCCTTGACGACGTAGGCCGGAGGCTCGATCCGGGCGGCCGTGAGCGCTTGCGCTGAGCGGGCGTCAAGAAGCCGGCTGGCGATCTCGCGCTCGCGCCGGGCCTCGCTACGCGGCGGCTCTATCTGCGCCAGCTTCGCCCGTTCATCGGCCAGCCGTTCTGTGAACAACCGCTCGCTTTCCTTGGCGTAGGGCAACTTCTGGCGGCGCTCGCGCCAGCCGAGCGCTTCGACGGCTTCACGGTCGGCGGTGGCTCGCTCGACCTGAGCGCGCCGCTCCTCCACCGCCTGGACCTGTCGGGCGTACTCCTCCTGGTGGCGGGCCTCGAAGCGGGCCGGGGTATCCAGCTTGTCCCGCCTCGCCGCCAGCTCGGCGGTGGGCAGCTTCGCCAGCTCGGCTCGTAGAGCCTCATCGTGGGCGGCAGTCTGGGCGCGGTCGCGCTCTGCGGCTTCGCCAACATGGGCGATTGGATCGCGCTCGGGTCCGGTCGGCGCGTACTCCGAGCGCTCGCCCTGGATCTCCGGCGTGGCGTACAGGTAGGTCTGCTCGCGGGTGCGCGAGGTGGCGACGTACATCTCTTGCTTGTCCATTGACGGGTCGACCATGACGTAGGCTCGGTCTACGGTCGTGCCCTGGGCGCAGTAGGTCGTGACGGCGTAGGCGTGCTGAAGGGCGGGAGCCTCACCGCCCAAGGTGGTGCGGTCCAGATAGTCGCGGCCGACCTCGACACGCCGGGCCCGGTCGGTGCCCTCAAGGATGATCCGCCCACGCTCGGCGTCCACCTGGGCGACCTCCCAGCGCTCGCGGTTGTAGATGGCGACGCGGCGATCGTTGACGCGGGTGATGACCTGATCGCCGGCGGCGAAAGACACGCCGCCGACCTCGATCTCCTCCGCACCAAGCCGGCCTTCGGCCTTGACCAGCTCGCGTGCCGTCGCGTTCAGGCGCTCGACCTCGACGTTTCGCTTCGCCACCATCAGCGCGTCCTCGCCTCGCGAGTAGGACTGCCACCAGTCCTCGACCATCGCCACTCGGCGCTCCTCGGCGTTCCCGGCGACCGTGATCCGCTCCTCGGATCGGTAGAGGGACAGGGCCTCCCGTCCTTGTCCCTCTCGAATGAGCTTCGCCGCGTCGCGGTCGAGCTCGTGGTTGTGGCGAATCACGTCTTCAAGGTGAACGGGAGCTGTGCGCCGTGCGATCGCGGAGAACAAGCCGCCCGCCTCGATCGGGCCAAGCTGCTCGGGATCGCCAACGAGAACGAGCTTCGCCCCGGCCTCCTCGGCGTGGACGATCACGCGGGCCAGATGCTCGGAGCCAACCATCGCGGCCTCATCGACCAGGAGGACCGAGCGCGAGGAAAGGCCAAGCTCGCCGCGGTCGAGATCACGAAGCAGACCCGCCACGGTCGTCGCCTCAAGGCCCTCGGCGCTGAGGACGTTGGCCGCTCGCCAAGTTGGCGCGGCGGCGCGCAGCTCGAAGCCTGCCTGCGCCCAGCCTTCGGCTGCGGCCACGGTGGCAAAGCTCTTGCCGGTCCCGGCCTCCCCGATCACCACGACGATGCCCTCGCGGCCGGAGAGCAGGCGGCGGATCATCTCGCGCTGGCCGGGATTCGTGGACGGGCGGGCGGCGATCACCCTGGCGGCGACCAGCTCGCCCGCCTCGCCGCGTGGCTCTGCCGCCATCCGCTCGGCGGCCTCAAGTGCCTGGCGCTCAAGCTCCCAGATTCGCTTGGTCGTGTAGCGGATGCCTTTGGCGGTCTCGGCCACGGTGACCACGGACTCCGAAGCGAGGAAGGCGTCGGCGGCTGCCTCGACCTCATGCGCTGGCGCTCCGTTGGGGAGCGAGTTGGCAACCGCCTGGATCGCGTCGCGGCGGTCGAAGTGCGAGGCGTGGGCCGTCACCTCACGATCGAGCTGGGCCAGCGTCAGCTTGGCGGCCAGCTCGACCTCCCTGCCCATCGTCGCCGCGATGGCCTCGCGGTCCAAGCCGATCTCCTCGGCCTTGGATTGCCAGCGCTGGCGCAGGTCGCCAAGCTCTATCCCCTTCTCCTTGCCTTTGCGCGTGGCGAGCGTCGCGATCTGGCGAGCGCGTGCGGAGGCACCCTCCCCGGCCGCCTCGAGTATTTCCGCGCGCCGAGTCGAGAACGCCTTCAGCCACTCGTCCTTGAAGCCCTTGATCTCCGCGATTCCCTTGCGAACCGGCTGCCACTCGACTCCGAGCGTCAGGGTCAGCTCGTGGCGAAGGTGCGCCTCGTAGATGTAGCTGGCGGTCTTGGCGTGTTCGTAGATCGCCGGGTGGTAGAGCCGGGTCCATTTGCCGTCTGGGCCTTGGGTCGCGTTGGCGATCAGCACATGCGTGTGCAGCTGCGGATCGCCGTTTCGCGATGAGCGGTGCATGAAGCCGGCGGCGATGAAGCCATTGCCCTTGACGAAGGTGGCACCGCCTTTGCCCCGGCGGGTCAGGCAGGCGTTGGCCTCCATGTATTTCAGGGCGGCTTCAACCGAGCGCTGGTGGGCGGCCTTGACCTCGGCGGCAACCTCCTTGCCACCGAGCGCCCGCAAGAGCGAGACCGACTTCGGCGCGGAGAAGGTCAGATCGAAGCCGGGGACCGAGCCACGCCCGGAGACGGCAACCAGGCCAAGCGGCTCCCCGCTGGCCGGGTTCATCCCGGTCAGCATCGCCACGAGCTGATCCGGCTCGATCTCGCCGGAGAGGCCCAGCTCGCGCGCGGCGTCGCCCAACCACTGCCCCGGCTCCTCGCCCTCGCCGGAGTAGTAGTCCTCGGCTCCTTCGGCGACCTTCTCCAGGTAGTAGCGCTCCTGGCCTTTTCCGAGCTTGCCAATGCTGAGCATCAGAAGCTATGTCCAATCAGGCGGCCGAAATGCGCCGGTTTTTCGTTAAGCAGCGCCA
Organism: Solirubrobacterales bacterium; assembly: GCA_036271315.1. GTDB lineage: Bacteria > Actinomycetota > Thermoleophilia > Solirubrobacterales > 70-9 > VRUE01. Next base: position 126,094 of record DATBAV010000036.1, on the reverse strand, counting down.
TCGCCCCTCGTACTCCATCCGGGAGGCTTGCCTGCGTCACCGATTCGCTCATACCTATAGGTCACAGAAGGGGGTCTTTTTGATCCACTTCTTTGGTAGTCGAGCGTGGCGGCTCCGCGCCCCGGCGGATTTGGGCGTGCCTGGAAGGGCTGTCCTGGCGGCTAGGCGGTGCCGGGGATCACCAAGGGGTGATAGGGCGTGAGGGTGGTGGCTGTGGGTGCTGTAGGTCTGCTTGTAGGTGGCTGCCCGCCTGCTTCTGGCTGGCTGGTCTGCCTTCCTATGGCGCTAGCTTCTGGCTGTCTGTCTGTGGCTTCTGACTAGCTGGGTCTATGTCCCTTGCTGATGATCTGGCTGTCTCTGCCTGGCTGTCTTCTGCTTGTCATCTCGGGGGCGCGCCAGCGCCCCCGGCATCTTTTTCAGTTCGCCGCCGCGTCCTGGATCGCGGGGGCGCGAGCCCTCGCCGCCCGGCTTCAAAAGAAGTGGATCAAGCTCGGCCCAGACGGCACCTATAGGCCATGAGACGAAGGCAGAGACCCGCAGGCGGCTCCTGCGATGAGGCCGCTGGCGCTGCGTTGTGTGAGAGCTGTGTGAGCAATTGGTGACGCAAAAGGGCGCCCTGGATGGACTACTAGATATGAGGAAAAGCATCGATCCAGCAGCTCCCAGCCCTGGACAGCAGGAGCGTGAGGAAAATCGGTGGATCAAATCCGGGTCTCGAATTGACCTAGAAGGTGTGAGACGACCAGGGCGAGCGCGGCGAGACGGACTCAGCGGGGTGCTGGAGCTTCACGCCGGACTTAGGGAAGACCGACGGATGCGCCGCTCACTTTTGACATAGGGAAGACATGGCTCATCCCGATCGACAAGGACTCCGCTATGCCTGAACGCCCAGTACCTCCTCGTCTCGGCCTAACCGTCGAGGAGGCCGCAAAAGCGGTTGGCATGAGCGAGTCGTCGTTCAAGCGGCATGTCCAGCCAGAGCTTCGAATCGTCCGTCGCGGAAGCCTGCGAATCATTCCCGTGCCCGAGATCGAAAGGTGGCTAGAGGGCAACGCCACGCTGGCTGCGACGACCAGGGCGGCATCTAGAATGGCGGGACTGAAAAAGCGCCCCCGCGCCGTTGGAGCGGCCGGGGGCATGGCCCAAGGAGAGACGACTCCATGAGCAACGCGAAGCGTAGTGCGGCCCTGCAAGGGATCGAAGTCCGAACGGACGCGAAGGGTCGGAAGCGGTATAGGGGCACAGCGCGCGACAAGAACGCCGGCAGACACCTACGGGGTCCGTGGACTGGATCGCTGGCCCAAGCGCGATCCTGGCGAGTGGATGCTCAGGCCCGTATTCAGGCGGGCACGCTCTCGGCCGCAACCGGGCCGACCGTTGCCGAGGCAACAACAGATTTCATCGCCGGAATGAAGTCCGGCGCATTTCGGCAGAAAGGCGGGCACATCTATAAGCCCGGCACCGCGAGGGGCTATGAGCGTGACCTCAGCAAGCACGCGATCCCAGAGTTGGGATCGAAGCGGCTCAGCCGCCTACAGCGCCCCGAACTTCAGCGCTGGGCCGACGAGCTGGCGGCACAAGGACGGGCGCCGTCCACGGTCCGGAACATCGTCGCTGCGCTGCGAGCGTTGATCGCGTTTGGAGAAGTGCGCGGCTGGGTGCACCTCAATCCGTGCAACGGGCTCCGGCTCGCGACCGGCGAGAACGCTCGCGACCGGATCGCCACTCCTTCCGAAGCGGCGACGCTGATCGCTGCAATGCAGTCGAAGGACCGGGCCACCCTCGGATTCGCCGTCTACGCGGGTCTGCGACTCGGCGAGCTGCTTGCGCTCGATGTTGCCGCCGTCGATATCGACGGCGGCTGGATTCACGTCAACCGGAGTTGGGACCGGGAGGGAAAGCAATTCGTCGCAACCAAGTCCCGCAAACCGCGCAAGGTGCCGATCATCGACAAGCTCGGAGTGCTTCTTGCGGACCATTTTGTCCTGCTCAACCATCCCAGCGCTGGGCTGATCTTCCCGAGTGCCAACAACCCAAAGTGGCCGACCGACCCCGGCATCCTGCGTCGCCGCACCTACAAGCGCTGGAAGGACGCGGGACTCAAGCCGCTCGGTTTCCATGAGGGTCGGCACACCTTCGCCAGTCTCGGCATCGCTGCCGGTCTTAATGCCAAGACCCTGAGCACCTACCTGGGGCACGCGACGATCACGATCACGCTCGACCGCTACGGCCACCTGATGCCCGGCAGCGAGGTTGAGGCTCGGCGACTCCTTAACAACTACCTGCATAGCGCATGATTTCGCCGGTATCGAGATACAGACTCTTGCGTACCGTACGATTCACGCTGCTAATCATCTGGAACTTGCCGTCGAGCCCCAGTGGAACTGCACAAAGGCGCATATCTCGTTCGCAGGCGCCTTGTCGTGGCGACGCCAGCGGCGGTCATTTTCGTCGTCCTAGGGCTCGTCGGCACTGACAACGTAGGGAATCCACCTTGGCTGTCGGTCGGGCTTGGCATGGCGCTTTCCGCCGTCTTCCTGGAACCGTATTTCGCAGGCCCCCGTTCGGCTGTGGTCAATGGGGCAGCCGCAGCCCTCGCCATCTTGAGCACGCCAAAAGGCGAAATCGAGACGCTCTGGTGGATCAGCCTCGTCGCGCTGGTGGTCATCGCCGTCTTGGGACTCGTCGCAAGCGTCACCCATCACGGCTCGATTAACCGTGTTTGCAAGGGAATCTCCGCCCGTCTAGGCCGCGCGCCCGTCGTCGGTGGATCGCTGCTTTTGCTGTGCGTCCTAATCAGCGCAGCTGATACCAACAACGGCTTCCAATGGCTCTTCGTCGGATCAGCCATCTTGGTGGCGGCGATCTCGACGGACTGGATGCGACTTCTGTCGGCGACTCGTCGGCTGCCAGTCGCCGCGACTGCCGTCTCGGCAGTCGGCCCGAGGATGCTTCTCGTCGCGGACACCCCCTCCGACTATTCGCCAGGAACCACCGTCAGCATTTCCCACGCCGAAGATACGGCTCAGGCGACAGTAGTTGCGCGATTTCCGCACGCGGAGGGAACCCGTCACCAAATGGCGTTGTCGGTCGACTGCACCGACCTCTGCCCAGAGCTTCCCGCAGAGATCGACCTCGTGGCAGTGCAGGAGTCTGACCCGCTGGTCGCAGCAGTCGGGGCTGGTTCGACCCAGCACACCCTTGAGTTCGAGCCTCTGAGCGATCTACTCGTTGGCGCGCCGGTCTCAGTACGGCGAGGCGCGGACAACATTCTCTACCAGGTAGTTCAGTCGCGGCTGAAAGAGAACACATGGGCGGGGGCTCGGGCCGTCACTACCCATGCCCAGGCTCGGCTGGTCGGAAGGCCGGATGCCAACGAGCTGCGAGGCGGAGCAAACCTGCCAGTACCACACGAGCCGATCTTCGATGCGACCTCTCTCTCCCAGGCCCTTCCGGACGGCTTTCATCAAGTCGGGGTGCTCAAGGGGACAAATATTCAGATCGGCCTGAAACTTGACGGTGGCCGCCAGGGACACATTGCGGTCCTTGGCATGTCGGGCATGGGCAAGACGGTGGCAGCCACGCGCATCTGCGAAGCGTTCGGTGCTAGCAACGTGGTGGTAGCCCTTGACACAACGGGCGAGTACAGGTCACGCCTCAACTTCTCGCCGTGGACGAAAGGTGACTTCGACACGCTCGGCCACTTTACATATGAGCCGGCAGGGCACCAGCCCCCTTTGGCGACCGAATTCATCAAGGAATGCATGGACGCCGGATCGAACCAGTACCGCAACGGCGAAGACCCCACCCCCCGGGTTGTTGTTCTGGAGGAGGCGCACAATTTCATCCCCGAGTTTCCCCTTGCGCTTCGCGAGCACCAAAGACCCATAGGGGAAAGCACGCGATACATCATGCAAGCCAGAAAGTTTGCGATCTCGTTTCTTGTCGTTTCTCAGCGCACCGCTGTCGTCTCGAAGACCGCCCTGAGCCAGTGTGAGAACTACATCATCCTCAAGACCCTTGACAAGACCAGCCTCGAATACTTCGAGTCGGTGGTCGGCCCCGAGGTGCGAAACGCCATCCCCACGCTGGGCCGCTACGAGGCTGTCTGCGTTGGGCCAGCGTTCAACGCAGATGAGCCGGTAATCGTCAAGCTGTCCCACGATCAGCCGACAAACCAGCAACCAGTCGCCGCCAACTGACCCCGGTCAGGGTCCGTGGGGACCGCCGTAGGGACGGCATGGGGACAAAACTGACCCCCTATGACCCCCACCGACCCCGCAAGCCGTGCCTAGAACCCAAGTGCGAACTTGGCGTCCTCGGTCATCATCTCTGGCGACCAGGCTGGGTCGAAGACCATCTTGGGGTGAACGGCCGTGACGCCGGGGAGGTCGCCGACGAACTCCTTCATCTGCTCGGAGACCTGGGGGCCGATCGGGCAGGCGGGGGTGGTGAGAGTGAAGGTGACGAAGACTTCGTCCTTCTCGATATCCACGTCGTAGACGAGGCCGAGGGAGACGAAGTCGAGGCCGAGCTCGGGGTCGATCACTTCCTCGAGGGCCTCTAGTACGTCGTCTTCGGTCAATACGGCGGTGTCATTGTCGGTCATCGGACAATGGTAGCCGGGGACTACGACCGGTCGGGCACGAACGGCTCGGCGGGAGGCTAATGGCCGTCCCCGCTCAGGTCTAGCTGCCACCAGCCCACGTCACGCCAAGCACCTTCCTTCCAGCCAATATGGCGGTAAACGCCGACTGAGACGAAGCCCAGGCGCTCGTGCAGCGCCACGCTCGCGACGTTGGGGAGAGTGATGCCGGCACAGGCCGTGCGAAATCCCTGGCGGCGCAGGCGCTCGAGAAGATCCTCATAGAGGCGGCGGCCAACACCCTGGCGCCATTGCCCTTCATTGACGTAGACGGAGACATCGGCCGACCAGCGATAGGCGGGGCGCTCCCGGTGTCGGCAGGCATAGGCGTAACCGAGCAACTCCCCGCCACGCTCGGCGACAAGCCAGGGATGAGTGGTCGAGATTCGGAGGATTCGATCCGCCATCTCCCCCTCATCGGGGGCGGCCTCCTCAAATGAGGTCGCGCTCGCCAGAACGTATGGCGCGTAGATCGCCGCACAACCGGCGGCGTCCCTCGCGGGATCGGCATGGCGAATCGAGAGCTCCTCCATCAAGCCGCAATCTAGACCGCCCACGCCGCATGACTTCTTTTCTCGTCAATAGGCTGCCCGAGATGAGCGAGCCAGAGACGATTCTGCGGCGATCAATCGGCATCGTCTTTGCCGATGGCGGCCTGCTTGCGCTCAGCGCGGTGCGCCCGCAGGGCGCCGGCGGTCACGGCGAGGAGGCGATCGGGGCGGTGCTCTGCGGCCCCGACGGCGCCCCGGTCGACGTCTCCGAGACCCTGCTCTCGACCGAGTACGGGCCGGACGGCGTGCAGCGCCGGGCGACGCTCGAGCTCTGGCTCGACGACGAGGCCGCTCAGCCGCTGCGCGGCGCCGGCACCCTGATCAGCGCCGCCGAGATCAGCCACCCGGGGTTGACCGGGACCGTCGCCTTCTTCCGCTGGGCGGTCGAGGGGCGCGAGGGGCTCGGCCACTACGAGGTCGTGCGCGGCGATGGCTGAGATCAAGACGATCGTCTCCGACTTCGGCGGTGTGCTGACGACGCCGCTGATCGAGTCCTTCATGGCCTTCCAAGACCAGACCGGGATCACGACCGAAACGCTGGGCAAGGCGATGCAGGCCGCCACCGAGGCCAACGGGGAGAACCCGCTCTTCGAGATGGAGCGCGGCGAAATAACCGAGGACGCCTTCCTCGCCCAGCTGACCGTGTGCCTCGAGCCGTTGCTCGGCCACTCGCCCGAGATGCACCGCTTCCGCGAGATCTACTTCGAGGCGCTGGAACCGAACGCGGCGATGATCGAGCTGATGCGCGAGCTGAAGGCCGAGGGCTACCGGATGGCGATGCTGACCAACAACGTGCGCGAGTGGGAGCCGCTCTGGCGCTCGATGCTGCCCGTCGACGAGATCTTCGAGACCGTCGTCGACTCCGGCTTCGTCGGCTGTCGCAAGCCCGAATCGCGCATCTACGAACTCACCTTGGAGCGAGTGGGCGAACCTGCGGAGGCCTGCCTCTTCATCGACGACGTCCTCGTCAACATCGAAGGCGCCCGCAAGGCTGGGCTCAGCGCCGTTCACTTCCAGGACAACGAGCAGGCGATCGCCGAGATCCGCGCCGCGCTGAGCTGAGCAGCAAACGCTCAGCAGCCCATCGCGTCGCGAAGCACGCGACACGCTTGGCCCATTCTCAGATCAGAAAGCGCGGTGATTCGGCGCCGAAGTGACTCCCTGGGGACGGTGTGGACGTTGTCGAAGTTGACCACACAATCGGTGGGCAAGCCGTCATCGACCGCCGTGAGCGCAAGCTCGGAAACAAGGTCCCGCTGCGTTCGGGTAAGCGCAGCCACCACGACCGACTGAATCCGGTCAGCAACTGGATCTCGCGTCAGGATGAGAACGGGCCGGTCGCCACCTGGAGTCGCGGCAAACCAGACCTCACCCCGTCGCATCGCCCCAGTCCGCCCAGTCCTCTGCGGGTCCCCAGTCAGCGATTTGGGCCAACGACCGCTCCGCGTCAGTGAGAGGCATGCTCTCCCAGTTCTTGGCGTCCACCTCACTGCGAAGGCGGACAAGGTGACGGTGGAGCGCCTCACGCAGAAGCTCGGAACGATCAAGTCCAAGAGCCTCCGCCCACTGTTGGACTTCAGCCGCCTCTGCGTCGGCAACTCGAAAGCTAAGCATGGTCATACAAAAATGCTAACACGTATGACAGACGCTTTTTCAGTTATGCCTAGAGCAGGTGGCGCTCGAGGAAGTCGAGCTGGTCGGCGACCAGTGCCTCGTGCGCGGGGCCGTCGTAGACGTCGAAGTGATCGACGCCAGGGTAGGTCCGTAGCTCTCCCTTCGGTGCGCGCCGGGCTGCGGTAATGGCCGGACCCGGCTTGGCAACGCGGTCGGCCTCGCCGACGCAAACGAGCCAGGGGCAGTGCAGATTCGCCGCGTGACGCACGGGCCTGAAGGGGCGACCGAGTAGCCAGCGCGAGGAGACACGGTTGCGCCAGCGTGAGTCCTCGCCGATCTCGACCACGCGCCGCCAGCCCTCCTCCCCACCCGGCGCGTTGATTAGCGCCGGCTCGTCCGGCTGGCCCACGGCCGGCAGATGGCGACCCTGGATCGCGGCGGCAAGCGTCCGGGCAGTCACGCGTGGCGATGAGCGATGGGCCTGGGTAACGATGTCGAGGAAGGGAACCTGGCTGATCGCAGCTGCGACATCTGGGTCTTCTGCGGCCGCGGCAAGCGCGTTGCCGCCACCCATCGAGGAGCCGAACGTCGCGATCCGCTCGCCATCGACCTCGGGCAGCGAGCGGGTGAAGGCAATCGCCGCACACCAGTCCTCGAGCTGTTGCCTGGGATCGAAGAGATCGGGCTCCCCGCCGCTGTCACCAAAGCCGCGATGGTCGAATACGAGCGCCGCGAATCCCGCGGCGGCAAAGCGCTCGGCAAAGGCGCCGAGGCGGTCGCGCCGCGTACCAGAGAGCCCGTGCGCCATGACCACCGCTGGAGCCGCACCCGACTCTCCAGCCGCCGGATACAGCCATACGGCGCAGGAATCATCGCCCACGGGAAAAATGAGATCTCGTCGCTCCATCGCTACAGAAACGACGGCCAGCGACAGAGTGTGAGATTGCCGGCCGGCTAGTTGTCCGAGCCCGCCCGGTCCCAGATGTAGAGCTCGACGGCCTCTAGGGCCAGCTCCATCTGGCGGGGGGAGGAAAGCAGGCCGAGGACGAGCTCGAGGGCGTCCTCCTCGGTGACTCCGGCGTCGACGGCCTCCTCGCCGCGGAAGCCGGCGGCGAGCTTCATTGCCTCGCGGCGGTTCTCGCCGAGCGAGCCGAAGGCGCCCATCAGGAAGTCGCGGTTCGGGACTGGGTGGCCGACCTCGAGCGAGCCGTGCCAGGCGGCGAGCATCGAGAGATCATGCTCGTCGAGCTCGGAGAGGGCCTTGGCGTAGTGGGTCTCGAGCTCGTCGTCGGGGATCTCGTCGACCCAGGCGCGCACCGCCTCGCCGAGCAGCTGGCGACGGGCCTCGCGGCCGATCGAGTCGGCGATCGCGCGGATCGCGTCGGCTGGGTCTACGAAGCAAAGGGCCATCGGAAGGTCAATCTAGAGAAGGCGGTAGACGGCAAATCGGGGGCGTTTTGCCCGGGTTTGCGGCGTTCTGAAGCGCCGGGGGCGGACCTATGCTGGACCGCTCGCCCCGATGCCGCTGAAACTGATCCACGGACCCCCGAACTCTGGCCGCGCCGGCCGCATCCGGCGCGGGCTGATCGCCGTGCTCGATCGCGATCCGGTCCTCGTCGTCCCCACCCTCGACGACGTCTACGCCTTCGAGCGAGAGCTCTGCGCGAACGGCGCGGTGCTCGGTGCCGACGTGATGACCTTCGGTGGCCTGTTCCGCGCGGTGGCCACGGCGGGCGGCGCCCCTCCCGGGGCCGTCCTCACCCCGGCGCAGCGCCTCGGCGCCGTCGCGGCGGCAGTGAGCGCACGGCGCGCGGAGCTGGGCCCGCTGCGCGGCTCCGCCCTGCAGTCGGGCTTCCCGATGGCGCTGGAGCAACTGCTCGACGAGCTGCAGGGGGCGGGCCTTGAACCGGCCGACGTCGAAGCGACCGCTGGGACGCTCGAGGGCTCGGCCTATCTCGGCGATATCGCGGCGCTCTTCGCCGGCTACGCGCGAGTGCGGGACGGACTCGGGACCGTCGATGCCCACGACATCGCCCGCGATGCGATCGACCTGCTCGGCAGCGAAGGCGGCTTCTGGCGGCGGCCGGTCTTCCTCTACGGCCTCGATGACCTGACGCCCAACCAGCTCGGCCTGATCCGCGGCCTCGCCTCGATCGTCGAGGTGACCGTGGCGCTGCCCTACGAGACCCGACACACCGCGCTCGAGGCGCGAAACGCCCCGCTGCTCGACGCGCTTGAACAGATCGGCATCGACTCGGTCGAGGAGACCGATGCCGACCCCGGCAACACCGACTCGCCGCTTCTCTTTCAGCTCGAGCGGGGCTTCGGCGAAACCGAGCCGGAGCGCCGCCCGCTCGACGGGAGCCTCGTCTTCCTGCGCTCTGCCGGCGAGCGCGGCGAGGCCGAGGCGATCGCGGTCGAGGTAGCGCGCCTGCTCGCCGACCGGTGCGAGGCAGAGCAGATCGCGATCGTCGTTCGCGATCCGGGCCGGCGCGGCCCGCTGATCGCCTCGATCCTCGAGTCCTACGGGATCCCGACCGCGCTCGAGGCGGAGATCCCGGCATCCACTACCTCCGTGGGGGGCTCCCTGATCGCCCTGCTGGAAGCCGTGCTCGGAACCGGCCGGGCGGCCGATTTGCTGCGCTACCTGCGCGGCCCCTCGGGCACCCCGTCGGGGCGGGTCGATTGGTTCGAGCGCAAGCTGCGCCGCGAGCGCGTCCAGACGGCGGCAGCGGCTTTGCGGCTCTGGGAGGAGAAATACGGAGAGCCGCAGGAGGCCGTCGCGCGACTGCGCGAATCCGCCGGCAGGCCGGCCGACCTGGCCAGCGAGGTGGGGGCCCTCGCCGCGGCGATGGGCGCCCGCGTCGGCTCGGAGATGGAGGCGCGCACGGCGGCGGCGATCTCCACCGCTCTCAGCGAGCGGGCGGCACTCGACGGCCTGGCGCCGCTGCCGGAAGCGCTGGCGCGGGCGCTGGCCGGCATCCGGGTGCGGGTCTGGAGCGGGCCGGTCGAGGACCGGGTCAGAATCGCCGACCCGCGCCGGGTGCGGGCGGCGCGCTTCGACAACGTCTTCGTCGCCTCCCTGCAGGACGGCGAGTTCCCGCGCGGGGCCGCCCACACCGACCCGTTTCTCTCCGAGGGCCAGCGCGAGTCGCTCGGCCTGCCGCCGCGCCACGACAGCAACGCCGAGGAGCGCTACCTCTTCCACGTCTGCCTGGCGCTGCCCCGGCGCCGACTCTTCCTCTCCTACCGCGACAGCGACGAGAACGGCGGTGCCGAGGCTCCCTCGCCCTTCGTCGAGGACGTCAGGCAGATGCTGGAGCCGGCCGAGGGCGGGCTTCGCGGCCGCGGCCTGGCCGAGGTCGTCCACAGCGTCGCCGACGCTCCGTCGGAGACCGAGCTGGCGCGGGCGATCGCCGCCGTCGGCACGCGTGCCGACATCGAGCGCTTGCTGAAGGTCGCCGGTGCTGGAGATGCGATCGCCGCTCGGGTCCGGGACCGGCTGGCGAGCGCACGGAGTGCCGAGACCGCCACCCGCGCCCCCGGCCCGCTCGCGAACCCGGCGGTGATCGCGGCACTCGGCGATGTCCACGCCTACGGCGGCACCACCCTGGAGGGCTTCGACCTCTGCTCCTATCGGTGGTTCGTCTCGCACGAGCTCTCCCCCCAGCCGCTCGACCCCGCTCCCGACCCGCTGGTCCAGGGCGGCATCGTTCACGCCGCCCTCTACTCCCTCTATAAGGAGCGGCCCGGTGGCTACCCCCTGCCCCGGCCCGCCTCCCTGGCCGCCTGGATCGCCCGCAGCCGCGAGCTGGTGGGCGAGATCGCGGCCGCAAGAGGGCTCGGCGAGCACCCGGCCGAGCGGGCCATGCTCGCCCGCATCGAGGGCCTGCTCGCTCGCTTCCTCGCCGAGGAGGCGCAGCGGGAGATCGCCGGCTTCGAGCCCTGGCTGCTGGAGGCGGGATTCTCCGAGTCCGAGGAGGTGGAGCAACCCACGCTCGAGATCGACGGCTGGCGCCTGCACGGGGCGATCGACCGGGTCGACCGGGCAGCCGATGGGCGCGCCCTCGTCCTCGACTACAAGCTCTCGGGCAAGGTCTCGCCGCGGGTGAAGCTCGAGGAGGAGGCGAAGCTGCAACTGCAGCTCTACCTGATCGCCGTCGCCGAGCTCTGGGGAGCGGAGATCGTCGGCGGCCTCTACCACCCGCTGCGGGCCACCTCGGAGCGCCGCCCGCGCGGGCTGGTGCTGGAGGACGCCGCGACCGAGCTCGCCGGATACGGACTCGCCAAGACCGACAGCGTCGACCGTGAGGAGTTCGACGAGCTGCTCGCCGCCGCCCGCCGCCGCGCCGGCGAGATCGTCGCCCGGATGCGAACCGGGCAGATCGATCGCGATCCCGGCCCGCGCGAGGGGCTGCGCAACCACGGCATCTGCCCGGCCTTCTGCGACTTCGCTCCGATCTGCCGCCGCGACCGGGCGCCGGTCGAGCCGGTCAGCGACGAGGAGGACGACGAGCGGTGAGCAAGCGCAAGCCAACCGCCGAGCAGTGGGCGGCGATCGAGGCGACCGCCGCCGAGGTCATGGTCGAGGCGGGCGCCGGCACCGGCAAGACCGGGGTGATGGTCGACCGCTACTGCCGACTCGTCTGCGAGCGGGGCGTCTCCCCCGACGCCGTCCTTGCCTTCACCTTCACCGACAAGGCCGCCGCCGAGCTGAGACAGCGGATCCGGGCCGAGATCGAGCGCCGGGCCGAGACAGGGTCCGAGCGCGCCCGCGAGCTGCTGCCGCGGCTGGGCGGCGCCTGGGTGACGACGATCCACGGCTTCTGCAATCGCCTGCTCTCGGCCCACCCGGTTGCGGTCGGCATCGATCCCAGGTTCCGGGTGCTGGACGCCCCGGAGACCGAGCGAGCGGCGGGCGAGGCCTTCGACGAGGCGCTCGAGGCCTTCCTGGCCACGGGCGACCGCAGCCGCGAGGAGACGGCCGCCGCCTTCGACATCGGCGGGCTGCGGGCGATGACGATTGGTGCCCACGCCGAGCTGCGCAGCCGCGGAGCGGCCGAGCCGCGGCTTCCGGAGCCGCCGCAGCCGGACGTGGAGGGAGCGCTGAGAGACGCCGCCGCGGCCGCGGCGGAGGCGCTCCCCGAGCTGAAGCCCGACAGCGCCAATCACGAACTGGTCGAGCGAGCGCTGGCCCTGCTCGAGGCGAGCGAATCCCCACCCAGCCTCGACGAGCTCGCCTCGCTGCGAACCGGCAGCAAAGCGAAGCCGATCGCCGCCTACCAGGAGGCGATCGAGGCGGCACTCAGCCGCGTCGCCGAGGTGGGCGAGGGCGGCCTCGCCTACCGTCACCTCGCCGAGCTCCTGGAGCTGTTCTCCGCCCGCTTCGCGGTCGCCAAGGAGAGGCGCGCCGGCATCGACTTCGAGGACCTGCAGCTGCTCGCCGCGCGCCTGCTCGAGCGGACCGAGACGGGGGCGGCCTACCGAGCCCGCTTCAGCCACCTGCTCGTCGACGAGTTCCAGGACACCAACCGCCTGCAGCTGCGCCTGATCGAGGCGCTGCGGGGGCCGAAGTGTCAGCTGATGGTGGTCGGCGACGAGCTGCAGTCGATTTACGGCTTCCGCCACGCCGACCTCGACGTATTTCGCCAGCGACGGCAGGCGATCGAGGCGAGCCCCGACGGCGAGACGATCCCGCTGAGCGGCAACTTCCGCGCGCGCCCCGAGGTGATCGGGGCCATCAACGCGATCGGCGAGCGGCTGCTGGCCGGCTACACACCGCTGCGGGTCGGCACTCCGCCATCCCAACCCGAGCCACCGGGAGATGGGCCGGCGGTGGAGATGCTGCTCACCGGCCGCGAGGGCTGGGACGAAGGCGAGATCCAGCTCGACCCGGTGACCGACGCCCGCACGCCGGCCAACCAGCTGGCCGAGGCACGCTTCCTCGCCGCGCGCCTGCGCGAGCTCGCCGACCAGGGGGTCGAGCGCAGCGCAATGGTGGTGCTGCTGCGTGCCTTCACCCGCCTCGACGCCTATGAGGACTCGCTAGAGCGCGCCGGCCTGCGCCCCTACGTGGTCGGCGGTCGCGGCTACTGGTCCCAACAGCAGGTCGCCGACGTCTGCGCCCTGCTGGCGACGATCGCCAACCCACTCGACGACCAGGCGCTGCTGGGCACGCTGGCCTCGCCCGCCTGCGGGGTGGCCCCGGACACGCTCTGGCTGCTACGCGCCGCGGCCGGCAGGGGCCGCCAGATCTGGCCGACCGTCGAGCGGGCAGCGGGCCTCGGCGAGAGCGAGGAGGTCGACGTCGAGCGCCTCGGGCAGATCCCCCCGGACGAGCTGCTGCTGCTGAGCGCGTTTGCCGAGACGCTGACCGGGCTGCGCCGCCGGGCAAGCTCGCTCTCGCTGGCCGGCCTGATCGACGCCGCGGTGACGGAGACGGGATATGACCTTGCGGTGCTGATGCGCTCGGCGGGCGAGATGCGCTTCGCCAACGTGCGCAAGCTGATGCGCCTCGCCGCCGACTTCGAGAGCACCGAGGGCCGCGACCTGCGCGGCCTGCTCGACTTCCTCGCCGCCCGCGCCGATACCGACGCCGACGCGCAGGCGGCGACCGCGGTCGAGGGCCACGACGGCGTGCGGATCATGACCATCCACAGCGCCAAGGGGCTCGAGTTCGACGTCGTCGCGATCCCCCACCTCTCCCGCGGTCTCCTCCCATCCACCCGCGCGCCGCTGCTCACCCTCGGCCGCGAGCAGGAATCCCCGCGGGTCGGCATGCAGTTGCGCCGGCTCGGCGCCCGCGGGATCAACCTCTACGCCCAGCGCGAGCTCTGCGAGGAGGCCCAGAAGCGCGAAGCCGAGGAGGAGCTCCGCCTTTTCCACGTAGGGGCGACCCGGGCCCGCCAGCGGCTGCTCCTGAGCGGCGTGATCAGACCCTCTCCCCCGTCGCGCGAGAGCCACGGAAAAGCCGTGATCGAGCGGATTGCCGCGGACTTCGAGATCGATCGCGAGCGGGACTCGACCATCGCGATCGCGGCGCCCGAGCCGAGGCCGGGCCTGGAGGCGGAATTCGGCTCCTCGGAGATCGCGGTTCGCCTCAATCTCGCCTCGATCGAGCAGGCGCAGGCCCTGACGATCGTGCGCAAGGAAGCCGATGGGGCGCGAGACCCCGGCGTGGGACCGGCGCCGCTGGTCGCGGAGCGGACGACCAGGACCGCGCGGCGGCCCCTCTCCTACACGGCGATCTCCGCCCATGCCGCGGAGTCCACGGAACGCCCCCTCGACAGCGATCGCGCCCTGGGCGGGGTGGATCGCGCCGAGGCCGACGGAGCCGCTGCCCGCGGCATCGGCGTCCACGCGCTGCTCGAGTGGAGTCAGGCGAACGGGTGGCAGGCGCCAACCGCGGAGCTGGTCCAGCGCATCGCCCGCTCGGGGGAGATCGGCGACTCGGAGCTCAGTGAGGAGGCGCTGCTGGCGCCGTTGCAAGCCTGGCTCGGCTCCAGCTTCTTCGCCGAGCAAGTGCGGGACGCGAAGAGCCGGGCCGAGGTGCCGCTGCTGATCGAAGTCGCCGACACCGTCCTGCGCGGCTCGATCGACCTGCTGGTGGAGCGAGACGGGGAGCCACCGCTGATCGTCGACTACAAGACCGACCGAGTCGACGACGAGGAGATCGGAACCCACGCGGACCGCTACGAGATCCAGCAGGCGATCTACGCACTCGCGGTCGCCGAGGCGCGCGATGTCGAGGAAGTCGAGCTCGCCTACGTCTTCTTGGAGCGTCCCGAGGAGCCGTTCACCGCGCGCTGGGGGTCGAGCGAGATCGGGGCCGGACGAGAGAAGCTCGAAAAGGCGATCGGTGACGTCAGGAAAGCTTGATCAAGCGGCTCCGGGCTCGGCCGAGCTGGCCAGCTTCGTCGCCAACTCGTCCAGCCTCAGCTCCTTGAGCCCCTCGCCGACGGCGTCGAGCTCGGCCGTGCAGTAGGTGACCAGGTCGCGGCCCTCGCCGCAGAGCTCGAGTGTCTCGCGCAGGCCGGCCTGGCCGGAGTCGAGCCGGTCGATGATCTGCTCCAGCCGCTCCACGGCAGCCTCGTAGCTCTCGGGTTTCTCGCTCACCGGTCCTCCTCGATCTGGGCGCCGACGGTGCCGTCGGCGAAGCGCAGTCTGACGCGCTCGGCGGCGCTTGCGGCGCCGGCGTCGGTGACGGGCTCCCCCTGCCGATCCTCTACCAGCGCGTAGCCACGCTCTAGCGTGCGCTCGGGTTCGTGGGCGCGCAGCGCCACCTCGGCTCGGTGCAGGGCCGCCCGGCGGCGCTCCATTTCGGCGCCGGCGGCGCGGCGGCGGGCGCGCTCCAGGACGACGCTGGCGAGGCGGCGCTGGAAACCGAGGCGCTCGGCGATGCCACGTTCCGAGGCGGCGCGGATCTCGCGCGTCTTCTGGTTGAGGGCGAGCCGCTCGCGCCGCAGCGCCCGGGCCGGGCCGCGAGCCAGGGCGACCAGGTGCGGCGTGCGGGCAGGCACGGCTCCGTCCGCCGCGCGCGACAGCACGGCGACGCCGCGCTCGAGATCCAGGCGAGCCATCCCGCAATCGAGCGGCACGGCCGCCTCGGCGGCGTGGGTCGGGGTCGAGCAGGCAGCGGCGGCGACGTCGTCGATCAAAGTCGAGTCGCGCTCGTGGCCGACGGCGCTCACCACCGGCACCCGCAGCATCGCCACGGTGCGGCAGAGGGTCTCATCGCAGAAGGCCCAGAGGTCGGCGAGGCTGCCGCCGCCGCGGGTGACCACGATTGCCTCGACCTGGGGCTGCGCGGCGAGATCTTGGATCGCGGCAGTGATCGCCGGCGCCGCGTGGCGATCCTGCACCGGCGCAAATGCCCAGACCACGGTGCCGGCCCAGCCGCGCCGCTCGAGGCCGGCCAGCAGGTCGCGCCGGGCCGCACCGCTCTCCGCCGTGACGACCCCGATCGTCTTCGGCAGCACGGGCCGCCGCAGTTGCCCCTGCAGCTCGAACAGCCCCTCCGCCTTGAGCTGCTTGCGCAGCGCCTCGAGCCGGGCCAGCAGGTCCCCCTCGCCGGCCAGGCGCACGTGGGTGGCGCGGAAGGAGAAGCTGGGCGAGGCCTGGCCGCCGCCGGGGTAATAGTCCGGCCCGCCGGCGATCACCACTTCGGCGCCGTCGCGCAGGGCACCCTCGGGCAACCCCGCCTTGTCGAGATCGTCGAGCCAGATCGCGCAGGGAACCGCGCCCTCGCCGTCGCGCAGCTCGAAGTAAGCCTGCACCTTGCTGCGGCCGACGCCGGTGACCTCGCCGATCAGCAGGACCCGCGCCCGGCGCCGCATCTCCTCCTGCAGCTTGCGGGCGTAGCGCCCGACCGCGAAAGGGCCAGGCAGCTCCGGTGCTCTGGCGGCTACGTGGTCCGGTTCCAGCGTCTCGCCCACTGCTTCAGCTCGCCGATCACCGGGCGCAGCTCCGCCCCCTTCTCGGTGAGGGAATAGGTGACGCGCACGGGAGTCCCCGATTCGACCTCGCGTTCGACCAGGCCCTCGACCTCGAGCTCGCGCAGGCGCTGAGAGAGCAGGCGGTCCGAGAGCCCGGGGACGGCTCGCGCCAGGTCGGCGAAGCGCAGCGGGCCCTCGGTGAGTGTCGAGATGATCGCGCCGGTCCAGCGCTTGCCGATCAGCTCGATCGCCGCGTGAAAGTGCGGGCAAACGCCGTTGCTGGCCTGATTTTGGGTCGCTGACCCGGCCTCCACGTAGTCGAACGAGCTTACCGAACGTAAGTGACGGGCTTTCTCAACCGGTGCAGGGACCGGTCTCAACCGGCGCCAGCGGACCGTGCAGGGCTTCTTCGACGACCCGGTCGGGGACGGCAAAACCGCCGGGCGTGCCGGTCGTCGTAGCTGCGAAGACGGTGCCAAGGACGCGGCCGCGAGAGTCGACCAGGGGCCCGCCGGAGTTGCCGCTGCGAACGCTGCCGCGCAGGGAGGCGATCGAGCGGCGGATCGGCCCGCGCCCATAGGAGTCCTCGCTGACCGTGTCGCGGGTCTCGCCGAGGCGCGCCGGCGCGACCGAGTAGGGCCCGTTCTCGGGGTAGCCGAGCACCGCGCCCGCCGCGCCCGAGCTTGGATCCTGGGCCAGTTGCAGCTGCGGCAGGTCCGCGTCCACGTGCAGCAGGGCAAGGTCGTTTTCGGGGTCGTAGTGCAGCGGCGTCGCCCGCAGCGAGGCCCCGCCGGGCGTGGTCACCGTGGTGTCGTCCTCGCCGGCGACCACGTGGGCGTTGGTGACCACCAAGCCCGGACCGGCGACCCAGCCCGATCCCTCGACCCCGAGTCCGCAAGCCGTGCCGAGGACCCGCACCACCGAGCCTTCCGCCCGGGCCACGTCGGGATCGGTGGCGATCGCCGGGTCGGGCGGCGACACCGGCGCCGTCGGCCCGATCACCGACGGTGCCGGATCGACCCGGTCGAGCGCGTGCAGGATTGGCCCCGAGGGCGGCAGCACTTCGTTGAGGCTGCGCAGGATCAGCGAGCTCTGTACGTCCCCCCGCAGCCGCGCCGTCCCGGGCGCCTGCAGGACAACCGCGCCGAAGACCCAGACAAGGCCCAGGGCCACGGAGGCGATCAGGGCAGCGCCACCGGCCCCGTCAGCGAGGTGCAGCGCGCGCTTGCCGCGGATCAAGCGCGAGCGCAATCCCAAGGCAAGGCCCTCCAGGGTGACCGCGACGAGGGCGCCACCGATGAGGGCGCCGAGGGCGGCGCAGAGCGGCGCGTAGGGAGACTCCGACCCCTGGTTGAGCACCAGCGGCGCGATCCGGCTGCCCACAAACGCCCCGACCGCGAAGCCAATCAGGGTGAGCGTGCCGACGATCAGCCCCTGGCGGTATCCCCAGAGGCCGAGCGCCAAGGTGAAGGCGACGATTGCCCAGTCGAGAACGGTCATCGATCAAATGATGAGGGACACCCGGTCCCTGCACTACCTTTCACGAAAATGAACCCTCTTTCCCCGGAGGTGGAGCGGCGTCGCCGGCTCATCACCCGCATGGCTCCACTCGCCCTGATCGCCTTCGTCGCCTTCGTCGTCGGCGCCATCGCCGGCACCTCGTCGGGCTCTCCCGAGAAGGAAGCCGCCGAGCGTTTCGCCACGGCCTGGCAGAACGGCGAATACGCCGCCATGTACAAGGAGCTGAACCCCGGGTCGCGGCACAAGATCAGCGTCAACGACTTCGTCATCGCCTATCGCGAAGCCGCTCAGATCGCCACCGTCCGCTCGCTGGAAGCCGGCTCACCGGGGGGCACCAGCTCGGTCGTGCAGGTGCCGTTCACGGTCAGCACCGTGGCCTTTGGGCCGATCGAAGCCCAGCTCGAACTGCCCTTCGCCGAAGACGGGGTCGCCTGGGAAAAGAGGCTCACGTTCCCCGGCCTGCACGAGGGCGAGCACCTGGAAAACCAGATCGAACTCGCCCCCCGCGCCCCGATCCTCGCCGCCGACGGGACGCCGCTGGCCGAAGGCCCGGCGGAAGCCCGCGCCCACCCGATCGGCAGCGAGGCGATCGACGTCACCGGCGAAGTCGGCAGCGCCGAAGAAGACGAAATGGAAGCGCTCGCGCGCCAGGGCTTCGCTCCCGACACCCCCGTTGGAGTGACCGGACTCGAGCGCGCCTTCAACGCCCGCCTCGCCGGCAAGCCCGGCGGCTCGCTGCTTGCCGTCAGCGACACCGGCTCGACCCGGACACTGGCAAAAGCCAAGCCCAAGGCGGGAGCGGCGGTGAAGACGACGATCGACCCTGGGCTGCAGGAATCGGCTGTCTCGGCCCTCGCCGGTCGCGTCGGCGGCATCGCCGTGCTCGACGCCCGCAACGGCGACGTCCGCGCCCTCGCCGGCCAGGCTTTCTCCGCGCCCCAGCCCCCGGGCTCGACCTTCAAGATGATCACCACCGCCGCCGCCCTGCAGAAGGGCGTCGTCTCGCTCGACGACGAATTCGAAATCACCAGCGGCGCCAACGTCGGCGGCCGCTTCATCGAAAACGCCAACGGCGAGCTCTGCGGCGGCACCTTCCGCCAGGCCTTCGCCGAGTCGTGCAACGCCGACTTCGCCCCGCTGGGACCGAAGATCGGCAACGACGAACTGGTCGGGATGGCCGAACGCTTCGGCTTCAACTCGCCCCCCACCCTTTACGCACCGAGAATCGTCGCCCACGTCAATCCCGAGGAATCGACGATCCCGACCGAAATCGGCGAAGAAGTCGATCTCGGCGTCAGCGCGATCGGCCAGGGCGAGGTCCTCGCGACCCCGCTGGAGATGGCGAGCGTGGCGCAGACGATCGGCAACGACGGTGTGCGCGAGCCGACCTCGATCGTCGCCAACTCGAAACTGCGGCCGGATGCCAAGCCGGTGCGGGTGATCTCGAAGAAGATCGCCAACGAGCTGACCGAACTGATGATCGGCGTGGTCACCGAAGGAACGGGCACCGCCGGCGCGATCCCCCAGGCGCAGGTGGCGGGCAAGACCGGCACCGCCGAGCTAGGACCGAAGCCGGGCGAAGAGGAATCCGAACACCCGCAGCAGCGCAAGGACGCCTGGTTCGCCGCCTTCGCCCCGGCCGAAAAGGCCAAGCTCGCGATCGGCGTGCTGCTGGTCGAAGCCGAAGCGGCGGGCGGCGAAGTGGCCGCTCCGGCAGCCTCCGAAGTGCTCTCGGCCGGGCTCTGAGTGGTCCCAAAGGGTGGTGGGTGCGTCTCTGCGGGAATTGACATCGCACGCGCCCGCTTCGCGGGCGCTTAGCGACAATCTAGGAGCGCGGCTGCGCCGCGCCTCGAATCACGAGTGCGGCGGCTGCCTTCGGCAACATTCCCGCAGAGACGCACCCACCACCCTCGCGAAGCACCCGAGACTCCGAGTTCGTGTCCGGATTCCACCTCCGCTTGAAGCTCCTCTAACTCCAGACGGTGAGTCAAACTCGCACCTGCAGCACCGTCACGGAGGGTCTGGTCGCCAGACCCTCCCCAATCCGCCTAGAGGTCGAGTTTGACTTCCGCGGGCCCTTCGGGGCCGGCGATGAAGAGCGTCAGCGGACGGTTCTCAGAGGCGCTGGCGGGAAGTTCGAAGAGGACCAGAGAGCCCTCGATCGGGCCCTGCTGCGGAGTCGAGTCGGGGGCCGGGATCGGTTCCTGGGATTCGACTTCGCCGCCGAAGGGGAAGGCGTAGAGACTTTCGGAGGGGATGGCTTCGAAGGTGTCTTTTTCGGCGTCCTCGATCTTGAAGGAGCTGGACAGCTTCTGGGTCTCTTCGCTCTTGTTCTGCACTTCGAGGAAGACGCCGAAGTAGTTCGAGCCTTTTTGCGGCGGCGACTGCCCCACCAGGTAGGCCGCGTCCTCATTGTCGTTGGGGTTGAGGAAGCGCGAGAAGACCACCTGATACTTGAGGTCGCCGAGTTCGACGACCTCGCCCTCGGCGACATCCTTGGAGTCGCTCGAGTAGCCGCAGGCGGACACGGTCAACGCCACCAAGCCCAGCAGGAGGGCGGCAAGCAGCGGCAAGACGAGTCGGGTGCGGCGGGGCATCAGCGGCGAGAGCCTATAAGACCGGGCTCAGGGAATACCGGTCGCGTGGGGGTTGCCACCGGCGACGGCGACGCGCTCGCTCTCCAGCCCCCCGCCCTCGAGCAGGTCGCGCAGCCTGCGCAGCGCCTCGCGCCAGCGCCGTTCGTAGGGAATCGAGCCCGCCGAGAGCACCTCGAGGCCACGATCGACCGGGTTCGAGGGCTCGGTCCAGAAGGAAACGTGCACCTTGGTCAGCCCGCCGGGAGCCTCGGTCAGCTCCCAGAGCGTGACCGAGGGGATGCGATTGACGCGACCGCCACGGCCGTGCTCGACCAGCCGGTGTGGCGCCTCGGCCTCGATGATCGTCGTGTCCATCCAGACCCGCCGCGGCCGCACGGCGATGCGAAAGCGCGCACCGGCACCGATCCCAGTCGGCTCGATCCGGGTGAGGTGGAAGTCGCTGAGGAAGTGGTCGGTGAAGGCCGGCCGCAGGGAGAGATCAGCGATCGCCTCGAAGGCACGCTGGCGCGGCACGTCGATCTCGATCTCTGCGCTGACCGGGCCCATAGGCGGCGCGATTCTATGCCCGCGCCGGATCTCGTGGCTTTGATCTGCGGGAAATCCCCGATGTGGCGCCGCGGAACCGCGGTTAGCATCGACGCGGAGACGCCGGGAAGGAGTCAGCGATCACCACCAGTCTCGGTACAAGCAGTGACCGCCTAATGGCGGGTGCGATCCCAGGAGTAGGAACGTATTTCTGCGCTTCCTGTGGATCCCAGCTTTCGCTGCGCGAGAACGACCAGCTGCCCGATTGTCCGCGCTGCGGTGCGGTCGAGTACCGGCGCGACTCAATCTTCGAAGCCAGGCAGGACCACGGGCAGACCGCCGAAATGGCGCTCCCCGGCGCCGCCTCCCCTCCCTCCTGGCTGGAGGCGGCCCGGGCGATGCTGACAGGGCCGGGCCGCTACGTCGCGATGTGCGACGACGAGGGCGAGATCGAGGTGTTCCCGGTCGCTCAGGGCTGGACCAGGATCGGGCGCAGCGCCACCGCCGACATCCGCCTCGACGACCCCAGCGTCTCGCGCCGCCACGCCCTGATCGTCTCCGAGAAGCCCGACTCGCTTCGCGTCCTCGACGACCGCAGCCTCAACGGCGTCTTCCTCAACGGCGAAATCGTCGAATGGGGCCGCTTCTCCGATGGCGACGAACTGGCAATCGGCCGCTTCCGGCTCTTCGCCCTCGAAGCCTAGGCCCGCTTTCTCGCAAATTCCGGCCACCCTGAGCCCTAGCATGGGCGCGTGAGCACGAATCCCGACCCACCCGAGGTCGCCGCCGAGCGAGCCCGCGAGCGTCTCCACGCCGAGATCGAGCGTGTCCGCTCAGGCGTCGAGGAGATGCTCGCCGAGCAGGAGAACGGACTCGACGAAACTGTCCTGCGCCGCGAACTCGATGCTTTGCGCGAGGAGACTGACTTCCTACTCAAGCGCCGCGTCCGCAAGACCGAGAAGCGCCTAAACAAGCGCATCGACAAGGTCGACAGCCGCACCGACGCCCTAGAACAGCGCCTGGACCAAGTCGAGCAGGACCGCCAACACGCCGAGTGGCGCATCCACACCAACACCGAGCAGATGCTTGACGGCCTATTGCAGGAGATTCGAGCAATAGCCGACCTTCTGACCCGCTAGGCCGGTCGGGCACCGCTCCCCGCGGCTTGTACTTTTTCGGCAATCCAATCTCGGCCAGCCACCCCCGCCCCACCGAAAAAGTTGAGCGGGGAGTGGTGCCCGACCGGCCTACTCGGTCGAGATGCTCGGATCCGCCTGGACCTTGTGCGGCACGACCATCATGAAGTTCCCAGTCGCATCAGCCGCGAGGCCGAGCACGCGGTCGGCCTCGTCGTCTTGACCGGTGGCCCGCAGTTCGCTGGCGTAAGCACCAAGGAGATCGTCGATGTCGAGTAGGCCCTCAGCGTCGAGGTCTTTGAGCTCGACCTTGGCTCCCTCACCCAGGCGTCGCTTGATCGCCTCGGCGTCGATGCCGAAGGCGTTGTGGCGGACGTAGACGCGGCCGCCGGTCATCCCGGCGCAGGCCCAGGGCCCGAGGTCGCCGAGCACGATCGCGCGGCCCGAGGTCATGTACTCGAAGGCGAAGCCCTTGGCGTTGGCGCGGTCGACGATGCAGCCGCGGCCGTCGTCGATCGCTTCCTCCGGTTCTCCCGCCAGCACCACGTCGGCACCGGAGAGGCGGATGCAGAAGCGCGAATCGGCCGAGCCCTGGACGAAGAGGCGACCGCGCTGGGCGCCGTAGGCGAAGGACTTGCCGACCGAGCCGTTGACCCGCTGGCCCTTGGCGCCCTTGCCCTTGAGCACGGCGATCGAGCCGCCCAGCATCGTCTTGCCGACGCCGTCCTGGGCGCCGCCCTCGATCCGGATCGCGACGCCGTATGAGTTGAAGGCGCCGAGTCCCTGGCCGGCGACCGAGCCGCCGTTGAACTCGAGGCTGGCGAGCACGTCGTCGTTTGACTCGGGCCCGTCCTCGAAGATCCGCGAGCGGGCGATCGCCCCGGAGAGCTCGGAGCCGAGCACGCGGTCGTTGGCGTCGGTGGCGCGGGGGAACTGGTTGTGGATCGTGCGGCCGGGGCAAATGTCGCCAGCGAGCCCGGCGATCTGATGGGAGGCCTGCTTGGCCTCCATCCGGATCGGCCGGGCAACGACCATGCCGGCCTCGGCGCGCTGGTCTTCGTCCTCGGCCACCGGCAGGTCGATCGGCTCGAGGTCGAGGAACTCCTCCAGCGGCGTGATCAGCGGCGCCAGGTCGACCGTGTCGTGGTGGGCGACCTGCTCGAGCAGGTCGTAGCGGCCGACCAGGTCCTGGGCGCGCTCGTAGCCGAGCGAGGCGACGACCTGCTTGACCTCCTCGCCCATCGCCTGGAAGAAGCGGGCGCAGCTCTCGGCGGCGCTGTCGATCTCCTGCGGCGTGAACTTCTTCAGGCCGTGCTCCTGGGCCTGCTCGACCGTCTCGATCTGGGTCGCGATGCCGACGTGGCAGGTGTCGAGCTGGCAGCCGCGGCAGATCGTGCAGCCGAGGCTGACCATCGCCAGGGTGCCGAAGCCGACCCGGTTGGCGCCGAGGCAGTGCAGCTTGACGATGTCGTGGCCGTGGCGGTAGCCGCCATCGGCCCAGATCTCGACCCGGTTGCGGATGCCGGCCTCCATCAGCGCCCGGTGCACGGCGCGGGTGCCGATGTCGCTGGGCAGGCCGACGTGGCGCAGGGCGTGCTGGCGGGCGGCGCCGGTGCCGCCCTCGAAGCCGGAGAGGGTGATGATGTCCGCCCCCGCCTTGGCGATGCCGAGGCCGATCGTGCCGATGTTCGGCACCACCGGGACCTTGACCGAGACGCGGACGTCAGGATTGACCGTCTTCAGCTCGTCGATCAGCTCGGCCAGGTCCTCGATCGAGTAGAGGTCGTGGTTGTTGGAGGGCGAGATCAGGTCGGTGCCCGGCGCGGCGTTACGCGCGGCGGCGACCTTCTCGGAGACCTTCTTGCCGGGCAGGTGACCACCCTCGCCCGGCTTGGCGCCCTGGCCGATCTTGATCTCGGCCAGGTAGGAGGAGTTGAGCATCTCCGCCGAGACGCCGAAGCGCCCCGAGGCGACCTGCTGACCGCGCCATTTGCGGTATTTCCCGTACATGTCGCGGATCTCGCCGCCCTCGCCGTTGACGCAGAGCACGTTGATCGACTTCGCCGCCTCGGCGTAGGCGCGGAAGGCCGGCTCGGACTGCGAGCCGAAGCTCATCGAGGAGATCACCAACGGGTAGTCGTGGTGGCCGACGCCCGCGTCAACGTTTGCCGGGTCGACCGGCTCCCGGTCGCCTTTCAGCCCCATGATGTGGCGCATTGAGATCGGGCTCTGCTGCTCGAGGTCGCGGACTTTCTGCGAGTAGTCCTCGTAGGAGCCGGTGCCGTTGGCAGTGGCGATCGCGGCCTTGTAGACCTTGGGGTAGAAGCGGAACGTCTTCGCCGGTTTCGCGTCTTCGTCTCCGGCGAGCACGCGGGTGCGCTCGTTGGTGTCCTCGTCGAGGTCGGTGAAGCCGACGCCGGCGCGCTCGGAAGCGGCAAAGGCCTCGGTCATGAAGATCTCGGTCAGCTCGGGCTTGATCCCGATCGAGGAGAACTGGCGGGCGTAACCGCGCACCTCGTGGATGCCGATCGTCGAGATCACTTTCTCCATGCCCTTATTGAGCGCGTCGCAAAGGTTGGAGACGTCGGACTCGTAGTCCTCGACGCAGACCACTTCGACCATCGTGTACGGGCAGACGCCGTTGGCGCCGAGGCCAAGGGCAAGCATCGTGTCGTGGACGTTGCGGATCGCCGCCGAGCGCAGCACGAGGCCGCAGCGCCGCCGCAGGTTCTCCTCGCCCGGCTCGACCTTGAAGCTCTTCAGCGCCTGGTCGACGGCGGAGGTAGCGAGGTGGGGATCGAGGTAACGACGATCGGCGTCATAGACGGTGCGATCGGTGAGCACAAGCAGCTCGGCGCCGTCGCGGACTTTCTTCACTGCCTCCTGCTTGATCCGCTCGATCGCGCCGCGTGTCGTCTCCGACTCCAGCAGCGAGATGTCGACCACGTCGGCGCGGCCGCGGAACTCCTCCCAGAGGTCCTCGAGCAAGTAGGTGTGGTGCTTGCGGGCGATCGCCCGGTAGGTCTTGTCGGAGAGCGGCGCCAGGCCGTGGTGACCGCCGAGGATCACCGGGAAGGCGGTCTCGACCGTGCCCGTGTCCTCGCCGGCGGCGCCGAGCGAGGGACGGCGGCCGAAGACGGTGCGGGTGGAGAAATGCTCCATCTCGCGTTCGCGGTCGATCGCCGGGTTGGTGACGACGGCGACCGTCTCCTTGAAGTAGTCGGCGAGGTTCTGGCGCTCCGGAGATAGCGCAGCGAGCGGCCCGTCGTAGCCCAGCGAGCCGACCGGCTCTTGGCCGTTGGAGGCCATCTGCTGGACCAGTTTGACGTCGTCGCGCTGCCAGCCGAAGCCAGCGAGGACGCGGTCGGTGACCTTGACCGGCTCCTCGGGACCGGCATCGGAGTAACCCGGCACCTCCTCGCCCTCGAGCGGCCCGCCGGTCTCCAGGGCGCGGTCGTAGGCGGCGGCGTCATCGGCGCCGTTGCGGCGCAGCCAGCTCTCGCGGACGATGCGCAGCATCTCGTCGTGCGGGTGCAGGGTCGAGCGCTTGCGCTCGCGATCGATGATCACCAGCGCCTTCTCGCCAGGAGCAAGCGGCTTCGGCTCAGAGACCATCGCGCCGACCGAGACCACCCCGGGCTCGGAGCTGAAGACGTAGTCGTCGCCGGTCTCGACCTGCCAGAGCGGCCGCAGCCCGAGCGCGTCGGAGGAGAAGACGCATTCGCCGGAGTGGCGGGCGATCAGCGCCACCGGCCCCTGCGCGAACGGGCCCATCGCCTGGTGCAAGTACATGTAGAAGCGGTGCAGCTCGGCCGGCATCGAGCGGATCTCCTCGACGATCGGCGGCACGACCATCTCCATCGCTTCGGCGAGGCTGAGGCCGTCGCGGCTGACCAGGGTGTCGATCGTGCGGTTGAGGTCCTGGGAGTCCGAGCCGCCGACGTGGATCGGCACGCCGAGCATCTTCGCCTCCTGGCGCAGCTGGGCGATCGTGTTGATCTCGCCGTTGTGGCCGAGCACCGAGAAGGGCTGGACCCGCTTGAAGGAGGGCCAGGTATTGGTCGAGTAGCGGTTGTGGCCGAAGCAGCCGATCGTCTCGAAGCGCTCGTCGCGCAGGTCGGGGTAGTACTCGCCGAGCACGGTGGGCGCGCCCATCACCTTGTAGACGCAGGTAGTCGCCGAGAAAGAGGGGACGTGGACGTCGAGCTGCTGCTCGAGCTCGATCAGCAGGTCGAAGAGGACGCGGTCGCGGCGCGAGGCATCGGCGACGAGGCCGGCCAGCTGCCAGAAGTGCGGCTCCTCCTCGCGCGCGGTCGGGCCGAGCGCGGGCGAGTCGACGACGCCGATCCGCTCGGCGAGGATGCGGAAACCGCCGTTGCCGAGCAGCTCGCGGGCGTCGTGCTGGATGCGCTCGAGGTCCTGGGAGCGCTCGACGAAGATGTGGGCGACGGCGAAGGCGTCGTCGAGGGTCAGTGAGGGGTCGTGGCCGCCGGAGCGGACCTCCTCGGCCCAGATCTTGCGCGGCAGGTCGAGCAGCAGGCCGCAGCCGTCCCCCTCGCCGTCGACGTTGCCGGCTCGGTGGAGCATCTTCTGCAGGGCCGGGATCGCCAGCTCGATCGGTGCATGGCTGGGAGTGGCGTCCTTGCGGACGGAGGCGTAGATCGCACAGGCATCCTTGTCCTCGACGCTGGGCGGCGAGACAAGCGGCCTGTAGGCACGCTCTGGCGAGTAGCGGACGGGGCTCTCGCCGTGAAGCTCACGGGACTGGGTATGGGACACGCTGACCTCCCGGTTTCCACGCCTTCTTCGAGCGGGCGCGCGACGGGTTGACGGGTTTGTGAATTATAGGGACGCCCGGAAACCCGTCGAGATAAATCGGCGTTTCCCTGCAAATAGCGCAAAACTGTTGAGATGGCCGACTGGGATGACGTGCGCCGCATCGCGCTCTCCCTGCCCGAGGCCGCAGAGCAGCCGATGCACGGGCTGCCCTCGTGGCGGGTGCGCAAGAAGCTCTTCGTCTGGGAGCGCCCGCTTCGCGCCAGCGAACTGGAGGCGCTGGGCAAAGCGGCACCGAGCGGCCCGATCCTTGGAGCCCGGGTCGAGCACCTGGTCGCCAAGGAAGCGCTGCTCGCCGACGATCCCAAGATCTACTTCACCACCCCCCATTTCGACGGCTACCCGTCGGTCCTCGTGCGGCTGGAGCGGATCGCGGTCGGCGAGCTGGAGGAACTGACGATCGAAGCCTGGCTTGCGCGCGCGCCGAAGCGGTTGGCCAAGCAGTACCTCGATGCCAACCCGGGGCTGGGCTAGGCCCAGCTCATCGGCTCGTAGCCGCCCTCGGGCTGGACCCCGATCAGCAGCGCGGTGACCGGAGCATCGGAGCGGTTGAGAATCGTGCGGCTCGCCGGCGGCTCGATCGAGGCAAAGGTGCCTGCTGGCGCCGGGTGGTCCTCGCCCTCGATCCGCAGGACCGCCTCGCCCTCGAGGATCGCGTAGAGCTCGATCTGGCCGCTGCCGCTCTCGTCGTGCTCGGGGATCTGGCCGCCGGGATCGATTTCGACCAGGTTGAAGCCGAAGGCCGAAGTCCCCAGCGCCTTGCGGGCGAGACGCCAAGTCGAGTCGCCCGAGCCCTCCATCGACTCGAACTCGTCACGGTGCTTGATCGTGAAGCCGCCGGCCATCAGCGGCTCCAATCGGCTTCCGAGGCGTTGTTGGCGAGCACCTTGGGCTTGCCGCCCTTGTAGGGAATGCTGACCACCTTGTGGCCGGGGCCGGGTTCGAAGCCGCCGAGGCTGCCGAGGACGAGCTTGCCGTCGCTGGAGAGCGCGGTGCCGACGAAGCCGGTCTCGCGTTCCTTGGTCAGGGCCCTTTCCGCGCCGGTCTTCGGATTGACCGTGACCGCGTAGGTCGTGTCCTGGCCGCCGAACTCGGCGAGCAGGTGCTTGCCGTTGGCCGACCAGGCGGTGGGGTCCAGACCCGCCAACAGCGGCCCGACCTTGGTGTGGGTCAGTCGCTTGACCCCCTTGCCACTGGCATTCATCAGGAAGAGGTCGTTCTTAGGGCCGTACTTGCGGCTCTTTTCACCCAGGTGCTTGACGAAGACGATCTTTTCGTTAGGCCCCCAGAGCGGATCCGAGGACCTGTGATCGCTGGTGATGCGAACCGGTTGCGGAGCCTGCACGAAGACCGCACCTGGTTCGGGGATATCGAAGCGGTAAACGTCGCTCTTGGAGCCAAATTCCTTGTTCGAGAGCCCATAGGCGAGTTGCGCTCCGTCGGGCGCAAAGCTGACCCCGTTGAAGAAGCCGCTGGAGACGGTCTGCTGGGCGCCGCTGGCGACGTCGATCAACGTCAGGCGCTGCTTGCCGACCTCGGGGCCGAGCAGCACCGCGATCGTCGCCGAGTCGGGCGACCAGGCAAAGACGAACGGGTCCTGCCAGCCGCTCGCCAGCTTTCTCACCGGCCCGCCAGAGGCGGGGGTCACGACCAGTTCAGCGGGCTGGTTGCCTTTTCCAAAGCGGTAAAAGGCGACCGTCTGCCCGTCGGGCGAGACGCGCGGATTCGATCCCGAGCCGAGCTTCCGCGCCGAGGAGCCGTTGTCGTTCGCGACGTAGACCGTCGGGCTGAAGGGATTACGGGTGAAGACGAGGGTTGCCTGCGAGCTCGCCGGAACGGCGAGACAGGCGCCCACGACGGCGAGCACGACCAGCGACTTGAGTTTTTTGACCATGGCCCGATCCTAGTCCGGGCCCAGGCGGCTCAACAAGGATCTCGGTTAAGCGGCCAGCGGAGCCCGGCCTAAAGCTCGGGCACGTCCGCCCCGTGGGGGCTGAAGGGGAGGCGGCGGACCTCGGCCCAGTCGGCGCAGCGCCGCTCGAGGGCCTCGGCGACGTGGCCCGCTTCCTGCCAGGTTGTCCAGACGAGGACGGTGGGACCGGCGCCGGAGATCGTCGCGCCGAGGGCGCCCAGCTCGGGGGCGCTGTCGACCAGGTCCATCGAACGGAGGTAGAGCTCGCGGCGACGGGGCTGGTGGATGTGATCGACGAGGCCGGCGGCGAGGAGGTCGAGGTCGGCCGTCTGCAGGCCAAGCACGAGGCGCGAGGCGGCGGAGACGTTGGCAACCGCGTCGGCGAGCGGGACCTCGACGGGGATCGCCTCGCGGGCGCGCTCGGTCGAGACCTCCTCGGCTGGGACCACGGCAATTCCCTCCAGGCCGCTCGGCGGGTCGAAGCGGACCGCGCTCGGCGAGGAGCCCTCCCCCGCGCCACAGATCACGAAGCCGCCGTAGATCGCCGCCGCGACGTTGTCGGGGTGCCCCTCCAGCTCCGTCGCCTTGACCAGCATCTCCTGCTTGGAGAGGGCGAGCTCGAAGAGGTGGTCCGCGGCGAAAAGGCCGGCGACAATCGCCGCCGCGCTCGAGCCCAATCCACGCGCCAGCGGGATCTCGCTCTTCAGCCGGAAGGAAATGCCGTCGGCGGGATGCAGGGTCTCGAAGGCGCG
Organism: Solirubrobacterales bacterium; assembly: GCA_036271315.1. Classification (GTDB taxonomy): domain Bacteria; phylum Actinomycetota; class Thermoleophilia; order Solirubrobacterales; family 70-9; genus VRUE01. The sequence continues at coordinate 96,571 of DATBAV010000036.1, read as the reverse complement.
CACGATCAGGTTGTCGCGGCCGGTCGATACGTCGAGCCCGCCGGGATCGAGCGAGAACTCGCCCGTCTCCTCCACCTCGAGCTCCAGGTAGAGCGAGACCGCGGCGGCGAGCACGTCATAGCCCGGGCCGAGGTTGGCCGACGAGGCGGGGACGCGGACGAGCCGGCGGCGGACGGTCAATCGAATACCGCGCGCTCGACCGCGCTGAGGTCGTTCTGGCAGTTGATCACGGCGGGCGCTTTGGAGAGCGCGGTGTCGGGGTCCTTGAGGCCGTGGCCGGTGAGGACGCAGACGACCGTCTCCGGTGCTGGCTCACCCTCGACCGTGGGTAGGCCGTGTGCGAGCAGGCCGGCGACCGATGCCGCCGAGGCGGGCTCGCAGAAGACGCCCTCGCCGGCCGCGAGCCAACGGTAGGCGTCGAGGATCTGCTGGTCGGAGACGGCGGCGACGCGGCCGCGCGAGGAGGTGAATGCGTCCATCGCCTCCTCCCAGCGGGCCGGGTTACCGATCCGGATCGCCGAGGCGACCGTCTCGGGGTTGGCGACCGGCTCGCCGCGGACCAGCGGCGCGGCACCCTCGGCCTGGAAGCCGTAGAGGATCGGGGCGGTACCGGCCTCCTGGAAGCCGCGCCAATAAGCGGTCACGTTGCCGGCGTTGCCGACCGGTATCGCCAGCGCCCCCGGCGCCTCCCCCAGCTCCTCGATCACCTCGAAGGCGGCGGTCTTCTGGCCTTCGATCCGGTACGGGTTGACCGAGTTGACCAGCTCGATCGGGTGCTTGTCAGCGAGCTCGCGGACGATCCGCAGGGCGTCGTCGAAGTTGCCCTGCAGGGCAACGACGCGGGCGCCGTGCATCAGCGCCTGGGCGAGCTTGCCGATCGCGATCTTGCCCTCGGGCACGATCACCGCCCCGCGCATCCCCGCCCGCGCCGCGTAGGCGGCGGCGCTGGCGGCGGTGTTGCCGGTCGAGGCGCAGATCACGGCCTCGGCACCGCGGCCCTTGGCCCGCGAGACCGCGAGGGTCATGCCGCGGTCCTTGAAGCTGCCGGTCGGGTTGGCGCCCTCGAACTTGAGGTAGGCGCGGGCACCGATCCGCTCCGAGAGCCGCGGCGCCTCGACCAGCGGCGTCGAGCCCTCATTCAAGGTCACCACCGGATCACCGGGCTCGAGCGAGAGGCGCTCCCGGTAGCGCTCGATCAGGGGCGCGGGGCTCATGACACGGGGCTTCGCGCATGCTCCGCTGCGCGAATAGTCAGATATGGACGCTTGCTCCGCATGCGCTCAGACGAACTCCTCTTCGATCACCCGGATCGAGCGCGCCGGCGAGCGCAGCACGTCGAGCCCCTCGATCGCCTCGAGCGCGGCCGAGAAGCGCGACTCTAAGCACTCGTGAATCACCATCACCAGGCGCGTGTCCTCACCGCTGCCGCGCTGGACGACGCTCTTCACCGAGACGTCTTTGTCGCCCAGCACCTGGGCGACGCTGGCCAGCACGCCGGGGCGGTCGGCGACCGCGAGGTGGAGGTAGAAGGAGGAGGTGACGTCGGAGACGATCGGCAGGCGCTCGCGCGTCTCGTGCACGGGAGCGTCGCCGCTGAGGATCGAGACGACGTCGCCGAGCACGGCCGAGGCGGTCTGCACTCCCCCGGCCCCGGGCCCCGACATCGTCACCTCGGTGATCTCCGGCGCCTCGACCATGACGGCGTTGAAGGGGCCGCCGACCGGAGCGAGCGGATGGCCGCCGTAGAGGAAGCAGGGAAAGACACGGACGCTGATGCCGCCGTCGACCCGCTCGGCGACGCCGAGGAGCTTGAGGGAGAGGCCGAGCTCTTTCGCGTAGGCAAGATCATCGAGCTCGACCTGCTCGATCCCCTCGTATAAGACCTGGTCCAGCGTCACCGGTGTGTGGAAGGCCAGCCGGGCGAGGATCGCCATCTTCGCCGCCGCGTCGGCGCCGCTGACGTCGGCGGTCGGGTCGGCCTCGGCGTAGCCGAGCTCCTGGGCGCGGGAAAGGACGTCCTCATAAGAGGCGCCGCTCGCAGCCATCTCGCTGAGGATGAAGTTGGTGGTGCCGTTGACGATGCCGAAGACCTTGGCGATCTCGGTTGCGCCGAAGCTCTCCTGGATCACCCGCACGATCGGAATCACCCCCGCCACCGCCGCCTCGAAGCGCAGCTGCACGCCTGCCTCGCGGGCGACGCCGAAGAGCTCCTCACCGTGCTGGGCGAGGAGCTGCTTGTTGGCGGTGACCACCGGGCGTTTCGCCCGCAGGGCGTCGAGCACGTAGCCGCGTGCCGGGTCGGTGCCGCCGATCAGCTCGACGATCAGATCGGAGCCGGCGAGGATCTCGCCGAAGTCGCCGCCCTCGCGGGTCAGCACCCCGCTGATCTCCGGCCGGCGCCCCGTCGCCGCCTCAACCGCCTCGGCCCGCGCCTCGACCAGCTCAGCGAAGGCACCACCGACCGTGCCGCGTCCCAGCAGCCCGATGCGAATCGGCTCAGACATCGCGCGAGGTCAGGTCCTCATAGGTCTCGCGACGCACGACCACGCGGGCCTCGCCGTCGCGACAGAAGATCACCGGCGGCCGCGGTACGCCGTTGTAGTTGCTCGCCATCGCGTAGCCGTAGGCGCCGGTGGCCGGCGTGACCAGCACGTCGCCCACCGCCGGGGAGGCGAGCAGCGCGTCGCGGACGATGATGTCGCCCGACTCGCAATGCATGCCGGCGATCGTCGCCGTGCTCCCGGCCGGCTCGGCGGCGCGATCGGCGATCAGCGCTTCGTAACGCGAGCCGTAGAGCATCGGCCGCATGTTGTCCGACATACCGCCGTCGACGGCGACGTAGGTGCGAACGCCGGGAATCTCCTTGACGGTGCCGACCCGGTAGGCGGTGATGCCGGCGTTACCGACCAGCGAGCGGCCGGGCTCGATCAGGATCCGCACGCCGTCGCCAAAGACCTCGGTGACGGCGCGCACCTTGACGTCGACGTAGGCGTCGATCGAGGGCGGCTCGTCCTCAGCTGTATAGGCGATGCCGAGGCCGCCGCCGACGTTGACGATCTTGCACCAGTCGCCGGCCAGCTCGCCGATCGCCCGGATCGCCAGCGTGTAGGGCTCGAGCTCGAAGATCTGCGAGCCGATGTGGGCGTGCAGGCCGGTCAGGTTGAGCACCTCGGAAGAGAGCACCCGCTCGATCGCCCGTGCCGCCCGACCGTCGTCGAGGCCGAAGCCGAACTTCGAGTCGAGCTGGCCCGTCTGTACGTAAGTGTGAGTCGAGGGCTTGATCCCCGGCGTGACCCGCACGAGCACGTCCTGCGGCTGCTCGAGCAGGCGCTCGCAGCGGTCGATCTCGTCGAAGGAATCGAGGATCAGGTGGCCGACGCCGGAACGGGCGGCAAAGAGGATCTCCTCGTCGCTCTTGTTGTTGCCATGCATGTGGATGCGCCCGGGGTCGAAGCCGGCGCGCAGCGCCATGTGCAGCTCACCGCCCGAGGCGACGTCGACCGAGAGGCCCTCCTCGGCAAAGAGCCGGTAGGCGGCGGTACAGGGCAGCGACTTGCTGGCGAAGAGCACTTCCGCCTCGGCCCCGCGCCGCTCGAAGGCCGCCCGATAGGCGCGAGCGCGATCGCGCATGTCGTCCTCGGCGTAGACGTAGGCCGGCGTGCCGAACTCGGCCGCCAGATCGACGACGTCGCAACCGGCAATCTCGAGGTGGCCGCGCTCGTTGACGCGGCTATTGCCCGGGTACACCGGCGACCCCTCGATCGGGTCGACGACCGCCCCGGCCTGTGCACGCTCCGCCATAGGCGGGCATTGTGACGGTTGAAAGGGGAGCGGCGGCTAGTGGCCGATTATTTGTTGCCGCCGAGCAGGCCGCCGAGCCCTTTGACGACTTCGTCGACGGTTTTGCCGACCGCCGATTCCGGGCCGGCCACGCTTTCGACGACTTTTCCGGTGGTTTCGGTTACGCCGGTGCTGCCGAGCGCGCCGCCGGTGGTTTCGTCGACGCCGGAAACCGTTTTGTTGACGGTTTCGGTGATCGCACCCGAAGTCGACTGGCTTTTGCCGCCAGCCGAGCTGCCCGATCCGGTTTCCGTTGCGGGACTGGATCCACCACCGCCGCCGTTGCCGTCCCCTCCCGAAGAGGGGCTCGAGCTGGCGGTGCCAGTCGGCGAGGAGCCGTTGGGAGCGCTGGGGCTGCCTTGCCCAGCCGGACTGGAGGGAGGCGTTTCCGCGGTGGGAGAGCCCGTCGTGGCTGTCGGCGAAGCGTCGACCGCGACCTGGTCGGCCTGCTTCGTGGAGGAGCGACCGTTGCCGTTGCGAGCGGAGCCTTTGACTACGACGGGTCCGGCAGTGGCGCTGGTGCCACCAGCTTCCGCCGGGGACGTCGTCGAGCCGGCACCGGGGACACTGGGCCCGGTGGCGGCGCTGTCATCTCCACCGATGCCGATGTCGGTCAGCGGCCAGTCCTTCAAGGCCTGAAACGAGACGAGCAGGACGAAGGCGACCACGGCTGCCGCGACCAGTGCGGTGCTGGACACCGCTCCCGCGAGATAGGTGTGAGCCTGGCGAATCATCTAGATGGCCTCCTGGGAGGCTCGTACCCAGACTGGCAGGGTCAAACCCGGCCGACATACCAAATAATTGAATTTCCTAGGGAATTCTGAGTAAAAGAGGTGCCCGCGAGCCGTCGCCTACAGGTAGGCCATCGGATCGGTGACTTCGCCGTCGATGCGGACCTCGAAGTGAACGTGCGGCCCAAAGCAGTATCCGGTGCAGTCGCTGTAGCCGATTATCTGGCCCTGGGAGACCTGCTGGCCGGCCGAGACGGCAAAGGTCTCTTGATGGGCATAGCAGGTAGAGAGCCCGCCGCCATGGTCGATGCAGGTGTAGTTGCCGTAGCCACCGCTGCTCGCCTCGGGCTCGGTGAAGATCACGGTGCCGGCGGCCGCCGCCCGGATCGGGGTGCCGCTGGGAACGGCGATGTCGATGCCGGGGTGGTACTCGTAGCTGCCGTTGATCGTGCGCGGTCCGAAGCCCGAGACGACCGGGCCGTCGACCGGCCAGATCAGCCCGCCGCTGCCACCGCGGATCGGCCCCGCCGGCAAAGGCACCGATCCGTAGCCGGCGAGTTGCGCCGCGATCTTCGCTTGGATCTTTGCCACCGAGCCATCCAGCTCCTCTTCATGCGAGCGGATCTGCTTCAGCGCTGCCACGCGATCGTCGCGAGCGGCGACCAGGGACGACTGCCGCTGTTGGATGTCGCCGCGAGCGCTTGCCAGGACCTGCTCTTCTGCCGCGATCGAGTCACGCGCGGCTTCAATCTGGTCCTTGGCGCCGCGCAGGCGATCGACCGTGCGCCTGACCTGGTCACGCAGTTCGCGCACGCGACCGATGATCGCTTCGTCGTTGCCGCGGATGCGATTGAGGTATTCGGTGCGATCGATCAGGTCGTCGTAGCCGTTGGCGCCGACGATGACGCTGAGCACGTCGGGGGTTCCGGTCTCGTAGATGGCGACGAGACGATCCCGCAGCGCGGTCAGGGCCCGTTTCAGGTGCGAGCGCATTTTGACTAGACGCACCTTGGCCCCGTTGAGCTGGGCCATCGCCCGGTCCAGTTCGGTCTGCTTGGCGTTGAGGCGAACTTCCACGGCCGCCTCTTGCTTGCGCAGGCCGGCCACCTCCGTCGTCAGCCTGTCGATGCGATCACCGAGGTCGGAGATCGTCGTCGTCAGGACGCCGGAGCGTTCGCGCACCTTGGAAAGCTTCGCTTCCTTGGCGTCGAGCTTCGATTCGAGATCGTTGGCGGGCGCGGCGCCGGCAGCGAGCAGCGCAACCAGCGCCGCCGCGGCGACGAGAAACGCCACCAGGGCAAGGCGATTTCTGACCATCGCCGCCGAGGCTAGCCAAGTCGAGAAGTGCCGACTTGCAGGGAATTCACCCTGCAACCTGGCTTGCGATCAGGTCCTGGGAGGAGCGTTCTCGACGTGCAGGAGATCGGCGGAGGCCTCTTCCTCCATCTGCAGCGTCGTGTGGTCGATCCCGAAGCGCTCGTGCAACAGCAGCTCAAGCCGCCGCCGCACCAGCCCCGGATCGCAATCCGAGCTGACCACGACGTGAGCAGCGAGAGCGCCGAACCCCGACGTCACCGTCCAGATGTGCAGGTCGTGGACCGAGCGCACCCCCTCCTCCGAGCAGATCGCCGCACCGGCGGCGTCGACATCGACCCCGGCGGGTGCCGCCTCCATCAGCACGTCGAACGGCTCCTTGATCAAGCGCCAGGAGGAAATCAGGATCAGGGCGGCGATCAAGAGGCTGACGATTGGGTCGACGATGTCCGAGCCACCGGCGATGACGAAGGCGCCGGCGATGACGACACCAAGCGAGCCGAGCGCGTCGGCGGCGCTGTGGCGGAGGACGCCCTCGAGGTTGACGTCCTCACGCTCACCCCGGGCCAGCACGATGGTGGCGGCAACGTTGCCGGCGAGCCCGAGCAAACCGAGACCGAGCACCCCGAGACCGTCGATCTGCGGCGGATCGCCGAGCCGACCAATCGCCTCCACCCCGATCACAACAGATACGACAACGAGCAGCAGCCCGTTGGTAAGCGCCGCAAGGATCTCCGAGCGCTGATAGCCAAAGGTCATCCGCCCCCCAGCCGGCCGAGCGGCAAGCGCGGCGGCAAACAAGGCCAGCGCAATCGCCCCGACATCGGAGAGCAGATGCCCCGCGTCCGCCAACACCGCCAGCGACCCGGTAAGCACCCCACCAACCGCCTCAGCGACCAACAACCCCGCGTTGATCCCGAGAGCTATCCACATCCGCCGGCGGCTGTCGCCGCGGCGTACATCCAGCGCATGCGAGTGCGAATGAGAGTGCACGGCCCGAGCTTAGGACCTATCCACTAGGCGGGAACAGGCTCCTTCTCCGCGGGCTTCTGGGCCATAGCCTCCTCGGCGATTTCGGCGGCGTAGCCAAGCCGCTCGGCATATTCCCGCGCCTGCATCCGCGAGATAACCATCCGCTGAATCTCCGCCGTGCCCTCGAACAGCTGGTAGATCTTGGCGTCGCGGAACCACTTCTCCAGCGGGCACTCGGTGCTCCAGGAGTAAGGACCGACGAGGTCCATCAGTGTGGTCGTCGCCCACATCGTCACGTCTCCGGCCTTGAGCTTCGACATCGAGCCCTGGCCCCCGCGCATCGGAATGCCGTTGCGGCCCATCCAGGCGGCGCGCTGGACCAGCAGACGCGCGCCTTCGATCTCTGTGGCAACGTCGGCAAGGACCTGCTGGATGCGCTGCTCGCCGAGCACCGGCTTGCCGCCTTCTGACTGGCCGTCGAGGTACTCGAGGGTCCACTCGTAGGCGGCCTGAGCGATGCCAAGCGCCGAGGCGCCGACCAGCGGCCGGGTCATCTCGAAGGTCGCCAGAGCATCGGCGCCGCGCGACTTCTTTCCTTCGCGCCCGCGCTGCAGCTTGCGTTCCAGCTTCTCCTCGCCGCCGAGCAGGTTCTCGATCGGGATCCGGCAGTCCTCGAGCACGATCTCCGCCGTGTGCGAGGCGCGGATGCCGAGCTTCGACTCCTTCTTGCCCTGGCTCAGCCCGGGGGTGTCCTTGCCGATTACGAAGGAGGCCTGCCCGCGCGTGCCGAGGGCCGGGTCGACGGTGGCGACGACGACGTGAACGTCGGCGATGCCGCCGTTGGTGATGAATACCTTGGTGCCGTTGAGCACCCACTCGTCACCGTCGCGCTTGACGGTCGTCTTCAGGCTCTTGACGTCGGAGCCGGCCTGCGGCTCGGTGACGGCGTAGGCGCCGAGCTTGATTTCGTCGCCGCTGCCGAAACACTCGGGAACCCAGCGGGCGATCTGCTCGGGCGTGCCGGAGGAAGCGATTCCCGCCGCGGCGAGACCGGAGCCGGAGATCGCCAGGGCGGTGCCGGCGCAGCCCCAGTGGAACTCCTCGGCCGAGATCACCTGCATCTGGCCCTGCTCGTCAGCGGCGTTGCGCTGGATGCCCTCGAGGCCGCCGAAGCCCTGCTTGCGCGCCTCCTTGATCACCTCCCAGGGGGTGCTCTCCTCTTCGTCGTGCTTGCGGGCGGCGGGCCTGATCACCTCGCGGGCGAAGGTCCGGCAGCGCTCCTTGTACTCCAGCTGCTCGTCGTTGAGTGCGAAATCCATGGGTCCCTTCTTGGTCGGCGGCGTGGTGCGCGGTTGATTGACTGGTCAGTCAACCAGTCCCCAGAAGGTTAGCTGACCAGCCAGCCACCGCCTCGCCTGTACCGTTCCGGCCTTGGCCCGGAAACAGCCCATCAACGCCGAGGTGCCGGCGGCGAAACCAGACCAGTCGGCTAAGCCGGAGCCAGCGGCCCAGGCGCCGCAAGCCAAACCACCGGAGCCGGCCTCCAAGGCGCCGAAAGCAGGGGAGCACTCGGCGCCGAAACCGGCACCCGGCGCGCCCGCGGCGGTGGAGAAAAAGCGCAAGCGCAAGCCAATCCCGGCGGCGCTGAAAGCGATCGCCGGACTGGTATTGGTCGCCCTGGTCTTCCTGGTCGCGGCCGTGCTCGGGGGCGGCGGCTCGAACAAGCAGGATGAAAAGCCTGCGCCGGCACCGGCCCAGGCAGAACCGGCGCCCGAAGAAAAGCAGACCCCAACCGCCGAAGCGGCCGAAGAACTGGGCTACCCGTCGTTTGCCACCAACAACACGACCAGGGTCGGCGGCTCCAACGCGGCGACGACCGCGGCCGGCGTGGCGCTCGCCGTCTTCCCCTCGGCCAAGGTCGCGCAACGGCCCGCGGCGGTCACGCTGGTCGACGAAGGCGACTGGCAGGGAGCGGTCGCGGCGGCGGTCCTGATGTCGGCTCCGGTGCGAGCGCCGCTGCTCGTCTCCACGGGGGGCGACCTTCCCGACCCGACGTCTCAGGCCCTCGACGCCCTCGATCCGCAAGGAAGCAGCGCGACCGACAAAACGCAGGCCTTTGTCATCGGCAGCGCCGCCGCACCAGACGGATTGCGGACGACGCCGGTGAAAGCGGCGAACCCGGCCGCCCAAGCCGTCGCGATCGAGGCGCTGCGGAACAAACTGCTCGGGAACGCTCCCCCGCACATCGTCCTCGCCCCGGAAAGCGAGCCCGAATTCGCGGCGCCGGCCGCGGCCTGGGCCGCCCGCTCGGGCGACGCGGTTCTCTACAGCGGCGCCGACAAGCTCCCCAAGGAGACCGCCAGCGCCCTGCGCGAAGACCCGAAGACGCCGGTCTACGTACTCGGGCCCTCTTCGGCGATCTCCTCCGACGTAGTGCGGGAAGTGGCCAAGATCGGCAACCCGGTGCGGCGGGTCTCCGGGGAGAAACCGGTCGAAAACGCGATCGCCCTGGCCCGCTACGCGAGCGGTGGCTTCGGCTGGAACGTCAACGACCCCGGGCACGGCCTGGTCGTCGCCCGCAGCGACGAACCGATCCAGGCGGCGATCGCCGCGCCCCTCTCCGCTTCGGGTACCTGGGGGCCACTGCTGCTCACCGATGACGCCGATACGCTGCCGAAAGCGCTGCGCGAATACCTGCTCGACATCAAGCCCGGCTACACCACCGATCCCACCCGCGCCTTCTACAACCACGTCTGGGTGATCGGGGACCAGGAGGCCATCGACGTGAACCAGCAAGCCGAAATCGATCAGCTCGCCGAACTGGCCCAGATCGGAGGGGGAGAAGAATGAGCGAGGCCGAGAACCCGGACCTGCTCGGCGGCGGCCACCGGGTCACCGCCGAGGACATCCGCGCCCTGGCGGGCGCCTCCACCCCGCACTTCGCCCTGCAGGTCCGCAACCGGATCCGCCGCCTGATCGAGCCGCTGGGGGCCGACGACCCCGCGCGGCGCGAAGGCGAGCGCAAGATCGCCGAGCTGGAAGAGTTGGCCGAGCACAGTGGCGACCCGCGCGGGACGATGGGAATCTCCTCGCATTGAAGAACTTCGCTCCAGGGGTCTGGCGACTGAAGGAGTTCCCGGGACCGGCGATCAACGTCTACCTCGCCGAGGATGTCTTGATCGACGCCGGGCGGCGCTGGGACCGGCGCCGCATCTTCGCCGAGATCGAGGGGCGAGAGCTCTCGATGCTGGCGCTGACCCATGTGCACGCCGACCACCAGGGGGTCGCCAAGGACGTCTGCGAAAGGCGGGGAATTCCGCTCGCCTGCCACACCGGTGACGTCGACGCGATGGAGGGAAGGCGCCCCGTAGCCGCCTCCTCACACCCAATCGCGCGCACCGCGGCCTGGTTCTGGCAAGGCCCACCACACACCGTGGACAAGACTCTCACCGAGGGCGACGAGGTCGCCGGATTTCGCGTCGTCCACGCCCCAGGGCACTCGCCCGGCGAGGTGATCTTCTTCCGCGATTCCGACCGGGTGGCGATCTGTGGCGACGTGATCCGCAGCATGAGCTATGCCACCGGCCGCCCCATGCTCGCCGAGCCGCCCGACTTCTACAACGTCGACTCGGCCGAGAACCGCCGCTCGATCCGCAAGCTGGCCGAGCTCGGGCCCAGCCTGATCCTGCCCGGCCACGGCCCGGCCGTCACCGATATGGCGGCCTTCGAGCGTTTCGTCGCTGCCCTGCCTATCTAACGCCGGCGGTTAATCGCCGCAAGCGCCGGGTATTGGCCCCGACAAGTCCGCGAAACCAAAGGGGAGCCCATGGACGCTACGAGGAGCAGGAGACCATCGGCAGCGATGGTCGTCGCCATCATTGCCCTGATCGTCGCGCTGGCAGGCACGGCCTACGCGGCGCAATCGATCAACGGCGGGTCGATCAAAAAGCAGACGATCGGCGGTGGCAAGCTCAAGCACAAGACGCTGACCGGCTACCAGATCAACACCAACAAGCTTGGCGTCGTTCCGTCCGCCAAACGAGCGGCCAACACCTACTGGGCAGTGGTCAACAACCCGAGTGGCGCCGGCAACGCGACCCTGGCCCGCGCCAGCGACTCAGGCATCACCGCAACCGAGGCCGGCGGCACCGTCGCCGTGATCTTCCCGGCCAACGTCAGCGGCTGCGCCAACGTCGCCGGGCGCAACAACGCCAGCACCACGGTGCCGGGAGCGGGTTACGCCCAGACCAACATCGCGCCGGCCAACCCGAACGCGATCGAAGTCCACACCCGCGACGAAAAAGGCGCCGACGCCGACGCCGACTTCCACCTGATCGTCATCTGCCCATAGGGGCTAGGCTGGCGGTGTGAGCAACGAGATCGAACACGGCTTCAAAGAGGGCGACAAGGTCTGGGTCGAGGACGGCGACGGCAAGCACCACCCCGGCATCTTCGTCGCCGACAACGAGAGCTCCGGCTGGTTCGGCGGCGGCCCCAGCGCCTACGTCGTCCATCCCGAGGCCAAGCAGGCCGAGGTCGTCTCGACTTTTCGCATCACCCCGCGCGACGAGTAGCTCAGTCCGCCACTCGCGCCGCGGCCATGTCTACCCGCTCGCCGCGGAACGGGACCCCCTCGGCAATCAGGTGACGACGCTGGCGCGCTCCCTTGGCCAGTGAACCGTCGGCGCGGACCACGCGCCACCAAGGCAGGTCGGGATCGTCGCACTCGAAGAGCACCGTGCCAGCAAAGCGCGGCGCCCCCGGCGATACGTCCCCATAGGTCCGCACGAACCCCTCCGGTATCTCCGCCACCCGCTCGAGCACCTCGAGAGCGTGAGTTTGAGTTTTGTCGGGCATAGACCCAACAAACCTCAAACTCAGCCGGGGGTGAGGCCGGGGCCGAAGGCGGCGATGATGCGGTTCTGGTACTCCGACAGCTCTTCGGGGGAGATGAAGTAGGTGGGTGGAGTGAGAAAAAGGCCGTCGGCGCGCTCGGCGGTCGCCTCGACCCGGGCGCGGACCTTGTCGAGCGGGCCAGCGGCGCAGTAGGCCTCGACCATCTCGTCGCTGATCGCGGCCGGGACGGCGGCGAGGTCGCCGCGGCGGAACGCCTCGCCGGCCGCGACCGCGTTGTCGGTGAAGCCGTGCAGCTCCCAAAGCGGCATGTACGTTTTCACCGTGGCGTAGAAGGAGATCGTGCGGCGGGCCATGTCGATCGCCCGCGCCTCGTCGTCATCGATCGCGCAGCAGACCGTCGGCAGGTAGTCGAAGCTGGAGCGCTCACGGCCCGAGCGGGCGAGACCCTCCTCGAAGGAGCTGACCACGACCTCATCGATCCAGCGCAGGCTCTGGATCGGGTGGCCGATCAGGCCGTCGGCGACGTCGCCCGCCATCCGGCACATGCCCCCCTGCACCCCGGCGGTGTAGATCGGCACCGACTCGCGCGGCGCCGGGTGCGGACGGATCCAGCCCTTGATGTCGATGTCGTAGTAGGAGCCCTCGTAGCGGATCGGCTCGCCCTTGCCCGCCTGCTGCATGATCAACCGCGTTGCCTCGATCGCCTCGCGCAGGTGGGGAGCGGGTTTGCCGTACTCGGCGTTGTGCCAGGTTTCGTTCAGGCGCTTGACCCCCGAGCCGAGGCCGAGGCGGAAGCGCCCGTCCGACATCTCATCGATGTCGAGGGCGCTGACGGCGAGGATGAAGGGGCTGCGGGTGAACGCCCAGGCGATCCCGGTGGCGACGTCGATGCGCTCGGTCTTGCCAGCCAGGTAGGCGGCCTGAGTGAACGAGGAGCGGAAGAGCTCGGGCGCCCAGACGCACTCGACGCCGGCCGCCTCCGCCCGCTGGGTCTCGGCCTCGAGGTCGGCGACCGTGGTGCCGATCGCGGCGACGGAGATCCGCTCGAGCGCGCCCATGCCTCGACCCGTCAGGCCGGAACCGGCGCGGCGTCGGCGAGGACAGCGTCGGCGACGCGTTCGCGGTGCCACTTCGAGTCGCCGAACATCAAGGAGTTGGCCTTGCCGCGCTTGAGGAAGAAGTGCAGGTCATGCTCCCAGGTGAAGCCGATGCCGCCGTGCACCTGGATCGAGGCGTCGGGGACGCGCCAGCCGGCATCGGAGGCGTAGGCCTTGGCCATCGAGGCCGCCGTCGGCAGCGACTGCGGCTCGGCGTCGGCGGCCCAGGCCGCTCCATAGACAGCCGAGCGGGCGTTCTCGGTCTCCAGCAGCATCTGCGCGCAGCGGTGCGAGACCGCCTGGTAGGCGCCAATCGGCCGACCGAACTGCTGGCGGTCCTTGGCGTAGGCGACGGCCATCTCCATCGTCCGCTGGGCAATGCCGGTCGACTCGGCGGCAAGCGCAACGCAGAGCCTGTTGAAGACGGCGTAGTAGTCGCCCTCGGCGGCCGGCAGCGAGTCCTCCGCGGCGACCTTGACGCCGTCGAAGCGGACCGCGTAGAGGCGGCGCGTGGTGTCGATCGAGGTCGAAGGAGTGACGGTGACGCCGTCGGCGCCGCGCTCGACCAGGTGGCGACACCCGTCAGAAGTTGCGACGAGGAAGAAGTCGGCGGCCGCGGCGTCCATCACCAGGACCTTCTCGCCGTCGAGGACGATGCCATCGCCCTCGACGCGCGGCTCCATCGTGAAGCTGCCGATCGTCGCCTGGCCGCCGGCATCCCAGAGGGCGGGCGTGCCGCGCAACTTGCCCTCGGCCAATGGCCGCAGGTAGCGCTCGCGCTGCTCGTCGGAGCCGCAGAGCGAGAGGGCGAGGCCGGCGATCGTGTTGGAGAAGAGCGGCGAGGGGGCGAGCGCGTAGCCCATCTCCTCGAAGAGCACGGCGAGCTCGACGATGCCGAGGCCCTGCCCGCCCCACTCCTCGGGCAGCGCCAGGCCGGTCCAACCGAGCTCGGCCATCTCGTCCCAATCGGACTGCTCAAAGCCGTTCTCGCTCTCGGCCAACTCGCGGACGCGGTCGGACTTGTAGCGAGCCGCGAGGAAGTCGTGGGCGGTCGCCTTGATCGCCTGCTGCTCGTCGGTGAGGTCGAAGTACATGAGTCGGCGAGCGCCCTAGCGCATCCTCGGCAGGCCGAGCACGCGCTCGGCGATGATGTTCTTGAGGATGTCGGTGGTGCCGCCCTCGATCGAGTTGGCCCGCGAGCGCAGGAAGCTGTACTGCCAGGCACCGCCGGCGACGACGTGCTCGTCGCCGCGCGTCAGCGCCGCGTAGGGACCCTCGATGTCGAGCGCCAGCTCGGCGATGCGCTGGTTGATGTCGGCCCACTGCCACTTGCCAAGCGAGCCCTCGGGGCCCGGAATGCCCGACTGCATCGTCTTGGTCAGGCCGCGGTAGGCGTTGAGCCGCATCGTCTCGGCCTCGATGTAGAGCTGGGCGATGCGCTGGCGGAAGACCGGGTCCTCAGCGGCGGTGCCGCCGTTTACGCGCGTCTCCGCGGCCAGGGCTCCGAGGCGTTTGAGGTTGTTGGCGATCTGGGCGATCGCGCCGAAGGCGAGCCCGGCGCGCTCGTTCATCAGCGTCGTGATCGCGACCGACCAGCCGTTGCCGACGCCGCCGACGATGTTCTCGTCCGGGATGCGAGCCTCGTTGATGAAGACCTCGTTGAACTCGCCCTCGCCGGTGATCTGCACCAGTGGCTTGGCTTCCACGCCGGCCTGATCCATGTCCATCAGGAAGTAGGTCAGCCCCTTGTGCTTGGGGGCGTCGGGGTCGGTGCGGGCGACGAGCATGCACCACTTGGCGTACTGGGCAAAGGTCGTCCAGACCTTCTGGCCGGTGACCACCCATTCGTCGCCGTCCTTGACCGCCCGCGTTTTCAGCGAGGCCAGGTCCGAGCCCGACTCGGGCTCGGAGAATCCCTGGCACCAGATCTCCTCGCCGGTGAGGATCGGCTCCAGGTAGCGCTGCTTCTGCTCGTCGCTGCCGTGGGCGATGACTACGGGCCCGCCCATCGCCAGGCCGAGCACGTTGGCGGGGCTCGGTGCCTCCAGCCGCGCCGCCTCGCCGACGAAGATCGCCTGCTCGATCATCGTCGCACCGCGGCCGCCGTACTCCTTGGGCCAGGAGATCCCGGCCCAGCCGGCGGCGTGCATCTTCAGCTGCCACTCGCTGCGGAAGGCCATTACCTCCTCCAGCCCTGCTTCCGGCTCGGGCCCGGGGTGGTTCGCTTCGATCCAATCGCGAACCTCGTCGCGGAACTGCTGCTCGGAGGGCGAGAGGGTCAGGTCCATCGGCCGCGGAGCATAGCGGCCGCTTGGCCGCGCAGCCAGTCCTCAGCGAACGCTACAGCCCGTTATCCCGTATTCGCCGGCGATCCTGCTGGCGATTCCGAAGATCACATCGCTGCTTCCTTTGACCACGGCTTCGGGATCGTCTTCCGCCGTTTCGACTCCTTCTTCGAGCGCCCCGACCATCGCGTCGACCTTTTCCTCGTCCCCGCTGGGCACGCCCAGTGCCTTGATTTCCCTTATTTCCTGCTGAACGCTGGGCACGATGACCGCCCCGACCAGTTTCACGGACTGAGCAGTGCTCGGGCGTTTGATTTCCCTGCCCTGCTTGAGGAATTTGAGAACAGCGCGCTGCATTCGTTCAGTGCCGCCTTTGCAAACCGCGTCGACCTTCTTGACGAAGACCGCTTTCGAGATCGAGCCCGTGCCGGTGCTGGAGTCCCCACCACCGCCGCATCCCACCATGACGAGAGCGATGATCATCGCCGCCGCCACAAACGTCCCCCGTCCCGTACCCATAGGGGAAATCTACATTTTTAGATCCGCCTGAGGCGTCCGGCTCAGACGCGCTGGATCAGGGTGCCGGTTCCCAGGCCCCCGCCGCAGCACATCGTCACCAGGCCCATCTCCTTGTCGGTGCGCTCCATCTCGTGCAGCAGGGTGGTGATCAGGCGGGCGCCGGTCGAGCCGAGCGGGTGGCCGAGGGCGATCGCGCCGCCGTTGACGTTGACCCGGTCCATGTCGGGATCGAGCTCGCGGCGCCAGGCGGCGACGACCGAGGCGAAGGCCTCGTTGATCTCGATCAGGTCGATGTCGTCCATCGTCATCCCGTTGCGCTCGAGCAGCTTTCGCGTCGCCGGGATCGGGCCGGTGAGCATGATCACCGGGTCGACACCGACCGTGGTCTGGTCGAAGATGCGAGCCCGCGGCTTGAGGCCTAGCGCGTCGGCCTTCTCGCGCGTCATCAGCAGCACCGCGGCGGCGCCGTCGGAGACCTGTGAGGAGTTGCCGGCGGTGATCTTGCCGTCCTCCTTGAAGGCGGGTTTGAGCTGGGAGAGCACCTCGATCGAGGTTTCGGGGCGGATGCCCTGATCGGTCGAGTAGGTGTCGCCGTTGACGGAGAAGGGAATGATCTCGCGCTCGAAGCGACCCTCCTCGGTCGCCTTGGCGGCGAGCTGCTGGGAGCGCACGCCGAGCTCGTCGAGCTCGGAGCGGGGAATCTCCCACTGGTCGGCGATCATCTCGGCCGAGAGGCCCTGTGGAATCAGGTTGTAGCGCTCCATCAACTCGGGCGAGAAGGGCGCGCCGTGCTCCTTCATCACCGAGTAGCCGTCGGCGAAGGAGATGTGGCCCATGTGCTCGACCCCGCCGCCGATCGCGACATCGTGGACGCCGGAGGCGATCAGGGTGGCAGCGAAGTTGACCGCCTGCTGGGCGGAGCCGCACTGGCGGTCGATCGTGGTCGCCGGCGTCTCGATCGGCAGGCCGGCCTCGAGCCAGGCGTTGCGACCGATGTTGACTCCCTGCTCGCCGAACTGCTGAGCGCAGCCGGCGATCACGTCGCCGGTCTCGGCCGGATCGACGCCGCTGCGCTCGAAGAGCTCGTTGTAGGCCTTGGCGAGCAGGTTCGAGGGATGGACGTCCTTGTAGTAACCCTTCTCCTCGTGCCCACGCCCGATCGGGGTGCGCACGGCCTCGACGATGACGACCTCACGACCACCAAACTTGCCGCTTCCGTTGACTGCCATCGCGCACCCTCCGAATCGATTGACTGGTCAGTCAACCAATCGTACCTGGCAGCGGGAACGGGGCCGGGCTTGATAGGAACCCGCCCATGAACGGAAGCCAGGGGTACCAGAGTCCGGGAATCGCGGGAAGCGGCGCCATCGCCACGGGTCTAGCCGCTGTCGCGACCACAACCGCAGACGTGATTCTGCTGGCGCGCAGCGAGGCTTCCGCCTGGCGTGCGGAGGAGAAAGTGGTTGCCGCCTGCGCCAAGATCGAGGGCGGGGAGCCGTCGCGCCTGCGGGTCACCACGGACCCGAGCGACCTCTCCGACTGCGACGTGATCGTCGAGGCGATAGTCGAGGAAGTCGAGCCCAAGGGCGAGCTGCTCGCGACGATCGCCAAGGCCTGCCCCAACGCCGACCTGGCGACCACCACGTCCTCGCTCAGCATCGCCGCGATCGCCGAGGCCGCCGGTATCGGCAAGCTCTTCGGCCTGCACGTCTTCAATCCGGTGCCGCGGATGAAGCTGGTCGAGGTCTGCTTCCCCGACGGCGCTGAGGGCGCGCGCGAGACCGCGCTTGCCTGGTGCGCGGCGCTGGGCAAGACGGCGGTCGAGGTGCCCGACCAGGCCGGCTTCGTGGTCAACCGCCTGCTCTTCCCCTACCTCTTCGAAGCCGTGCGGCTGATCGAGCGGACCGGCATGGAGGCCGGCGAGGTCGACACCTGCATGAAGCTCGGCGCCGGCCATCCGATGGGCCCGCTGGCGCTGCTCGACTTCGTCGGGCTCGACGTCTCCAAGGCGATCGGCGACGCCCTCTACGCCGAGAACAGCGAGGCCGCCAGCCAACCCCCGGGCTTGCTCGTGGAGCTGGTGGGCGAAGGAAAGTTGGGCCGCAAGAGCGGCGCAGGTTTTTACTCCTACGACTAAGAGCTGCGGCTAGACCAAGCAGTTCAAGGACGCAGGGAGCGTGGCGTGCTTCTGCACGCGAGCGACCGAGGACGCCGAAATGCGCCGGTCTAGTCGCAGCTCTTACCGGCGAGGTCCCAGATGACGTCTGCGGGCGAGATGCCCTGCTGGCGTGCCTTCAGCTCGATCTCTTCCCAGGGAAGCTCGGCCTCCGGGAGCTCGTCCCAGCGGGCCAGGTCGAGTGCTTCGACCGCGCCTTTTAGCGCCGGTCCGAGATGCTCCTCCGAACGCAGCAGGGCCCTCAGGACTTCAAGCTGCTTGTCGCTCAATCGCACAACCCACATGCGATACCTCCAGGTTTGATGGGGAACGCGGGTTGCCCGGAGAAGCTAGGAGTCGTGACGGACGGAACCGGCGGAGTGGCCGCTGATCCGGACCGCCTCGATGCGGTTCTCGCGCACTGACTCAACCCGGATCGTGTAGCCGTTGGCGGTGATCGTGTCGCCGCGCTTGGGCAGTCGGCCGAGCTCGCCGAAGACGTAGCCGCCGACCGAGTTGTAAGCGTCGGTGTCGACCGGCAGCTCGATGCCGGCGTCGGAGAGGTCGCCGAGCGAGACGTGACCGCGCACGAACCACTCGCCGCCGGCGAGCTGGCGCAGGGCGGCGGCGCGGGGATCGGTCTCGTCCTCGATCTCCCCCACCACCTCCTCGAGGATGTCCTCGACGGTGACGATGCCGACCGTGCGGCCGTACTCGTCGACCACGACCGACAGCGAGGTGCGCTGGACCTGAAGGTCGTGGAGCAGGTCGTCGAGCGGGCGGGTCTCGGGCACGATCACGGCGTCGCGCACGGCCGGGGCGATCTCGGCCTCCGGCCCATCGCTCATGTAGAGCCGGGCGAGGCTGTTGTTGTGGACGATCCCTTTGACCCGGTCGGGGTTCTCGTCCTCGATCACGACCAGCCGCGTGTGGCCGGAGGTGACGCAGCGCCGCAGCGCCGTCTCCACCGTCTCAGAAGCGTCGACCGTGACGACGGCAGGGATCGGCGTCATCACCTCGCGCGCCTCCTGCTCGTGCAAGTGGAAGACGCCGCCGAGCATCCCCGCCTCGCCGGGGTCGAGGGTGCCGCCGATCCGCGAGCTGTCGATGATCTGCTTGAGGTCCTCGGCGGTGTGCTTCTCTTCGATGTTGGTCGGGTCGACGCCGAAGAGGCGGACGATCGCGTTGGAGATCCCGCTCAGCGCAAAGGTGACGGGCGCGGTGATGATCCGGAACCAGTTGAGCGGGCGGGCGACGCGGCGGGCCGTGCGCTCGGCGTGGCTGATCGCCAGCATCTTCGGCACCTGCTCGCCGATGGTGATGTGGATCGCGGTGACAAGAATGAAGGCGATGGCGACCGAGAGGCCGACAGCGGCGCCGTGCGAGAGGCCGCCGAAGATCGGTTCGAGCAGTACCGCCAGCGAGGGCTCGCCGAGGAAGCCGATGCCGATCGAGGCAATCGTGATCCCGATCTGACAGGAGGAGAGCGACTCGTCGATCTTGTCGAGCTGCTCGATCACCTCCTCGGCCCCGCTTTCGCCTTCCTCGGCGAGCTGCTCGAGCTTGCCGCGACGGCTGCGCACCAGGGCGAACTCGGCCGCGACGAAGAAGCCGTTGATCGCGACCAGCAGCAGAAGAAGGACGAGCAGCAGCGCGCTCATCGTCTATTTGGCCCGGTACTTCGGGGGAGGTCGTCGTCGGCCATTCGGCGTAGGCAATATAGCCATCCGCCCCGCGGAGCCGGCGATAACTGAGATATTGCTGGTCGGATGCGGATTGCGAGCCTCGTTCCCTCTGCGACCGAGATGCTCTACGCGCTCGGCCTCGGCGACAGCGTCGTCGCGGTCACCCACGAGTGCGACTACCCGCCCGAGGCGAGTTCCCTTCCCCACCTAACCAAGACGGTGCTGTCGACCGGGCTCAGCGCCGCCGAGATCGATCGGACGGTGAAGGCGCGGGTGGCGGAGGGGCAGGCTCTATACGAGCTCGACGAGGAGCTGCTCGCGAGCGTCGCGCCCGATTTGATTGTCACCCAGGCAATCTGCGCGGTCTGCGCGGTCTCCTACGAGGACGTGCTCGAGGTCGCGGCTCGGTTGCCGGGCGAACCGCGAGTCCTGCAGCAAGACCCGAGCACGCTAGGCGAGATGCTCGAGGACGTGATCCGCCTCGGCGAGGCGGCCGATATCCCCCGGCAGGCACACGAACTGCGCGGCGAGCTCGAGGGTCGCCTGGCCACCGTGCGGGCCGCCGTCGCCGGCGCGAGCCTGCCGCGGGTGATCGCCCTGGAGTGGCTCGACCCGCCCTACGTCGGTGGCCATTGGATCCCCGAGATGATCTCGATCGCCGGCGGCGAAGACGTCGCCGGACCACCGGGCCTAAAGTCGCCCGAGGTCTCCTGGGGCGAGCTCTCCGGGCTCAACCCCGACGTGGCGGTGGCGATGCCCTGCGGTTGGTACGTGGAGGACTCGCGCGCCCAGGCGCTCGCCTACTGGGATCAGATCGAGCAGCTCGGCGCGCAGCGCGTCTTCGCGGTCGACGCCGCCTCTACCTTCTCGCGCCCCGGCCCCCGTCTGGTCGACGGGGTCGAGCTCCTCGGCCACCTGCTCCACCCCGACTTGGTCGACTCGCCGGGCAACATCGGCTTCGCCGAGGTGCGCGCCCCCAGCGTCTGGCGCGGTGCCGGCGGCTGAGTTCAGGCGATCGCCAAAGCGCCCAGAATCGCCAGGATCCCGACGCCGACCGCGACGGCAATCTCGACGGTGAGGCGATTTTCGCCGAGCCTGCCGCGATCTCCGGCGACGATCGCCGCGGCGCAGAGAACACCGGCGGCAAGACCACCGAGGTGACCGCCAAGGCTAACGTGAGCACTACTGGCGCTGAACACCAGGTTGATCACCAGGATCACGCCGATCGAAGAGGCAACCGAGTCGAAGCCGCGTCCACGAGCGATCACGAAGGTCGCGCCGAAGATGCCGAAGATCGCTCCCGAGGCCCCGATCGTGAGCGCATCCGGACTGAGCAGCAAGGCGCCGAAGGCGCCGCCGAAGAGCGAGGCGAAGTAGACGGCGAGGAACCGTGGCGTGCCGATCGACGGCTCGAGGATCCGGCCGAGGAAGAAGAGAGCGAACATGTTGAAGCCGATGTGCAGCAGGCCCTCGTGCAGGAAGCCGCTGGTGAGGAGCCGGTACCACTCCCCTTCGCTCACCAGGGGCCCGAAGAGCCCGTAGTCGAAGACGATCGAGCTGCCGCGGATTTCGTAGAACCCGCCGCTGCCGCTGGCGATCTCGGCGAGGAAGACGGCCGCGTTGAGGGCGATCAGGATGAAGGTCGCCGGTGCCCTGGCGAAGAGCGACTCCTCGCCCACCCCCCGCACCACCTTGGTGCGCTGGCCCGCGCACTCCGGACAGCGCATGCCAACCGGCGTCGGGGTCATGCAATCGGGGCAGATCGGCCGCCCGCAGGAGGAGCAGGAAACGGCGGTCTCGCGATTGGGGTGCCGGTAACAAGTCTCAGCCACGGGGATGAGCAGCCTACAATCGCCGCCGATGGACGGACCCAGCCCAGCTCGCCTCTACGCCACCGCGGTCGGCGCCGCGCTCGTCGTGTTCGGCATCGTCGGCTTCTTCTACAGCGCCTCCTTCGGCTCCCCCGGCGAGGTCAAGGAGGTCTTCGGCGCCTTCGCCGTCAACGGCTGGGACAACGTCCTGCACATCCTCACCGGCGTGCTCGGCCTGGTTGCCGCCGACTACGCCTCGCGTCGCTACTCGCTCTGGCTCGGCGCCTTCTACGTCGGCCTCGCCCTCTGGGGCTTCACCGTCGGCAGCGGCGAGGCGATCCTCGGCTTCCTGCCGGTGAACACCGGCGACAACCTGCTTCACCTCGTCCTCGGCGCGCTCGGCGTGCTCGCCGCCCTGGGCACCCCGGTGACTAAGAAGAAGGGTTCCCCGGCTACGGCTTGAGACGGCCAGTCAGGGAACGCAGGCCGCCCTTGGCCTGTTGTTTGCCCCGCCGCCGTAGCTCCATCACCACCAGCGCCCCGGCCGCGGCGCCACCGGCACCAACCGCGACAACGGGACGGACCCAGTTGCGCGGGTCGCGCAGGGCGCGCAGCTCGCTCTCGGAGAGCTCTTCGGCCCACTGCGAGAGCTCCTCGGCGGCCGCCTGCGTGACCGCCGCCAGGGTGTCCTCGACCCGTCCCGAGAGCCGCTCCGGCGGCTCGATCGGCCGCAGCGCATCGGAGAGCAGGGTCTCGACGTCCCAGTTGCCCGCCAGGCCGCCGCCGAGCTCACTCATCGCCCATCTCCTCCTGCAACTGCTTGATAGCGCGATGGATCAGCACCTTGGTGGCACCGTCGCTGCGCCCTAGGGCACGGGCGATCTCGCGGTTGTCCATGCCGAGCGCGAAGCGCATGATCAGCGCGTCGCGGCGGTCGTCCGGCAGATGCTCGAGATGGGCCATCACCTGCCGCAACTCCTCGCGCCCCTCGGCGATCGCCTCGGTGCCGTGGCGGGCGGCGATCGGGTCGGCGACCTCGAGCGAAGTCTGGGGCCGGCGCGAGCGGTCGCGGTAGTAGTTGGAGGCGAGGTTGTGGGCGATGCGAATCAACCAGGGCCGTAGCGGCCGGCCGTCGGACTCGCGGCGAGCGCGATCGAAGTGACGGTAGGCCTGTAGGAAGGCCTGCTCGGTGAGGTCCTCGGCGTCGTGCTGGTTGCCGACCCGGTAGTAGGCGTAGGAATAGACGTCGCGCAGGTGGGCCCGGTAGAGGTCCTCGAAGGCCCGATCGAGCTCCGCCTTGGCGGCGGGATCGAGGCTGGCGGGCTCGACGTTCTCCTTGGCTTCGCTCAAGACACCGCCTCGCGCCTTGCTCGCTCGCGCTCGTCATCACCGGCGATCTCGCTCACTCGCGCCGCGCTCATGCGCCAAGCCTAGTCGCATCAGGCGGCCTTCCTGGAGCGCTCCACGCGTCGCAGTCCCGCCACCCAGGTCTCGGCGTCGATCTCACCGCGGATTAGGGCGGCCAGTCCCGAGAGCGCGGCGGCGCTGCCGCCGCTGGCCGAAGTCGCCGCTGCCAGCAGGGGCACCGCATCGAGGCCCTCCGAGGCCTGGCCGATCTTGGCCGGGATCTCCGCCGCCGGCGTCCCCCGCCCCAGCAGCTCACCTGCACGCCGGTTGCGCCCGGTCGGAGCCATCACGGTGGCGGTGAGGTCGCCGACACCAGCCAATCCCGAGAAGGTGCCGAGCTCGGCCCCACGCTCGATCGCGTGCTCGATGCACTCGCTCCAGACTTGGGCGGCGGCGATCCCCGCCGCGTTGAGGCCGTGCGGCTCGGCCGCCGCGGCGGCAAGTGCGGCGGCGTTCTTAGCGGCGCCGGCCATCTCGACGCCGGTGACGTCGGGGGAGCGCTCGCAGACCAGGCCCGCCCGGTCGAAGACGGCGCCAAGCTGTTTGCGCAGGTCGCGGTCGGCCGAGCCGAGCACCAAGGCCGCCGAGCCGGAGACGGCCTCGCGGGCGTGAGCCGGCCCGCCGAGGCAGGCGATCGCCCGGGCGCGCACCCGCTCGCCGACGTATTCGGCCGGCAGCTGGCCAAGCGGCGCGATCAGGCCCTTGGTCAGCAGCAGCATTGCCGCGCGCGAGCCGATCCGGTCGGCGATCGCGCCGACCGCCTGCGGCAGCGAGCCCGAGGGGATCGCCAGGCAAACTAGGTCGAGGCCGGCCAGCTCGACCTCGGAGGCCTGTCGCACGCGAACCGAGTCGGGCAGGCGAACGCCCTCCAGGTAGCGCCGGTTTTCACCCGCCTCCTCGATCTCGGCGGCGTGGGTGGCACTGCGGGTGGCGAGCTGAACTTCCAGACCGCCGCGGGCAAGCAGAACGGCAACCGCGGTGCCCCAGCTGCCGGCGCCGATCACGGCGGCGCGGCGCATTGGCGGCAGGCCGCCGAGGTCCTCCCACTGGAGCTCGATGTTGGGCCAGATCCGCGCGGTGACGGTGGTCGCGAGCCCGCGCGAGGGATCCTCGGCCCGCGGGAAGGTCAGCGCCTTGCCCAGCCTGACCTTGACCTTGCGAGGACGGATGCGCCAGCCGCGGCGCACGTGTTCGGTGCCAAGCACGGCCGCGGGGATGACCGGGGCGCCGGTCTGCAGCGCCAGCCGCCCGACCCCGCGCTTGGGCTCGCCGATGGAGCCGCTGCGGATGCGAGTGCCCTCGGGGAAGATGCAGACCGCACCACCGCGTTCCACCAGCAGCCGTGCAGTCTCCATCGCGTCCTCGTCGGACTCGCCGCGGCGGATCGGAAAGGCACCGAAGCGCGAGAGGATCCAGCCCTGCCAGCGCCGCTCGAAGAGCTCGACCTTGGCGACGTAGTTCATCGGCCGCCGCCAGGGCAGGGCGCCGCCGATCGCGAAGGGGTCGAGGAAGCTGCGGTGGTTGGAGGCGACGATCAGGCCGCCCTTGAGCCGGGCGTGCTCGCGACCAGTGCGGACGTAGCGGAAATAGACCAGGAAGAAGGGGGTCATGAAGATCCTGGCGAGGATGTAGAGGACTGGATTGACCCCGTGCTTGCGGGTGTACTGGTGGTACGCCTGGAGGCGGGCGGGGTCCATCAGGGATGGCTACACGGATTCAGGGTCGTGGTTACCAGCGGGGGTCGGTGCCCCTCCCGGCTCAACTTTTTCGGTGGAGAGGGACTGCTGGCGCCGCGAGGAATTGCCGAAAAAGTACAAGCCGCCGGGAGGGGCACCGACCCCCGCTACCAAGCGCGGTCAATCAGTGCTTCCAGCTCGGATCGCGTCGGCGGCTCCGGCGAGAAGGCCAGCTCCGGGCGGAGCAGCATCGCGTCCAGAGCCTCCGGGAGCTTGGTTCTATCCGCCCCTTGATCGCCCAATCCAGCCGGGTTGCCGCCGAGGTCCAGAAGGCGAGCTTCGATGGCGTCGGGATCGGTTCCGATCGCGGCTGCCAAGGGCTCCAGGCCGTCGGGGGCTCTAGGGGTCATGAAGGACATTGCGCGGGGGAGGATTGCGGCGTTTATGCCGGCGTGGGGGCCGCCGCAGATCCTCACCAGCGTCTGACAGACGACGTGGTGGAGGGAGAACATTCCCGAGTCGATGGCGTAGCCGCAGAGGATCGAGCCCTGGGCTAGGGCGCCGCGGCTGCGCTCGGCGGGGGCTTCGTCGAGGGAGGTCGCAATCGATTCGGCGCCGCGCAGGGCGGTCATGCGGGAGACCGGGTTGGCGAAGGGGGTGTAGAGCGAGTCGGCGCCGTGGGCCAGGGCGTTCATCGAGCTGGCGCGGAGCTCGGGCTCGGGCGCACTCGTCATCCCTTCGGGGTCGGCGATCACGAGGGCGGGCCGGACCAGAGACCGAGCCCGGTCCTCGGCGCCGGCGGGCAGGCGGTGGATGCCGGTCATCTCGGCGCCCGACATCGTGGTCGGGATCGCCGCGACCTCGGCTCCGGTCACGGCAGCGATCGCCTTGGCGGTGTCGATGACTCGGCCGCCGCCGAGGGCGACTAGCTTCGGCCCAGCCGCCGAGTCGAGCAGGGCCGCCGCGGTCTCCGGCACCGCCGTTGCGGGGTCGGCGGGCGGCAGCTCATGCACGACCGCCGCGGCATCGGCGAGTCCAGCAGCAGCGCCCAGGTGGCGCGCGGTGCTCAGCAGTTCGAACTGCTCCATCCCGTGCTCCGCCAGCAGCTTTGGCGCTGCCGCGACGCCGCCGGCTTCGAAGACGACCGTGCGGCCGGCGTCGCGCCAGACGAAATTCAACGCCGCCTCCTCGGCTCCCACTCCCTCGCGCTGATTACCACTGGCGATCTCGCTCTGTCGTTTCCGCGTCCGGGGGCGGCTTTCTTCTCACGAACGCGGATTCGTGACGGGACGCAGGTTCGGTTCGACCTCCGCCCGCAGGTGCTCGTAGTCGGGTGGAAGCGAGAGCTTCTCGCCGAGGTGCTCGAGCGGCTCATCGACGGTGAAGCCGGGCCCGAGGGTGGCGATCTCGAAGAGCACTCCGC
Organism: Solirubrobacterales bacterium; assembly: GCA_036271315.1. Taxonomy (GTDB): domain Bacteria; phylum Actinomycetota; class Thermoleophilia; order Solirubrobacterales; family 70-9; genus VRUE01. The sequence continues at coordinate 70,799 of DATBAV010000036.1, read as the reverse complement.
TCGGCTCGCGGAAGTAGATCGAGCGGAAGTAGAAGCGATCGATCACCGGGGTCGGCTGGGCGCCGCCGGCGATCGCCCGCTCGCGCCACTCCTCGTGCTCGTCGATGGTCGAGGCCCAAGCAACGTGGTGAACGCTGCCGGCGCCCTGCAACGAGCGCTCTCCGGGGGGCTCTTCGTAAATGTAGAGGCCACCGCGCTCTGAGCCGCGGGCTTCCCAGCTGTGCTCGTCAACCGACTCGAACTCGAGCGACTCAAGCAGCGTGCGGCTCGCCTCGGGTGTGGCGCTGTATGCACAGACCGCGTGGAAGCCACGCAACGCCAGATCGGCCGGGATCTCGGGGTGGTCGGCGATCAGCGGCTCGTCGGATACCTCGACCACGGCGAGCTCGTGGGCAAGCCCCTCGGGGTCGGCAAAGCGCAGCCCACCCCCGGCCCGCTCGGATGAGATTCCCTTGGCGGCGAGGCGTCCCTCCCAGAAATCGAGCGCTGCGTGCGAGGCGACCCGCCAGACGATCCGGTGCACGTCGCCGTCACCCGCCCGTCTCGGCGGCACGCCGGGGAACTCGAAGAAGGTGAGGTCGGAGCCGGCGCTGCCTTTCTCGTCGGCGAAGAAGAGGTGGTAGACGGTCGGGTTGTCCTGGTTGACGGTCTTCTTGACCAGGCGCAAGCCCATGACCCCTGCATAGAAGTCGACGTTGCTCTGTGCGTCCGCGGTGATCGCGGTGATGTGGTGAATTCCCTCTAGCTTCATGCGTCACGTATAGCATCACGCCGATGAGCCGCGGACGCCGACGCCTGGTGAGAGTGCTGATCGTGCTCGGCTCGCTACTCGCCTTTCTCAGCGTTTTTGCGATCTGGACCGAGCGCCAGGCGCTCGACACCGGCGAGTGGGTCAACACCAGCGGCCGCCTGATCCAGAACTCGAAGGTCCGCGAAGCGGTCAGTAATTACCTCGTCGACCAGCTCTACGAAAACGTCGACGTCGAAAAGGAACTGAGCGAAAAGCTTCCCGGGGACACCAAGGAACTGGCCGGGCCTATTTCCGGTGGCCTTCGCCAGGTCGCCGGCTCCGGGGCCGAAAAGGTGCTGGAAAGCTCGACCGCCCAGGAACTCTGGAAGAGCGCCAACAAAACGACCCACGAACAGCTGCTGGAAGTCCTGGAAGAAAAGGAAGGGACGCTGGCGACCGAAGAAGGCAAGGTCAGCCTCAACCTCGGCAGCCTGATCACCAACCTGGCCAGCCAGGTCGGAATCGGCGCCAACCTGGCCGAAAAGCTGCCCCCGGACGCAGGCCAGATCACGATCCTGCGCTCCGACCAGCTGAAGACGGCGCAGGACATCGTCGTCGCGATCAAGGGCCTGGCGCTGGTGCTGTCGCTGCTCACTTTCCTCTGCTTCGGCTTCGCCATCTACCTCTCGCGCGAGAGCCGCTGGGTGACGGTCCTATACAGCGGCATCGGCCTGATCGCGGCCGGCTTTGCCGTGATCGTCTTCCGCGAGGTCGCCGGCGGCATCGTCGTCGGTCAGCTGGTCAACGAAGAGAGCGTCAAGCCGGCGGCGGAAGCGGCCTGGTCGATCGGCACCTCCTTGATGACCAGCATTGCCACCACCGTGATCGTCATCGGCGTGCTCTTCGGGATCGCCGGCTGGCTCGCCTCGCCGACCGGCTCGGCCCGCTCGACCCGGCGCTCGATCGCGCCGATCCTGCGCGAGTTCCCCGCCTACGTCTACGCCGGCCTGGCGATCATCGTCGGCATCTACTTCCTCTCGGCACCGACCCAGAACCTGCGCTCCTTCCTCACCACGCTGGTGATCGCCGGCCTCGCCGCCTTCGGCATCCACGAGCTGCGCAAACAGGCCGGCGAGGAATTCCCCGACGCCAGCTACGGCGACGTGGTCGGCCGCACCAAGGACAAGGTGGTCGGTGCGGTCAAAGACGCCAACCTCGGCGAGCGTGCCGCCAAGCTGCGCCTGCCGGAGATGCGCAAACCGAACGGCGAGGGTGGCAACGAGGCCACGACGGCCGCGATGCCCCTCGACGATGAGGACGCCCGCCTCGCCCGCCTCGAGCGACTCGCCTCGATGCACGAGAAAGGCATCCTCACCGACGAGGAGTTCGCGAGCGAGAAGCAACGCGTGCTCAGCAACGCCGGCAACGAGGCCTGATCGGCGAGAGCCCGCCTCCGGGATCGAACCGGAAACCTCCGCTTTACAAGAGCGGTGCTCTACCAGTTGAGCTAGGCGGGCAGTCTGCCGAATATAAAGACCATGAGCGAGTCCGGCAGCGGAGCTGAGGCACGGTTCCGGTTCCTCGAGCCCGACGAGGGCGCGGTGCTGAGCGAGGCGATCGAGGCTGCCTACGGCGACAGCTACGACGTGCGCTGGGTCTACGACACCGCCGAGGTGTCGGCGCGATTGGCGGCCGGGACCTACGTCGCCTGCGTGGCCGAGACCGAGGATGGGGAGCTGCTCTGCCATGAGGGAATGAGCCTGGGCGCGGCGGGGGACGCCGTCGGGCACTCCGGCCAGGCGGTGACGATGCCAGCGGCGCGGGGACAGCACCTCTTCACCAGGACCAAGCGCTTCCTGATGGATTGGGCGGCGGAGCAGGGGCTGGCCGGCATGTACAGCGAGGCGACCGCGGCCCACCCCTACAGCCAGCGCGCCAACATCGAGCTCGGTGCCCACGAGACCGGCTTCCTGCTCGGCTGGATCCCGGCCTCGGTCGCAAACGACGCCGCCCGACGGGAGCGGCGCGGGCGGCAGTCGGCGGCGCTCTTCTACACCAAGCTGAACGATGGCCATCGGCGTCCGGTCTTCGTCCCCGAGCGCCACCGCGAGATCGTCGGACAAACCATCGACCTCTGCGAGCTGCGGGGAACGCTCGCCGAGCCGGCCGCCGATGCCGAGCTGGCAGAGCGCAGCGAGCTGCATGTGGCGGTCGACGAGGACCACAACCTCGCGCTAATCACCGTGCACGTTCCCGGCGCCGACCTGGAGGCGGTGGTCGCGGCGGAGCGACACCACCTCTTCCATCGCGTCTGCCTGGACGCGATCTACCTCGACCTACCGCTGGATCTCCCCGCCACCGCCCTCGTCGCCGATCACCTCGAGGCGCTCGGCGTCTCCTACTCGGGCGTCTTCCCCAACAGCCGCTGCGACGGCGACGTGCTGCGCATGCAGTCCCTGCACCGGGTCCGGATCAAGGCCGACGACGTCTCCGTCGCCTCCGAACACGGCCGCGAACTACTCGAGTATGTCCTCGCCGACCTGCCCTAGTTCAGGGTCTCGCGCGAGGCGAGGTGGGCGCCGACCTTGCGCTTGACCCGCTGCAGGGCGTTGTCCACGGTCTTGGTGTCGCACTCGAGCCGCTCGGCGGTCTCCTCGTAGGAGTGGCCGTCGAGGTAGAGAGAGAGCACGCGGCTCTCGAGGTCCGAGAGCACGCCCGAGACGCCGGACAGGCAGGAGACGAGGCTGTCGAGCTCTTCGGAGGCGATCACCTGGTTGACCGGGTCGTGCACCGTGGGGCCGGGCAGGATCTCGTCGAGGGTCGTGTCGGAATCACCCGCCGCCGCTGGGGTCTGGCTGAAGGAGACGTACTGGTTGAGCGGCGTGTGCTTATTGCGGGTCGCCGTCTTCACCGCGGTGATGATCTGGCGGGTAATGCAGAGCTCGGCGAAGTTGCGGAAGCTCGACTCGCGGTCGGTGCGGTAGTCGCGAATCGCCTTGTAGAGGCCGAGCAGGCCTTCCTGGATCAGGTCATCGGCCTCGCCCCCGAGCAGGAAGTACGAGGAGGCCTTGAGACGGACGAAGCCGCGATAGCGGCGAACGATCGCATCGTAGGCATCGGTCCGCCCGTCCTTGGCAAGAGCGACCAGATAGTGGTCATCAAGCTCAGGTTGAAGGTTAGCGTCGGCCGGTTTAAGCGAGCCGTTGAGACGGCCTGAGGGAAGCTGCATTTCCTGGGTCGGCGAAGATAGAGCCACAGATCCTTCTCCTTGATGAAGGGTCGTGGCGCCTTACCTCCCCTGGTGGCGCCTCAATATGGACTGGGAAATCTCAGACTCAAGCTGAGGTTTAACCCTTGTTGGCGGGGTAGTTTACGGTTGCGCGGTGTTCTGTCAACCCCGAACTTAGGTTCGTGCAAATGCCGTTGCAATTATTGGCGCTGCCGAACCGCCTCAAAGAGCAGCGCCGCGGCGGCAGCCGAGACGTTTAGCGAGTCGATCTTGCCCCGCTGCGGCAGCGCGATCAGCCCGTCGCAAGCGGAAGCGACACGCGGGCGCAGGCCCTTGCCCTCCCCGCCCAAGACAAGCACGGTCGGCCCGCTCAGGTCCACGTTCCACGGCGCCTGCTTCGCCTCGGCATCGGCCCCCCAGATCCAGAAGCCCGCCTCCTTTGCCTCGGCCAGCCAGTCGGCGAGGTTGCGCACGTGGGCGATCGCCAGGTGCTCGACCGCTCCCGCCGATGCCTTGCAGGCAACGGCCGTAACGGCGGCCGAGCGGCGCTCGGGAACGACGAGCCCTGCCGCCCCCGCAGCCTCGGCCGAGCGCGCGACCGCGCCGAGGTTGCGCGGATCCTGCACCTGATCGAGCGCGACCAGAAGCGCGTTCTCGGCCCGCAGCAACTCCACGGCACCGGCGTATGTATAAGGCTCAACCTCCGCCACGACCCCCTGATGGTCAGGCGACCCACACAGCCGCTCCAATTCGACTACCGAAGTCTCGGGCGCCCGCCAGACCCGCAACACCTGGCGTCGTCGGCCTCGTTCGGCCTCGGCGACCGGCTGCTTCCCGTAGATGACCTGCGCAGCCATCAGGTCTTCGGCACGAGCTTGGCGCCGTCCGCCGAATCACGAACCTCCCAGCCGAGCTCAGAGAGCCTGTCGCGAATCTCATCCGCCCGCCCGAAGTCCTTAGCCGCCCGAGCCTCCTGCCGCTGCTCCAGAAGCTTCTCCGCTTCGTCGTCGGCCTCAGCTCCCTGATCCGGCTGGGTAAGAGAGCTGAGGCCGACGAGCGCCAGCATCTCCGCCAGGGCATCTGCCGCCCCGGAGACCTCGTCCCGATTCGCTTCCGCCACCAGCTCAAACACCTCGGCCATTGCCCTCGGCGTGTTGAAGTCGTCCGCCAGCGCCTCTCTGAAGCTCTCGACTCGGGAGGCCGCCGCACTGCGTGGGGCGTCGGGAGAGGGTCCCGGGGAACTCCCGGCGAAGCCGGCCCCGGGACCCTCTCCCGACGCCCCACGCACCGGGTGCCCCCGAAAGAAGTTCCTAAGCCTCTGAACTTGGGCAACCGCTTCCTCCATCTGCTGCGGCCCAAAGGCAAGTGGCTGCCGGTAGTGCCCGGAGATCAGATACGCAACGACCGCCTCCGCCCCGTACTGATCAAGCGCCTCGGCCAGCTGAAAGATGTTCCCCTCGGACTTGGACATCTTCTCCGCATCCGTCTCGACCATCCCGTTGTGCATCCAGACTCGCGCAAACGGCCGCCCGGCCGCCTCGGACTGGGCGATCTCGTTCTCGTGGTGGGGGAAGACCAGGTCCGAGCCGCCGCCGTGGATCGCGAAGGAGGGTCCCAGCTCGGCCTCGGCCATGGCCGAGCACTCGATGTGCCAGCCGGGACGGCCCGGGCCCCAAGGCGAGTCCCAGGAGGTGTCCTCGCCGAGCTTGTGAGCCTTCCAGAGAGCGAAGTCGAGTGGGTCCTCCTTGAGCGAGTCCGACCCTGCCTCCTCGCCCTGGTCCATGTCCTCGGTGCGGCGGTTGGAGAGCTTCCCGTAAGGGCCGAAGCTGCGCACGCGGAAGTAAACGTCGCCGCCGGACTCATAGGCGTGGTCAGCCGAGATCAGATCGGCGATCAGCGCAACGATGCCGCCGATCGTCTCCGTCGCCAGCGGCTCCGCGTCCGGCCGCCCCAGCCCGAGCCGACCCGTGTCCTCGAAGTAGGCGCGGGTCATCCGCGCCGCAAACTCTCCCGACTCCTCGCCGGCCTCGCCGGCGGCAAGGTAGATCTTGTCGTTGATATCGGTGACATTGACGACCAGCTTCGTCGCGTACCCCTCCGACTTGAGGAACCGGGCGAGCAGGGAGAAGACGACGAACGGACGCGCATTGCCGATGTGGATGCGGCTGTAGACGGTCGGGCCGCAGGCGTAGATGCCGACCTCGCCGGTCGCGTCGAGGGGGACGAGGTCCCCCGTCAGCGTGTCCCTGATCCGCACCGCTCGCATCGGGCGGATGCTAAAGAGGTCTAGAAGGTGCGGTAGCCGGACCCGGAAGGAGTCGCCTCGCGGCGCTCCCAGGAGGGTGCGGTCTTATCTGCCGCCGCCAGGACCTCGCGACGCGCCCGCGAGGCGCTCGCCTTGATCTCGTCCTCGGCCGCCCGCCTGACGCGGTCCTCGCGCTGCTCGGCCTGGGCACGGATGCGGTCCGACTCGGCTTTCAGCGCCTCCTCGGCGCGCGCCCGCGCCATCTCGACGGCCTCGCCTTCGACCTTCTCGACCAGGGTGCGCACCCGCTCGTCGGCCTCGCGGCGCACGTCCTCGGTGCCCTGCATCACCCGCTCCTCGATCTCGGTCTCGAGCTTGACGGCCAGCTGGTGCGCCTCGGCCGCCGCGGCCTCGGCTTCGACCGCGCGCTGCTCGGCGGCGGCGACCCGCTGGTCCGCCTCCAGCTTGACCCGATCAAGCGCTTCGGTGTGACGCTGCGCGGCCTTGCGCTCGGCAGCCTTGATGCCGGCGTCGATCGAGCGCTGGGCATCGGCCTTGAGCGCGGTCATCTCCTTGGCCAGCGCTTTGCGGTCTGAGTCTGCTTGCTTCTGTGCTTGCTCGAAGGCCTTCTCGGCTCGATCGCGAGCCTCCTCGACACGGCTCGCCCGCGCCTCAGCCTCCTTGCTCTTGGCCCGCTCGACCTCGATTCGCGCCTGCCCTTCTTTGCCGAGCTTGCGCACGGTTGCCATCGCCTTCGCCTTCAGCTCGCCGCGCAGCTCCTCGCTGCGAGCCTCGGCCTTGGCAACGCGCTCCTCGCTGACCCGTACCCACTCGAGCGCCTGCTTGGCGGTCTCATGCAACTCCTCGCTCGCCGCCCCAACCGCTTTCAACTGAGTCGCCGCTTCGCCCATTGAGCGCCAACCTACTACCGCGATCGGCGGTCCCGCTACCCCTGCCCAGCGCATAAACGCGCATTTAGCGAACTAGCAGCTCCCGCTTGAGAACCTTCCCCGTCGCGTTGCGCGGCAGCTCGTCGAGGAACTCGAATTCGCGCGGCGCCTTGTAGGCAGCGAGGTTGGCCTTGACGTGAGCCTTGAGATCTTCGGCGGAGACCTCGGCCTCGCCCGCGGTGACCACGAACGCCTTCAGCCGCTGACCGAACTCCGCGTCCTCGACGCCGATCACCGCCACCTCGACCACACCGTCGTGGTCGGCAAGTAGGTCCTCGACCTCGCGGGGGAAGACGTTCTCGCCGCCGGAGACGATCATCTCGTCGTCGCGACCGTCGATGAAGAGCCGGCCGCCCTCGTCGATGTGACCGACGTCGCCGCTGCTCAGCAGGCCGTCGATCGCCTCCTTGCCGCCGCCGCCGGTATAGCCCTCGAAGGACATCTCGTTGCCGACGAAGATCCGCCCCACCTCGCCCTGCGGGACCTCGCGGCCGTCCTCGTCGAAGAGGCGGACGATGGTCCCCCGCGGCGGTCGCCCGGCGGTACCGGGCGCAGCACGCAGGTCCTCCGGGGTGGCGACGGTCGCGTAGGCGACCTCGGTCGAGCCGTAGAGGTTATAGACGTTGTCGCCGAAGCGATCCATCCACTCGGTCGCCAGCTCGCCCGGCAGCGCCGACCCCGAGGCCGAGGTGATCCGCAGCGAAGAAAGGTCGTAGGCGTTGAGGGTCTCATCGGACAGGCGCAGGATGCGCTGCAGCATCACCGGCACCACGGCGAGAACCTGCGCTCGGTGGTCCTGGACCGCGCGCAGTGTCTCCTCCTCGTCGAAGCGTCGCCGCAACACCATCGTCGAGGAGGTGGACAGGCTCATCGCGAAATGGAAGAAGCCCCAGGAGTGAAAGAGCGGCGCCGCGATCATCATCGTCTCACGGGCCCGGTAAGGAATCCGGTCGATCAGCGAGGCCATCGCCATCAGGCCGTCGGGGCTGGAGCGCTGGGCGCCCTTGGGGGTGCCGGTCGTGCCAGAGGTGAGGATGACGAAGCGGGGTTTGTCGGGCGGTGGCTTGTGGTCGGAGTCGGGGTTGGCGACGATCAGCGAGTCGAGCGTCGGGCCATCGACATCGCCATCGGCCCAGGCGACAACGCGGGCGATGCCGTCATCGACGCCATCGAGCAGGCCGGCAAACTCCTCGTCGTAGACCAGCGCCTTCGGTTCCTCGCGCTTGGTCACCTCGACCAACTGCGGCCCGGCGAACATCGTGTTGAGGTAGAGCGCGCTGGCGCCCAACTTGGCTGCCGCCAGCGTCGTCTCGATGAAGCCGCGGTGGTTGCGGCACATGATCCCGATCCCGTCGCTCGGCCCGATTCCCATCGCGGCAAAGGCGTGGGCTAGCGCGTTGGAGCGGCGGTGCACCCGCTCGAAACTGAGCGAGCCGCGCTCGTCGATCAGCATCGTCTCGTGCGGGTATTTGTGCGCCGATACAGCGACCCCGGTGGCCGGCGAGGCACCCCAGCGCAGGAAGGTGGAGGCGACCTTGGCCGCCTTGTCGGGGCGGACCAAGCCAACGATCCCGGCCTCGTGCAGCACCTTCGCCTCGAAAACCGAATCGGAGACCGACCGGCGGGCGCCCGACGCTATGGACTTCAGCATTCCCATCGCAGCGGCGAAGGTTATTCGCTATCGACCGAAGCGACCGCTATGCAGGCGATGCCCTCGCCGCGGCCGATCCAGCCCATTCCCTCGTTGGTTGTGGCCTTGACGCTGACCCGCGCTGAGGTGGCCTCGGCAAGGATCCGCTCCATCTCGCCCCGCAGCTGGCCGATCCGCGGCTCCTCGCAGATCAGGGTCGCGTCGACGTTGACGATTCGCCCCGCGATCGTGCCCACCGCGGTGCGCAGCAGGTCGATCGAGTCGGCGTCGCGCCAGACCTCGTCGTCGTCGGGGAAGAGGGCGCCGATGTCGCCTTTGCCGGCGGCGCCGAGCAGGGCGTCGATCACCGCGTGGGTGAGCACGTCGGCATCGGAGTGGCCGGCGAGGCCGCGCGGATGATCGACCTCAACCCCGCCGAGGACGAGGCGGCGGCCCTCGGCGAAGCGGTGGCTGTCGTAGCCGATCCCGACGCTCATCCGCTAATCCTTGCGCACCGCATCGGGCAGCGGCTCGAGCCGGCACTGACGGCCTTCGAACACGCAGATCTCCCCCACCCCCAGCCCGCCGAGGAACTCGAGGGCCTGGTCGTAGCCGAAACCGACCTGCTCGGGCAGGTGGGCGTCGGAAGAGAGGGCGAAGGAGGCGCCGGCCTCGATGCACATCTCGGCAAAACCGGTCGCCGGGTAGATCTCGCCGACGGGCTTGCGCAAGCCGGCGGTGGAGACCTCGACCGCGATCCCGCTCTCGGCGATCGCCTCGACCGCCGGCTCGTAGAAGAAGCGCGGGTCGCGATCGGGCAGCGGCCGGGCGCCGCCCCAGACCTTGACCAGGTCGGGATGGGCGAGGATGTCGAAGAGTCCCGAGCGAGCGCACTCGGCCAGCGAGGCGAAGTAGCGGCGCCAGACCTCGTCCGGGTCGCCCTTGCTCTCCCAGACGTCCCAGCCGGCGTGATCGACGGCGGCGTCGCCGATGAAGTGGACCGAGCCGACCACGTAGTCGAAGTCGCGCGCCTCGAGCAGCACCGCCGTGCGGTCCTCGGCAGCGGGGATGTAATCGCACTCGATCCCGAGCCGCAGCGGCGTGGTGCGGACGAACTCGCAGTAGGAATCGAGGTCGTCCCGGGCCTCCTGCTCCCAGAGCGGGTGGCGCCACAGATCAAGCGCCTGGGTGAAGCGGTAGACGTGCTCGGAGACGCCCAGCTCGGCGATCCCAGCGGCCTCGGCGGCCTCCAGGTAGCGGTCGACGTTCTCGCTGGTGAAGAAGCGCTCGCCGGGGGTATCGGGCTCGTCAGGACGAAGGTGGAGGTGGTAGTCGGTAAGCATGGGACGGGCAGAGTAGGCGACCCGGGCCGCGGATACGCTGAGGCCATGGTCCACTTGCGGATCGTCGTCCCGGCAGACCGCTGCGGCAAGGTCCTCGACCTGCTCGAAACGGCGCCCTCGACGACCAACCTGGTCTTCCTCGCCGGCGCCGCGCGCCAGCCCAAGGGCGACGTCGTCCTCTGCGACATCGCCCGCGAGGACGCCAGCGTGTTGATCGACGACCTCAAGGAGCTGGGCGTGGCCCGCGACGGCTCGATCTCGCTCGAGCAGATCGACTCGCAGCTCTCCGATGCGGCCGATCGAGCCGAGCACAGTGCTTACGGCAAGCCCTCCAACGCCGTCGTCTGGGAGGAGGTTGAGGCGCGCACATCCGAGAACACCGAGCTGGGTGGCAACTTCCTCATCTTCATGGTCCTGGCCTGCCTGATCGCCTCGGTCGGCATCTTCCTCGGCTCGCCGATCCTGATCGTCGGCGCGATGGTGGTCGGGCCCGAGTTCGGGCCGCTGGCCGGTTTCTGTGTCGCCGTGGTCGAGCGGCGGCGCGATGTCGCCCGGCGCTCGCTGACGGCGCTCGCGATTGGCTTCCCGGTCGGCATCACAGCCGCCTTCCTCTTCACCCTGATCTCGAAGGCAACCGGCATGCTCGACGCCGACTTCAGCGGCTCGATGCACCCGCTGACCCAGTTCATCTCCAAACCCGATGACTTCTCCTTCATCGTCGCCTGCTTTGCCGGCGCCGCCGGCATGCTCTCGCTGACCTCGGCCAAGTCGGGGGCGCTGATCGGGGTGCTGATCTCGGTGACGACGATCCCGGCCGCGGCCAATATCGGCGTCGCCTTCGCCCTCGCGGACTGGTCGGAATGGCGCGGGGCGATGGCCCAGTTGGCGGTTAACCTGACCGCGATCGTGCTCGCCGGCGTCGTCACCCTCTCGATTCAGCGCCGGCTCTTCGAGCGACGACGGCAGCGCCACATGGACGACGACAGTCGCGCGATTGCCGGTCTACCGAACAGGCACACGGGAAGCGTGCTGGACCGGTGATCCGTCAGCTGGCAATCATGCTCGCGGCCTTCGTCCTCGGCACGGCCGTGGCCGCCGGGCTCGGCGCGGTCAGCTTCGGCGTCGCCCTCGGCGTCGGCCAGGTCTGCTTCGCCGCGACCTTGGCCTGGACCCTCCTGCACTGATTGGCGCCTTAGTGGCACATAGCGCCACTTAAGCGCCAGCGGCGCGCTCGGCCAGCAGCAGCTCGGCGAGCACGAGGTCGCGCGGCGCCGTCACCTTGAGGTTTCCGGCCGAGCTCGGGTGGATCAGAACCCGGCCGCCCGCAGCCTCGACGATCATCGCCTCGTCGGTCGCGTCGGCAATCGCGGCCGGATGCGCAGCCATCGCGTCGCGCAGGGCGCCCACACGGAAGGCCTGAGGCGTCTGCGCCGCCCAGAGCCACTGGCGATTGAGCGTCTCCTCGACCGCCAATGTCACATCCAGCCCCTGCTCGAGAGTGAACCTTGCCTGTGCCGCGGCCCGTGCCGCGTCGACCCGCTTGATCGTGTCGGTGACCGGCGCGGCGGCGATGGCACCCGCGGCGGCGGGGTCGCCCCGCAGGACCTCCACCACGTCCTCAATCAGCTCCGCCGTCACGAACGGTCGAGCCGCGTCGTGGATCGCCACGAACTCGCTCTCGACGCCCCGCAGAGCGTTAGAAACCGATTCGGCGCGTGTGGCGCCGCCGTCAACCAGAACGATGCCATTGCCATCGAGGTCGTGGGCATGCGCTGGCGGACAGGCGACGACGATCGCGCCCACCGAAGGCGCGGCACGAAACGCCGCGATCGACCACTCGACCATCGCCCTGCCGGCCAGTGGCACGAAGGCCTTCGGGCCGCCGGCTCCGAGCCTCTGCCCGGAGCCGGCGGCCGCGATCACGGCCGTGACAGACGCTGCGGAGCTACGCCGTGGCGGCGAAGCGCTCCTCCAGCAGCCCGTCGAGGTATTCCTCCGCGCCGTCCTCATCTTTGTCGAGCGCGTACATGAACTCCGAGGCGAGGATCTTCTTCGCCCGCGTGTACATCTGCTTCTCACCGGTTGAGAGGCCCTTTTCCATCTCGCGGATGGCAAGGTTGCGCACGACCTCGGCCAGCTCGAACACGTCCCCGGTCTTGATCTTCTCGCGGTTGTACTTGAAGCGCCGGTTCCAGTTCTTCGGCATGTCCGAGACGTCGTCGGTGAGTACGTCGGTGACCTTCTTGATTTCTTCCTCGTCGATTACGCGGCGCAGCCCAGCGACACCGGCGTTCTCGCAGGGAACCATCACCGTGAGTTCGTTATGGAGGATCTTGATCGTGAGGTAGTCACGCTCCTCCCCCATCAACTCCCGGGACTCCTTCTTCAGCACGAGACCAGCACCGTGGTGGGGGTAGACGACCTTGTCACCCTCTTCGAAATCGCAGACGTAAGGGACCTCAACGTCCGCTTCGAAGCCCGCCTCCATGGCCTCCTCTGCTAGCTCAGAAATCGGGTGCTCCTTTCGTTTGTCGATGGCGACTGTTGCCATCTAGCTCTGTAGGTACCGATCGACCATGTCGACCTCCTGAAGCCTGCGCAGACCCTCGCGAATGTCCTTGGCTCGTGTAGAGCCGACACCGTCGACGGCCTCCAGGTCGGCGTCAGAGGCAGCGAGTACCTCCTCCAGCCCACCCAGCTCCTGGATGATCTTCTGGACGACAAGCTTGGGGATGCGCGGCACGCGGCCGAGCACGCGGTAGCCCCGCGGGGCCACCGGGAAATCAAGGGTGTTGAGCTTGCGGTCGTAACCGAGCAGCTCGCCGAGGCGGCCGAAATCGAGCACATCCTCGTGCGGGAGACGGGCCAGTGACTGCAGCACCGTGGCCAGGTTCTGCTCGGAGTCCTCGACCGAGTAGTCGCGGACCAGCGCCGTCTTGTCGGTCGCGACGCCTACCATCGTCTCCTCCAGCTGCATCTCGATCAGGCGCCCCTCGGTGCCGAGCTCGACGATGTAGCGCTCGACCTCGACCGCCATTCGGGTGACCAGCTCGGCTCGCTGCAGCACGGCAAGCGCGTCGTAGAGCACGCCGCCGCCCTCGAACTCGAGCACGGTGAGGCGGTTGGAGACCTGGTCGAGGCGGGCCCGGTACTTGTCGAGCGTCGCCAGTCCCTGGTTGGCCTTGGCCAGCACGGCGGGGATGTCCTGGAGGATGTACTTGGTTCCCTCGATGTAGAGGGAGACGACGTCGCGGCGCTGTGAGATCGCGACCACCAGCGCCTCGGTCTGCTTGGAGACGCGCTCGGCGGTGCGGTGGCGGGTGCCGGTCTCGGCCGAGAGGATCGTCGGGTCGGGCATCAGCTGCACGTTGGCCCAAGCGATCTTGGTCGCCTCGGAGTTGAGCACGATCGCCCCGTCCATCTTTGCCACTTGGTAGAGCATCGCCGGCGTGTAGTCGATGTCGAGCTTGATCCCGCCGGAGAGCAGGTGCGAGATGTCGCCGGCATCGCCGACGACGATCAGCCCACCCGTGCGCGAGTGAACTATGTTGTCGAGGCCCTCGCGCAGGGCGCCGCCAGGCGCGACTACGTCAAGGGCTCTCAGTAGACGGGGATCTTGGCGTTCTGACAACTCGTGAAGCTCATCCCCAGACATTGCTGACATCGCTCTCTAGGATGGCAAAAACCGCTTTGGAATGCGGTGTGGCTAATCTCTAGTGGACAGGTCGGGATAGTCATTGTCAAGGAATCCGGTCACCTAACTGACACAAAGGCCGGATTTGACGCTCAAAGATGGAAGCGGCGGTGGTGAAAGTGGTGCTGGAGGGCCCTCGGCTGAGGCCTGCCGGCCACGGCTGGGTCGGGCCCCGGCCGCTCCGGATCGCGCACGAAGGCCCAGGTCAGCGCCGTGCCGGTGGCGCAGAGTGCGACCAGGACCCAGGTCGAGCCGGCAATCCCGGCCGTGAACGAGCTGCCGCCGTCCTGCAGCGCGTGAAAGACGGCGCCGCTGGTGGCCAGGGCGATCGTCCCCGCCATCACCCGGTCCATCGCCAGCACACCGGAGGCGATGCCCACCTTCTCGGCCGGCATCGCCGCCATCGCCGCGGTCGACATCGGCGCATAGACGAGGCCAAGGGCGATGCCGAAGAGCAGGTAACCGGCGAGCAGCAGGCCGTAGCCGCTGCCCGCCTCGAGCTGGGTCAAGACGAGCAGGCCGGCAGTGCCGCAGGCCATGCCGGCGGTCATCGGCCGCCGCGCCCCGAAGCGGCCGATAAGGCGCGCGGAGAGCGGTGAGATGACGACCATCGGCGCCGTGATCGGCAGGATCATCAGCCCGCTGAGCACCGCCGAGTGGCCAGCCACGTCCTGCAGGTACTGGGGCTGGAAGAACATCACCGCCCAGTAGGCGCCGACCAGGGCAAAAGCGGCGGCACTGGCGCCGAAGTAGGGCCGGTTGCGGAAAAGCTCGAAGTCGACGATCGGCTCGCGCACCCGGTGCTCCACCCGCCAGAAAGCGAAGAGCGCGACCAGACCCGCAACCGCGACCACGGCCGTTGTCGCGCCGCTCCAGGTCCTGCTCTGGACCAGCGCCAGGACGATCGCCGCCAGCCCGACGCCCAGCGCCAGCAAGCCGGTGAAATCGACACGCCGCCCCGCCCCCGGATCGGTCGACTCGGGCGCCGCCACGACAGTGATCCAGATCCCGACCAAGGCCACCGGCAGGTTGATCCAGAAGATCGCCCGCCAATCGATTTCCACCAGCAGCCCACCCGCCAACGGCCCAATCGCCAGGGCGAGCGCCGAAACCCCCGCCCACACGCCCAGCGCCCGCGCCTGTTCGGAAGCCGGAAAGGCATTGCAGACGATCGCCAGCGACAACGGCAACATCGGCGCCGCCCCCACCCCCTGCAGGATGCGGCCGGCAATCAGCGCCTCCTGGCTTCCAGCCGCCCCCGACACCACCGAGCCAAGCGCGAAAACAACCATGCCGATGAGAAAGAGTCGCTTGCGCCCAAACATGTCCCCGAGCCGCCCTGCAGTGACGACGAAAACCGTGATCGCCAGCAGGTACGCGTTCATCACCCACTGCAGACCAGCGGCAGTGGCATCGACGTCGTGGCGAATGCTCGGCAGCGCCAACGCCACCACCGTGGAGTCGAGCATCAGCAGAAAAAGCCCGGCGCAGGTGCCGGCCAGCGTCCACCATGGCCTGTTGTTCTCGTCGATCCCCAACACGCGGGGCAGACTACGAGGGATCAAGGTCGGGACCCAGCTTCCCTCCGACAGCCGATCTCGACACACGAGACTGCGGGTGGTGGACGGAGGTTCGGTGCCCCTCTCGCGGAGGCTCAGGGACCACGCCTCGAAGCTAGAGCACGATCTGCTGCGCAACGGTCTCCGGGAGAGGGGCACCGAACCTCCCTGCGCCAGGGGCACTCGCTAGTGAGTTGCGATCAGGTCACGAGCGGGGTCGATGCCCCAACGGGTGCCAACCTCGGCGAGCTCACTTGAAAGCTCCCAGCGGTCCGGGCGCTCATCGCCTTCGTGCTGGGGATTGGCCCCCTTGAGCGCCATGCAGCCCGTGTTGTCGCCGATCGCGCGGATTGCAGCGACTTCCTCGGCGCTGAGGAGCTGCTCCGCCGGGAGGGCTGCCAGCTCAGCTCGTTGCTGCTCGATCGTGCGGGCCTCGGGGCCGGTCTCCTGGATCAGGGTCGGCACCACGCACCCGACCGCCGGATGGGCGAGGTTCCACTGGCAGGCGAGCTGGATCGGGGTCAGGCCGGCCCGCTCCGCGTAGGGCAGCACCTGCTCCAGCTTCTCCAGGCCGGCCTCGATCCAGCCTTCGGGGCGGAAGGCCCGGTGATCGCCCCGGGCCAGCTCCATGCCGGGCCGCAGGTCGCCCCAGAAGAGGCCGCCGTAGTCGACGACGCGGGTGATCACCTTGACGTCCTGACGCTCAGCCGCCCCGAGGCAGAGCTCGCCGGGCCAGGGCTCGAAGGGGTTGAGGATGATCATCGCCCAGTCGATCAGCTCGCCGAAGCGCTCCAGGCAGGCGATCAGGTCGAGGGTGAAGCCGTTGGCGGGCCCGGGGGCAACGCCGATCCGCCCCGCAAGGCCGGCCTCGCGCAGCGCCGCCATGCCGTCCCAAACCGCCTCGCTCGAGTAGCCGATGCGGTCGGGGTTATGCAGCAACAGCAGGTTGAAGGAGTCGACCCCCAAACGCTCGAGGCTGCGCTCCGTCGCCATCCGCAGATAGTCCGCGTACTCGGCCTCGCCGCGCAGGCGCGGATCGGTGAAGCGCGGAAAGCCGCGCGGCCCATCGCGCTCGCCCTCGTAGAAGTCGTGACCGACCGACCCGACCAGGCAGTACTCCTCGCGGGGAGCCCCGCTTAGCGCCCGCCCGAGCAGCGAGTCGGCCTCGCCCTGGCCGTAGGTGTCGGCGCTGAGCACGGTGTCGATCCCGCCCCCGGGTCGCAATACCTTCGCCAGCCGCTCTTCATCGACGGCTTCGCCGAAGTGGAGGAAGCGGCCACCGCTCCAGGTACCGATCGCGCTGCGGCCAGGCTGGCGCACGGCGACGCTGGGATCAGGAGGCGTCGCCGTCGGTGGCCGGCTGCTCGCCGCCCGCCTCGGGCTCGCCCTCGCCATCGGTCTCGCCGCCGTCTTTCTTGGCGCCGACGCCGACCTTCTCGGGCTCGGGCTTGGACTTCTTCGGCCGCACCTGCTTCTTCGGTTTGACGATCGTCAGGCTGAGCGGGCGGTCCTCCTCGTCCCCGGAGCGATCACGCTTGACCATTACGGTCGAGCCGGGCGTCATCTGCCCCTGGCGCAGCACTTCGTCGGCGAGCGGGTCCTCGATGTAGCGCTGAATCGCGCGACGCAGCGGGCGGGCGCCCATCGAGGGATCCCAGCCTTTGTCGACCAGCAGATCCTTGGCCTCGTCGGTCAGATCCAATTGCAGCTCGTGTTCGGCGACCTGGACGCGGACCCGGTTGATCATCAGGTCGATGATCTCCTTGACCTCTTCCTTGGCCAGCTTGTGGAAGACGATCACCTCGTCGATCCGGTTGAGGAACTCGGGCCTGAAGACCTTCTTCAAGTCGCTCATGATCCGGCTCTTCATCGCGTCGTAGGACATGCCCGTCTCGTCGTCGACGGTGAAGCCGATCGAGGTGTTCTTGGCGATCTCCGAGGCACCGATGTTCGAGGTCATGATCACGATCGCGTTGCGGAAGTCGACCGTGCGGCCTTGAGCGTCGGTGAGGCGACCGTCCTCGAGGATCTGCAGCAGGATGTTGAAGACGTCAGGGTGGGCCTTCTCGATCTCGTCGAGCAGCAGCACCGAGTACGGCTTGCGCCGCACGGCCTCGGTCAGCTGGCCGCCCTCGTCGTAGCCGATGTAGCCCGGGGGCGAGCCGACCAGGCGGCTGACCGCGTGCTTCTCCATGTACTCGGACATGTCGATGCGGATCATCGACTCCTCGTCGCCGAAGAGGAATTCGGCCAGGGTGCGGGCGAGCTCGGTCTTGCCGACCCCCGAGGGGCCGAGGAAGATGAACGAGCCGGCCGGGCGCTTGGGGTCCTTGATCCCGGCGCGCGAGCGGCGGATCGCCTTGGAGACGGCGGTGATCGCGACCTCCTGGCCGATCACCCTCTTGTGCAACTCCTCCTCCATGCGGATCAGCTTCTGGGTCTCGGCCTCGGTCAATTTGAAGACCGGGATCCCGGTCCACATCGAGACGATGTCGGCGATCTCTTCTTCGCCCACGTCGGGGCGCTCGCCGTTCTCACCCTCGGCCCACTCGTCCTCGAGCTGGCGCTTGCGGGTGGTCAGCTGGCGCTCGGTGTCGCGCAGGTTCGCCGCTTTCTCGAACTCCTGCGCTTCGATCGCAGCCTCCTTGTCGCGCCGCGTCGTCTCGATTTCCTCCTCGAGGTCGCGGTAGACCGGCGGCGCGCTCATCGACTTGATCCGCATCCGCGAGGCGGCCTCGTCGATCAGGTCGATCGCCTTGTCCGGCAGGAAGCGGTCGGAGATGTAGCGATCGGCGAGCTCGGCAGCGGCTTCCAGCGCGTCGTCGGTGATGTTGACGCGGTGGTGCTGCTCGTAGCGCTCGCGCAGCCCTTCGAGGATCTTGACCGTGTCCTCGACCGAGGGCTGGTCGACCTTGATCTGGGCGAAGCGACGCTCCAGCGCCGAGTCGCGCTCGAGGTACTTGCGGTACTCGTCGAGCGTGGTGGCGCCGATCGTCTGCAGCTCGCCGCGGGCGAGCGCCGGCTTGAGGATCGAGGCAGCGTCGATCGCGCCCTCGGCAGCGCCGGCACCGACGAGGTTGTGGAGCTCGTCGATGAAGAGAATGATGTCGCCGCGCTGGGTGATCTCTTTCATCACCTTCTTCAGCCGCTCCTCGAACTCGCCGCGGTACTTCGAGCCGGCCACCAGGGCGGCCAGGTCGAGCGTGTAGATCTGCTTGTTCTTGAGCAGCTCGGGGACTTCGCCCTTGTTGATGCGGGCGGCCAGCCCCTCGACCACGGCGGTCTTGCCGACCCCGGGCTCGCCCAGCAGCACCGGGTTGTTCTTGGTGCGGCGGGAGAGGATCTGCATGATCCGCTCGATCTCGGTCTCGCGACCGATCACCGGGTCGAGCTTGCCCTCCTCGGCCAGCTTGGTCAGGTTGCGGCCGAACTGGTCGAGCAGCTTCGAAGACTTTTTGCCCTCGCCGGAACCAGCGCCGGTGCCGGCACCCTGGCGACGTCCGCCGGGGCCGGAGAGCATCCGGATCACCTCGTTGCGGATCTTGTCGGAGTCGGCGTCGAAGTCGAGCAGGATGCGGGCGGCGACGCCCTCGTTCTCGCGCACCAGGCCGAGCAGGATGTGCTCGGTGCCGATGTAGTTGTGGCCGAGCGAGAGCGCCTCGCGCAGCGCCAGCTCGAGCACCTT
Organism: Solirubrobacterales bacterium; assembly: GCA_036271315.1. Taxonomy (GTDB): domain Bacteria; phylum Actinomycetota; class Thermoleophilia; order Solirubrobacterales; family 70-9; genus VRUE01. The sequence goes on along the minus strand of DATBAV010000036.1, from coordinate 51,734 downwards.
CTTGGCGCGCGGCGTGAACGGGATCTGGCCGGAGGTGACCTCCTCGCCGGAACCGACGATGCGCACAACCTGCGAGCGGACGCGCTCGGTGGTGATGTCGAGCGACTCGAGGACGCGGGCGGCCAGCCCCTCCTCCTCGCGCAACAGTCCCAGCAGGATGTGCTCCGTGCCGATGTAGTTGTGCTTGAGCGTGCGCGCCTCTTCCTGGGCCAGGACGACTACTTGACGGGCTCGCTCTGTGAATCGCTCGAACAAAAAGCCTCTCTATCTACTCAACGCAGCGCCGCTGAGTAAGTCTCGGTGGACGCCCTTCGGTTATCGGTAAGCGCCTATGTGCTCCTTAGAGGATACCGAGCCGGCCCAACCGGCCCATCGCCGCAAAAAAACGCTCAGAGCGGCATTTTCAGCCGCTTAAGAGCGCATCGCGGGAAAGAGCACGACCTCGCGCACGCTCTTCGCCCCCGTGAGCAGCATGACCAGGCGGTCGATGCCGATGCCCACACCGCCGGTCGGCGGCATGCCCTGTTCGAGTGCGGCGACGAAATCCTCGTCGTAGGGCTGCGCCTCCTCGTCGCCGCGAGCCAACTCCTCGGCCTGCTGCTCAAAACGGCGGCGCTGCTCGTCGGGATCGTTGAGCTCGGTGAAGCCGTTGGCGATCTCCATGCCGCCGGCGAAGGCCTCGAAGCGCTCGACCAGGCCCTCCTCGGAGCGGTGGGACTTAGCGAAGGGCGAAAGCTCGACCGGGTAGTCGAGGACGAAGGTCGGCTGGATCAGCTGCGGCTCGACGTGCTTGGAGAGCAGGCCGTCGACCAGCTTGCCCCAGCCCTCCTCGGGGTCCGGCTCGGTCCCGATCGCCGCGGCCAGCGCCTCGCGGGTCGGGTGCTCGGCGATGTCGATTTGGGAGTGCTGGTGGATCGCCTCGCGGAAGCCGATCCGGTTCCAGGGCGGGGCGAAGTCGAGCGAGACGCCGTCGCGCTCGACCACCGTGGTGCCGAGGACCCGCTCGGCGACCTCGGCGACCATCGTCTCGACCCGGCGCGCTGTCGACTCGTAGTCGGCGCAAGCCTCGTACCACTCGAGCATCGTGAACTCGGGGTTGTGCTTGTGCGAGATCCCCTCGTTGCGGAAGTCCTTGCCCAGCTCATAGACCTTGTCGATGCCGCCGACGACCAGCCGCTTCAGGTAGAGCTCGGTGGCGATGCGCAGGTAGAGGTCGCGGTCCAGCGCGTTGTGGTGGGTGGTGAAGGGACGGGCCAGGGCGCCGCCGTAGAGCGGCTGCAGGACCGGCGTCTCGACCTCGACGAAGCCGCGTTCGTCGAGCCAGCGGCGCACCTCGCTGACCGTGTGGGCGCGCTTGGTGAAGAGATCGCGGCTCTCCTCGTTGGCGATCAGGTCGAGCTCGCGCTGGCGGTAGCGCGTCTCGACATCCTCGAGGCCGTGGAACTTGTCGGGCGGCGGGCGCAGGCTCTTCGCCAAGAGGCGCCAGTGGTCGATTGCCAGCGAGAGCTCGCCGCCGCGCCGGGTCGCCAGCGCAGTGCCCTCGACCCCGATGATGTCCCCCAGGTCGAGCTCGACCAGCACCTTGTAGGGCTCCTCGCCGAGAAGGTCCTCGCGAGCGTGCAGCTGAATCTGGCCGGTAGCGTCGCGCAGGTCGAGGAAGCAGGCCTTGCCGTGGCCGCGCCGGCCAACCAATCGCCCGGCCACCCGATGCCGCGACTCAGTCTCGATCCCCGGCGCCAACCCCTCATGCGCCGCCCGCACCTCCCCGATCTCCTCCCGATCCGCAAACTCAGGCGGAAACGGATCGATCCCCGCCTCGCGCAGGCGCTCGAGCTTCTCCCGCCGGTCGCGGAGAACGTCAGAAAGCTTCGGCTCCTCAGTCGACTCACTCATCTGCGCGCGACCCTACAGCGCACTACCTAGAGACGGTCTCGGCAGGGGTGAAGCGTCTTGTACTTTTTCGGCAATTCCTCGCGGCGCCAGCCGGCGCGGTTCCACCGAAAAAGTTAAGCGAAACCCCTGCCGAGACCGTCTCCCGGCAAGTGCCTTTAGGCGGTCTCGATCTTGGTGATCTTCAGCTTCTTCTTCGGCCCGCGCGGAACCTCGACCGTGACGATGTCATTGCGCTTGTGGCCAAGCAGCGCTTTGCCGATCGGCGACTCGTTGGAGAGCTTGTGCTCAAGCGGGTCGGCCTCGGTCGAGCCGACGATCTGGAACTTCTGCGAGACATCGGTCTTCTGGTCCTTGACGTGGACGATCGAGCCGAACTGCACTTCGTCGGTGCCGATGACTTTCTCGTCGATCACGGTGGCGCGGCGCAGCCGCTCTTCGAGCTGGGCGATCCGCTGCTCGAGTAGGGCCTGCTCGTTCTTGGCGTCGTCGTACTCGGCGTTCTCGGAGATGTCGCCGAACTCACGCGCCTCCTTGATCCGTTCGGCGACCTCGCGTCGCTTCACGGTCGTGAGGTGATCGATCTCCTCTTTGAGTTTCTCGAGACCCTCGGGGGTGATGACGGACTGGCGACTCACTTTGGTCCAACCTCGCTTTAGTGGATTGAGAACTGCCGCAAACGGCTCCTAGACCCAAAAACGCCCAAGTGCGGCGGCGTCTGCCTCACCACACCAGGGCCGGAAGTCGCGGGATTATAGCGAGGGCGCTGGAGCGGCTAGATCGGCGATCAAGCGGCGCGCCTGCGGCAGGTCGGCGTGGCGCTGGAGCTCGTCGGCAAGCTCAGTCGGGGCGCCAAGTGACTCCATGTACCAGGGGTAGAACTTGCGCAGGTAGCGACCGGCGCGCTCGGTGCCGAGGTGCTCCTCGGCACGATCGATCACCCAGAGCAGCTCCACCGCCACCTCATCGCGATCCGGCGGCGAGGAGCGCCGGCCGGTGAGCTCTTCGAAGACCCAGGGATTGCCCAGCGAGCCGCGGGCGATCATCACCGCCGCGGCCCCCGACTCCTCGTAGGCGCGGCGCGCGGCCTCGGCGCTCTTGAGGCCGCCAGAGACGATCACCGGAACCTCGATCCGCTCGACCAGCTCGCGGGTGAGGGCATAGTCGGGGCTGCCCTTGTGGCCGACCGTTGCCGCCCGCGGGTGGAAGCCGACCGCGGCGACACCGGACTCCTCGGCGAGGCGCAGCGCCAGATCGAAACCGGAGCGGTCGCCGACTTCGATCCCCGAGCGCAGCTTCACCGTCACCGGCAGGCCGCCGCCGCCCTCGACCGCGCCCCGCGCCAGGGCCAGCGCCAGCTCGGGCTCACGCAGCAACTCGGCCCCAGCGCCGGTCTTGCGCACCTTGCGCACCGGGCAGCCCATGTTGATGTCGATCAGGTCGGCACCCGCCTCGGCCGCCACCGTTGCGGCCGAGCGCATCACCTCGGCGTCGTGGCCGAAGAGCTGCACCGAGACCGGGTGCTCATCGGGATGGATCCGCATCAGCTCGCGCAGGGTGCGCTCGTTGCGGTGGTGCAGGCCGAAGCTGGAGACCATCTCCGAGACCGCCAGGCCGGCGCCGTGCCGCTTGGCCTGCAGGCGCACGAACCAGTTGCCGATCCCCGCCAGGGGAGCTAGCAGGACGCGGTTTGAGATCTCGACGTCGCCGATCCGGAGGGGATCAGTCAGTGCCGGCTGTTCGGGTGTTGCGTTCATGGATCAGGCGCAGCCCCTTCAGGGTAAGCATGTCGTCGACCTCATCGATCGTCTCGGTGAAGGGCACGACGACCGAGGCGTAGCCGCCGGTTGCGAGCACATGCGGGTTCGGCAGCTCCTCTTCGATCCGTCCCACGATGCCGTCGATCAACCCGGCGAAGCCAAAGATGAAACCAGAGTGGATCGCAGCCCGGGTCGAACGACCGATGGCTTCCCGCGGCTCTTCGAGATCGATCCTGGTGATCCGGGCCGCTCGTTCGATCAGAGCGCTGAGCGAAGGTGCGAGGCCAGGTCCGATCGCGCCGCCGAGATACTCGCCATCGGCGGAGACCGCGTCGATGTTGATGCCGGTCCCGAAATCGACGGAGACACACGCCTCACCGAATCGCTCGTAGGCGGCGATCGCGTTGACAAGGCGGTCGGCGCCCACCTCGAGGGGATTCTCGATCCGGATCGGCATCCCGGTCTTCAACCCGGGCCCGATCGTCAGGCACTCGGCCTCGAGGTAACGCTCGGTCAGCTGTTCGAACTGGGCGCCGAGCGGCGGCACGACCGAGGAGACGCAGACGGCGTCGATCTCGGCGAAGGACATGTCACAGAGGCCGAAGAGGCCGCTGATCCGCTCGGCCAGCTCATCGCCGGTTGCGCCCGAACGGGTCTGGAAGCGCCAGTGCTCGGCAAGGCGCTCGCCCTCGAAGGCGCCCAGGTGGGTTTGGGTGTTACCGACGTCGACCGCGAGCAGCACGGCGCGATTATCGCCGACGCCGTAGGATCGGCGCCGTGGAGGCGCGTCTTTACACGATTCCGGGCTCGCATCCTGGGATGGCGGCGCGGGCGATGCTGGAGCACAAGGGCATCGCCTACAAGCGCACCGACCTCTTCCCGGTGATGTCGAAGGGAATCCTGCGCGCCCTCGGCTTTGCGGGCAAAACGGTGCCGGCGCTGAAGATCGACGGGCGCAAGGTGCAGGGCTCACGCCCGATCGCCCGCGAGCTCGAGCGAGTGCAGCCACAGCCGGCGCTCTTCCCCGACGATCCCGAGCAGCGCGCCACCGTCGAGGAGGCCGAGCGCTTCGGCGACGAGGAGCTGCAGCACCCGCTCCGCCAGATCTCCTGGTGGTCGATCAAGAAGGACAGCTCCTCCCTGCGCAGCTACTCCGAGGGAGCCAAGCTCGGCATCCCGATCGGCCTCGCGGTGAAGACGGCGGCGCCGATCGTCGCCCTCGCCGCCCGCACCAACGAGGCAACTGACGAGAACGTGCGGCGCGACCTCGCCGCCTTGCCGGGCTACCTCGACAAGATCGACGCCTGGATCGAGGCGGGGGTCCTGAACGGCGAGCAGCTCAACGCCGCCGACTTCCAGATCGCCCCCAGCCTCGCCCTGGCGATGACGCTCGACGATCTGCGCCCGGCAATCGAGCGCCGACCCGCCGGCGCTCTGGCCAAGCGGGTCATTCCCCATTACCCAGGCAAAGCGCCGCCGATCCTGCCGCCGGCCTGGCTGCAGCAACTGCGCGACGATACCGCCGCCGCCCCCTCCGCTCCCGGCAACGGGCGCTAGTCACACACGGAGATCTCGCCCGTTGCCTCCCGCGTCCGGGGGCGGCGGTCCAACCTTCGTCGCCCGCTGACCAGGGCCGAGCGCATCGAGAGCATCGGTCAATTGGGTCCCATCGGGAAGAGCCAGCTCGGGATCGAGCTCGAGTAGAGGTGCGAGGACGAAGCGGCGGCTACTGACCTCGGGGTGGGGCAACGTGAGGCGCTCGGTGGTGAGCTCGAGGTCTCCGAGCAGGAGCAGATCGACGTCGAGCGGGCGGGGACTGTGGCGGGGAGCGTCGAGGCCGCGGCCGCGGCCGACCTCGATCTCCTTGCAGAGGTCGAGCAGGGCTTCCGGCTCGAGCTCGGTGCGGATGCGAATCGCGGCGTTGAGGAAGTCGGCCTGGTCCAGCACCTCGCCGACCGGCTCGGTCTCATAGGTGGAGGAGATCGCCTCGACCTCGACCCCAGCTTCGCGCAGCATCTCTATCGCCGCGCGCAGATGCGACTCGCGGTCGCCAACATTGGAGCCGAGCCCAAGGTAACCGGTCCTCACGGCACCGCTCAGCTCGCTTCGGCCTCGTCCTCGTCGGCCTCTTCGGCACGCTCGTGGACGACCTCGACGGCGACCTCCTGGATCGCCAGCGGAAGCGGCGGCTCCGGCTTGGCGGCGCGGACGCGCACCGACTCGCAGCCGTAGCGCTCCATCAGCCGCCCGCCGACGACCTGGGCGAGGCGCTCGAGCGTGCGATAGCTGCGCTCGGTGGCGGCGAGGGCGACGATGTCGCAGACCTCGGCGTAGTCGACCGTGTCCTCGATCCGGTCGGTGAGCACCGCGTCGCAATCGGGCACGTCGAAGGAGATGTCGAACTCGAGCCGCTGGCCGACCTCCTGCTCGGAATCGCTGACGCCGTGATGGGTGTAGATCGAGAGCCCACGCAGCTCCACCTCGACCCGCGAATCGAACCCGTTGCCGTGTGCCTCCATAGGTGGAACCTACCCAAGGACCGCGTTTGTGACCGCGAGCGCCTGCGCCATCTCGGCGACGTCGTGCACCCGCAGCACGTCCGCCCCCTCCGCGGCCGCAAGCACAGATGTGGCGATCGAACCGCCGATCCGGTCCTCCACATCCGACCCGTCGACCTTGCCGATGAAGCTCTTGCGCGAGGTCCCGACCACCAACAGCCGTCCCAGATCCCGCAGCTCTCCCAGCCTGCGCAGCAGCTCCAGGTTGTGCTCCAGCGTCTTGCCGAACCCGATCCCCGGGTCCAGCCAAATCCGCTCCTCTTCAATCCCCTGGCCAACCGCAAACCCCATCCGCTCGAACAGGAACGCCTTGACGTCATCGACCACGTCGTCATAGCGCGGGTCGTCCTGCATCGTCCGCGGATTCCCCGGCATGTGCATCAGCACCACCCCCACCCCGCGCTCCGCACACAGTCCCGCCATCCCGGGATCGTGCTTGAACGCGGTCACGTCATTGACGATCGAGGCACCGGCATCCAGCGCCGCCTCGGCAACCGCCAGCTTCGAGGTGTCGATCGAAACGGTCGCACCGCCAGCCAACGCCCGAACGACAGGCTCGACCCTCCGCAGCTCCTCCGCCTCATCCACTTCTTCGGCACCTGGCCGAGTCGATTCCCCCCCCACATCCAAAATTGCCGCCCCGTCCCGAACAAGCTTTTCGCCATGCCGAACGGCCGCATCGGCATCGAGATACCTGCCCCCATCGGAAAAAGAATCTGGGGTGACGTTGACGACGCCCATCAGCTTCGGATTCATGGACGGAGTATCGCTACCTGTCGAGTGAAGCCGTTGGGTGGCCCTCGTACTGGCGGATACTCAAAATGCCGGTCTAATTAGGCCGGCATTTGTCAGGGCGAGGGCCACCCAACGGCCCCCACCGTCAGCTAGCGTCCCCGCCCGCGAACCCAGGCCTGGGCCGCGGCTGCGCCACCGGCCCTTCGCGCTGCGCCCGTTCCGGCTCCCGCGCCGGCTCGACCGGCGGCGTCGGCTCCTCATCATCGACGAAGACCTCGTCTTCGGACTTACCGTCGAGCAGGGCGATGAACTGCTCAGCGTCGATCGTCTCCCGCTTGAGCAGGATTTTCGAGATCGTGTCGAGGTTCTCGCGGTTTTCGGTGAGCAGGTCCTTGGCCGTCTGGTGAGCGCTCTCGACGATGCGGCGGATCTCGTCGTCGATCTCGCGGGCGATCTCGTCCGAGTAGTCGGGCTCGGAGGAGAACTCGCGGCCGAGGAAGGGCTGGCCGCGATCGTGGCCGAAGACGCGGGGGCCGAGGCGCTCGGACATGCCGAAGCGCATCACCATCTGCTTCGCCGTCTCGGTCACCTTTTCGAGGTCGTTGGAGGCGCCGGTGGTGATCTCGCCGAAGACGATCTCCTCGGCGGCGCGGCCGCCGAGGGTCATCGCCATCGTGTCGGTCAGCTCGGCGCGCGAGGTGAGGAACTTGTCTTCGCCGGGCAGGCTGATCGTGTAGCCGAGGGCCTGGCCACGGCTGATGATCGAGATCTTGTGGACCGGGTCGGTGTTCTCCAGCAGGTGGCCGACGATCGCGTGGCCCATCTCGTGGAAGGCGGTGATCAGGCGCTCCTTCTCGCTCATCACCCGGGTCTTCTTCTCCGGGCCGGCGATCACCCGCATGATCCCCTCCTCGAGCTCCTGCATGGTGATTTCGCGCTTGCCCGTGCGGGCGGTGAGCAGCGCCGCCTCGTTGATCAGGTTGGCAAGATCGGCGCCGGTGAAGCCGGGCGTCTGGCCGGCCAGCGCGTCGAGGTCGATCACCTTGGCCAGCGGCTTGCCACGCGTGTGCACCTCGAGGATGTGCTTGCGGCCCTTGCGGTCGGGGCGGTCGACGACGACCTGGCGGTCGAAGCGGCCGGGCCGCAGCAGCGCCGGGTCGAGGATGTCGGGCCGGTTCGTCGCCGCGATCAAGATGATGTTGTCCTTCATCTCGAAGCCGTCCATCTCGACCAACAGCTGGTTCAGGGTCTGCTCGCGCTCGTCGTGGCCGCCGCCCATGCCGGCGCCGCGATGGCGACCGACGGCGTCGATCTCGTCCATGAAGATGATGCAGGGCGAGTTCTGCTTGGCCTGCTCGAATAGATCGCGGACGCGGCTGGCGCCGACGCCGACGAACATCTCGACGAAGTCCGAGCCGGAGATCGAGAAGAAGGGGACGCCCGCCTCGCCGGCAACCGCGCGAGCGAGCAGCGTCTTACCGGTGCCGGGGGGGCCGTAGAGCAGCACGCCCTTGGGGATGCGCGCGCCGAGGGCCTGGAACTTCTTCGGGTTCTCGAGGAATTCCTTGATCTCCTGCAGCTCCTGCACCGCCTCGTCGACGCCGGCGACGTCGCGGAAGGTGATCTTGGGCGCGTCGACCGACATCCGCTTCGCCTTCGATTTGCCGAAGTTCATCACCCGTGAGCCGCCACCCTGCATCTGGTTCATCAGGAAGATCCAGAAACCGAAGAAGAGGACGAAGGGAAGGATGTAGGTGAGCAGCGAGAGCAGGCTGGAGCCACCGGTCCCGTGCACCGTCGTTTCGACGTTGTTTTCGTCGATCAGGTTGAGCAGCGACTGCTCGGTGTTGGGTGGGTAGCCGGTCGAGAAGCTTTCGCCGCTTTCGCCGTTGGGCCCCTTCTCGGTGACATCGAGGGAGTTGTCCTTGGTGTTGATCGTGACCTTTTCGATCTTGCCGTTGGCAATGAGGCCACCGTTTGCCTTGGAGGCGACCAGCTCGTTGTAGGACGGAGCCTTGCTGGTATCGGGGCTACTGATCACCTTCTGGGCAACGAAGGCAAGGATCACCACCAGCAGGATCGGGAAAGCCGCGCTCTTGAAAAAACGCCTCACAGGGAAAAATCAGCGTACCAGGGCGGATTCGGCTAGCCGCCCCCGGACGCGGGAGCGCAGGCACGAGATCACCGGGTGCGATTAGCGTGCCTGCGTGGGAGCAGAGGAGGCGGCGCCCGGCTCGTCCAACGCGGCCACGTAGGAGAGGTTGCGGTAGCGCTGCCCGTGGTCGAGGCCGTAGCCGATCGCGAAGCGATTGGCGATCTCGAATCCGAGGTAGCGCGGCGAGAGGTCGACACGCAGGCGCTCGGGCTTGGTGAGCAGGGCGCAAACCTCCAGCGAAGCGGGGTTGCGCGCCTTCAGGTTGCGCATCAGGTACTGCAGGGTGAGGCCGGAGTCGATGATGTCCTCGACGATCAGCACGTCGCGGCCTTCGATCGGCGCGTCGAGGTCCTTGAGGATGCGCACCACGCCGGAGGAATCGGTCTGCGAGCCATAGCTGGAGACGGCCATGAAGTCGATCTCGCAGGGCACGTCGACGTGGCGCATCAGGTCGGCGAGAAAGAGGACGGCGCCCTTGAGCACGCCGACCATGAAGAGGTCGCGACCGGCGTAGTCGGCGCTGATCTGGCGACCGAGCTCGGCTACGCGCTGTTGCAGCTCCTCACTGGAGACGAGGGTCTCGCCGATCGAGGACTCGGTCACGCGGAGCAGTCTAGATAGAGAGCACGCGCTCGCGGATGTCAGCGCTCAGCGTGCAGCACGCCGCGCTCGACCACGGCGCGCACACCGCCGCCGAGATCGAGCATCGCGGTGCCGGTGCGGCGCAGGGCCGCGACCTGATCGGCGTGGTTTGCGGCGCCGGGCACTGGCCGCCCCGCGGCGCGGTCGGCGAGGCGCTGGACGACGAGGCGGCGCAGGGCCGGCGGCAGCTCCGCCAGGCGGCTCAGCTCGATCGTGCCGCGTTCCGACCCGTTCGCTCCGAGCTCGGCGTCGACAAGCGAGTCGAGCACCTCGGCCTCGTCGCGCAACAGATCGGCGGTGCGCAGGACGTTGCGCGCGGCCGCCGGGTGAACTTCGGCGAGGGCCGTGGCGAGGCCGTGGCGAATGCGATTGCGGGCGTAGCCGCCCTCGGCGTTGCTCGGATCGTCGCGCCACTCGAGGCCGCGCTCCTCGCAGTAGGCAGTCGTCTGCTTGCGGGTGAAGCCCAGCAGCGGGCGCACCAGGCTGCCATCCCGCTCGCGCATCCCCAGCAGCGCCCGGCGACTGGGCGAGGAGGCCAGCCGGTAGAGGATGGTCTCGACCTGATCGTCGGCTGTATGCCCGGTGGCGATCGACGCACCCTGGCCGAACGCCAGTTGGGCCGCCGCGGCGTAACGGGTGTCGCGCGCCCACGACTGCAGATTGCCCGGTCCCTCGGGGCGGCGCGGCCGCTCGAGCGCGAGCCCGACCCCGAGCCGGGAGCACAACGCCGCGCAGTGCTCCTCGTCGAGATCGGAGTCGTCGCGCAATCCGTAGTTGACGTGGACCGCGGTGACCGTGTCGGCACCGAGCAGGCGGACCGCGAGGTCGAGCAGGCAGACCGAGTCGCGGCCACCGGAGAGCAGAGTCACCAGCGGCGTGCCGACCGGCAGCAGCCTGCCCTCCCGAACCGCATCGAGCATCCGCTCGCTCTCCATGTCCTAAGTGTCGCGCGGAACGTCAGTCCGCGGCGCGGACCACGAAGAGCGGCGTCGGCGTCGGGAAGCCCCTGAGGGTGACCTCGCCGATCGGGTCGCAACTGAGACCGCGCCCCCGCAGCGCTTCGCCGACGCGGTCGGTCACCAGCACCTCGCCGGCCTGGGCGCGGTTGACGACCCGATGAGCGAGGTTGACGTGGGTGCCGAAGTAATCGCCGTCGCGGTAGACGGCCTGGGCGTAGTGAATCCCGACCCGGGGCTGGGGCCGCTGGGAGAAGCGGCCCATCAGACCCACCGCCCACTCGGTCAGCGAGGCCGGCTCGGGCGAGACGACCATCACCTCGTCGCCGATGGTCTTGACGATCGTCGCCTCGGGAGGGAGCGTCGCCTCGACCGTTTCGACGAAGTTCTCGACCACGTCGAGCGCCTCCAAGTCGCCCTCCTCCTCGGTGTAGCGAGTGAAACCGGTGAGGTCGATGAAGCAGAGGGTGACCGGGACATGGTGCACCTGCGACTCGGCCATCCCCAGATCGCTCTCCATGTGGCCGACGACGTCCTGCTCGAGGAAGAAGCGCAGATAACGGGTGTGGAGGTAGTCGGTGAGCGGCGCGGCCAGAGGAAGAATGTCCCCGGCCAACTCCCCCATCTCCTCGGCCATCTCCAGCTCCGGCACCCCGTCGCGAATCAGCGGTTCGTGCACGTAGAGGTGGAACAGACGGACCTCGGCATCGGCGATCCGCCGCAGCGACTGCACGTAGACGCGCACCAACTGGAGGAAGGCGACGAGAGGGAAGCCCGCGGCCAGGACCCGGGCGCAGTGGCGCAGCGCCTGAACGTCCTCGGGGCTGAGCAGGCGCTCCTGACCCAGCGGGGTGCCAAGGATGACGAGGATGCGCTCCACCAGCTCCGGCTCGAGCCCGGTCTCACGGGCGACTTCCTCGAGCGTCGTCTGCTCCTCCTCTTTGGGAAAGAGGTCCTCGGTAAAACCGAAGGCGAGGCGACCCTCGCGCCCGGCGCGCTTGAGGTCCTCGAGCGAGTGACCGCGCTCGCGCATTCGCGCGACGACGCGGGCTTGGGCCGCCGCGGCCGCGGTCCAGCGACCGCGGCGCACCGGCAACACCTTTTCCTCGGCCCAGCGTTTCAGCGTGCCGGCAGAGACGCCAGCGCGGCGCGATGCCTCGCTGAGGGATATCCGTTCGTCGCCGGCCACCAACCGCGAGGCTACGCGTTAGGCCGGGATTTCCGATTCCTCGTGTGCCTGCAGGACGGGCTCCCCGTCCTCTCCGGTGCGGATGCGAATGGCCTCCTCGACGGGGAGCACGAAGATCTTGCCGTCGCCGACCTCGCCGGTGCGAGCGTGCCTGAGAATCGTCTCGACGACTAAGTCCTTGTCCTTGTCCTCCACCACCACCTCCAACTTCAGCTTCGGCCGCACGCTGATCATCAGGGCCGAGCCGCGGTAGTGCTCCACCTCTCCCCGCTGACGACCGGATCCCTTGACCTCGAGGATCGAGAGCGAGGGCAAGCCCTTGTCGAGCAGCTCGGCCCGGATCGGGTCGAACGCCTCGTGGCGGATGAAGGCCTCGATCTTCTTCATCGGCTCAATCCTCCACCGAGGGGCGCACCCACCGCATTGGACAGATGGCGAAGATCTGCGCCCCGTCACTCTCGCGAGTGTCAATGCCGGGCGCCGCTAAGGTCGCGAAATGCCCTCGCGACTCCGCCCCACCGCTCCGATCGCCGCCGACGCCGTGCTGGTCGGCGACCCGGGCCGAGCGCTGCTGCTTGCCCAAGAGCTGCTCGAGGAACCGAAGATGAGCAACCACGCCCGCGGCCTCTGGGCCTACTTCGGCGCCACGGCGGCCGGCGGCGAGCTGACCATCCAGGCCACCGGCATGGGCGGACCGAGCGCGGCCCTAGTGCTCGGCGACCTCGCCGAGCTGGGCGTGAAGCGGGCGGTGCGGGTCGGAACCTGCCTGGGCGCTGACGCGAACGCGGCTCTGGGCGATCTACTGATCGTCGGCGAAGCGGTCGCGCAGGGTGGCAGCGCCGCCTCGCTTGGCGTCGAGCCGGGAACCGCGGTGGCACCCGACCCAGGCCTGACCGGGCAACTTCGGTCCGAGCTCGGGAGCGCGGGGAAGCTCGTCTCGGTCATGAGCGTCGACGCCCACCCCGCGGAGCACACGGCCGACTCGGCCGTCGCCGCGATCGATATGCAGACGGCGCCGCTGCTCGCGCGGGCAACCTCATTGCGGATTGAGCTCGCCGCGGTGCTGATCGTCAGCGAAGTGGAGCGCGGCACGGCGAGCTTGGAGAAGGAGAACTTGGAAGAGCTGGAGCGACGTGCCGGAAGGGCCGCTTCCGCCGTACTCTCAGGCTAAAGTCGAGGGTTAGATTTAGTCCTCGGCGCGCTCGCGGGCGACGAGGCGGCGGCGAATATCGCCGAGATCGCGAGAGACGCGATCGATTTGATCCTCGACCTCTTCCAGGCGTTGCGAAAGCGAGCGAACCCGCCGCTCCAGGCGTTCGAGGTCGCCGGCCGAGGGCAGGTTGAGCGCGCTCATCGCCGCGTGCTGAGCGTCAAGCGCCTTCTCGCGGGCGCCAAAAGCGGCGGCGACGGCGTTCTCCAGCACCTGACTGTCGAGCAGCGCCTGGGCGAACTCGCCGATCGCCTGCTCGCTGCGCGCGCGCAGGCCCTCCGGGTCGTCGTACTCCGCGTTCATAGTCGGATCGGCCGCCTCATTGACATCAGCTTAACCGGCGCATCCGGTTCGACTGAAATCCTCCTGCGTTGCGGGCATGAGAGAGACCTTGATTAAGGGCTTGTTGGGGGCAGCAACCGCCCGTTGCACACCCCTGTTGGAGCCAGTAGCTTGGGCGGGCCTGTTGCGCAGGGAGAAGGCTGGCATGGACTGCACGTGCATGAGCTGTGCCAGCGGGTATGGGTGCGCCGTCATATGAGAAACAAGCTTGCACTGATCATCGCTCTGGCCAGCTTTGGCGTCGTTACGGCGCTTGGAGTCGGCTTCGCCGGCGCGGAAGAACTCTCGACCACGTCGGGCGAAGCGACGACGACGCTGGGGACCACCCCGGTTGTGCCGGCCGCGACGCCGCCCGCCTGCTCCAACGAAGTCGACGACGACGGCGATGGCCTGGTCGACATGGAAGACCCCAACTGCGAATCGCCGGAAGACACCAGCGAGGAACCCACGCCCACGGCGAGCCCGACCAGCAACAGCAGCGTCGAAGCTCCGCCGACCGCGACGACCGCGCCGACCGAAGCCCCGAAGCAGGGTGGTGGCTTCAAGTCCGGTGCGACCATCGGTTCCGGCGGCGAGAAGGCGCATCACAACGAAAACCTCGGCGACGCCAGCGGTGGCGGTGAAAGCTCGGGTGCCGGCGCGACCGCCCCGAGCGCAACTGCCGGCGTGCAGTTGCAGACGGCCACGAGCGGCGGTGGCTTCCAGTACTCCTCCGGCGGCGCGCCGACGGAAGCCAACCCGACGACGACGATCGCCCCCTTTGGCCCGGCCCCGATCGGGGTCCCCAACTTCGTTATCGACTCCTTTGAGATCCCGCCCTTCCTGCTGCCGATCTACCAGGCCTGCGGGACCGAGTACGGCATCCCCTGGGAGGTCTTGGCCTCGATCAACAAGATCGAGTCGGGCTTCGGCACCAACATGGGCCCGTCCAGCGCCGGGGCGATCGGCTGGATGCAGTTCCTGCCCTCCAGCTGGGAAGCGTTCGGCCTCGACGCCAACGGCGACGGCAAGAAGGACCCCTACAACCCCGTCGACGCGATTTGCGCCGCCGCGCACTACCTGAAGCTCAGCGGCGGCGACCACGACCTCTACAAAGCGATCTACTCCTACAACCACGCCGATTGGTACGTGCAGGAGGTGCTCGGCTACGCCCGCGCCTACGGCAAGCTGCCGACCGATCTAGTCGGCTCGCTGACCGGCCTCACCGAGGGCGCCCACTTCCCGGTCGCCGCCAACGCCAGCTACGCCGACGATCTCTCCGCCCGCGAAGCGCTGAAGCGCTCCGCTCCGGGCGCCGAAAAGGCTTACGGCGATGCCGCTGAAGTGATCTCTTCCTCACCGACTCGCCGCGGGATCAACATCTTTGCCGCTGAGGGAGCCCCCGTCGTTGCCGTCAACGACGGGGTGATCGAGAAGATCGGCAGCTCTCCGCGCCTCGGCAACTACGTGGTCCTGCAGGACGCCTACGGCAACCGCTACACCTACGCCGAGCTCGGTCAGATCGTGCGCAAGCACCGCTCGGTGGTGATGCCGACCGGCAAGGAGCGGCGCCTGCCAGTCGAGAGCGAAGACCTGCGGCCGCGCCTGCGGGCGCTGCCCGGCCGGGCGGGCGACAGCACCGGCAAGGGCAACGAAGCGCCCGAAGTCGATAGCCCGACCAGCAGCGAAGACGGAACCCTAAAGGTCGGGTCGAAGGTTATAGCGGGCACCGTCCTCGCCCGGATCGGCGGCGCGCAGGACGGCGTCGACCCCCACATCAACTTCGCCATCCGGCCCGCCGGCCGGGGCGCACCCGAGATCGACCCGAAGCCGATCCTCGACGGCTGGAAGCTGCTCGAGGCGACGGCGATCTACCGGGCCGATGGTAAGAACCCGCTTTCCGAAGACCTCGGCGGCGCCGGCGTCCTGCTGCTCTCCAAGGAAGCGCTGCAGAAGCGAGTTCTCGCCGACGAAGCCCTCGACATCTACCAGTGCGGCCGCGAAGACATCGCCACCGGCCAGATCGACCGGCGCGTCCTGGCGGTGCTCGAGTACCTGGTCTCCAAGGGCTTCCGAATGACGATCACCTCGCTCAAGTGCGGCCACAGCATCATGAGCTCTTCCGGCTACGTCTCCGAGCACAGCACGGGCGACGCGGTCGATATCGCCGTGATCGACGGAGTGCCGGTGACCGGCCATCAGGGCCCCGGCACGCTGGTCGACCAGCTGATCCGCGACGTCCTGCAGCTGCAGGGCACGATGCACCCCCACCAGGTGATTTCGCTCGAGGACCTGCCGGGGGAAACCAGCTTCGCCCTGCCCGATCACTACGACCACGTGCACATCGGCTACCGCCCGTTGACCGGTCCCTTCGACCAGCAGTTCAACGCGCTGCTCAAACCGGAACAGTGGCAGCGACTGACCAATCGCCTCGACGAAATCAAGAACCCCCGCGTCTCGCCGACACCGTCGCCATACGCGCTGCCCGACAGCCATGGCAAGAACGGTGGCAACGGCAAAGCGGGCGCCGGCGACTGAGACCCCCGGCAGAATTGGGTCTTTGACCCGCCTCTTCGGATTCACCCAGTTCGATTTCGCCGGCCCGCTGGCGGTCGCCGATGGCCGCTACCTGGTTCGCGACGGCGAGCGCGAGCAGGTGCTCGTGATCGAGACCCTCGGTGCGCCACCCCCCGCCCGACGGCGACGGAAGCGTCCACGGGGTGCCGAGATCGGCGAGCCGCCCCCCGAGCTGCCGGTCGCCCGGGCGACGGTGGTGCTGGCCTTCAACGAGTTCGATGACGAGCGGGCGGCCGGCGATTGGCTGCAGGAGACCAGCAGCGACGAGGGCGCCGTCGACCAGCTGATCGAGCGGGGCATAGACGAGCTCAACCAGGCCCTGCACGCCCACGCGGTCGCCAGCGGCGACCCTTATCCACAAACGGTGACACCGGCC
Organism: Solirubrobacterales bacterium; assembly: GCA_036271315.1. Classification (GTDB taxonomy): domain Bacteria; phylum Actinomycetota; class Thermoleophilia; order Solirubrobacterales; family 70-9; genus VRUE01. Next base: position 35,365 of record DATBAV010000036.1, on the reverse strand, counting down.
AGGGCGGTGGCGATCCGCGTCGGCTACGGCAGCGGCGAGGCACTAGCCGACGGCGCCTTTACCTCGGCACACCAGGTCGACCCGGGTCTCGGCTCGATCTCACGCCGCCTCCAGCGTGACGAAGAGCTGCGCCCCCAGCAGCGACTTGCGGCAGTCCTGGGCGGTCGCGAGCGACTTGACGCCTGCGAGACCCTGCTCCTCCGCGCCCGCGCCGACCTCAACGCCGGCCGCGATCGGGAGGCGGCCCTGCAGCTCCGCGTCGGCCTCGAGGCGCTCCTGGTCGAGCTGAGGGGCGCACTCAGCGACGATGGCCACGAAGAGGACATGGCGACGCTTGAAAGTGGTCGTCGTGACGTTGGAGAGCTCGCCAACGACGCTTTGCGAGGAGACCTCGCCACCGAGCAACTCCAAACGCTGGGAGAGCTCCTCGCCACCTGCGAGCGCGTCCTGCGCCGTCGCCGCGTGCTCGACAGCTAAAGAACCAGATGGTGCGCGACAACCGAGTCCGACAGCGACCCGGCGATCGCGTGCGCTTCCGCCAGCTCGATTCCCTCTAGAGAGGGAACCCCGATCACGGTGAGACCAGCGGCACGGGCAGCGGCCACTCCGGTGGGCGAGTCCTCCAGAGCGACCACGTCCGGACCAGGATCGACGCCAAGGCGACGACAGGCCTCCAGGTAGGGGTCGGGCGCCGGCTTTGGCGCCGCTACTTCGTGGGCGCTGAGCACGACGTCGAAACGATCGACGAAGCCGACGATCTCCAGCGAGCGCTGGACGAAGGGCAGCGGCGAGTTGGAGACGAGCCCGATCGGAGTGCCGCGCTGCTTCAGCCGATGCAACAGCTCGGCCGCTCCCAGCATCGCCTCGACCCCGTGCTCGAGCTCGGCGACGACCAGCTCGTTCAGCTCCTCGATCAGCTCGGCAGCGCGCCCGGGCTCACCCAGGCGCTGCTCGAGGATGCCACCGGCGATCTCCGCCGAGGTGCCGACCAGCTCGCGCTTGTGCTGCGGCGTGAAGTCGAGGCCGCGGCGCTCGAAGAGGTCCTGCTCGGCCCTGGTCCAAACCGACTCGGTGTCGAGCAGGAGGCCATCGTTGTCGAAGACGACGGCGGCGGGCATGGGCGTCTCCATCGCCGTGAGCATATGGTTGTCGCGTGCCCTTCCACGTCGAGATCAGCAGCGGCATCAACCACGCCCGCGCCTTCAACCTCAGCCGCGAGCAGCTGCTGGCCCAGGTCATCGCCCCGTGGATGGAGGACCTGGCGATCGAGTTGGGCGAACAGGAGTGGCTTCCCGGCGAAAGGCAGCTGAAGATCCTCGAGGGAGCGCACCTCGGTAGCCCGGATCTCGCCTTCGGCCAGGGCTGGGCAAACGCCGAGCGGGCCTCCGAGAACGTGACCAAGCGCGAGCTGGCCTCAGCCCCGCCGCCACAGCATCCGGACGCTTTCGTGGTCGAGAGCGAGGACCCGCAGGCCGCGATCGCCGGCATGCTCGATGGCCAGCAAGCGACGCCGGTCACCTGGGCCGACGCGCGCGGGCGGATCGACAGCCGCGACCCCGCGGTCGCGGCTGTGATCCTGGTCGTTAAGCGAAGCTCCTAGGCGGAGATGGCCGGCTCTGCCGGACCGGCCGACTCGTCCGGGTCGCTGGACGGGCCCGAGGAAGCGAACTCGACCGGGCGACCGCGCGGCACGACCAGCACCGGGAAGCTCGCCGTCTCGACCGCGTAGTCGCTGGCGGCGCTGAGGGTGACTTTGCCGGCCGGGGACTCGGGCCGCGAGCCGACGACGAGCAGATCGATGTGGCCGGCGCCGGCGCGCTCGGCGACCGTGGTACCGAGCGCCGCGGCGAGGCTCTCGGCGGTCTGGCGGGCAGCTGGGTCGCCCTCGTCGATGACCCCGATCGTGTTGATGCTGACCGAGGGGTTGTCACGCAGGCCGGCCGGAGCGACGGCGATCGCGGCCGGACCGCCGAGCAGCAGCTTGTGCGCGGGGATGCCCGGCTTGACCGTGCCCGGCGCCGTGCGGTACTCCGAGCCGAAGACGATCACGTCGGCGCCCTCGCGCTCGGCCAGTTCGGCGAGGCCGACGCTGGTACCGGGATTGACGACCACATGGCGTGGCATGTCGGGAGCGCCAACCGACTCGGCACCGCGAGCGAGCAGGTCCTCGGCCTCCTTCTCCTCCAGTGCCCCGCCCTGTGAGTGGCGGACGTAGGCGAGCGAGAGGTCGGCGCCGCTGAAGGCGAGCAGGCGGCCGAGGGCGAGCGCGTCGCGGTCGTTGTCGGTGTCGTCGTAGGAAACGATGATGCGAGTGGCCATCGAGGAATCTCCTTGCTGGGATCGGGTCGAGCGGAAAGTTCGACCCGATGCTGCCACTCTCCTTCGATAATCACAACTGTTAATACCGATGTGATCGATAAGCTCTGCTTATGTTGAACACGAGTCGGCTCAACGTGCTCCGTGAGGTCGTCAACAGCGGCTCCTTCTCGGCCGCGGCCGACACGCTCTCCTACTCGCAGTCGGCGGTCTCGCAGGCGATAGCGACGCTCGAGGGCGAGGTCGGCACGACCCTGATCGAGCGCGACCGCGGCGGGGTGCGGCCGACCGCCGCCGGAGCTGCCCTTGTCACCCACGCCGAGGGCATCCTCGGCCGCATGGAAGCCGCCGAGACCGAGCTCGCCGCGATCGCCGGCGGCGAGGCCGGGCGACTGCGCATCGCCTCCTTTCCCAGCGCCGGCGCGACGCTGGTTCCACAGGCGATCGCCGCCTTCAGCGCCGGGCATCCCGGGGTCGAAGTGACCCTGGCCGAGGGCGAGCCGGAGGAGATCGCGCCGCGCCTGCGCGGCGGTGAGTTCGACCTCGCCCTGCTCTACGAATTCGAGGGCGTCGGCGAGCGGCTCGCCGTCGGCATCCGCCGTTTCGAGCTGCTCGAGGACCCCCTCCACCTGGCGCTGCCAAGCGCTCACCGGCTTGCTCGTCGCCGCCAGGTCCGGCTCGAGGACCTGCGCGAGGAGTCGTGGGTGCAGACCTCGGTCTCCGGGCCCTGCGCGCGCCACGTGGTGCGCTCCTGCCACGCGGCCGGCTTCGAGCCGCGGGTCTCCTTCGAGAGCGACGATTACCAGACGGTGCAGGGCCTGGTCGCGGCCGGCGTCGGCGTCGGCCTGATCCCGCAGCTGGCGCTCTCCGCCGTGCGCGGCGACATCCGCATCCGCGCCCTGCACCCACAGAGCCCCGTGCGCAAGGTCTTCGCCGCCACCCGTCGCGGCGCCCCGGTGACGCCGGCGGTCGCAACCCTGCTCGACACCCTGCGCGAGGTCGGCCGCTCACACGGAGCGACCGCATCCTGAAGCCAAAAATGGAACCGCCCCCGGGAGAGTGCGGGGGCGGTTCCTGTCTCCTCGTTTCCGGGCTGCCAGCCGCAGCCCGGCCGTCTGGTTAGACGCCTCCTGCCGCCGGGGCGGCCGGCGTGGCAGCGCCGACCCCGTCCGGGTAGCCGAGCGACGGAACATCCGAGGGGTACACCTCGTGGCCGTGGACGGCGATGTCGCCTTCCTCCATTTCGGCCTCGCTCATCCGCAGCGGCACGACCAGCCCCACCAGCTTGAGCAGGATGAAGGTGCCGATCGCCGAGAAGGCGATGACCCACGCGGCCGTGTACGCCTGGACCCAGAGCAGGTGCAGACCGCCGCCGGAGATCAGGCCTTCGTGTTCGCCAGCCATCAGTTTGTTGGCGAAGATCCCGACCAGGAGACCTCCGGCAACGCCGGCGAACCCGTGCGTGTAGACCACTCCGAGCGTGTCGTCCACGTTGCGGAAGGGACGGACGCGACTGAGGTAGTTCAGCGCGAAGTAGACGATCACCGAGGCGGCGACGCCGATGATGATCGCTCCCCAGCCGTTGACGAAACCGGCACCGGGGGTGATCGCGACGAGCCCGACGATCATGCCGTTGACGCTGCCGATCAGGCTCGGCTTGCGGCCGGTGGCGTAATCGAGGGCGACCCAGACGAGGAAGGCGACCGCGGTGCAGAGGTTGGTGTTGAGCACCGAGGCGGAGGCGATTTCGCCGGCGCTGTACCAGTCACCGCCGTTGAACCCGTTCCATCCCATCCAGAGGAGGCCGGCACCGACGGCGACCATCGCCAGGTTGTTCGGTGCGTCGACCTCTCGATCACGCTGCAGCCTCGGTCCGATCACCGCGGCAGCAACGAATCCCGAGACCCCGGCCGCGAGGTGGATCACGTAACCGCCGGAGTAGTCGAGGGCGCCCTGCTGGGCGAAGAAGCCACCGCCCCAGATCATGAAGGCGTTGATCGTGTAGACGAGCAGAGTCCAAAGGGCGACGAAGGGAATCCAGGCTTTGAAGTTGAAACGCCCGAGCACGGATCCGAGCATCAGGATCGGCGTGATCGCGGCGAAGACGATCTGGAAGTAAGCCAGCGTCGACATCGGGAAGAGGAATTCTTCTTCCGGTAGATCGCCGATGTGAGCCTGTTCGAGCAGGCTGTGGCTACTGAGGATCGAACCCGGCTTGCCCCACATGTTCCCGAAGAAGCCGCTGGTCGCCCCGAAGATATGCATCGGGTCTCCGAAAGCCATCTTGAAACCGACGAGCACCCAGAGGATGAGCACGATCGCGAAGGCGACGAACGCCATCATCATCGAGTTCACCGACCAGCGCTTCTGCATCACTCCGCCGTAGAGGACAACCAGGCCCGGAATGCTCATCAGGCCTACGAGGGTCGCGGCGGTGAGCTGCCATGAGTTGGCGCCTTCGCTCAACCATTCCATTTATCCGATGCTTCCTTTCGAGTTGCGGGCCGAGACCCAGTTGGACTTGGCCTAGACCCTCTCGCCGCGGCGGCAAAACCACTACGTACGAGTGTCTAAAGATCGGGGCAAATTGTTCTCCCCGGTGGCGATACCGCGTGGCTGAGCCGCCATTAAGCTGCCGGCCATGCCACTTGAAGGACACTACGAACGACAGACCACACCGCTCTACAAACTGAGCTCGCGGGAGCTGAAGGCGGCCTTTGGCATCCTCGCCATAACGATCATCGCTTTGGTGGCAATCGTCGCCGCCACGGTCGGCGACAGCAACCCGGGACCGGCGATCGGCTGCATCAGAGCGGAAGTCGCTGGCATCGTCGGTGCCGAAACGATCAGCGCCTGCGGCCAGGAAGCGGTCGCGGTCTGCACCCGCGCCTCGAGCTTCACCGGCGCCAGAGCCGAAACGATCGTCTCAGACTGCAAGACGCAGCGCGTCAAGTTCTGAGTCGATCTCGCCTTCGAGCTTGATCGTTGCGTCGCCGTCGTAGGGCGTTGGGCCCTTGGTGACGATCGCGAGCTTGCCGCCGCCTTCGAGGGTCACAGCGGGAAGACCCGCCACCGGGTACACGGCCAGCGAGGAGCCGGCACAGATCAGCAGCTCGGCCGCCTCCGCCAGCTCCTGCGCGCGGCGCATCGCGCCTTCGGGCAGCATCTCGCCGAAGAGGACGACGTTGGGCTTGACCGGCCCGCCGCAGGCGGCGCAGAGCGCGACGCCGTCGGCATCGAAGAGCGGGTCCATCTGGTCGAGGCCGTAGGCCGCGTCGCAACGGCGGCAGGATGAGGTCTCGATCGAGCCGTGCACCTCGACCACCTCGTGCGAGCCGGCGGCGCCGTGCAAGCGATCGATGTTCTGCGTGATCACGCCCTCGATCAGGCCCCGCCGCTCGAGCTCGGCGAGCGCCTCGTGGGCGGCGTTGGGCCGCTTGTCGCCAAGCGTCTGGAAACGCGGCCGGTAGTAGGACCAAAAGCGGGCCGGGTCGCGCTCGAAGACGTCTATATGGGCGACTTCCATCGGGTCGACGTTGGCCCAGAGGCCGGTCTCGGGCGTGCGGAAGTCGGGGATGCCGGAGGGGACCGAGACGCCGGCCCCGGTCAGCGCGACGGTCGAGCGCGACTGGCGGATCAGCTCCGCCAGTCGCTCGACCCCGTTCTCGATGCCTACTTGCCGCTCCACTTCGGCGTGCGCTTGCCGAGGAAGGCGCCGATGCCCTCCTTGGCGTCCTCGCTGCGGAAGGCGGTGGCGAAGCCCTGCTTCTCGGCCTCGATCCCCTCGTCCAGATCGCCAGCGTGCGAGACGCGCTTGATCTGCTCGAGTGCAAGCGGCGCCTGAGCGGCGAGCTTGCGGCCCCACATCAGCGCCGTCTCAAACAGCTCGTGGTCGGGGACGACGCGGTTGACCAAGCCGGCTTCGAGCGCCTCGCCGGCGAGGATCGCGTCGCCGATCAGGTTCATCTCCAGCGCCTTATTGAGACCGACCAGGCGCGGCAGCCGCTGCGTGCCGCCGAAGCCGGGAATGATCCCCAGCTTGATCTCGGGCTGGCCGAAGACGGCCGCTTCGGCGCCGATCCGCACGTCGCAGGCCATCGCCACCTCGCAACCGCCGCCGAAGGCGATCGCGTTGACGGCGGCGATCGTCGCCACCGGCGCCTGGCCGAAGTCGCGCAGCAGGGCGTGGGCGGTGTTGATCAGCTCCTCGCCGCCGCCCTCGTCCATCTGGGTGAAGGCCTTGATGTCGGCGCCGGCCGAGAAGACGACCGGAACCGAGGAGGCGATCACCATCGCACCGACGCCCTCCGCCGCCTTGACCCGCTCCCAGACCGTCTTCAGGTCGCGAATCACGTCGGGTGAGACCGCGTTCATCGGCGCGTTGGCGAGCCAGGCGATCGCGACCTCGCCGCGAGTCTCCAGCTTCACCGTCTCGGCCTGATCGCCCTCGTCGGGCTGCGGGTAGGGGTAGAAGCCCTGGCCGGAGTTCATCCCGAGGCGGCCCTGCGCAACCAGGCGCCGCAGCAGCAAGGGCGGGGCGAAGCGGTCGCCGTGGCGCTCCTGCAGGCCCTCCATCCGCTCGAGCACGACGTCGAGGCCCTCGATGTCGGCTTTCCAGAAGGGCGGCAGCAGGCCGCGGCGCGGATCGAGGCCGGCGCCGGCCATCATCCCCAGGTCGATGTCGCGGACCGAGCAGACCCCCTCCTCGACCAGCAGGCAGGACTCGATCAGGGCGCGGCAGGTGAAGAGCGCGACCAGCTCCTCAGCGTCCGGCTCGGCGTCGCCGGGGATGTTCTGCTCGCCCTCCTTGAAGAAGCCCTCGCCGCCGGACTTGGCGCCGAGCTTGCCGTCGGCGACCAGTTGCTTGAGGCCCTGGTGGACGTAGAAGCTCTCGCCGTATGACTCGCCGAGGTGCTCGGCAACGTGCAGCACGGTGTCGAGGCCGAGCAGGTCGGTGAGGAAGAAGGGGCCCATCGGCGCCACCTGGGCGGCGGCGATCGCCTCGTCGATCGCCTTCAACGAGAGGCCCTGCTCCTCCTGGACGCGCCAGATCTCGCCGATCGTCGCCATCAGGATGCGGTTGACGACGAAGCCGGGAACCTCGCCGCAGACGATCGGCTGCTTCTTGATCGCCTGGGCGAAGTTGTAGGCGACCGTGGCGGTCTCCTCGGAGGTGTCCTCGCCGGCGATGATCTCGACCAGCGGCATCACCGAGGCCGGGTAGAAGAAGTGGAAGCCGACCACCTTGTCGGGCCGCAGCGTCGTTTCCGCCATCTCGGTGATCGAGAGCGAGGAGGTATTGGAGGAGAGGATCGCGTGGCCGGGGGTCGCCGCGTCGATCTCGCGGAAGACGGCCTGCTTGATCTCCATCCGCTCCGGCACCGCCTCGATCACGAAGTCGACGTCGCCGAACTCCTCGTAGGAGGTGGTGCCGGTGACGAGGCCCATCACCTCGGCGAGGCGGGCGTCGGCCTGCTCCTGGGTCAGCTTCTCCTTCTTGACCAGGCGGGCGAGCTGGCCCTCGGTGACGGCGCGCGCCTTCTCGACCGCGGCATCGACGAACTTCTGGTCGATGTCCTTGACGACGACGGGGATATCGGCTGCGGCGATCGCCTGCGCGATCTCACCGCCCATTGTGCCGCCACCGACGACGGCGGCCTTGGAAACGAACATTGGCTTGGTTTTCCTCCGGGGGTTTAGGGGGCCGCGGAAGGCTATAGGGGCACGGCCTCCCTGCCGATAACGGTCCTTCATGTTGAGGCGGGGAACGATCTTGGTGGCAGTCTGCGCGTGCCTGGCTGTGCCCACCTCCAGCGCCGGCGCCGAGGTGCCGCAGGCGGCGCTGCTACCGAGCGGCCGCGCCGTGGCGCCGCCTTCCGCACCGCCGGCAGTCAAGGCAATGATCGAAGCGGCCAACCGGATCAGCCACCGACCGTACGTGTGGGGTGGCGGACATCGCGATTGGAACGCGCGTGGTTACGACTGCTCGGGCTCGGTCAGCTACGTGATGCACGCCGCCGGCCTGCTCGAATCGCCGCTCGACTCGACCGGCTTCATGCGCTGGGGTAGCGGCGGGGCCGGCAACTGGGTGCGGATCTACGCCAACCGCGAACACGTCTTCGCCGTGATCGCCGGCCTGCGCTGGGACACCTCGATGACCGAAGACGGCGATCGCAGCGGCCCCGGCTGGAGCGAATACATGCGCTCGAGCAACGGCTTTCGCCTGCGCCACCCGCTCGGTTTGCTCTCGACGACCCCGCCGACGCAGTAGCGAACTCGCCTACAGGCGGTACAAGGCGCCGGAGCGATCCTTGTACCCGAGTACAAAGGCATCTTCGAGCTACGGGTACTAGGCTCTTTTGGCTCTTATAAAGGGAGTGGACCGGTAACCAACCGCACCTGCCGACCGGGTGCGACGCCAAGCGAGGGACAACCAGAGCGATGACCCGTATCCGCCAGCAGAACGTGACCGCAGCCCAGTGGAGCGCCAACGGGGGAGCCCTCGGCGCAATCGACCTGACCCTGCCCGAGAACGAAGCTTTCGGCGCCAACGTCTTCTCGATCGTCGTCCAGCGCGAACGCCTTCCCGACGGCGTCTTCGAGCAGCTACAGGGCAGCCTCGAAGCCGGCGAGGCAATCGAGCTGGAGGTTGCCGACGCGGTCGCCTCGGCGATGAAGGACTGGGCCCTGGAGAAGGGCGCCACCCACTTCACCCACGTCTTCCAGCCGCTCACCGGCTCCACCGCGGAGAAGCACGACTCCTTCTTCGAGCCGGCCGGCGGCGAGGGCAAGGCGCTGGCTGGCTTCTCCGGCAAAGAGCTGATCCAGGGCGAGCCCGACGCCTCCTCCTTCCCGACCGGCGGCGTGCGCGAAACCTTCGAGGCCCGCGGCTACACGGCTTGGGACCCAACCAGCCCCGCCTTCATCCTCGAGAACCCGAACGGCTCGCTGCTCTGTATCCCGACCGCCTTCGCCTCCTGGACCGGCGAGGCGCTCGACGCCAAGATCCCGCTGCTGCGCTCGATGGACGCGCTCTCGGGCTCGGCGATCAGGGCGCTCGGGCTGCTTGGCGACATCGAGAGCAAACGCGTCTTCACCACGGTCGGGCCGGAGCAGGAGTACTTCCTGATCGACGAGCAGTACTTCTTCGAGCGTCCCGACCTGGTCTCCACCGGCCGCACCCTCTTCGGCGCCAAGCCGCCCAAGGGCCAGGAACTTGACGACCACTACTTCGGCACGATCCCCGAGCGCGTGCTTGCCTTCATGCTCGAGTCGGAGTTGGAGATGCGCAAGCTCGGCATCCCGGTCAAGACTCGCCACAACGAGGTCGCCCCGGCGCAGTACGAGATCGCGCCGATGTTCGAGAACTCCAACGTCGGCTCCGACCACCAGCAGCTGCTGATGCGGGTGCTCGAAAACGTCTCCCGCCGTTACGGCCTGGTCTGCTTGCTGCACGAGAAGCCCTTCGCCGGCATCAACGGCTCGGGTAAGCACAACAACTGGTCGATGAGCACCGACACGGGCAGCAACCTGCTCAACCCAGGCGATACGCCCGCTGACAACGTTCACTTCCTCTTCTTCTGCGCGGCGGTGATCCAGGCGGTCAACAAGCACCAGGGGCTGCTGCGCGCCTCGGCCGCGAACATCGGCCAGGACCATCGCCTCGGCGCCAACGAGGCACCGCCGGCGATCATCTCGATCTTCCTCGGCGCCGAACTGGACAAGGTCTTCGAGGCGATCGCGACAGGCGAGGGCGATCCCCACACGCCGGCCTCCTTCCTCGATCTGGGGGCGACGGTGCTGCCGCCGTTGCCCAAGGACGGCGGCGACCGCAATCGCACCTCGCCCTTTGCCTTCACCGGCAACAAGTTCGAGTTCCGGGCGCTGGGATCGAGCATGTCGCTCGCCTTCCCCAACACGGTGCTGAACACGATCGTCGCCGAGGCGATCGACGAGATGTCCGACAAGCTGGAGGCGAAGATCGGCGGCGGCATGGACGCGACCGAGGCCGCGATCGAGGTGGTCAAGGAGGCCTACGTCGACAACAAGCGGATCTGCTTCAGCGGCGACAACTACTCCGAGGAGTGGCACGCCGAGGCCGAGCAGCGCGGACTCAAGAACCTGAAAACGACGCCGGATGCGCTGCTCGAGGTGATCGCCGACGACTCGGTCGCCGCCTTCGAGAAATACAGCGTGCTCTCGAAACGGGAGCTGGAGTCGCGCTTCGAGGTCTGGGTCGAGCAATACGCGCTGCGGGCCAACATCGAGGCCGAGACGACCTTCTCGATCGCCAAGACGATGCTGCTGCCGGCGGCACTGCGCCACCTGGCGCTGATCGCCGAGGCCGGCGTCTCCGGCCTCGAGGGCGAGGTGCGCGGCCTGATCGAGGAGCTCTCGGCCTCGCTCGACGGACTGGAGAAAGCCAACGCCGAGCCGACCGAGCTGGAGGGCCTGGAGCTGGCGCTCTTCGCCCGCGACGAGCAGCTGACCAAGAGCGGCGCGGTGCGCGAGGCGGCGGACAAGTTGGAGAAGGTCGTCGCCGACGATCTGTGGCCACTGCCCAAGTACGAGGAGATGCTCTTCATTAAGTAGCGGTCCCGGGACGGAGGCCGGTAGGGGTTTCGCTTAACTTTTTCGGTGGAGACGCCCCGGCTGGCGCCTCAAGGAATTGCCGAAAAAGCGCAAGACGCTTCACCCCTACCGGCCTCCGTCCCCGGCGCGGCTTCTTTATTGCGCTTTAGCTTTCGGCTCTCCTAGCTCACGTTGGCGCAGACTGCGTAGACCTGGAGGTCTATTGAGGTGCCGCCGCCGGTCGTTTCGTTGTTGAAGAGCTGGGCGGACCAGCCGGTGCCGGTGCCATTGGGGGCACTCATCGAGACCGTGACGCTGCGCTGCTGGCCATTCTGGGTGGGGTTGGTGCCGAGGTTCGTGCCACCGCCGATGACTCGCTTGCCGGCGGGACAGGTAACGGTCTTGACTTCGCTGAGGCCGCGAGGGCTGCCGCTGTTTTCGATGAAGACTTCTTTGAAGGTCTGGTTGACGACCTCGTAGCCGGCGACCCCTGGCGCACCGGTGGCGCCTTTGTCTCCCTTGTCGCCCTTCTGGCCTTTGTCGCCCTTTGAGCCTTTGGGGCCTTTCGGGCCCTGCGGGCCTTGGGGCCCGGCGGCCAACTTGCCGAAGACGCGGCAGGTCACCTTCTTCTGCCCGGCGAGCACCCGTGCCGGGCACTTGACCTTGACCTTGCCGGCCTTTGAGCTCGTCGCGCCGCCGGCGGCGACCGCCACCGCGGTGGCGCCGATCACCGCGACCAGGGCGGCCACGGCCAGCGGAAGCACGCGGCGGAGCAGGTTTGAGGAGTTGCGCATCGTCCCTCCTTGGGTGGGTTTCGCCTGCCCCCTACCCGTGGTGCCCGGCCATCAAGCCTCGCTCGAAGATCCCGCTACTCGTCGCCCCCGTCGTCCTCTTCGTCGTTGTCGCGCACGGCGCGGATGATGATGTAGAGGATCGCGAGGGCGCCGAGGATCGGGATCATGCCGCCGAAGAGGACCGGCTCCCAGGCCTCTTCGGCGCGCACCAGGAGCACCGCAATCGTCAGCGCCTCGTTCACTGCAACTCCGGCAGGCCGGTGCCACCGGCCAGTGGGTTGAGGTCGGCAAGGAGCTCGAGCAGGCGCGGCTCGGGCTCTTCGTCGTCGATCACGATCGCTGTGCCGGGCCAGGCGTAGCGCAGGTAGCGCCCGTAGGCCTGCCGCGAGGCGAGGTCGGGCTCGTAGATCCAGGAGCCGGTGTTCCAGTAACGCGTACGGGGACGGTCGGCGCAGCGCAGGTCGGCCAGCGGCTGGTGGGTGTGGGCGAAGACGATCCGCTCCGCCTCCTTGTCCCAGCCGAGGTTGGCGGTCACCTTGGCGAAGGCCTCGAGGGCGTGCTCAGAGGGATCGCTGGGCGAGATCACCGAGGCGGCCGGGTAGGCCGGGTGTGGCCAGGCGGCCTGCGGCACCGGCTGCTCGCGACGCTGGCGCGCGGCCTCGGCGCGCACGACGGAGTCGAAATGCGCCTCGCTCGGCAGGGCGTCGGCGCCGGCTGCGGCGTCGCCGAGGCCGCGGTCGCGCAGCTCGGCGGCGAGCCGCTTGACGCCGCGCGCCGGCAGGCCGAGGGTCGAGGCCAGGCGACCCGCTCGCTGCACGGCGCGGAAGACGTTCTGCTGGGCGTGCGTCCCGTGTGGCATCTGGGCAGCGATGTAGAGCCACTCGGTCAGCAGCGTGATCGTCGACTCGTAATCGGCGATCGTCTTCGGGTCCTCCGGGCCACCGGTGGCGATGCCCCAGAGCACCCTGGTCAGGATGCGGTCGCCGCGCGAGCCGGAGAGGCGAGCGTGGGGGTCGAGGTAGTGGCCGTGGGTGCAGAGCACGCCGGCGAAGCTGTAGGTGGGGTAGGCGATCTCGATCTGGACGCCGGGCAGGCGCCGGGCGAGGAAGGAGCGGAAGAAGCCGGGGCCGGGCGCAGCGGAATCGGGCACCGGCTCACCGCCCAGCAGCGGCGCCCGCCCCGCCGCCAGCTGCGCCTCGAGGCGGTTCTCGAAGTCGCGGTGGACGAGGTGGTGGTCGTGGTTGCCAGCGAGGAAGACCAACCGCTTGCCGATCAGGTTGGCGGCGATCAGGTCGAGCAGGCCGGTCGCCGCGTCGACCGCCTCGCCGACCGAGCCGAAGAGGAAGTCGAAGAGGTCGCCGAGGAAGATCAGCTCGTCGATGCCCTCGAGCTGGGGCGCCAGCCGCTCGAGGAAGAACTCCTCGCGCAGCAGGTCGCGCCCGGTCCAGGCCCCGAAATGGGTGTCGGAGATGACCAGTGCCCGCATCCTGCGGGCAGGCTACTGACGCGGCAGCACCCGCATCCGCAAGCCGCCCCGGGGCGAGAGGGTCGGCATCTGCCGCACGGTCATCGTCCGGCCCGGCAAGGCGTCGAGGCGCAGTCGCTGCAGCAGCATCGTCGCCACCAGCTTCACCTCGATCTGGCCGAAGCGCTTGCCGATGCAGATCCGCCGCCCGCCGCCGAAAGGCACGTAGGCACCGCGCGGCAGCGCCGCCTTGCGCTCGCGGGCGAAGCGCTGCGGGATGAAGGCCTCCGGCTCGGGAAAGACCTCGGGGATGCGGTGGCTGGCCCAGGAGCAGTAGTTGACGTAGGCGCCGCGGGCGACCCGGTGGCCGCCGAACTCGAAGTCGTGCACGGCGCGGCGCGGGCCGATCCAGGCCGGCGGGTAGAGGCGCAGCACCTCGTCGAGCACCATGTCCAGGTAGGGCATCTGGCGCTCGAGCTCATCGATGCTCGGGGCCCTGCCGCCGAGCACCTCGTCCTGCTCGGCGCAGAGCCTGGCGAGAACGTCAGGGTGGCGGGCCAGCTCGTGCATCATGAAGGTCAGGGTCGAGGTCGAGGTGTCGTGGCCGGCGAACATCAGGGTCATCGCCTGATCGCGAATCTCCTTGTCGGCGAACCCCTCCCCCGCCTCGTCGCGGACGCCAACTAGGAGGCTGAGGATGTCCATCCTGCTCTCGTCGGCGGCGGCGCGGCGCTGAGCGATCTCGGCATAGACGATCTCGTCGAGCACCGCCCGCGAGCGCGTCATCTTCGACCAGGGCGAACCGGGCCCGCGCAGCAGCCGCAGGTGGAAGTCGGTCCCGTAGAAGCCGAGGGCGCGCTCGAAGTGCTCGGCCGCGGCGGCGCCCTTGCCGGCCTCGTCGGGATCGAGGCCGAGCAGGGCGCGCATCGCGATCCGCATCGCCAGGCCGCGCATCCACTCGTAAACGTCGACCACCTCGCCGACGCCCAGGCGCTCGATCGCCGGGGTCGCCTCAGTGACCATCGCCTCGACCGAGGCAGAAACCTGCTCGCGGTGGAAAGCGGGCATCATGATCTCGCGGGCGCGGTCGTGATAGGCGTCGTCGATCGTCAACAGGCCGTCGCCGAGCAGCGGGATCAGGTCACCGAAGCTCGACTCGCGCCAGTGGAAGTTCTCCGGATGGGCGATGGTGACGAAGTGGTTGGCCTCCGGCCCGAGCATGAAGATCACCGGGCTGTGCAGGAGACGAACGCTGAAGATCGGCCCGTGCTCCTCGTAGAGGCCGAGCAGCAGTGGCAGCGGGTCGCGCGCCGCCTGCAGGGTGCGGCCGAAGTTGAAGTCCTGTGGCCCGGGCGGGTAGGCGCCGCGGCGACGCACACCGAACTCCGAGACGACGTCTTCGGCAACGCGTCGAACCGGGTTGGCGCTCAGCTGCGGCGGCGGCGCGACGCGAGCGGCAGGCTTGGCGGCGATCCCGGCGGGCACCGGCGAATCGTAACTGGCTGCCCAGCCAATACTCGAACTGCATCAAATTTCCGGTCCGGCAGGCCGGAAATTTGATGCAGTTCAGTTCAGGATCTGGCGGCCGCCAGCTGGCCGCAAGCGGCGTCGATGTCGCGGCCGCGGGTGAGGCGCACGGTGGCGGTGAGCCGGTGCTCGGCGAGGATCGCGCGGAAGCGCTCGATCTGCTCCGGCGGCGAGCCGTCGTAGGCGCCGGTCGGGTTGTAGGGGATCAGGTTGACCTTGTAAGCGCGGGAATCGAGCAGGGCGGCCAGTTCGCGGGCGTGCTCGGGGTGGTCGTTGACGCCGTCGAGCATCACGTACTCGACGAAGACCTTGCGACGACGCCGGGCCCGGTAGCGCTCGCAGGCGGCCAGCACCTCGGCCAGCGGGTAGCGGTCGTTGACCGGCATCAGCTGCGAGCGCAGGCCGTCGTTGGGGGCGTGCAGGGAGAGCGCCAGGCTGACCGGCATCTCGCACTCGGCGAGACGGTCGATGCCCGGCACCCAGCCAACGGTCGAGATCGCCGTGCGGCGGTGGGTGACGCCGATCCGCGGCAGCGCCTCGCAGGCAGCGAGGACCGCGTCGAGGTTCATCGTCGGCTCCCCCATGCCCATGAAGACGACGTGGTCGATCGCCTCGCCGCGGCGGAAGTGCAGCGCCTGGTCGAGGATCTCGTCGGCGCTGAGGTTGCGGCCGAACTTCATCTTGCCGGTGGCGCAGAAGGTGCAGGTCAGCGGGCAGCCCGACTGCGAGGAGAGGCAGACCGAGCGGCGACCGTCGCGGTAGCGCATCAACACCGCCTCGATCGCCCGCCCGTCGGCGGTGTGAAAGAGCGCCTTGACCGTGCCGTCATCCGACTTCGCCTCGGCCCGCAGCTCGAGCGTGGAGAGCGGCACCTCGGCAGCGAGCCGCTGGCGCAGCGCCGCCGGCAGGTTGGTCATCTCCTCGTAGTCGCGGGCGCCCCGCGCGACCCACTCCCAGACCTGGGAGGCACGGTAGGCGGGCTCGCCCGCCTGGGCGAGCGTGCTGTCGAGCAGGGCGCGGTCCACGCGCCGAGTGTACGGACGCCGAGCGGCCGAGCGGGAGGAGTAGATTCGCGGGCCGGATGAGTGAGCAAGCTGATCGGGCCCAGCGCTTCCTGGCCCTGCACGAAGGCGAGCGGCCCTTGCTGCTGCCAAATCCGTGGGATCGGGGCTCGGCGACGCTGCTCGCGTCGCTGGGCTTCGAGGCGCTGGCGACGACGAGCAGCGGCTCGGCCGCGACGCTCGGCCTGCTCGACGGCTCGCTCGGCCGCGAGGAGGCGCTCGCCAACGCCGCGGCGATCGTCGAGGCGACCGAGCTGCCGGTCTCGGCCGACCTCGAGAACGGCTTCGCCGACGACGCGGCTGGAGTCGCCGAGACGATTCGCCTGGCCCTCGCCGCCGGCCTCGCCGGCGCCTCGATCGAGGACTACAGCGGTCGCGAGGACGAGCCGATCTATGTCATCGAGGCCGCCGCTGAACGAGTGGCGGCAGCGGCCGAGGTCGCCCACGGCGGTCCGGTCCGGCTGGTCCTCACGGCGCGGGCGGAGAACCACCTGCACGGAGTCACCGACCTCGCCGACACGATCGCCCGCTTGCGGGCCTACGAGGAGGCCGGCGCCGACGTCCTCTACGCCCCCGGCATCGCCCGCATGGAGGACATCCGCCGGGTCGTCGACTCGGTCGAGCTTCCCGTCAACGTCCTGGCGCGGCCCGGCGTGCCCTCGGTGCAGGAGCTGGCGGAGGCCGGCGTTCGCCGCATCTCCGTCGGCGGCGCCTTTGCCTTCGCGGCGCTGGGGGCGGCGACCGAAGCGGCGCGGGAGCTGATCGAGCAGGGGACCTACGGCTACCTGGAGCAGGCCGGCGTCGGCCTGAAAAGCGCCCGCGCCGCCTTCGCTAGCCGTGGATCTTCTCCCCCCGCTCCAGCATCGCGATGAACTTGCGCAGCCTTTTTTCGCGCGTCTCGGGCTTCTTCGCCTCCTGCAATCGGTAGAGGATCGCGTAGCGGTTGGCGCTGTCAAGCGTGGCGAAGAACCCGGCCGCCGCCTCGTTGCGATCCAGCTCCTGCCTGAGGTCCTCCGGCACCGTGGCCGCCCGCTGACCCGCGTAAGCGGCGTCCCAGCGGCCGTCCGCTTTGGCCGCCTCCACCTCGCTTAAACCGGCCGGCCGCATCGCACCCGCGGCGATCAGCTCCTCGGCCTTTTCCCGGTTGATCTGCGACCACTTGCCGCGCGGCCGCCGCGGCGTAAAGCGCTGTAGGAAAAAGGATTCGTCAAAGCCGCGCTTCTGGCTGTCGATCCAGCCGAAGCAGAGCGCCAGCTCCAGCGCTTCGGCGTAGTTGACGCTCTCGACGCCCGACCCCTTCTTGGCGATTTTCAGCCAGAGGCCCTCGACGTCGGCATGGTTCTCCTTCAGCCAAGCCTCCAGCTCCTGCTTCGAGGCGAAGAGGAGGATCGGCAGGTCGTCCGCCACCCTCGCCCCCGCGACCCCCGGGCTAGAGCCCGGCGGCGTCGGCCAGCAGGTCGACCTGCTGGGGATCGCTGGAGGAGGGAAAGAGGATCAGCTCGCCGCAACCGGCGGCGTCAAACGCCTCCAGGTACTGGCGCACGGTCTCGGGGTCCTTGGCCGCGCTCGAGGCGATGTACCCCGCGGTTTCTTCGCCGAGGAAGGCGTAGTAGTCCGTGAGATAGGCCTTCGCCTCCTCCTCGGCCCGCTCGCCGAGCGAGTAATAGGCGAGGCCCATCAGCCGCGGCTCGCCCTCGCGGCCCGCCGCGGCCCAGGCAGCCTTCGCCTTCTCCGCCATCTCGGCGAACTGATCGGGCGGCGCGCCGCCGGCGATCCAGCCATCGCCGAAGCGGGCGGCGCGGGCAAAAGAGGCGTCGACGGAACCACCGACGACGAGGTCGGGTGAGCCGCTCTCCGAAGGGCCGATCTCATCGCCCTCCCAGACCTCCTTGATGCGCTCGAGCGCCTCGTCGAGCTTTCGGCCCTTGCCCTTGAGGTCCACCCCGCTGGCCTCGTAGTCGTCCTCGCGAGCGCCAAGGCCAATCCCCAGGGTGAAGCGACCATTGGAGAGGGCGTGGACGCTGAGCGCCTGCTTGGCCAGCTCGGTCGAGTTGGTGCGCAGCGGTCCGAGCAGCACCGAGGTGCAGAGCCCGATCCGCTCGGTCACGGCCGCGGCGGCGGCGAGCGCCGTCAGCGGCTCGTAGTTGCCATAGACGACACGGTCGATCGTTCCCAAGCTCTTGAACCCACGGGCATCGGCTCGGCGCGCCCACTCGACGAGTTCACCGCCACTCGTGCCCCGCACCGCGTTGGGCAATCCGACCGATACGTCCATGCCAATCCTCCTCGGCTCGCTTTGCGTCCACCCTAGCGATGGGCTTTACCCGGCTGGCCCGTTTTGACGCCGGGTAGGTGCGGGTTACAGTGACCGCGTGAGCGAGCTTGACGGGATCGAGGCGCTGACCGAGGCGATCAGCCGCTACAACGAGGCCTGGAACGCGCAGGACCTCGAGGCGATCGTCGCGATGCACGCGCCGGACATGGTCTTCGCCAACCACACCGCCGCCGAGAGCGCCAGCGGCGCCGAGGTGCGGGGGCACATCGTCAAGATCTTCAAGTCCTGGCCCGACATGAGGTTCGAGACCCGTCGCCTCTACGTCAGGGAGGGAGTGGTGACGCAGGAGTGGACGGCGACCGCGACCCACTCCGAGACGTTGCACCGCGGCGAGCTCGAGGCGCCGCCGAGCGGTCGCAGTGTGAGCTGGGACGGCGTCGACGTGATCCCCTTCGAGGACGGACTGATCAAGCGCAAGGACGTCTACTCGGACTCGGTCGGGATCCTGCGCCAGGTCGGCCTGCTCGACTGAGCGAACCTGTCGCTCAGGTCGGCAGCTCCCCCAGTCGGCGCTCGATCGCCTCGCGGGCGTAGCCAAAGACGGCGCGATCGCCGCTCATCCGGAAGCGCGAGTTGGCACCCATCACCACCGCGTAGAGCTCAAAGGCGAAACGGCCGGGATCGGCTGCGCCGGCCAAGCGAGCCTGGCGCTCGAGCTCGCCGAGCCAGGCGTCGAGCGCGGCGGCGATCGCCTCGCGCACGGGGCCGGGCCGATCGTCGTACTCGGCCGAGGTCGCGGCCCAAAAGCAGCCGCCCGAGTAGTCGTTGCCCTCGAGGTGGTCCAGGTAGGCGGCGGCCATCGCGCGCAGGCGCAGCGCCCCGTCCGGCGCCCGCAGCGCCGGCTCGATCACGGCGATCCGGAAGCGTTCCGCAGCGGCGGCGACGGTCGCCAACTGCAACTCCTGCTTGGAGCCGAAATGGGCGAAGACGCCGCTCTTGCTCATCCCCAGCTCGCTCGCCAGGCGACCGATGGTCAGGCCTTCGAGGCCGTCGACCGAGGCGAGATCGAGGGCGCGCGCGAGGATCGTCGCCCGCGTGTCGGCTCCCTTGCCGCCGTCCCGTCTGGGCTCCAGCGTCACGTTGCTCATTCCAGGCACCTGCTCAGCGTACAAAAAAGCACGAACGTTCGTTTATTCGCTACGCTGCGCCGACCAAGAGCTGCACTCATCAATCAGGAGGAGAGAACGATGGCGGGACACGCGGTGAAGAAGATCGACGACATGGAGGCGGTCTACCTCGGCGCCTTCAAGCGCGTCCGGGCGGAACTGGGGGTCGAGGCCTTCGGCATCCAGGTGATCGACCTGCCACCCAACTTCGAGAACTACCCCGAGCACGACCACGCCGAGGACGGTCAGGAAGAGGTCTACGCGGCGCTGCGCGGCGGCGGCGAGATCGAGATCGAGGGCGAGCGCTTCCCGTTCGACCCCGATCACATCGCCCGCGTCGGCTCGGGCGTCAAGCGCAAGGTCTGGCCGGGCGACGAGGGCGTCCGCGTTCTGATTGTCGGCGGGGTTCCCGATGGCCCCTACGACGCGCCGGAAATCTCCAAGCTCGGCGTGCCGGACCCGATGGCCAGCTGAGCTAAGCGCGACTCAGTCGCCCTCCCGGCGCCGCTCGTAGCCGGGACAGGCGGCCACAGGAACCCGCGGATAGCGGGGATAGCGCGGGTCGGTGCGCGAGCGCCGGCAGAGCGAGAAGACCGACCCGCGCGTGTTCGGCACCAATTGCTGATGCACGCAGCTGTCGCAGAGTCCGTGTTTTTTCGGTCGGTTGCCCATCTTGAGCGCAGGCTAGCTTTGTCGTGTGAACGGCACGGCCACGCTCTTCGATGCCGACGCGGCATCACACTCGGCCACCGTCGAGGTGCTCGGCGTCATCTTCAGCGCCGAGGATGACGGCTACGCGGTGCTCGAGGTCCAAGATGCCGAGTCGGGCGAAGGCTTCGCCCTCGTCGGCCCGGTCGCCCACCTCGGCGTCGGCGATCGGGCCGAAGTCAGCGGCGAGTGGCAGACCCACGCCCGCTACGGCCGCCAGCTGCGCGCGCAGGGGGCGCTGCCGCTCGATCCCGCCGACCGCGAGGGGCAAATCGCCTACCTGACCTCGCTGCGCCACATCGGCCCTGCCCGCGCCGAACGCCTGGTCGACGAGCACGGCGAGGGGGTGCTGGGAGCAATCGCGGCAAATCCGCAGGGCGTGTTCGGCTCGCTGCGCGGGATCAGCGTCGACCAGGCGGCGGCCGCCACCGAGTCCTGGCATGCCAGCCGCGCCGTGCGCGACCTGCACGTGCAGCTCGCCCCTCACGGCCTGGCGCACCTGGCGGCACCGATCCACACCCGCTTCGGCGAGAGCTCGATGGCGATCCTGCACGAGGATCCCTACCGGCTGACCGAGGTCGACGGGGTCGGCTTCGTCCGCGCCGACAAGATCGCCCTCGCCGCCGACGTGCCGCCGGAGTCGAGCCGGCGCGCCCAAGCGGCCGCCGTCTACGCCCTCGGCGAGGCCGAGCAGCAGGGCAACAGCTACCTGCCGCTCGCCGAGCTGACGACCCGTACCGCGAAGCTGCTCGGCCTCGTCCCGGACCCGGAGGTGCTGAGTGAAGCAAGCGGCCTGATCGGCGACG
This sequence comes from Solirubrobacterales bacterium, assembly GCA_036271315.1. GTDB lineage: Bacteria > Actinomycetota > Thermoleophilia > Solirubrobacterales > 70-9 > VRUE01. The sequence continues at coordinate 14,676 of DATBAV010000036.1, read as the reverse complement.
AGGGTCGCCTCTACCGCCGGCTCACCCATGACAGCGAGCTGGCGGTCGCGCAAACCCTGGCGCTGCGCATCGCCGCCCCCCCACACCTCGACCACGACCCCGGCGAGGCGCCCGTCCGCGACGAGTCGGACACCGAGCTGACCGACGAGCAGTGGTCCGCCGTGCGCGGCGCCTTCGGGGCGCGCATCTCGGTGCTGACCGGCGGGCCCGGCGTCGGCAAGACGGCCTGCACGCGGGCGATCGTCGAAGAGGCCGAAAACGCCCACCTGCGGATCGCCCTCTGCGCGCCGACCGGCCGCGCCGCCCGCCGGCTCGAGGAGGCGACCGGCCACTCGGCGCAGACGATCCACCGCATGCTCGAGTGGAGCCCGGGCCGCGAGCCGGCCTTCAAGCCGGGACACCCGCTGCCCGTGGACCTGGTGATCGTCGATGAGTCCTCGATGCTCAACCTGCGCCTGATCGAGGTCCTGCTCGGCGGCTTGGCCGAGTCGACCCACGTCGTCTTTGTCGGCGACGCCGACCAGCTGCCGCCGATCGGCGCGGGTAAGCCGTTCGAGGACCTGATCGAGTCGGGAATCGCCCCCGTCGTCCGCCTCACCCAGATCTTCCGCCAGGCGGCGCGCTCGATGATCACCACCGCGGCTCACGAGATCAACCAGGGCCGGGAACCGCAGCTCGAGCCGGGCGAGGACCAGGACCACGACTTCTTCTTCATCGAGCGAACCAACCCCGAGCGCGCTCTGGAAGCCGTGGTCGAGGTGGTTGCCGAGCGGGCGCCGAAGCGTTTCGGCGTCGACCCGATCCGCGAGGTGCAGGTGCTGGCGCCGATGTACCGGGGGGCGATCGGGATCGATGCCCTCAACGAGCGCCTGCAGGAGGAGCTCAACCCCGATGGCAAGCGCGCTGTCAGCGACCGCTTCCGGATCGGCGACCGCCTGATCCAGACGCGCAACTCGCACGAGCTGGGCCTGATGAACGGCTCGATCGTCTTCCTCCGTGCCGACGACCCCGATGAGGAGGAGATCCTCGTCGACACCGACGAGGGCGACTCGCTGACGATCCCTTACGGCGAGACCGCCACCCTGCGGCTCGCCTACGCGATCTCGGTCCACAAGGCGCAAGGCTGCGAGGTCCCGGTCGTGGTCGGCGTCTGCCACCGCTCGCACTCGCGCATGCTGAGCCGGCCGCTGCTCTACACGGCGATCACCCGCGCCCGCAATAGCTGCGTGCTGATCGGCGACCGCGCCGTGCTGGGGGCGGCAGTGCGCCGGGGTGACGGCAGCGGCCGCTACTCCGGATTGGCCGAGCGCCTGCGTGGATAGCCGCCCTCCCCTGCTGGAGATCGGCATCACGCTGGCGGGCGTCGCCCTGCTCGTCGGCCTCGTCTTTGCGATCCCGGAGCTGCACGAAGCCGCGCTGGCGGCAGTTCACGGCGAAACCGACAAAGTGCGCAGCGAGATCGCCAGCCTCGGCGTCGCCGGTCCCCTGCTGATCCTCGTCCTGACTCTGCTCCACGCCGTGGTCTTCTATCCGGCCGAGATCGTCGACGCCGCCGCTGGCCTCGCCTACGGCTTCCTGCCCGCCATGCTGCTGATGATGACCGGCTGGCTGCTCTCGGCCCTTGCCTGCTTCTTCGTCGGGCGCTCGGTGGCGCGGCCGCTGCTCGACCGCTGGTTCGGCTCAGAGCGCTTCGAGCGGATCGAGGCAAGAATCGACCGCGGTGGCGCCAAAGCGCTGATCGCCGTCAGGTTGATCCCGATCTTCCCCTTCAGCATCGTCTGTTACGCCGCCGGCGCCGCCCGGGTGCCGCTCTGGCGCTACACCTGGACGACCGTGGTCGGCTACCTGCCGATCACCGTGATCGCGGTCTATTTCGGCACCCAGCTGGACCTGCTCAGCGGACTCTTTTGACCTTGAAGGTGTAGCTGGCGGGCGTCTTGTCGCCGTTGCCCGCCGCGTCGCGCGCCGCCACCTTGACCACGTGCCAGCCGAGCGCGAACCGGCGCGCCAGCCGCGCCGGGCAGGGCCGGAAGAAGCTGCCATCGACGCGACAAACAAAGGAGGTGTCGCTCTCGTTCGAGCCGAAGCGGAAGACCGCCTTCGCCTGTTGGTGGTGGGTGCGAATGACCCTGCTCGGCCGCTGCAGGAAGAAAGTCCGCGGTCGCTTCGCGGTTTCGTGGGAGCCTTCGACCGGCGGCGGGGTTACCGGCAGTACTTCAGTAGAGGAAGGCACCGGTTTCGTCCGTTCCCGCGGCGGCAGGCATGGCCCCGGCGGTGGCGGTTCGACAACTTCCGCGCCGGGTTCGCCAGCGGTCAAGCCGAGGTCCTCCAGGGCCGTCACGGCATCGAGGAGTCCGGAGCCGACGGCTGTCGCCGGAAACCCCCCAACCGGCACGGCGGATTCCCGCATCGCCTGCGAGATGTCGGCCGGCGTGGCCGTGGGATCGCCCTCTCGCATCAATGCCGCAACGGCCGCCGCGTGAGGAGCCGCGGCGGAGGTTCCGTAGAACCTCCAGACACTTCCGAGGCATTCGCCGAAGAAGGTATTGGCCCCGCCATCGGTCGCGACGACGTCCGGCTTGACGAGGACCTGGGGACTGCCCAGAGCCGTGGCTGGCGTTTCCCCGGCCACCGGCCCGAAGTAGTACGTGACGGGGCCGCGCGAGGAAAAGGCCTCCGGGGCTTCGCTGGCCCCAAAGGAGATCGCGCCAACGCTGGTCGCGTCCTCTGCCCCGTTATGGCCGAAGATCGTCGGGCCGACCTTGTCTTCCCCCGACGGGGATTCGTACTCGGTCGCGGTCACGCCGCTCCCGTTCTCCAACAGGGCGAACTTCAACCTCGGGTCAGCGCCACCGGCCCAGCGGTTGATCGCCAGCCTGACGGTGACGGGGCCGCCCGTTTCGTTTTCCCAGCCGACGAGCTCATAGGGCCGGTGAGTGCGCGAGACGTTTCTGTCGACGCTATCGCTGATCACTTCCCCACCCGGGTTGAGCAGGAAGGCGTCCAGATCGGTTTTGACGCCTTCCCAAGGTTCGGCCCACTGCAGGTCAGCGACGAGGCTCGCGCCGGCGGCGACCGTGATCCCAAACGTCGTATCGGCAGGGCCCCCGGGGTTGAAATTCATGCAGTGGAAGGGGTTGAGCCCGGACCTGCCCTCTCCTTCGAGTTCAGCTGACAGCGCCTGCACGGCCGCAGGGCACGAGTGAGCATCCCTGTATTCGGGCGCTTCCCAGGAAGCGATGTTCCTGCCCGCCCGCCTCAGGTTGTTGTTGCCGGCGGCGGAGAAGTAGCTGACGCCGTCTTCGGTCACTTCCGTGATCGCGTTGCCGACCGGGCCTTCCTGGAAGAAAGGCTCTTCGAAGTAGGAGATGTCATCGGCGATCACGCTGGCCCCGTTGGCCGCCAAGGCCTTGATGTTGTCCGCGAAGGGCGTCAAACCCTTGAACGCGGTGGCAAAGGAGATCGCTGCCCCAGGCGCCAGGTCGTGGACGATCTGCGCCATCGCCCGGCCCTCGTCCTCGCCTTCGGCTTCCGAGTCGTCGAGAACTTCGACCGGGGTCGAATACCCGCAGGGGTTGCCCGCGCCCGGCAGGTCACCGCTGAGGACGTCTTCCCTGGCGCCGGTTGGGGTCAGGGCGTCGAGGTCGAAGGAGTCGGAGAGAATCCCGACCTTCACGTCGCTGCCATCGAGGCCGAATTCCGCCCTCGCCTGGGCGGCGTGCAGCTGATCGTCCCCCTCGGACGTATCCGCTCCAAAGCAGGGCGGAACCGACGCCTGCGCGAGCCCGGCCACGATCGGGGTCACCACCTCGGTCGCGGCGGAAACCTGCGGCAGGTGGCCCAGCGTTGAAAGTTCGTCCGGCCTTACCGCGGCGGCAATGACCCCGTATCTGGCATTGACGTCGATGACCTCGGCGCCGGCGCCCCGGGCAGCAGCGGCGGCGGCGGCCGCACCCCCGTTGTATTTCAGTTCGACCAGGACCCGATTGCCTTCGCGCAGCAGGCTTCCGGGGCCATGCGCCGGGATGCCGAGGTCCTTGGCCTGCAGCCGGTAGGACGAGGAGTGCACCGCCGGTTTCGCCAGGGCGCTCAGACGAGGCGAGAGGGGACTGGTCTGGGGAACGAGGCGCAGCGCCGACGCGGTGCCGGGCGAAGCGGCAATCGTTGCGAGTAGAAAAGCGACCGCGAAGCCGCCCGCTCGGCGGCGCGAGGTTTGCGTGCGGGTCATCTGAATCACCGTATCGACTGGTCTCCTGCCTTCCTCAAACACGCCTGGACGGCGATCCGAGCGCCGCGCCTGCCGCTTGATCCCTGCTACGGTCCCCGCGTTAGGTCGGATTGATATCCGGCAAAAAGTCGTGTCTAGCGCTCGCGTCGTTGCTTTACCGAAGCCTCCGCGTTCGCAGCACAACAAGTGGAGGCAATAAATGCCGACTGGAACAGTCAAGTGGTTCAGCGACGACAAGGGCTACGGGTTCATCACTCCCGATGACGGCTCCAAGGACGTCTTCGTCCATCACAGCGCCATTCTCGGCGAGGGCTTCAAGTCCCTTGCGGAGGGCGCCAAGGTGACGTACGAGTCCGAGGAAGGCCCCAAGGGCCCGGCCGCGGCGAGCGTTCAGCAGACCTCGTAGTCGCGTTCCGAACTTGAGTAGTCACGAGGCCCGCCGCAAGGCGGGCCTCGTTTTTGTCACGCGATCAGAAAGTCGCGAAACGTCCTCTGCATTCAGACCTCTTCCCCATTGATGAACACTCGAAACGATCTTAGAAATATCGCCATCGTCGCCCATGTCGATCACGGCAAGACGACGCTGGTCGACGCGATGCTCTGGCAGTCCGGCGCCTTCCGCAAGGGCCAGGACGTTGCCGAGCGGGTGATGGACTCGATGGACCTCGAGCGCGAGAAGGGCATCACGATCCTTGCCAAGAACACGGCGGTGAACTATCAGGACGTGAAGCTCAACATCGTCGATACGCCTGGCCACGCCGATTTCGGCGGCGAGGTCGAGCGCGGGCTGACGATGGTCGACGGCGTGCTGCTGCTCGTCGACGCCTCCGAGGGGCCGCTCCCCCAGACCCGCTTCGTCCTGCGCAAGGCGCTGGAGGCGAAGCTGCCGGTGATCCTCGTCGTCAACAAGGTCGACCGGCCCGACGCCCGCATCGCCGAGGTCGTCGACGAGGTCTATGAGCTCTTCATCGACCTCGACGCCGATTCCGAGCAAATCGACTTCCCGATCGCCTACACCAACGCCAAGGCCGGCTGGGCCTCGCTGGAGGAGGGTGTAGAAGGCAGCGACCTCTCGCCGCTGATGGACCTGATGCTGGAGAAGATCCCGGCACCCGAGTACGACCCCGACCACCCGCTGCAGGCGCACGTGACCAACCTCGACGCCTCGCCCTACGTGGGGCGACTGGCGCTCTGCCGTGTCCACAACGGCACGATCCGCTCCGGCCAGCAGGTCGCCTGGTGCCGGGCAGACGGAACGATCGAGCGGGCGACGGTCTCCGAGCTTTACATCACCGAGGCACTGGAGCGAGTCCCCGCCGAGGAGGTCGGGCCGGGAGAGATAATCGCCGTCGCCGGGATGGAAGAGATCACGATCGGCGAGACGCTGGCCGATCCCGCCGACCCGCGACCGCTGCCGGTGATCACCGTCGACGAGCCCTCGCTCTCGATCGTGCTCGGGATCAACACCTCTCCCCTCGCCGGCACCGAGGGAAGCAAGCTGACCGCGCGTCAGGTCCGCGACCGGCTCGACGCCGAGCTGGTCGGCAACGTCTCGATCCGCGTCCGCGACACCGAGCGCCCCGATGCCTGGGAGGTGCAGGGCCGTGGCGAGCTGCAACTGGTCATCCTGCTGGAGCTGATGCGGCGCGAGGGCTTCGAGCTGACCGCCGGCCAGCCGCGCGTGCTCACCCGCGAGATCGACGGCAAGCTGCACGAGCCGGTCGAGCGGCTGGCGATCGACGCGCCCGAGGAGCACGTCGGCGCGATCACGCAGCTGCTGGCGGGGCGCAAGGGCCGCCTCGAGCAGATGGCCAATCACGAAACCGGCTGGGTACGGATGGAGTACCTGGTGCCAGCCCGTGGCCTGATTGGTTTCCGCACCGAGTTCCTCACCGAGACCCGCGGCACCGGCGTCATGCACCACGTCTTCGAGGACTGGGAGCGCTGGGCCGGCGAGCTGCGCCTGCGCCCGACCGGCTCGATCGTCGCCGACCGTCGCGGCAAGAGCGCCGGCTACGCCCTGATCGGGCTGCAGGACCGCGGCACGCTCTTCATCGGCCCCGGCGAGGAGGTCTACGAGGGCATGATCATCGGCGAGAACGCCCGCGCCGAGGACATGGACGTCAACGCCATCAAGGAGAAGCAGCAGACGAACATGCGCGCCGCGGCCGCCGACGTACTCGAACGGATGGCGCCGCCCAAACGCCTCTCGCTGGAAGCCGCGGTCGAGTTCCTGCGCGAGGACGAGTGCGTCGAAGTGACGCCAGAGTCGGTGCGGCTGCGCAAGGTCGAACTCGACAAGCTGAAACGCCAGAAGGCCGCCCGCACGGGCAGCCGGAGCTAACCGGCCAGCTTGCCTCGCGGCAGCTCACAGCAGAGCAGGGCCGACAGCACCGGGATGCTCTCCTCGCCGGTCTCTGCCAGCCGTTCGGTGCTCGCGGCCTGAGCCGCGAGCATCTGCTCCAGCGCCTCCTGCTTGATCCGCGTCAGCTCCCTCCAGCCCTGCTCATCGACGAGCGAGACCGTACGGCTGATGTGTGAGTCTTTGCGTGAGGTGAACGTGCCCTGCTCGATGGCCGCGCGGGCATCGGACTCGATCATTTTCATGATCCAGGCCGTGAGCCGCTGCTGTTCTTCCCGACCCAGCGCCTCCCACTCCTCGTCCTCCCAGAGTGCTCGCACGACGGCCCGGTAGCGGGGCTCGACCGCACCACGGTTGAGCACCTCGCCGACGACCTCGATCAGGCCCCCGTCGTGCATCGCGTCGAGGTGGCGACCTGCGACGGAAGGATCGACGTCGAGCTCGGCGGCAATCTCGCCGGCACCCGCCGAGCGTTCGTTGAGGAGGATCAGGGCGTTGAGCCGGACGGGGTCGGAAGCGAGCCGAATCAGTCGCCGGTCGATCATCGGCCCACCATAAACGTCGGGACCACTCAGAAAAAGAGCCGCCGGGACAAACTTCCCCGACGGCTCTCTGGCTAGGGCCCCTGCCCTAAGCGAAGTGGTGCGACTAGACCGTGGCGGCAGCCTGCTCGGATTGACTGTCCTCCGACGCCTTGGCGGCCTTTGCCTCGGCCTCGGGCGTGGCCTCGCCAACGGCGCGCGGCAGCAGCACTTCTTTGGCGATCACCAGGCGCTGGATCTGGCTGGTCCCCTCGTAGAGCTGCATGATCTTGGCGTCGCGCATCAGCTTCTCCACCGGGTACTCCTTGATGAAGCCGTAGCCGCCGTAGACCTGCACGGCGTCGACGGCAATCTCCATCGCCGAGTCGGCGGCGAAGCGCTTGGCCATCGAGGAGACCTTGCTGTTGCGGATGCCCTGGTCGAGCATGACCGCCGAGTTCCAGACCAGCAGGCGGCCGGCCTCGACCTTGGTCGCCATGTCGGCGATCATGAACTGGATCGCCTGGTGCATCGCGATCGGCACGCCGAACTGGACCCTTTCCTTGGAGTACTCGGTGGCGTACTCGAGCGCCGCCCGACCGATGCCGACGGCCATCGCCGAGACGCCGGGACGGGTGCGATCGAGGGTCATCATCGCCAGCTTGAAGCCCTTGTTTTCCTCGCCGATCAGGTTCTCGGCCGGGATCTCGACTTCATCGAAGGAGATGGTCGCGGTGTTGGATGCCCGCTGACCCATCTTGTCCTCCTTCTTGTCGACGCTGACTCCTGGGAGGTCGGCATCGACGACGAAGGCACTGATCCCGCGATGTCCGGCCTCGGGATCGGTCTTGGCGTAGACGGTGAAGTAGTCGGCGTAGGTGCCGTTGGTGATGAAGCACTTGGAGCCGCTGATGACGTACTTGTCGCCCTTCTTCACGGCCTTGGTCTTCATGCCGCTGACGTCAGAGCCGGCATCGGGCTCGGTCAGGCAGAAGGAAGCGAGCTTCTTGTCCTCGGTCAGCATGCCTAGGTATTTCTTCTTGGTCTCCTCGGAGCCACCTAGCGTAATCGGCGCCGAGGCGAGGCCGTTGGCCATCAGCGTGGTGCCGATGCCCGAGCAGCCCCAGCCCATCTCCTCCTCGATCAGGCAGCCGGAGAGGTAGTCGAGGCCGGGTCCGCCGTAAGCCTCTGGGATGTGGGTGTTCATCAGCCCAACGTCCCAGGCCATGTCGATGATGTCCTGGGGCCAGGTGCCGTCCTTGTCGTACTCCCAGGCAACCCTGCGCATCTCTTTCTCGGCAAAGCTGTGCGCGAGCTCGCGTAGGTCTTTCTGCTCGTCGGTAAGGGTGAAGTCAACCACTGGTCGGGCGCTCCTTATGTCGTTGCGTAAGCCTTTTTGATGCGGCCTCGCCACGGGGCGACGACCACCGATTGACTAGTCAGTCAACCAAGGCGAAGGGTACCGGATAGCGGCGCCAGAGCAATAGCCCTACCCTTGAGTCGATGGTCTGCCCGATGGGATTGACCTACTTGCAGAGCGGCTACCTACTGGCCGCGATAACGCTCCTCGTCCTGCCCGTCGCCGCCTTCAGCTTCATCCGCTCTGGCCCAGCCTGGAAAGAGCTCGGCAAGGGCCGCTTTGGCGTCATGCAATCGATGCCCCCACCGCGCCTCGCTCAGCCCTCGCCCGAGATCGATCTGGCGATCCAGGCGGCCGAGGCGCGCCAGATGCTGGAGGCGAAGTCCTACCGGCGCTTACAGCGAGGCGAGGAGCCGCTCGACGTCGAGGCCGAGATGGCGGCCCTGCTCGACACCGAGCTGAGCGGCAAACAGGGCAAGCGCAACCTCGACGAGAAACTGCGCGCCGAGGTCCGCCAGCTGGTGATCGCCCGTAACGAACGGCGCATGCGTCGCGGCGAGGAGCCGCTCGACGTCGAGGCCGAGGTCGAGCGCCAGGTCGCGGATTTCATAGGATTGGGCAGCTGATGGCCGGAGCCGCCGAGGAGAATCTCTACGAGGTCGAGGAGCTGCTGATGCAGCCCGGGACCTACTTCAACCCGCAGACCGAGGTCCTGGTCGTCGTCGACGACTCGACCTCGCTCGATCAGGAGGTCTTCAACATGGAGGCCTACGAGGGAGCCGAGTGGGTGCGGATCTCCGACGAGGTGCCGGTCGACGAAGACGGGCGCGATCGCGCCCTGGAGAGCTTCCAGACCAGCTACCACCCCGGTTCCACCGGCTCGGTCTCCGAGACCGCGCTGGAGCAGGGCGACGACGAGCTCGACGCGGACGAGGACGGCCAGGACCCTGGCCGCGAGGACCTCGACGAGTAGATGCTGGAGGCCGGCGACAGGGCGCCCAGTTTCACCCTGCCCGATCAGAACGGCGAGAAGGTCCGACTCTCGGAGCTCAAGGGCGAGACGGTCGTCCTTTACTTCTATCCCCGCGCCGACACACCCGGCTGCACGACCCAGGCCTGCAGCGTGCGCGATCGCAGCGGCGAGTACAAGGCGGCGGGCGCACGCGTGATCGGCATCTCCCCTGACGAGGTAGAGGCGGTGGGCAAGTTCGCCGGCAAATTCGACCTCGACTTCACCCTGCTCGCCGACGCCGACCACGCTGTCGCCGAGAAATACGGCACCTGGGTCGAGAAGTCGATGTACGGCAAGAAGTACATGGGCGTGCAGCGGGCGACCTTCATCATCGGCCCCGACGGCAAGATTGCCAAGGTCTTTCCCAAGGTCTCGCCCAAAACGCATGACGACGTGGTTTTGAAGGCTCTCGGGGCGCTTCCCGGTAGGGCTTCCACTTAACTTTTTCGAGATCGACCGCGGCTGTCCGAGATCGCGTTGCGGCGAAAAAGTACAAGACGTTCCAGCCCCTACCGGGAAGCGCCTCACGCGCTCAACGCCACGACGATGATGAAGCTGGCGTAGAGAGCGAACCAGGCAATGACGGCAGGTAACTCGAAGCGGCCGCGGCGGTGCAGGGCCTCGTAGGCGAGCAGGCCGCCGGCGAGGCCGAGGGCGACTGAGATCGCCGCGTTGGTGCTGAGCTGCCAGTTAGTGAAGATGAGGCCGATGCCGACCGGGATCGTCGACTGGAAGACCATCGCGCCGCTGATGTTGCCGAGCGCCAGCGAGTCCTTGCCGTCGCGAACCCAGAAGAAGCTGTTGACCTTCTCCGGCAGCTCGGTCGCCAGCGGGGCGAGGACGAGGGCCAGGACCACGGCCTCGACCCCGAGGCTGGCGGCGATGCTGAGCAGGTGTTCGACGAAGAGGTGCGCGCCACCGACCATCGCGCCAAGGCCGACGAGGAGCTGGGCCAGGCAGAGGCCCAGGGCCGGGTCGCGCTGGTGCTCGGAACGCCGCTCGAAGAGCAGCGGCTGCAGCGTCTGCTCGGCCTGAACCGCGCCGGCGCCGCGCAGGGTGCGGCGGACGTAGAACGGGTAGGCGAGCAACATCGCGATCCCGACCGGGATCCGCAGGACCGCCGGCGCCCCCCAGGCCAGCGCCAGCGCAAACGCGAAGAAGCCGAGGAAGAAGAGTAGGTCGCGCTCGAGCGTCGGTCGGTGTGCCCTCAGCTCGATCCCCTGCTCACGGCGGTCGCGATAGAGGTAGGCAAAGAGGCCGACCAGGCCCATTGCCAGCGTGGCAAGCAGGAACGGCGCACCGACGATCGCACCGATCGCCACCTGTTCCGATCCCGCGGTGGCGTCGAGCAGGGCGACGATCGCGATCAGCGTCTCCGGCATCGCCGTACCCACGGCGGCCAGCAGGCTGCCCACCGCGCCCTCGCCCAGTCCGAGCCGATGCCCCAACCACTCGACCGCGTTGGTGAAGAGCAACGCCCCAGCAAGAATCACAGCGAAGCTGAGCAGAAGGAGCGCGGCGTCCATCGCCGCAGGCTACTCAGGCGTAATAGAAGGCAATGCCGAAGACCGCGTATACCGCGAGCAGTTGCACGCCCTCAAACCAAGTCGACTCGCCGTCTTGAGTGACGTAGTTGGCGATCAAGATCGCGATCAAGATCGCGCCGAGCTCGAAGCCGTTGAAGACGAGGGCAAGCGGGTGCGGGCCGATGAAGAAGGAGGCGAGCACGAGCACCGGGGCGACGAAGAGCGCGACCTGGGCGCTGGAGCCGATCGCGATGTTGACCGAGAGGTCCATCTTGTTCTTCATCGCAACCAGGACCGCCACCCAGTGCTCGGCCGCATTGCCGACGATGGCGACGACGATCACGCCGATGAAGAACTCGGAGAGCCCGACCGCGTGGGAGGCTTCCTCGATCGAGCCGACCAGGACCTCGGACATGACGCCGACCAGGACCCCGGCGCCGGCCAACACGAGGACCGCTTTGCGCACCGACCAACCCCAGCTGTCCTCATCGCCGTAGTCGGGATTGAAGAGCTCGCGGTGGGTCTTCAGCGAGAAGAAGAGGCCGGCGACGTAGGTGAAGATCAGCACGATCGCCACCAACAGCGAGAGGTGCTCAGCGGTGGAGCCGTAGTCGACCAGTTCAGCTCCCGGCGCGGGAAGGCCCTTGCCATCGACCAACTCGAAGATCGCCGGCATCAGCAGCGCCGCGGCCGCCAGCAGCAGCATCGAGGTCTGCACGCTGGCGCCGGTGCGGCTGAAGGTCTGCTTCTCGCGGCCGATGCCACCGAAGAGCATCGCGGCGCCAAGCACGAGCAGGATGTTGCCGATGATCGAGCCGATGATCGAAGCCTTGACCACCTCCTGCAGCCCCTTGCCGAGGGCGAAGAGGGCGATGATCAACTCCGGCGCGTTGCCGAAGGTGACGTTGAGGAGGCCGCCGATGCCGGGGCCGGAGCGCGCCGCGAGCTCCTCGGTCGCCCTCCCCATCAGCGCCGCGGTCGGGATGATCCCGAGCGCCGAGGCGGCGAAGACGACGACCGCCGAGACGCCCACCAGGTCGAGCACGACCGCGATCGGGATCAGCGGCGCCAGCAGGTACGGGTAGCCCTGCGGGGAGCGCAGGAACGCCGCGTCGAAGCGCGGCTGCCCCACGGGACCGGTGGGTCCCGTGGGCGGCTGATGCTCGGACTGCCCGGGCTCGGTGCGCTTCGCGGTCAGGCCGCTATTCCATCAGCGAAGCGCACTTCTGGACGTCAGCGGCGCTTTCCGCTTCCGAGAGGCATGCCTGGAGTTCCTTCGCGCCCGAGGACAGGCCTTCCGCCGTTTCGGACAGGGCTTCCCCGGATGAGCCGGACGCGTTGCCGCCGCCGGAGGAGATTTCGCCGCCACCGATCGCGCCGGTGATGCCTTCGAGCAGGCCACCGAGGTCGTCGCCGCCCCCGCCTTGCATCATGCCCAGCAGTTCGAGCGGGTTGATGCCGAGTTCGCCGAAGAGGTTCTGCAGCGGTTCGGCGTTCGCCGGCGCCTTGATCGTCTGCGGTTCGTTCACTTCGCCGAGCGTGAAGTCGAATTCGACTTCGGACTTTTCGCCGCTGCCCGGGGGTTCAACCGTCAGATCGGCGGCAACCTTACGGACGATGTGGTCGTCTTCACCGACGTAAACCTGGACGTGGGCCTTCTTGACCGCGTTGGTGAACTCGCCCTTCTGCTTCTTCAGTTCGGCGAGGGGGAACGAGCCGGCCGCTTCCAGCTCCGAGGTGCAGGCCGGGGTTTCCAGCAGCTTGATGATCGTGTCCACCCCGCGCTTCGGGTCGAGGTCGCCGCTCAGCTTGACCGTCTTCACCCCGTCGACTTCCTCGCCGCCTTCGTTTTCGAGGTTGTCGACGAATTCTTCGAGGTGGAGCGAGGTGGCGGCCTTCTGGCAGGCGGTCGCTTCGCCGCCCTTGCTTTCGTGTTCGCCTTCCTGTTCGGCTTCTTCGAAGCCCGATTTGACCATCCCGAAGATGGTCGGTTCGACTTCGTACTCCTTGCCCTTGAAGCCGACGTAGGCGCGGTCGCCGAGGACCGTCAGCCCGCCTTCGAAGTTGACCTTTTCACCGTTCGCTTCGCCGTTCGCCTTCGCCGCCAAGGCGAGTTCCGGAAGGCTCTCTTTGCCGGTCGACTGGAAGGGGCCGGTCAGGTCGACCTTCAGGTTGCCACCGTGCTCGCCGGTCGATTTGACGTTCATCGTCAGGTCGACGGTGCCGCTTTCGACGCCTTCGAAGGTCGCGTTTTCGATCACCTGCTGGGGGTCCTCGCTGCTGCCACCGCCGCCTCCGCCGCAGGCACTGAGCAGGGCCGCCAGCGCCGCGAAGGCCGCGAGAAGGGCGAAGGTTCGTTTACGGCTCAAGGGATCGGGGCTCCTTCGGTCGGAAACGGACGGGTACCAACTGTAGGGGCTCCGCCGGGTGGGCGCGGTGCGCGCAGGTTAAGGCGGGGCTATTCGCCGAGTTCGGTGCCGAACGATTCTTCCGCCGGGGGGCTCTTTTCGGTGCTCGGGATGCCCGCGGCGAAGGGCAGAAGCAGCGCGCCGATCACGATCAGGGCGATTCCGACGCCGACCAGCCAGCGCACTTTGAAGAGGTGCCCACAGGTGCCGACGAGGAAGCCGACGAGGACGATTGCGAGGTATGGGCCGGGGCTGTGCGGAAGCGCCGCCGACGGCAGGAGAAGGTCGTGCACGGACGCTGATTATCATCGCCCGCATGCCTGACGACTCAGTAGAGGCGGTTAAGAGCTCCCTGGCCGAGGTCGGCTACCTCGCCGACGAGCCCGCGGCGCTGGTCTCCTTCCTCGCCCAGCGACTGGGAAAGCCGGTCCTCGTGGAGGGTCCGGCGGGGGTCGGGAAGACCGAGCTCGCGAAGGCGCTGTCGCGCTCGACCGGCCGCCCGCTGGTGCGCCTGCAGTGCTACGAGGGGCTCGACGAGGCGAAGGCGATGTATGAGTGGAACTACCGCAAGCAGCTACTGCGGATCCAGGCCGGCGGCGACGCCGGCTGGGGTGACGTCCAGGACGACATCTTCAGCACCGACTTCCTGTTGACCCGACCGCTGATGCAGGCGATCTCGAGTCCCGAGCCGGTGGTGCTGCTGATCGACGAGATCGACAAGACCGATCAGGAGTTCGAGGCGATGCTGCTCGAGCTCCTCTCCGACTTCCAGATCACGATCCCCGAGCTGGGGCAGATCAGCGCGACGACGATGCCGATCGTCATCCTCACCTCCAACGATTCGCGCGAGCTGACCGAGGCGCTGAAGCGCCGCTGCCTCTACCTCTGGCTCGACTACCCCGGCGTTGAGCGCGAGATGGAGATCGTCCTCCTCCACGCGCCGGACATGCGGCACGAGCTGGCCCGGCGCCTGGTCGAGGTGATCGAGATGGTCCGTGCTCTCGACCTGAAGAAGCCCCCCTCGATCGCCGAGTCGATCGACTGGGCGCGCACCCTGCTGCTGATGGGCGTCGACGACATCGACCGCGAGACGTTCCAGAACTCGATGTCGGTCATCGTCAAGCACCGCACCGACCTCGACATCGTGGCCGAGCGCGTGGGCGTCCGGCTTGCAGCGTGAGCGCCAGCGAGCGATGCTCGCGACCTCATCCCTGGCCGCGAGTGGCGTCGGTCGCCCTTGCCTCTTGACGGTCACCTGA
>DATBAV010000035.1:0-34140 GCA_036271315.1 Solirubrobacterales bacterium | reverse complement strand
AGGTAGGCGAAGAGGCCGACCAGGCCCATCGCCAGGGTGCCGAGCAGGAAGGGCGCGCCGACGATCGCGCCGATCGCGACGTCTTCGGACTCCGGATTGGTGGAGAGAAGGGCGACGATCGCGATCAGCGTCTCCGGCGCGGCGGTGCCGACCGCGGCGAGGACGCTACCTACCGCCCCCTCGCCAAGCCCGAGCGAGTGACCGAGCCACTCGACCGCGTTGGTGAAGAGCAGCGCGCCGGCGAGGACGACCGCGAAGGCGACGATGAGGAGTAGCTCATCCATCGACGGAAACTACTCGGCGGTGCGGAGGCCGCTCGTCAGGCGAAATAGAACGCGAGCCCGAAGACGAGGTACACAGCCAACAGCTGAACGCCCTCGAACCAGGTCGACTCGCCGTCCTGGATCACGTAGTTGGCGATCAGGATCGCGATCACGATCGCGCCCAGCTCGAAGCCATTGAAGACCAGGGCCAGCGGATAGGGGCCGACGAAGTAGGAGGCGATGACGAGGAACGGGGCGACGAAGAGGGCGACCTGGCCGCTCGAGCCGATCGCGATGTTGACCGCCAGGTCCATCTTGTCCTTGCGGGCGACGAGGACCGCGACCCAGTGCTCGGCGGCGTTGCCGACGATCGCGACGACGACGACGCCGATGAAGAACTCGGAGAGGCCGACCGATTCGGAGGCTTCGGTGATCGAGCCGACCAGAACCTCCGACATGATCCCGACGAGGACCCCGGCGATCGCCAGCGCGATCACCGAGGTGCGAACCGACCAGCCCCAGCCGTCCTCGTCCTCGTAGTCCGGGTTGAAGAGGGCGCGGTGGGTCTTCAGCGAGAAGACGAGGCCGAGGGCGTAGGTGATGATCAGGACGACCGCGACGGCGAGCGAGAGGTGCTCGACGGTGCCGCCGTAGTGGGTCGAGGTACTGCCGGGCAATGGCAGGCCTTGGCCCTCGACCAGCTCGAAGATCGCGGGCATGATCAGCGCCGCGGCGGCGAGCATCAACATCGAGGTCTGGATCGCCGCGCCGGTCCGGTTGAAGGTCTGTTTGTCGCGGCCGAGCCCGCCCGCCAGCATCGCGGCGCCCATCACCAGCAGGATGTTGCCGACGATCGAGCCGACGATCGAGGCGCGGACCACTTCCTGCAGGCCCTTGCCGAGCGCGAAGAGGGCGATGATCAGCTCCGGCGCGTTGCCGAAGGTGACGTTGAGCAGGCCGCCAATGCCGGGCCCCGAGCGCGCCGCCAGCTCCTCGGTGGCACGACCCATCAGGGCCGCCGTCGGAATGATCCCCAGCGCCGCGGTGGCGAAGACTGCCCCGGCAGTGGCGCCGGCGATATCCAGCACCACCGCCAGCGGGATCAGCGGCGTCAGCAGATAGGGCCAGCCATACGGAGTGCGGAGGAATGCGACTACTGGAGCTGCCCCGTGCAGTTTTGGATGTCGACCGGCGTGTGCGCTTCACCCAGGCATTCGTAGTAGGACTGCTGACCGCCGCCGCCTGAGGAGTTGCCGCCGCCCGAACCGCCGCCGCCGGCTTTGCTGCCGCCTGCTTCGCCGAGGCCTTCGAGCAGGCTGCCGAGTCCTTGCGAGCCGCCGCTCTGGAAAGCATTAAGCAGTTCGATCGGGTTGATGCCGAGCTTGAGGAAGAGGTCGCTGAGCGGCTTGGAGCTGGCCGGCGCCGAGATCGTCTGCTCTTCGTTGACGCCGGTCAGGGTCAGGTCGAGATCCAGTTCGACCCGTTTCGCTCCGGTTTTAGAGCTCTTTGGCGGTTCGATCGTCGCCTGCGCCACGATCCGCCGCACGATGTGGTCGTCGCCGACGTAGAGGTCGACGTGAGCCGACTTGAGCGAGTCCCGCACGGTGCTCTTCGCTTTGTCGAGTTCGGCCGCCGAGGGCAGCGGGCCGGCGGCGCTGAGCTGTTCGCTACATGCCGGGTCTTCGATCAGCGAGCTGAACGCTTCGACTGCGGAGGTGGCGTCGAGATCACCGCTGACCTTGGTCGTGCTGGTGCCGCCGACCTCGGCGCTGCCATCGCTCTTCAGGTTTTCGACGAAGTCGGAGATTTCGAGTTCGCCGGCCGCTTCCTGGCAAGCGGCGATTTCGCTCGATTTGCCCCCGCCCTGCTGTTTGAGCATCGACTTGACGAAGTTGAAGGTGGTCGAGTCGACTTCGTACTCGGTTCCTTCGTAGGCCACGTAGGCCTTGTTGCCGAGCAGGGTGATGCCACCTTCGCGGTTCAGGTCTTTGCCGCCGAGCGAGCCTTTGGACGAAACGGAGAGGCTGAGTTCGGGGTATTCGGCTTCGCTTTCGCTCTGGAACGGCCCGGAGAGGTTGACGTCGACCTTGCCGCCTTTTTCGCCCTGAACATTGGCGTCGACCGCGAGGTCCAACTTGCCGCTTTCGACCCCTTTCAGGGTCGCTTCTTCGACCACCGTCTGGGGGTCGTCGCTGCTGCCGCCGCCGCAGGCGGCAAGTGCCGCGCTCAGCGCGATCAGCGCGATGAAAACGGAAAGCATGCGAACTCGGTTCAAAGCGGCGGGCCTCCTGGACGAGACGGTCGGGTTGGCGTAGTCGTAAAGCTAGCGGGTGCGCTCTAGCGAATCGTTTCCAGGGCTCGCGGGCTTTCTTCGGGCGCTTCGATCCTGCCGGGGCTGTCCTGAGTGAAGTTCACCGCGACCGGAAAGAGGAAGGCGCCGAGGAAGATCAGGATCACCCCGGCGGCGACCAGCCAGCGGGCCGAGCTGAGGTGGCCGAGGATGCCGACGGCGAAGCCGATCAGGACCAGCGCGATGTAGGGGGTGGCGCTGTGCGGCAGCAGCGAGGCGAGCGGCAGGGCGAGGTCGAGCACAGGGCCGATTATCATCGCCCTCATGGCCGATGGTTCCGCAGCGGAGGTTAAGCAGGCGCTCGCCGAGGTCGGCTACCTCGCCGACGAGCCCGCCGCGCTGGTCTCCTTCCTCGCCCAGCGACTAGGCAAGCCGGTCCTGGTCGAGGGCCCGGCCGGGGTCGGCAAGACCGAGCTGGCCAAGGCGCTCTCCCGCGCCACCGGCCGCGAGCTGATCCGCCTGCAGTGCTACGAGGGCCTCGACGAGGCCAAGGCGCTTTACGAGTGGAACTACCGCAAGCAGCTGCTGCGCATCCAGGCCGGCGGCGAGGACGGCTGGGAGGACGTCCACGGCGACATCTTCGACAAGGAGTTCCTGCTCGAGCGACCGCTGATGCAGGCGATCGCCAGCCCCGAGCCGGTGGTGCTGCTGATCGACGAGATCGACAAGACCGACCAGGAGTTCGAGGCGATGCTGCTCGAGCTGCTCTCCGACTTCCAGATCACGATTCCCGAGCTGGGCCAGGTATCGGCGACGACGATGCCGATCGTGATCCTCACCTCGAACAACTCGCGCGAGTTGACCGAGGCGTTGAAGCGCCGCTGCCTCTACCTCTGGCTCGACTACCCGGACCTCGAGCGCGAGATGGAGATCGTCCGCCTGCACGCCCCCGAGCTCTCCGAGGCGCTCACCCGCAAGCTGGTCGAGGTGGTGCGGATGATCCGCGACCTCGACCTGAAGAAGCCGCCCTCGATCGCCGAGTCGATCGATTGGGCGCGCACGCTGCTGCTGATGGGCACCGAGGACATCGACCGCGAGACCTTCAACCAATCGATGTCGATCATCGTCAAGCACCGCACCGACATCGATCTGGTTGCCGAGCGAGTCGGGGTGAAGCTTGCCGAGCCCGTACGGCCCCAAGGCTGAGGCGGGCCCGCCCGGGCTCGCCGCCAAGCTGCTCGGCTTCTGCGAGGAGCTGCGCAGTGAGGGCGTCTCGGTCGGTACCTCGGAGATCCTCGACGCCTTCGCCGCCCTTGAAGAGGTGCCCTGGACTTCGCGCGAGGACTTCCGCGAGGCGCTGGCAACGACGATCGCCAAGTCCCAGGAGGACCGCCGTCTCTTCGAGCTGCTCTTCGATCGCTGGTTCTTCCGCGCCGCCGAGACCGAGGCGATCAGCCGCGGGATCGAGGAAAGCGCTCAGCGCAGCGAGGGGGCCGAGCGGCTCGACATCGACGAGCTGCGCGAGCAGATTCGCCAGGCGATCATCGAGCAGAACGACGGCGAGATGCGCGACCTGGCCCGCCTGGCGATCTCCGCCTTCGGCCGCCAGGGCGAGGGCTCGGGAGTGGTCGGGGTCGACGTGCAGCGGATCCGCCGCACCCTCGGCCTCTCGGCCGGCACCCAGGCGACGGCCGAGGACGGCGCCGCCGAGCTGCCGCCGATCGAGCGCGAGCAGCTCAACGCCTTCGAGCGCCACCTGCGCCGCGAGCTCGAGCGCGACCTAATCGAGCGCACCGCCACCCTGCCCCCGTCACGGCCGCTGGCCGAGCTCGACCGGGCGCTGCCGACCAACCCGACCCAGGACCTTGCCGCCGTGCACCGCGCCGTATCGCAGATGAAGCGACGGCTGGCGACGCTCGGCCACGAGCAGCGCGGCCGCCGCAAGGGTCAGGGCATCGACGTGCGGCGGACGATGCGCGGCTCTTTGGAGACCGGCGGCGTGCCGATGAACTTGCACTACCGGCCCAAGCGCCCGCGCCGGCCAGAGATCTACGTGCTCTGCGACGTCTCCACCTCGGTCACCTCGGCCAGCGTCTTCTTTCTCTCCGTCCTGCACGCCCTGCACGACTCCTTCCGCAAGCTGCGCAGCTTCGTCTTCATCGAGCGCATCTCCGAGGTCACCGACGTCTTCGAGCACGAGCGCGACTTTCGCGTGATTGCCCAGCGCATCTCCAGCGAGGGCGGCGTCGCCGACGTCTCCGGCTATACCGACTACGGCCGGGTCTGGCTCGAGTTCCTCGGCGAGATCTCCGACGACCTCGACCCGCGCTCGACCGTGATCGTGCTCGGCGACGCGCGCACCAACGGCCGCGAGCCCCACGCCGACGTCTTCGCCCAGGTCTCCGAACGAGCCGGCCGCCTCTTCTGGCTCAACCCCGAGCCGAAGCTCTACTGGAACTACGGCGACTCGGTGATGGCCGCCTACGAGCGCTACTGCGACGGCGCCTTCGAGTGCTGGACCACCCGCCACCTGGAGAACTTCGTCAACGTCGTCGCCGGCGGCGTCCCGGCGACGGACTGAGCGCCTAGCGGGCGACCCAGGCGTCCGGTTCGGCGGCGAGCGCTTTGACCTCGCTGGGCAGCTGACCGCTGACCAGGTCGGCGAGGGTGACGTGCTCCAGCACGGTGCGCAGGCTGGCGCGAACGGCGATCCAGACCTCCTGCAGGTGCTCGGCGTTGCCGCGGTACTCGATCGACTCCGGCGGCGCCGACTGGACGTGGGCGATCGGGCCCTCGACGGCGCGGACGATGTCGGCGATCGTCACCTCGTCGGCCTCACGGGCGAGCCAGTAGCCGCCCTTGGCGCCGCGGCGAGCGCGGACGATGCCGGCGTGCTTGAGCTCGAGCAGGATGTGCTCGAGGAACTGCAACGGGATGTCCTGGGCCTCGGCGAGCTTCTCGCCCTTGACCGGGTCATCGTCGGCGGCGGCGAGCTCGGCAGCCGCCCGCACCGCATAGTCAGCCTTGGCCGAGACGCGCATAGGTCAGCTAGTTAATCATTCAGCCGGTCGCGTCCGGTGCCAGCGCCGCGGCGCGAGCGGCGGCTTGCGCTTCCTTCTCGCGACGGCGGTGCAGCCAGCGCGGCGCGGCGAGAATGGCGCCGAGGCCGAGTGCGGCAAC
This sequence comes from Solirubrobacterales bacterium, assembly GCA_036271315.1. Classification (GTDB taxonomy): domain Bacteria; phylum Actinomycetota; class Thermoleophilia; order Solirubrobacterales; family 70-9; genus VRUE01. The sequence continues at coordinate 28,407 of DATBAV010000035.1, read as the reverse complement.
CGCGGCGGCGATCGGCCAGACCGTCGGATCGCCCTTTTGGATCGTGACGATGCCCGAGCCGACCAGGACGAGGCCAAGCGCGGTGCGAATGAAGCCCTGCGGAGCCTTGTCGGAGAGCGCGGCGCCGATCACCACGCCGGGGACCGAGCCGATCAGGATGTTGGCGGCGAGGCCGAAGTCGACGTTGCCGCCGACGATGTGGGCGATGCCCGCCGCCCAGAGCAGGATCGCGGCGTGAAAGACATCGGTACCGACCACCTTCTTCGGCGCCAGTCGGTAGACGGCGATCAGCAGGATCGCGATCACCGTGCCCGACCCCGCCGAGGTGATCCCGATCACGAAGCCGGTGGTGGCGCCGATCGCGATCGCCGCGACCTTGTGCCGGCGCTCGACCTCGAAGCGGTCGCGCTCGACCACCAGGTCGCGCAGGATCAGCGCCCTGGTGAGGGTGATCACCCCAACCATCAGCAGGGTGCCGCCGAGCACGGCGTAGACCAACGAGTCGAGGCGGTCTTCGCCGATGTGGTCCTGCAACACCGAGACGATCGCGACGCCGAGCACGGCCGCCGGCACGCTGCCGAAGGAGAGCCACTTGACCAGCTCCATGTTCACCGTCTTCATGCGGAAGTGGCGCCAGCCGCCGACCGTCTTGGTGATCGCCGAGTAGAAGATGTCGGTGCCGATCGCCGTCGTCGGCTGGATGCCGAAGATCAGGATCAGCAACGGGGTCATCAGGGATCCACCGCCCATGCCGGTCATGCCGACGAGTACGCCGATTCCTAGTCCGAAGACGATGATTGCCGGGTCCATATGAGTTCCGTGCTTGGGTGGTTATCGACTTTCCTGACCTTGTTGGTCAGGAGCACGGAGTGCGCCAGGATACCAAGATGACCCCTACGGAAGCCAGAGATTTTGCCGCCGGGTCCCCATCGCCTGTCAGCCGTAGCGCGGCGAACGCCGCCGTCTCGATCCGCGACCTCGGCCACTCCTACGGCGAGCTGGCGACGATCGAGCGGCTCGACCTCGAGCTGCCGGCGCACGGCGTGCTCGGCTTGGTCGGACCGTCCGGATGCGGCAAGTCGACGCTGCTCGAACTGATCGCGGGCCTGCGGGAACCCTCGCGGGGCGAGATCGAGGTCGGCGGCGCCGTCGCCGCGGCGGGACGACTCGCGCAATGTGCCTTCATGCCACAGCGCGACCTCTTGCTGCCCTGGCTAGCGGCAATCGACAACGCGGCGCTGGCGCTGCGCAACCGCGGCGTCCGCCGCGGCGACGCTCGCCGCCAAGCCGAACAGCTCTTCGAGCGCTTCGGCCTGGCCGGCTTCGAGCGCGCCCGGCCCAGCGAGCTCTCCGGCGGCATGCGCCAGCGCGTCGCCTTCCTGCGCACCCTGATCGCCGGCAAGCCGGTGCTTGCCCTCGACGAGCCCTTCGCCTCGCTCGACGCGATCACGCGAGCGGAGATGCAGCAATGGCTGGCGGGGGCGCTGGATGCCGATCCGCGCACCGCCGTGCTGGTCAGCCACGACATCGAGGAGGCGCTCTACCTCTGCGACAGCGTCGTCGTGCTCTCGGCCCGGCCGACCCGCACGATCGCCCGGCTGAGCGCCCCGGCGCCGCGCGCAGTTGATCGCGACGAGGCCGTCACCGACCCCGCCTTCGTCACCGTGCGCGAGCACGCCATGCAGGCCCTGCGGGACGGCGCCGGGTGAGGCGCTGGCTCCTCCCCACCCTGTTCCTGGCGATCCTGATCGGCGCCTGGCAGCTCGCCGCTTCGAGCGGCGCCCTCGCCGACCTACTCAACCTCGAAAGCTTCGTCGTCGCTTCGCCGCTTGAAATCGCCGAATCGCTCTGGCAGAGCCGTTCGCTGTTGGCAGAAAACGCCTGGGTGACACTGAAGGAGGTACTGATTGGCTACGGCTGCGCGCTGGTCGCAGGCGTCGGCTTCGCGATCGCGATGCACCTCTCCGAGACGGTCCGCCTCACGTTTCAACCGCTCATCATCGCGTCCCAGACGATCCCGATCGTCGTGCTTGCGCCGATCCTGGTAATCGGATTCGGCTTTGGGATCGGTCCCATACTGGCGATCATCGGCCTGATCTGCTTCTTCCCGATTACGGTCAACACACTCGACGGCCTGGGTTCAGTCGATCCCGAGGCCACCAAGATGATGCGCACGCTTGACGCATCCCGGGGGCAGATCCTGCGGCGCGTTGAGATGCCTTCTGCGTTGCCCTACTTCTTCAGCGGCGCCAAGATCGCGGTGGCGATCGCGGTGATTGGTGCAGTCCTGGGCGAGCTGGCCGCACCTGACAGCGGTCTCGGGGCTCTGATCTTTCGCGATATGAACCAGCTCGAAACGGCCCGGGCCTTCGCGGCCGTCGCGATCCTCTCGGCAATGGCGATCTCGCTTTACGCGATTCTCGCCCTCGCAGAGCGTCGCATCGTCACTTGGCGATAGAAAGCAGGGGATGAAGCGCGCCTCGATCCCGGCGGTCGCCCTGGCAGTCGCCCTGCTCGCTCTGGCGCTCGGGCTCGCCGCTTGCGGCGAGAAGAGCGAGGACACGACCGGCAAGACCGAAGCGCTCAGCCTCACCCTCGACTTCTACCCAAACCCCGATCACGCCGGGATCTACATGGCGCAGAAGCTCGGCTACTTCGAAGAAGCCGGGCTCGACGTCGAAATCCAGACCCCCTCCGACCCCGCTGCGCCGCTGAAGTTGCTCGCCGCCGGGCGCACCGACCTGGCGATCTCCTACGAGCCCGAGGTGGTCCTCGCCCACGAACAGGGTCTCGACGTGCAGGCGGTCGCCGCCCTGGTCAACCGCCCGCTGACCTCGATGATCTGGTTGAAGAAATCGGGGATAAAGGGGATCGGCGGTCTGCGCGGCAAGACGATCGCCACCGCCGGGATCCCGTATCAGGACGCCTATCTGAAGACGATCCTCGGCAGGGCCAAGCTGAGCACCTCAGACGTCAGCGCGGTCAACGTCGGCTTCGGCCTGCTGCCGGCGCTGCTCGGCGGCAAGGCTCAAGCGATGCTCGGCGGCTTCAGCAACGTCGAGGGCGTCGACCTGCGGCTGCGCGGCAAGGACCCCGTCGTCACTCCGGTCGACAAGCTCGGCGTGCCGACCTACGACGAGCTGGTGCTGGCCGCCCAGGGCAAGCGACTGCGCGAAGACCCGCAGGCGATCAGGCTCTTCATCGCGGCGTTGGCGCGCGGCACCGCCGCCGCTGCCAAGAATCCGCAGGCGGCGGCCAAGGCCCTGTTGGAAGCGAACCCGGACCTCGACCCGAAACTGACCAAGGCCGAGCTGGCAGCGACGCTGCCGCTGCTCAACCCGGCTCGCAGCGGCAAACAGCCCTACGGCTACATGGCGCCGGAACAGTGGCGCGAATTCATCGGCTGGATGCGCGACAACGAACTGATCGACGGCCTACCCGAACCGTCGAGCCTGCTCAGCAACGACTACCTGCCGGGCGCGATTCCCGAATAGAGCGGCGCCCCTTCGCTGAGCAGGGCGGAGATCTTCTCCGCCGGCAGCGCCCGCGAGAAGAGGTGCCCTTGGGCGTAGTCGCAGTCGAGGCGGCTCAGCTCCAGCATCTGCGGCTCGTTCTCTACCCCCTCGGCGATCACGTCGAGTGAGAGCGCCCGGGCCATGCCGATGATCGCCTCGACGATCGCCGTGCGCTCCTGTTCCACCCCGAGCGCGTCGACGAAGGAGCGGTCGATCTTCAGCGCGTCGAAGGGAAAGCGGTTGAGGTAGGCGAGCGAGGAGTAGCCGGTGCCGAAGTCATCGAGGACGAGGCCGACGCCGATGTCGCTGAGAGCCTCGAGCGTGCCGGTGGCCGTCGCCGACTCCTCGACCAGGACGCTCTCGGTCACCTCGAGCCGCAGGTGCACCGGGTCGAGGCCGGTGCTGGTGAGGATCTCGCTGATCGAGTTGGCCAGCTCGCGGTGGGTCACCTGTCGCGCCGAGAGGTTGACCGAGACGTCGAAGGGGCGCTGGTCGGGGCGCAGCTCGTGCCACTCGAGAACCTGACGGCAGGCGCTTTCCTGCACCCAGCGGCCGATCGGCTCGATCAGCCCGCTGTCCTCGGCGATCGGCACGAAATCGCCAGGATCGAGCAGGCCGCGCTCGGGATGGCGCCAGCGCACCAGCGCCTCGAGGCCGGTGATCTCGCCGCTGCGCAGGGCGATCAACGGTTGGTAATGAAGCTCGAGCTCGTTGCGCTCGAGCGCCTGGCGCAGCTCGCGCTCGACCTCCAGCCGGCGCAGGGCGCCGGCCCGCATCTCGGCATCGAAGAGCTCGCAGCGGGCGCGCCCTCGTTCCTTGGCTCGGTACATGGCGGCGTCGGCATCGCGGATCAACAGGTCGGCTTCGATCGGCTCGCGGGTCGACGGGCGCGCGACGGCGATGCCGACGCTGGCGCTGACGAAGTGATCGACACCGCCCATCGCGTAGGGCTCGGCGAAGGCGGCGGCAATGCGATCGGCGATCGCCACTGCCTCGTCCTCATCGGCGAGTCGGTCGACCAAGATGCCGAACTCGTCGCCGCCGAAGCGGGCGACGATGTCGCCGGGCCGCAGGTGGCCCCGCAGCCGCGGCGCCACCGCCCCCAGCAGCTCGTCGCCGGCGTGATGGCCCATGCTGTCGTTGATCAGCTTGAAGTTGTCGAGGTCGAGGAAGAGGATCCCGACCGGCGAGCCGGAGACGGTGCTGCGCTTGAGCGCGTCGTTGAGCGAATCGACGAAGCTGAGCCGGTTGGGCAAGCCGGTGAGCGGGTCGTGCAGGACGCGGTGGCGCAGGGCCTGGTCGGTCACGTGGCGCTCGATCGCGTCGGCGAGCACGTTGGCCGAGGCCTGGACGAAGTGGACGTCCTGGGGCGTGAAGCGATTCGGTTCGGTGGAGTGGATGTCGAGCACGCCGAAGGGCTGCTCTTTGCCGTCGATCACGACCGCGAGGCTGCTGCGCACGCCCATCACCCGCAGCGCCGGCGGCATCGAGAAGCGCCGCTCGGCGGACCAGTCGTCGACGATCACGTGCAGGCGCGAGTCAAGCGCGGCACCGGCGTGCGAGTCGCGGGCGGCCGAGGCGCGGGCGGCGCCGACGACCCGGTCCTCGAGGCCGGCGCGCAGCCCGAGGCGGCGGCCATCGCGTCCCACCTCCCAGATGCAGGCCGCGTGGACTCCCTCGATCTCCTGCAGCAGCAAGACGGCCTCCTGCATCAGGCCCTCGGGATGGCCATCCTGCAGGGCGCGGCCTCCCAGCTGCGCCACCGCCGCCTGCTGGGCCGCCGCGCGCTGCAGCTCCTGCTCGGCGCTCTTGCGCTCGGTGATGTCGTAGAGGACCCCGTGCCAGACCGGCGTGCCAGCTTCGTCGGGCTCGAGCACGGCCTCGTCGAGGATCCAGACGACGCGACCGTCGCGGGTGACCATGCGGTAGTCGACCGGCGGCGGGTTGCGGGTCCCGATCGTCTTGCGCGACTCCTGGGAGAGGGCGCGCTCGCGATCGTCGGGGTGCAGCAGCCGCGCCCAGAGGCCGGGGTCGGCGAGCCATTCCTCCGGCGTGTAGCCGAGGATTTCCTCGACCTGGGGGCTGACATATCGCCAGCGCCCGTTCTCGCCGAGCTCGGAGGCGTAGACGATCGCCGGCAACCGCTCGACCAGACGGCGGTAGTCCTCGCCACCAGAGGAGATCTGGTCGAGGAACTCGTTGACGCGTTTGTCGGGCCAGGTACCGCCCCGTTTCGAGCTCTCCATCTGCTCGCTTATCGACCGTAGCCACGCACGCTTGAGTTCAGCCGCGGATGACCCTCTATAGGCCGACTGTCCAAGCCCCCGCCAAACCCCGGAAAGGCGCGTAGGGAGCGTAGAACTCCTCTACCTCCTCGACCGTGGCGCGGCGGCCGAGCCGGGCCAGGCGACCGACCAGCTTGAGGTAGATCAGATCGCCGGCGGGCAGCGAGTCGGGGTCGCCGCGGCCGAAGAGCCCGAGGCACTGCACGGTCCAAGGGCCGATCTCACGCACTCGCAGCAGCCGCCGGTCGGCCGCTGGCAGATCGAGCTCGCAGCGCCCACCCGCAACCTGCCCGGCAACCGCGCGCAGAGCGATTGCGCGTTTGAGCGCCAAGCCCATCGACTCCAGTTCGACCGGAGCGCGGCCGGCGATCAGATCGGCGGTGGGGACGTCGCGCAGCCCCTCGCCACGGGGCCCGAGCCGCAGGCCCCAGCGGCCGACCATGCGGCGCTGGATGCGGGCGGCCCGGCTGGTCTCGATCAACTGCTTGACCACTGCCCAGGCAAGCGCCTCCCAGGGCCAGGGCCGCCGGCGCGGGCGCAGGTGCGGACGGCGGCGCAGGAGCGGCCCCAGCAGCGGGTCGCCCTTGAAGCGGCGGTAGAACTCGCCGAGGTCGTCATCGACGGCGAGGGCGAAGCGCATCCGCTCCAGCGCCAGCTCCAGCTCGGCCGAGCCGGCCCGCCGGTCCGGTACCGCCATCGCCGGCCCCGGCGCGTCGATCGCCCCGGGGTCGAGCGCCTCGGCCCGCAGCGAGACCCGGTCCTTGCCCGGTTCCCAAGCCCGGACCAGAACCGGGCTACCGTCAACGTGGAGGAGGCGAGAGGTGACGCCGCGCTGCACCCGCATCGTGCCGTCCTCGCTGCCGTAGCCCGGCAAGCGGAAGGGCGAGGGTGGTCGAACCTCTACTTCGAGGCTCATTGCCAATACGTTCGCGTCGCAATCGTCACGGATTCGAATCCCCGGCGATCACCGCAACGATTGCGACGCTCACCGACCGAGCAGGTGGACGTCGACCAGGAAGGAGCGGCTGGCAACGACGTTGGACCGCTCGCGCCGCGAAAGACGGCGCGGAGCCCGTTTGCGACCAGCGACGGCGGTAACCGCCCGCACGGCCGCCACGGTCGCAGCACCAGCGAGCACCCCGCCGGCCGCGGCCACCACCGCCGAGCGCGCCTCGCTGCGAATCGCAAGCGGAGCAGGGCTCTCGTGGGGAAGGACGCGAACCGAGACCGGCTCTAGCTCCATATCGCTCACCCAGCCGACCTTAACGATGCTCCCGGCGGGCGAACGAGGACAAGCCGCTCCTTGCGTGGATCGGACGACCCTGACGGCCGATCCCGGTGGGGGTGGAGCGTCTTGCACTTTTTGGGCGTCCACCTTGCGGCGTCAGCAAGACACGAGCCATCCAAAAAGTTAAGCGGAACCCCCACCGGGATCGGGCGTCAGGGCCCTCTCATACACCCGGTACTTCTTGACAACCGTCCCCCCCATCCCTTCCATCGCCCGGTTCATCGGCCCGTTGGTCTCGAGGATCCAGCCCATCTCGCCGCCTTCGATCTTGCCCGGTGCCGCCGCGGTCTCGAGGTGCTTGAGGTAGAGCCCGGCGGCGACGCCGCTGTGGCGGTACTCGTGCTTGACGCCGAGGGCGAAGACGCGCAGCTGGTCGATCTTGGGCTTGCCGAGCAGGAACTTGAGCCAGCCAAAGGGCAACAGGCGGCCGTTCAGCTTCGCCATCACCTGGTTGATGTCGGGCAGCGTCAGCGCGGCGCCGACGACCTCGCCGTCCTTTTCGGCCATGTAGGCCCAGTCCTCGTCAATCACCTGTTTCAGGTTCTTGGCCTGGAACTCGACCTCGGCATCGGTGATCGGGACGAAGCCCCAGTTGTCTCCCCAGGCCTCGTTGTAGACATCCATGAAGCGGCGCACCTCGTTGGCCATGTCGCGCTTGCGCATGTTGCGGATCGCGATCCCTTCGTCGTGCAGGGCCTTCTCCGCGGCAGCGTGGATCGAGGGATCGAAGCGCTCGCCCTCCTTGAGATCGCCGAACTGCAACTCCCACATCTGCACGTCCATCGCCTTGCCGAAGCCCTCGGCCTCGATCAGCTCGCGGTAGTAGGGCGGGTGCCAGGGCTCGAGGATCATCGGCCGCCGGTCATATCCATCGATGAGGATGCCGATCTCGTCGTTGGTGGTGAAGTCCATCGGGCCGAGAATGCGGCCGCGCCCCTTGCCGCGCGCCCACTCGCTCACCGCGCCGAGCAGCGCCGCGACCACCTCGGGGTCATCGGCGGCCTCGAAGAAGCCGAACATCGCGTCGCCGCCGCCCTGGAACTCGTCCCAGCGATGGTCGATGTGGGCACTGACCCGGCCGACCGCCTCGCCGTCGCGCTCGGCGATGAAGAACTCGGCCTCGCCGTGTTCGAACCAGGGGTTCTTCTCGCGGTTGAGGAACTCCATCCGCTCGAAGATCAGCGGCGCGACCCATTGCGGATCGTCGCGGCGCAGGCGGAACGGCACCTTGACGAAGCGCTTCAACTCACGCTTGTCGCGGACCGGCTTGATAGACACGCTTGCCACGAGACCCGGAACCTACACTTCCGACATGAGCGAAACCGCCAGGACCCCCGTCGACGTCTTCGAGAAGGCCCGCAGCCACGACCGTCTCGAGCAGCTAGAAGCGGCCAAGCAGCACGACCTCCTCCCCTACTTCCGCCTGCTCACCTCGCAGGCCGGTCCGGTGGTCGAGATGGAGGGGCGCGAGACGATCATGCTCGGCTCCAACAACTACCTCGGCCTGACCGGCGACGAGCGGGTCAAGCAGGCGGCGCGCGACGCGCTGGAGACCTACGGCACCGGCGTCACCGGCTCGCGCCTGCTCAACGGCACGACACCGCTGCACGTGGCGCTGGAGACCGAGCTGGCCGAGTGGATGAGGGCCGAGGACGCGATCGTCTTCTCGACCGGCTACCAGTCGAACCTGGGCACGATCGGCACGATTCTCGGGCCCGGCGACACCGTGATCGTCGACTCCGGCGACCACGCCTCGATCCTCGACGGCTGCCGCCTCTCCGGCGCCAAGCTGCGGCCCTTCCGCCACAACCGCATGGACAAGTTGGAGAAGATGCTGCAGCGGGCGGTCGAGGACGGCGGCGGCGTGCTGGTGGTCGTTGACGGCGTCTTCTCGATGGAGGGCGACGTCTGCGACCTGCCCCGCATCGTCGAGCTCTGCAAGGACTACGGAGCGCGGCTGATGGTCGACGAGGCGCACGGGGCCGGCGTCCTCGGCGCCCGCGGCGCCGGCGCCTGCGAGCTCTTCGGGCTCGAGGACGAGGTCGACCTGCGCATGGGCACCTTCTCCAAGAGCCTCGCCTCCTGCGGCGGCTTCGTCGCCGGGCCGGCCGACGTGATCGAGTACCTGCGGATCTCCTCGCGCTCCTTCGTCTTCAGCGCCTCGGCGGTGCCGGCGGCTGTGGGCGCGGCACTGGAGGCGCTGCGGGTGATCCGCTCGGAGGGCCCGCGGCTCTTCGAGGCGCTGCTCGACAACGCCGAGTACCTGCGCGAGGGCCTGCGCCACCTCGGCCTCGAGGTGATCGAGCCGGGGACCCTCCCCGACGGCACCGTGGCGACGACGCCGGTGGTGCCGGTCGTGGTCGGCGACGACTGGCAGGCGGTGCTGCTCTGGAAGGCGCTCTTCGATGCCGGCGTCTACACCAACGTCGCAATCCACCCCGCCGTGCCGCCCGCCGGCGCCCTGCTGCGCACCAGCCTGATGGCGACCCACGAGCGCGAGCACCTCGACGGCGCATTGGGAACGATCGCCAGAGTGATCGAGAACTTTCCCGATCTACCCCGGTCGGGGTAGTTTCGGGCCTGTCCGAAACGGGACGGCTCAAAACGTCCACGAAAAAGATGCTCTTAGCGAACGGCCAGGGGCTCTTTTCCATCCGACGGGGTTGACGGTCTCCACCCCGAAGGCATAGCTTGCCCTCCGCGCCGACCGCATCCCGGGGCAGGGACGCGAATGGTGAGCACTCAACTCAGCCAGGCCGAGGTTCGCCCCTCCGGTTCGGTGCGCAGAGCTACCAGTCAATGAACCTCGAAGGGAGGAGTCCCAGTGGATGCTGCTTCAATCGCCCCTGCTCAGACGACCGCTTCCGTAATCCAGGCCCCGCAGCACATGCAGGCGCTTGCTCGCGCCAACCGCGTGCGACTTGCAAGGGCAGAGCTCAAGCGCTCGATTGCACGGGGTGACGTCGACGCGGCGGACGTTGTGCGCGATTGCCCCTGGGAGACCGAGAGCATGACCCTGGCCGAGCTGCTGACCAGCCAGCGCCGCTGGGGCCGCACCCGCGCCCGCAAGTTCCTGATCGGGCTCGCCCTCAACGAGAACAAGAAGCTCGGCACGCTGACCTCGCGCCAGCGCTCGCTGCTCTCCTCCGAACTGTCTTCCCGCGAGTCGGTCCTCGTCTGAGGGCGGCCGCCCTCAGCTGCCGAAGCGTCCTATCTTGAAAGAGAGCCCGCCCGAGGCGCGCTGAAAGGCGCGCCTCAGGGCAAAGAAGGACGCGACGAAGGCGATCGCGCCGACCGCCAAGCAGACCGCCAGGATCAGGCCACCGAGGTAGAAGAGACCGCCGGTTACGAGCACGAAGACGGTGCCGGCGAGCAGCGTCGTGTGCGAGCGATAGCCGGCGAGGTGCTCGCGCAGGGAAACCTCGAGGCCGCCGAGGCCGGCGAGGACGACCCCGACCCCGATCGCGGTCGGACTGCTGCTTAGCAGGCCGATCACCAGCATCACGATGCCGGCGAGCACGGTCAGCTCGGCCAGCGGGAAGTTCCCCCACGGCGCCGGCGGCCGCTCCTCCTGGCCCGGTCTATCGCTCAACGGCCGCAAGCCGTCCGGATAACGGACATCCGGAGGAAACCTTGACCCGCCACCAGCCCATCAGCATGCCCAGGGGCCCGAGGCGCGGCCGCGAGTGCCAGTGGCCGCATCCCGGCTCGCCGACATCGGCGCGCGAGATCCGCATCCACTTGTGCTCGGCGGGCGCCGCCAGCATGTCCTCGAGCAGCTCGCGGTTGCGAGTCTCCAGCTCGTCCTGCTCGCGCAGGGCCTCGTGGGCGATCGAGATCCGCTCAGCCAGGGCATCGCGAACCTGCTCGAGCTCCTCGAGCCTGGCGACCCGGGGCACGGCGAAGCTGGCCGGGACCTCCGTATCGAGCCTGAGGCGCGGGAAGGCCTCGGCGCAGAGTCCGGACAGCTCGTGCTCGAGACGGCCGACCTGACGGCGCAGCTCAGCGCGCGCGAGGCGCTCGTCGCCTCCCACTCGAAACGTCTTGAGTGTGTCTCGATCGAGCAGATCCGGCATAAAACTCGAATCGAGTGTAGATCACGGTGCCGCGACTGAAAACGATGAACCGGTTAAGGAACGCGTAACACGCGATTCAGGCGGCGATCGCCGCGCTGGCTATCCAGAGCGCCTCGTCGACCGCCGCCTGGGGCACCCCCTTGACCTGCACCGCGACGATCGCGATCTGGGTGGCGTCCGAGTCGATCTCCCGGTCGGCTGCCGGCCCGCCGAAGAGCAGCGCCAGCGGGCCGCGGCCATCGGCGATCGTCAACGTCCCCTGGGCCAGCTTGGTGGGCTTGCCCGGCAGCGCCTCACCCGGTGCCGAGTCGCGGATGCAAAGCTCGCCCCGGAGCTTGGTCATGTCGAAGACGCGCAGGGCAACGCCGGTCTCGACCGTGGCGATCGTCAGGGCATCGGCGGGCATGCCGCGGCTGACGAAGGCGCCGTCATGGAGGCGATCGAGGGCAAGTTGCTCGACCGGAGTGCGGGTGTGATCTGGGTCGAGGCCGATCTGGCGAAAGAAGACCCGGTAGGCCCAGGGGATTGGCCGCTCTCGCATGTGGATCGCGTGCGAACCGTAGAAGCGATCGGAGAGGTCGCGCAGCCGCCGCCGCACCGGCTCCGGACTGTTCGTCCGCTTGCTCTCGAGCTCCACCCAAGCAATGCCCAAGCCGGGAAACTCGGCGGCGATGTGCGGAGCCACCCAGCCTTGCTGGGGCAGGGGCTCTGAGTCGAGGTCCGATCTACCGGCTTCGGCGCCAGCCACTCAGCTGCCCTCCGCCACCCGCGTCGCCCGCAACAGCTGGTTGACCCGGGCTTCCAGTTGCGGCGCGATGAGCGCGCCGATGCTCGCCTCTTGCAGCGTACCGCCGGGGTAGACGTAGGCGATGGTCGGGCAGATGCCAACCCGGTAGAGACTCGCGACCGCGCCGTCGCGGTCATAGCCGACCGGCATCTTCCAGCCGTTGCGCTCGATCAGTTCGCGAACCGTGTTGCGGTCATCGCGAATGTCGAGCGAGAGGAAGTTCACCCGCCCACGGTAACGCCGGTAGACCTGATCGACCACATCCTGCTGTTCGGTGCAGGTGCTGCCGCCCTTCGTGAACCAGAACGAGATCACCAGTGGGCGCCCGAAGAGTTCGCAGACTCGGATCGCGCCGGGAGTCGAGATCCGACAGGCCGGCTCGCGCTGGGCCGACTGCGGACAGGGGGTCTGCGAGGTTTCGCAATCGTCCTGGGCGACGTTCGCGTCCCCTTCCAGCGATCCGTTGGCCCGCGGCACGGCGAACTCGGGCAGCGGCCAGCGGCTGGCGAGCTTGTCGAGCCCGAGGGTTCCTTCGTCCTTGTGCTCGAGCGTGTTGATCACGGCGATCACGATCACGGCGGCGAAGATCAAGCCGACGGCAAGCGAGTAGCGGTCCCTCACCGCTCCTCCAACCAGGACAGCGCGGCCGGCAGGGCCACCATCACCCCAAGCAGCGCTACGCCGAGGTCGATGACGGTGACGAAGCCGAAATCCCGCAGCATGCTGACGTCAGATGCAATCAAGACCGCGAAGCCGGCGATAACCGTCACCGCGGAAGCGAATACGGCGGGCCCGGTGCGGGCGTAAGCCGCCCGGATCGCCTCCGCAACCGCCAGGCCGCCCCCCCGCTCCTCGCGGAAGCGCGCAGCGAGGATGACGCTGAACTCGGTGGCGATCGCGATCGTCAGCGCCCCCAGCGCCGCCGACATCGGGTTGAGCGGGATCTGGCTGAGCCAGAGCACGAGCGAGGACCAACCCGTGGCGAGCACAACCGGGACCAGGGGCACCAGCGCCCGAACGAACGAGCGGTAGGCGGCGAGCAGCGCGAGCGCCACCGCCGCAAGCCCCGCCAGCGTCAACCAGTAGCGACTGCTGGAGAGATCCGATGCCGCCGCCGCGGTGATTACCGGTAGCCCGGCGAGACGGACCCTGACCCCGGCCGGCGGTCCTCCCGGCGATCCGGGGCCCCCCACCGCCGCACGCACCCGCGAAATCACCGCCTGCTGGCCCTGCAGCGACTGCGAGCGAATCCCAAAACTCAACAGAGCAATGTGCCCGGGCAGGCCGGTCTTGGCATCTACGGGCGCGAGCTGTTCGAGGTCGTAGGGAGGCAGTTCCCTCAACGTCGCACGGATTTCGCTCCGCTTCAGTTGTTCTTTTCTTTTGCCGCTGACCAAAAAGTCGGAAAGCGCCGGCCCAGGGCAAATTTCAGCTTTCAAGCAACTGGGCCGAGCCCCCGAGAACCCGTTCTCTTCGAGCACCCGTTGCTTGAAATCCGCCATCCACCGAATCGTCTCTGGATCGGAGAGATCCGGAGCTTCAACTGCCACCTCGAGCTGCCCCGCCACCCCCGTCGCGTCCTGCACCTTTTCCAGGTCCTTGATCTCCCGCAGTCCCTGCGGCCCCAACGACTGCACGTCGGAGACCGTGTCGATCTGAGTCCCAAGGCCCCACCCAATCACCGCCAGGACCCCGCCGATTGCCAGGACCCGCCGCGGGTGGCTTAGCGCGAGTCCCACGAGTCGCTCGGACGGGAGCAGGGGGTGCCCCTCCGCTTGCTGGGTTTTTCGCCTAGCGCGCAGCTTCTCTAGCCAAGTGGTCTGTGCGAAAAACGAGACGCCGCGCGCATCCGGGGCACCCCCTGCTCCCGTCGCGGGTCGCAGGCTCAGCGCTGCGAAGCCGACGACGAATGCCAGGATGAGGCCAATGACAATTCCCAGAATGAGGAGCACTCCGAATCCGCGGACCATCGGGATCGGCGAGAGCTGAAGCGCGAGGAATCCTGCGGCTGTCGCGAGGCAGGCAATAGCAATCGTCGAGCCGGCACGACCGGCCGACGAGCGAGCTGCATCGAGAGAGCTCACACCGTTGGCAGATGCCTCGTCGAAACGCGCCTGCAACTGGATCGCGTAGTCGACCACCAAGCCGATCAGGATCGGCAGAGTCGCAATCGAGGCGATCGTCAGCGACCCGCCAAATAGATCGAGCAGGCCGAAGGTAAGCGCTGCCGCGGCAAGCGCGATCGCCAACGGCAGCAAGCGCCAGCGCGAGCGAAAAACGAGCAGCAGGACGATCCCCATGACGGCGATCGCGACCGCGAAGAGGATCAGCAGCGCTTCCTTCAGCGCCCCGGTGATCCCTTCGACCAGGACCGGAGCGCCGGTGATCGTGTAGGTGCCGGCTCCGTGCAGCCCAAAGCAGGCCTCGGGGCGGCCCCTGTAGGTGCAAGCCTGTCGCGGCGTGGTGTCGTAAACCGCTTCGCGGATCAGTCTCAGCGCCTCGCTGCGTTCGGCGTCGCTGAGGTCGGGCCGCAGGCGCAGGACGATCTGGGTCGAGTGGTCGTTGGGGAAGAGGTAGGCAAGCCGAGCCTTTGGCGTGCCGCGGGACTGGTGCAGGTCGAAGACGACCGAGGCGAGGAATTCCGGGTTGCTGATGCTCGGAGCGCTGGTGATGCCGTACCGCGCCGCCACCTGCAGGAGGAATTCACGCAGCTGATCGGGCGGCACGGTGGCGGCCAGTCGCCGCAACTGTTCGTCGATTTGGATCACCGCCTCGTTGAGGAAGGTCCCCGGGCCGGCGAGGAACTGCACCGGGTTCAACTTCGCCAGTTCGGTGCAGGGCCCCGGGATCGGCTTGGCGCCCTTGGGCACCTTGCCCGATAGACAGCCCTCGAGCCTCAGCAGCCGGCCCAGGTTCGGCGTCAGGATCAGTTCCTGCAGGTCGCCTTCGGCGACCACGACGACCGGTTCTTCGCCGAAGACTTCGCGCACCCGTTCGGTGGCGCGATAGCTCTCGCTATCGCGATCGACGAGGGTGTCGGTGCCGGCGTCGGTCGAGAGCTGCATCGCCGCGACCGCGGCGCCGATCGCAAGCAGCGCCGCAACCGCCAGGACCGGCCGCGCGTGGCGGACAGCCCAGGCCGCGATCGCGCTCAATCCATCGAGAGCGGGCCGGTGACGTCAGCGTTGAGGAACTGGTTGACGAACCGGTTTTCGGAGTCGAAGAGTTCCTCCTTGGGGCCCGACTCGACGATCTTGCCGTTCCAGAGCACGGCGATGAAGTCGGAGACGCGCCGCGCCGTGTTGAGGTCGTGGCTGATCACCAGGTAGCAGCCGCCGTTCTCCTCGTGCACCTCGCGGACCAGCTCGCAGAGCAGCGCCGTGCGCACCGGGTCGAGGCCGGAGTCGGGCTCGTCGAACATCACGATCGCCGGTTCCAGCACCAGGGCGCGGGCGAAGCCGGCGCGCTTGCGCATGCCGCCAGAGAGCTCGTTCGGCATCTTGTAGATCGCCTCGCTCAGCCCGACCTCCTTGAGCCGGCGGTTGCAGATCTCGCCGATCTCCTCCTCGCTCTTGTCGGTGTGCTGGCGCAGCGGGAAGGCGGTGTTGTCGTAGATGTTCATCGAGCCGAAGAGGGCGCCGTCCTGAAAGAGCAGGCCGAACTTCTTGCGCACCTCGAAGAGTTCGTCGTCGGTCATGTTGGGGATCGATTCGCCGTGCACGAGCACGTCGCCCGAGTCGGGGTAGAGCAAACCGACGATGTGCTTGATCAGCACGCTCTTGCCGGTGCCCGACGGGCCCAGCACCATCGAGATCTGATCCTCGGGCAGGCCGAGGTTGAGGCCGTTGAGGATGCGGGCGCGGCCGAACTGCTTGACCAGGTCGATGATCTCGATCGCGTCGGTGCCACCGTGGTCGCGCTTGCGCCCGGTGTGGAAGCGGTAGGGATCGGACTCGGCCGGGTCGACGCCGGGGATGACGAAGTCCTTCCCCATCGTCAGGCCGTCCTCGCTTACGTAGGGACCGCTCTGCTCATCCATGGACATAGGTTAGTGCCCCCTGTTGTGGGTCGTGTCTTGAATTGGCGAGCGAAAACCGAGCAAGCCGAGGACGCAGTGAGCGTGGCGCACTTGAAAAGTGCGCGAGCGAGCGAGGACGAAGGATGGCGAAGGTTTGCAGCCGCCAAGCAAGACAGGACTCGCAACAGGGGGCACTCGGTCAGCCTCCTATCGGCGCGCGCGGGTTGGCACCCCAGAAGATCAAGGTGCCGAGCATCCCGATGATGTGAACCAAGACGATGTTGAGGACCATCGACTTCGCGGTGGCAGTGCCGACCCCTACCGGGCCGCCCGACGCCGTGTAGCCGTAGTAACAGCCGACCATGACTATGGCGGTGGCCATGAACATGCCCTTGATCAGGCTGTAGAAGAGGTCGGGAGGGTTCTGGAACATCCAGAAGATCAGCAGGTAGCCGCCCGAGGAGACGTCGCCGATCTGCTGGACAACCGCCAGGTAGCTTGCGAAGTACATGATCCCGATCCCGCAGAGGTACATGAAGGGGAAGGCGATCCAGGCGGCCAGCAGGCGGGTCGCGCAGAGGAAGGTGACGGGCGGCACGCCCATTACCTCGAGCGCGTCGATCTCGTCGGAGATCCGCATCGCGCCAAGCTCGGCGACGATGCCGGTGCCGACCTTGGCCGAGAGCATGTAGCCGAAGGCGTAGGGCATGATCTCGCGCAGGTCGCACCAGGCGGAGAAGACGCCGGCGTAGGCGGGGGCGCCTTGAGCACGCAGCAGGTAGGCCCCCTCGATCCCGCACTGCAAGCCGAGGATGAAGACGAGGCCCCAGATGATCAGGGCCGAGCCGAGGATCAGGATGCCGGCCTGGCGCAGGCTCTCGCCGAAGAAGCGCAGGACGCGGCCGCTGTAGACGAGGCCGGCGACGCGCGAGCCGAAGCGGGCGATCTCGCCGAAGGAGTCGAGCCAGCCGCGCGGGACTTCCAGCCAGGCGTTCATCGAATCGTCTGCAGATCCGGGTTGGTGGCAAGCAGGGTCTGGGTGAAGGCGTAGTTGAAGGCGAAGACGCCCATGAAGGCGATCACCACCGCCTGGTTGACGGCGCGGCCGACGCCGGCGGCACCGCCGGACGCGGTCATTCCCTTGTATGAGCAGACGACGGCGATGATCGCGCCGAACAGGGTGCACTTGAGCACCGAGCCCCAGAGGTCGGTGATCGAGGCGTTGGAGAAGAGGGTGGCGAAGAAGCCGCCGAGCGACTGGTGGTAGAGCAGCTCGGCACCGATGCCGCCGGAGATGCCGAAGACCAGGGCGTAGATGTCGAGCAGGCCGGTGATCAGCATCAGCGCCAGAAAGCGCGGCACGACCAGGTTCTTGATCGGGTCGACGCCCAGCACCTGCAGGGCGTCGAGCTCCTCGCGGATCTTGCGGGCGCCGAGGTCGGCGGTGATCGCGGTGCCGGCGACGCCTGCGACGACGACGGCGGTAACGAAGGGGGCGAACTCGCGGATCGAGGCGAGGACGAAGAAGCCGCCAAGCCGGTCGAGGGCGCCAAAAAGCGAGAGGAAGTTAGAGGCCTGCAGGCCTGGCGCGCCGAAACCGAAAGCCACGGTCGAGATCAGCAACGGGAACCAGCAGAGCTGCAGGGCGAAGAGGAACTGGCCGATGAACTCCTCGCCGTAGGGGTAGGGCGGCTTGACGGCAGAGACGAGCGTTCGAGCGGTGAGGATCATCATGTCCCCGACTTGCTCGAACAGCGACTTGGCGGGCAGGAATGCCCTGTTGACCGCAGTTCCGACCATCATCCTCCTCCTGGAACGAGTCTATGCGATGCATCAGCGGGCTCTGTTGAGTTCGGGCTAACCCGCTCGGGAGCAGGGCAAACCCCGTGGTATGTTCCGGCCGCTTTGGGGGGGCACGCCAGACAGGTCTCGCGTCACCGCCACCGTGCTGCGGTCGCCGCTGTCCTGACCGCGCTGCTGGCGCTCTCGCTCGTGGCCTGCGGCGGCTCGTCCTCGGACTCCAATGAGGCGGAAGGCGACTACCGGGTCAAGGTGACCGAGGCCGAGTTCCCCACCGAACAGCACCTGGGGCAGACCTACCTGCTCAATCTCGGCGTCCGCAACACGGGCGACAAGACGATCCCGGCCCTTACTGTGAACGTCTCGATCAAGGGCAAGGAGGGCGAAGGCTCGACCCTGCCCTTCGGCATCCGCGATCCCCAGCCGGAACTGGCACAGCCAGACCGACCGGTCTGGGTCCTCGCTGCGCACTACCCCAAATTTGCCGGCGTCACAGCCAATGGCGGCGCCGAAACCTCGAACCCGAAGACCTTCGACTTCGGCCCGCTGAAGAAGGGCGCGACGGCAGACACCGTCTGGAAGCTGAGTGCGGTCAAGCCCGGCACCTACACGGTCGTCTACTCGGTCGAGGCCGGGCTCAGCGACACGACCAAGGCGAAAACCGGCGGGGGGGCGGCCCCCGGTGGCTCCTTCACGGCGAAGATCAGCTCGGCCGCTCGCAACACCGAAGTCAACGACAGCGGGGAAGTCGTCGAAAAGAAATAGGTGCCGCCGGGTAGCTTGAGGCCATGCGACGGCGGCTCGCGGCGAGCGTTCTCCTTTCGGTTCTGGCCCTGTTTGCCCTACCGGCCTGCGGCACGGCACGGCAGAACCAGGGCGAACGGGCGGCGCGACTCGGCCTGGAGCGCATTGGCAGCTTCGACAACCCGACCTATATCGCCGGCGCGCCCGGCTTTCCCAAACTGCTCTTCGTGGTCGAGCAGCCGGGCAGGGTCGAGGTGCTGCGCGGCGGCCGCAGGCTGAACCATCCCTTCCTCGACATCAGCGGCCTGGTCGACTTCGGTGGCGAGCGCGGCCTGCTCTCGATCGCCTTCCCTCCCGACTACAAGCAGAGCGGCGACTTCTACGTCTATTACACCGACAAGGCCGGCAACATCCGCGTCGACGAATTCCAGCGCGCCGCGGCAACGCGAGCCAAGCGGGATTCCCGCCGCAACGTGATCGAAATACCCCACCCGATCAACGACAACCACAACGGCGGCCAGCTGCAGTTCTCCGGCAACCTCCTCTACCTCGGCACGGGTGACGGCGGCGCCGGCGGCGACCCGCCCAACAACGCCCAGAACAAGGAGAGCCTGCTGGGCAAGCTGCTGCGCATCGACCCCCGACCAGGCGGCGGAAAGCCGTACTCGGTCCCCGCCGACAACCCCTTCGTCGGCAAGCCGGGTCGCGACGAGATCTACTCCTACGGCCTGCGCAACCCCTTCCGCTTCTCCTTCGACACGACAACCGCTGCACAGCCGCGGATCGCGATCGGCGACGTCGGCCAGAACCGCTTCGAGGAGCTCGACTACATGACCCTCGCCGGCGCCAGTGGCGCCAACTTCGGCTGGGACGCCTTCGAGGGCTTCCACCCCTACGAAGAAGAAGACAGCGGCACCCCCGACCCCGGCGGCACGACCAAGCCGATCATGGCCTACAGCCACGACCGCGACGGCGGCAGCTGCACGATCATCGGCGGCTACGTGGTCGGGCCCGGCGGTCCAGCGGCGCTGCGCGGCCGCTACCTCTACGCCGACTACTGCTCCGGGATCGTGCGCAGCCTCTTGCCCCACCTGCACCGCGCCAGCGACGATCGCAAGACCGGCCTCACCGTCTCCTCCCCCACCTCGTTCGGCGAAGACGACCTCGGCCGCATCTACGTCGCCTCCCAGGAAGGGCCCGTTTACAGGCTGACCGGCAGATAGCGGCTACAGTTGGCTGACCAGCCAAAGGGTCGAGGAGGGAACAACAGTGGAGAGCGGAACGGTCGAGACGAGCACGACAGCGGTCAACGGCTCCAACGGGGGTAGCAGCGCGCCGCCCGCCGAGCAGATCGAGGTCCTCAACCCTGCGAGCGGTGGGCCGGTCGGCTCGATCCAGATCGACACAGCCGAGATGATCGCCGCCAGCGTGGCTCGCGTCCGCGCCAACCAGGCCGAGTGGGAGGCAATCGGGATCGAGGGCCGCTACCACTGGATCGGCAAGCTGCGCGACTGGATCCTCGACAACGTCGAGGAGATCTCCGACACCGTGCAGGCCGAAACCGGCAAGGTGCGCGGCGACATCGCGGCCGAGCTGTTCTACGTCACCGACCTGATCAACTTCTACGGCGCCAACGCGGCGAAGTTCATCGGCGACGAAGACGTTCGCCCCCACTCGCCGCTGATGGCCTCGAAGAAGCTGATGATCCGCTACCGACCGCATCCCGTCGTCGGCGTGATCAGCCCGTGGAACTTCCCCCTCGCGATGGGCCTGGGTGACTCGATCCCCGCCCTCCAGGCGGGCGCTGCGGTCGTGGTCAAGCCGTCGGAGTTCACCCCGCTGAGTCTGATCCAGGTGATCGATGCCTGGAAGCAGGAGATCGGCGCCCCCGATGTCTTTGATTGCGTGCTCGGCACCGGCGAGGCCGGCAGCGCGCTGGTCGACCACGTCGACTACGTCCAGTTCACCGGCTCCGACCGGACTGGGCGAAAGGTGATGGCCCGGGCGGCGGAGACCCTGACCCCGGTCAGCCTCGAGCTCGGCGGCAAGGACCCGATGATCGTGCTTGCCGATGCCGATGTCGACCGCGCCGCCAATGCCGCCGCCTGGGGCGGGATGTACAACGCCGGCCAGGTCTGCCTCTCGGTCGAGCGGATCTACGTCGAGGAGCCCGTCTACGACGAGTTCATCGCCAAGTTGACCAAGAAGGTCGGCGGCCTGCGCCAGGGCACCGACGGCCGCAAGCCGGAAAAGGACGTCGGCGCGATGACCTCGCCCAACCAGTCGACGATCGTCGAGGAGCAGGTGAACGACGCCCTCGCCAACGGGGCACGGGCACTCACGGGAGGCAAGAAAGCCAACGTCCCCGGCGACTACTTCGAGCCAACTGTCCTCGTTGACGTCGACCACTCGATGAAAGTCATGCGCGACGAGACCTTCGGCCCAGTAGTCGGAGTGATGAAAGTCCGCGACTCGGAGGAGGCTATCCGCCTCGCCAACGACAGTCGCTACGGCCTCGCTGCTTCCGTCTTCGGCGAGAAGGGCAGGGCCGAGACCATCGCGCGCCGAATCGAGGCCGGCTCGGTCAACGTCAATGACGTGATCACCAACATGCTCGCCATGGGTGTCCCGATGGGCGGCTGGAAGCAATCCGGCATCGGCTTCCGTCACGGCGACTACGGCATCAAGAAGTACTGCCGCCCCGAGTCGATAGTCGTGACGCGCTTCGGTGGCAAGAACGAACCGTCGTGGTACCCGTACACGCGCTCGCGGCGGGGGCTGGTCAACCGAGTCCTGACGGCTTTCAACGCGCGCGACATAAAGCGCCGCCTGGGCCTGCGCGGCTGAAAGTCCAAGCAAGCTGAGGAGATTCGGCCCCCTCCTCCAGAGGCTCAAGGGCCAACGCCGCGCACCTCCGTAAACGATCTGCTGCGCAACGGCCTCTGGAGGAGGGGGCCGAATCTCCAACCCCTTACCCTCCTATGTTCATGTCCGAGCGAGACTTCATTGCCGCGGTCAACGAGCGCGTCGTCGTATTCGACGGCGGGATGGGCGCAACCCTCGAGCAGTTTGAGCTGACGCAAGAGGACTACGGCGGGCTCCAGGGCAAGTGCCACGAGGCGCTGGTGCTGAATCGCCCTGACGTGATTGAGGGGGTGCATACCTCGATGCTGGAAGCGGGAGCCGAGGTCGTCGAGACCGACAGCTTCCAGGGGTCGCGGTTGAAGCTCGAAGAGTGGGGGCTCGGCGAGCACACGCTGGAGATCAATACGCAGGCGGCTGAGATCGCCCGTAAAGCGGCGGGGCCCGACAGGTTTGTCGCCGGCTCGATTGGTCCCACTGGCTTCTTGCCCGCGTCCACCGATCCAACGCTGGGGAACATCTCCTTCGGCAAGCTGGTCGAGGTCTTCGCTGAGCAGGCGGGTGGCCTGGTCGCGGGCGGCGCTGACCTGATCATCATCGAGACCGCGCAGGACATTCTCGAGGTGAAGGCGGCGATCTTTGGGGCGCGCGAGGCGTTCAAGGAGGCCGGCCGCACGCTGCCGATCCAGATCAGCGTCTCGCTGCTCCCCAACGGCGGCAAGATGCTGCTCGGCACCGACATCCAGGCGGTGCTGACGACGCTGACCGCGCTCGACGTCGACGTGGTCGGGCTCAACTGCTCTACCGGGCCCGAGGACATGCGCGACGCGATCCGCTTCCTCGGCGAGCACAGCCCGCTGCCGGTCCACTGCATCCCCAACGCCGGCCTGCCCCTGCAGGGGCCCGACGGCGAGACGATCTTCCCTGAAGAGCCAGTCCCACTGGCGGCGACGCTGGGTGAGTTCGTCGAGCGCTACGGCGTCGGCATCGTCGGCGGCTGCTGCGGGACCACGCCAGAGCACATCGCCGCGATCCGCGAACGGGTCGACGGCAAGGTGCCGGGACCGCGGCCGGCACCGGGCCCGATCGAGGTCTCCTCGATGATGACCTCCACCCCCCTGGTCCAGGAACCGCGCCCGACGCTGGTCGGCGAGCGGGTCAACTCGCAGGGCTCGCGCAAGGCAAAGGAGCTGCTGCTCACCGATGACTACGACGGCCTGGTCCAGGTTGCCGAAGACCAGGTCGAAGGCGGCGCCCACGTGCTCGACGTCTGCGTCGCCCTGACCGAGCGCCAGGACGAGGACGAGCAGATGGCGGCGGTGGTCAAGCGGATCTCGCTGACCCAGCCCTCGCCGATCCAGGTCGACTCGACCGAGCCGGAGGTGCTGAAGGCGGCGCTGGAGCAGATCCCCGGACGGGCGATCGTCAACTCGATCAACCTCGAGGCCGGCCGCGACAAGGCCGACGTCGTCATCCCGCTGGCCAAGGCGCACGGCGCCGCCCTGATCGCGCTGACGATCGACGAGGTCGGGATGGCGAAGACGGCGGGGCGCAAGGTCGAGATCGCTCAGAGAATTCGCGAGATCGCCTGCGAGGAGCACGGCCTCGATCCCGAGGCGCTGATCTTCGACGCGCTCACTTTCACCCTGACCACCGGCGACGACGAGTGGAAGCCCTCGGCGGTGGAGACGATCGAGGGGATCCGCCGAATCAAGACCGAGATTCCGGGCGTGAAGACCTCGCTTGGCGTCTCCAACGTCTCCTTCGGCGTCTCGCCGCGGCCGCGCGCCGTGCTCAACTCGGTCTTCCTGCACCATTGCGTCGAGGCCGGGCTCGACCTGGCGATGGTCAACCCCAACCACATCACCCCCTACTCCGAGATCTCCGAGGAGGAGCGGGCGCTGACCGACGACCTCGTCTTCAACCGGCGCGAGGACGCGCTCGAGCTCTTCATCTCCCACTTTGAGTCGAAGGGCGAGGAGGAGGCCGAGGAGGCCGCCGACCCGACCGCCGGCATGGAGCCCGAGGAGGCCCTGCACTGGCACATCCTGCGGCGCAAGAAGGACGGGGTCGAGGACTGGATCGATCGGTCGGTGGAGAAGATCGGCGCCGTCCCCACCCTCAACGAGGTGCTACTGCCGGCGATAAAGGAGGTCGGCGACAAGTTCGGCGCTGGCGAACTGATCCTGCCCTTCGTCCTGCAGTCGGCCGAAGTGATGAAGCGCGCCGTCGCCCAGCTGGAGAATTACCTCGACCGGATCGACGGCCACACCAAGGGCAAAGTGGTGATCGCGACCGTGTTCGGCGACGTGCACGACATCGGCAAGTCGCTGGTCAACACGATCCTCACCAACAACGGCTACACGGTGATCGACCTTGGCAAGCAGGTCCCGGTTGACGCGATCATCGAGGCCGCGGTCGAGAACGAAGCCGACGCGATCGGGCTCTCCGCCCTGCTCGTCTCGACCTCCAAGCAGATGCCGATCTGCGTGCAGGAACTGCACCAGCGCGGCCTCGGCTTCCCGGTGCTGATCGGCGGCGCCGCGATCAACCGCGACTTCGGCCGGCGCACCCTCTACCCGAGGGGAAAAGAGTCCGACGAGGTCTACGAGCCCGGCGTCTTCTACTGCAAGGACGCCTTTCAGGGTCTCGACACGATGGACGCTCTGGTCGACCAGCAGGCCCGCGACGCGCTGGTCGAGCGGATCAGGGCCGAGGCGCAGGAGCTGCGCGAGAAACCGGTCTCAACCGACACGGGACCGCCAACCACTGACGCCAGCGTGCGCTCGACCGCGCGCACCGACGTCGCCATCCCCGAGCCGCCCTTCCTCGGCGCCCGTGAGGTCGAGGTGAACCTCGACGACGTCTTTCCTTACCTCGACCGCCACGTGCTCTTCAAGCTGCACTGGGGCGGCCGCGGCGTCAAGGGCGAGGCCTGGCGCGAACTAGTCGAGGGCAATGGCGAGGAGGAGGGATTCGCCCCCCGGCTCGAGCGGATGTGGCGCGAGCAGGACTACCTTCGCCCACGAGCTCGGCTCGGCTACTTCCCCTGCAACGCCGAGGGCAACGAGCTGGTCGTCTTCGATCCCGAGGATCCGGAGCGTGAGCTCGAGCGCCTCACCTTCCCGCGCCAGCCCCGCCACGATCGCATCTGCCTCGCCGACTTCTTTCGCCCGCTCGACTCGGGCGAACGGGACATCGTCGCCCTGCAGGGCGTGACGGTGGGGGCTGAGGTGACGAACGTGATCGAGCGCTTGGAGCGCGAAGGAGAGTTCGCCGAGCAGCTCTTCGTCCACGGCCTCGGCGTGCAGTCCGCGGAGGGACTCGCCGAGTGGCTGCATTCGCAGGTGCGTGGCGAGCTAGGGATCGCACTCGACCAGGGTCGGCGCTACTCATGGGGCTACCCGGCCTGCCCCGATCAATCGGAGCACCTGAAGGTCTGGCGCCTGCTCGATCTCGAAAAGATCGACATGAGTCTTTCCGACGGTTACGCAGTAACACCTGAGCAGTCAACGGTGGCAATCGTCGCCCACCATCCACAGGCGGTTTATTTCGGCATGAAATCCGGATTCATTCCGGAGGACGAGTCGCCCGACGAACTAATTGCCGGCACCGAACGCGGCGGCGAACTAACACCCAGCGAGCCCGCAAAGTAGGACGAGTTTTAGCCGTATTTGCTGGAAGTTTCGCTATTTGCGTTCTATGCTCTAAATGCCACGCGGGCTTTTTGTCCGCTGGCATTGAGTTACGGTTAGCGCCGGGGTCCCTCCTCTCACTTGGGGACCCCGGCGCGACATCCACTGACGGCGCGCGGGAGGGGCGAAGCCAACAGGCTCCGCCCCAGCACCCGCTGCTCGCCCCCCTGCTGACGACGATGGGGGGTCGATCATTGGCTTTCGCCGTATGCCCCGGCTCTCCACTGGACCGGAGTAAGGTCGCACCGCGAGTCCGTTCGTTCGGCGCCAGTCGATTGAGTGGCTCCCCTTCGTGGCTTCGGGCGTGCATTGAATAACAGGCCAAGATTTCACGGTCAAGAGCTACAGATTATTCACAGTAAACCGTAACCAAACCGGTCAAAAAGGCGCGTTATTGCCCTGCAAATTTCGGGAAGCCAGAGAAGCGCGCGCGCGGTTAGGCGCAAGGCACCGTGAGATCGACATGTGCCGCCGGCTAGTGACAGTTCGTATTTCAAGCGCCGAAAAGGGAGGTATGCAGCCGCTCGATCAACTCCTCGGCGAGCTTGCCGCGGTCGCCTCCGATCCGCAGACGGTCGGTCTTGCCTTCGAGGATCGCCTCGACCCAGGCGGTGGTCGACCCCAGGGCCCAGGTTTGGGGGTCGTACTCGAGGCGAGAGCTGCAGGTCACGATTGTTCCCCCCTCAATCTCAACGTGGACTCCCGCCAAACGATCGGTGGGTTGTCCCGACCCACCGGAACCGGTGTCGACGGCAAGCAGGCAGGTACCCGAGTGCGTCACGTCGAGGTCGACCAGGGGAACCGAGAGAAGGAAGATTGCCTCGATGTCGATCCGTGTAAGCGGATCCGTGGACTCGGCAAGGTACTTGCACTCGCAGTGTCCGGCGGCGGCGATCGGGGCGACGGCCTGACGGGTCCACTCGGTAACGGCGTAGGGCTTGGCCCCCCTGTCCCCATTTGGCCTTAGCTCGAGCTGCCTGGCGGCGCGCATCGCACTGAGGCGGCGCTCTAGCGCCGGGTACGAGTGATCGTTGATCACGCTGCTCAACTCGGTAAGCGAGAGCGGACGAGCGGCAAGGGCGCGCAGCATCGTCGAACCCCAACCGCCAACCAGGGCGCGGATCGCGCCCTTGGCCGGCTCGCTGCCAAGCGGAATCGACCCCTGGGGCGCGCGGTCCAGCCACGCTTCGACGACCTCGGCAACCGAGAGCACTCCAAAGCCAACGGGAGTCAGCTCGTTCTCGACCGTGTAAGGCATGCCGCTGCGGACACGGCGTTCGAGGGCACCGATGCCGCGCAGGTTGCCGACCTGGCCTCGCAACGTCGTCTGAGCGGCGCCGCCGATGCGTTCGCGCAGATCGGGGAGGCGCAGGGGGCCCTCGAGATGAGCCCGGAGGATGGGGACGCTGAGCGGCGCGGCTATAAGCGAAAGCACCGTGCCACCGGCGCGAACCGGCGCAGGGAGCGTTGTGCTGTCGGCATGCATCATCGCGGCATTGGCATGAAAAACTGGTTTAAACAAACTGCCGTCAGCGGAATGCACCCTATTGGATACGGCGGCCATCCGCCCGCGACCGCAGCAGTAGCTTACGCAGACACTTGTCTGCGAGGGGCGCTAGCCCGAGATGCGCTCGCCGAGGGTCTGGAGCATCTCCTCGACCCGCACGAACTTGACCCGTGGGCGACCGTGCGGCTCGCCGCGGCCGACCTCGGCCTGGTCGATCGCCTGCCAGTCCTCGAAGCTCACGTAACGCACGCCGCGCTCGGCAAGTAGCGACTCGACGGCGGCGGGATCGGGGTTCTCCGGCGCGAGCAGCGTCTGCGACTCGACATCGGCGAAGAGGTGCTGCACCGTCTCCAGCGCGTCCTTCTTGTTGGTGCCGATCACCCCTGAGGGGCCGCGCTTGATCCAGCCCGCGGTGTAGTGGCCGACCTTGTGGCCGGAGTCGTGGGAGTCGAGCACGCGGCCGCCCTCGTTGAGGATCAGGCCGCGCTTCTCGTCGAATGGAACGCCTTCGATCGGCACGCCGGTGTAGCCGACGGAGCGCAGCACCAAGCCGCACTCGAGCTCTTCGCGCTCGCCCGAGTCCTTGGCCCTCAGCGTGCCGCCTTCCTCGACCAGTTCGTTGCGGCCGATCACGATCTTCTCGACCTTGCCGTCGCCCTTGATCTCGACCGGCGAGGCGAGGAAGCGCAGGACGATCCGCTGCTTCTTGCCCTCCGGGGTCCGTTCGGAGAACTCCCGCAGCGTCTCGACGTTCACGCGCGTCGTCTTGTCGGCCTCGTCGGACTCGAGGAACGCCTTGCTCGCCGGGTCCAGCTCCATGTCGGCGGGATCGACGATCACGTCGGCGTCCTCCATCACCCCGAGCTCCTTGATCTCCGGGTTGGTGAAGGCGGCCTGCACCGGGCCGCGCCGGCCGAGCACGACGATCTCCTTGATGTTCTTCTTGTCGAGCACCTCGATCGCGTGGTCGGCGGTGTCGGTCTGGCGCAGCTCATGGTCGGTCAGCGCCAGCATCCGCGCGACGTCCATCGCCACGTTGCCGTTGCCGATCACCACGGCGCGCTCGGCCGAGAGGTCGAAGTCGTGGTCGGCGTAATCGGGGTGGGCGTTGTACCAGCCGACGAAGGCGGTGGCGGCACGGCTGCCGGGCAGATCCTCACCGGGGACGCCGAGCGAACGGTCGGTCTCGCAGCCGACCGTGAAGACGATCGCGTGGTAGAGCCCTTCCAGCTCCTCGACCTCGATGTCGTGGCCGATCTTCACGTTGCCGAAGAAGCGGAAGCCGTCGCGCGCCGCGGTTTTTTCGTACACGCGAGTCACCGACTTGATCTTCGGATGGTCCGGCGCGACGCCGCCGCGCACCAGCCCGAACGGGGTGGGGAGGCGGTCGAAGAGGTCGACCTGGGCGTGGACGTCGCCGTCTTTGAGGATGTGCTCGGCGGCGTAGAAGCCGGACGGGCCGGCGCCGACGATGGCGACTCGAAGCGGGTTCTCAGGGGTACCGATCTTGGGCATGTTCCTCAGTGATTCGGGTCGTGGACGGGGCAGAAAAGGATAGGGGACCCCAAATGGCGGGGCGCCCCGGGCTCAGGCCGAGGCGGGCGCGGTGGCGGCGCTGGCGACGCCGTCGAGGGCGTCGAGGGCGCGGCCGACCGACATCGAGACGCAGGTGAAGATCGGCGTCTCCGACTCGGTGTACTCGCTCGACTCGGTCGGGCGCAGCTCGTTCACCAGTTCGAGGAATTCGCCCGGGTCGTCGCCCTCGAAGCAGACGACGAACTCCTGGTCGTCGAGCCCGTAGGAGTAGGTCGTGTTGACCGTGATCTCGGG
>DATBAV010000034.1:0-91150 GCA_036271315.1 Solirubrobacterales bacterium | reverse complement strand
CCGATCACGGTCGCGATCCCAGTCCAGGCGGTCCAGGTGCCGACCGCCTTGCCGCGGGCCTCGCCCTCGAAGGTGGCGGCGACGATCGCCAGCGAGCCGGGGACGAGCAGCGCCCCCGCGACCCCCTGCAGCGCCCGGGCGCCGATCAGGAACTCCTCGCTGGGCGCGCGCGCGCAAAGGATCGAGGTGATGCCGAAGGCGATCAGCCCGATGACGAAGAGCCGCCGCCTGCCGAACTGATCGCCGAGGCTGCCGCCGACCAAGAGCAGCGAGACCATGCTCAGCATGTAGGCCTCGACCACCCACTGCTGGCCGGCCAGGCCGGCGTCCAGCTCGCGGCCGAGCGAGGGCAGCGCGACGTTGACGATCGTGCCGTCGAGGAAGACGACGGTCGAGCCGAGGATCGTCGCGATCAGGGTCAGCCGCTGTTGCCGGGTCACACACCGAGTCTCGCGCAACATCTGTGTCGGCCCGGCCCGAGGGTTGCGCCCGCGCCGATCGTTGCCACAATCCCGGCATGGCGAGAGCGATCTGGTCCGGCTCGATCAGCTTCGGGCTGCTGAACGTCCCGGTACGCATGTACAGCGCGGTGGCGCGGCGCAACATCGCCCTGCGCGAAATCCGCGAATCGGATTCGTCGCGGATCAAACTCCGCCGCTTCGCCGACGGGACCGACGAGGAGGTCCCGCGCGAGGAGATCATCAAAGCCTACGAGCTGACCCCGGGCCAGTACGTGCCGCTGACCAAAGACGAGATGGCGGCGCTGGCGCCGGAGAAAACGCGGGCGATCGAGGTGCAGGACTTCGTCGACCTCGACGAGATCGACCCGATCTACTTCGACTCCCCCTACTACCTGGGCCCCGCCGACGGCGCCGAGAAAGCGTATTCGCTGCTGGCGAGCGCGATGGCGGCCTCGGGCAAGGTGGCGATCGCCCACTTCGTCCTGCGCAACAAAGAGAACCTGGCGGCGATCCGCAGCGACGGCAACGTCCTCACCCTGACGACGATGCGCTTCGCCGATGAGGTCGTGCCGGCCTCGGAGCTCGAAATCGTCCCCGAGAAAGCGGCCAAACCGGCGAAACGCGAGCAGGAGATGGCCGAGCAGCTGATCGACTCGCTCTCCACCGACTTCGAACCGAGCGCCTACAAAGACGAGTACCGCGAGCAGCTGCTGGGGCTGATCGAACGCAAGGCCGAAGGCAAGGAGATCGTCGCGTCGGACGCCGAGGCGCCGAAGGCGACCAAGACGCCCGACCTGATGGCGGCGCTCGAGGCATCGATCGCCGCGGTCGGCGGCCGCAAAGGCGGGGCGAAAGCGAAAGCCAAAGCGAAGTCCGCATCCAAATCTTCCGCCGCGTCGCGCAAAAAAGCGCCGACGAAAGCGCCCGCCAAAGCCAAAGCCAAAAAAACGCCGGCCCCGCGTAAAAAAGCGGCTCCGCGGGCGAAAGCCAAATCGAAGTAGGTCGACCGCGTGGCGTCGGGCCGCCAGGTCGAGGTCGAAGGCCGTGAGCTGAAGCTCACGAATCTGGACAAGGTCGTCTACCCGAAGACCGGCTTCACCAAGGGCGAGATGATCGATTACTACGCCAAGGTGGCGCCGGCGATGATTCCCCACCTGGCTGCGCGGGCCGTCACCCTGCGCCGCTTCCCGGAAGGGGTCGAAGATCTCGACGCGGCGTTCTTCGAGAAGCGCTGCCCCAAACACCGGCCGAAATGGGTGAAGACGGCGCGGGTCGAGGCGGGCCCGCGGGCCGGGAAAATCGACTTCTGCGTCTGCGACGGACTGCCGACGCTGGTCTGGATGGCGCAGCTGGCGACGGTCGAGTTCCACCCCTCCCTGTCGAAGGCGCGGGCGCCGAAACGGCCGACCGTGCTGGCCTTCGACCTCGACCCCGGCCCGCCCGCCGACATCGTCGACTGCTGCCGCGTGGCGCTCCGCCTGCGCGATCTCTTCGGCCACTTCGGGGTCGAGTGCTTCCCGAAGACCTCGGGCTCCAAGGGGATGCAGGTCTACGTCCCGCTGAACAGCAAAAAAGCGAACTACGAGGTGACCAAACCGTTCGCCAAAGCGATCGCCCAGCTGCTCGAGAAGGAGACGCCCGACGACGTCATCTCGACGATGAAAAAGGTCGATCGCGAGGGCAAGGTCTTCGTCGACTGGTCGCAGAACCACCGCCGCAAGACGACGATCGCCGTCTACTCCCTGCGCGCCCGCGAACACCCGACGGTCTCGACACCCATCACCTGGGACGAGGTCGAACGGGCAGTCAAGAAGGAGGACGCCACCTCACTCGTCTTCGAGGCGAAAGACGTGCTCAAGCGAATCGAGCAACACGGCGACCTCTTCGCGCCCGTCCTCAAGCTCAAGCAAACGCTGCCCGAGCTTTAGCCAGTCGAGCGCAAGCTGAAGAGGCGGTGGGCATCGGTCTGCCGGACACTCAGCGCGAAGCGCGTCCGGCAGACCGATGCCCACCGCCTGTCCCTAGGGCATTGGTTGGCGAACGATCGGGCGCCGGGTCGCCTTGACCTCATCGAGGCGCCTGACCGGCGTCGTGTAGGGCGCCTGTTTCGCTCGCTCGGGGTCGCTCTCGGCCTCGGCGAGGATCCGCTCGACCGCCTCGGCGAAGGCGTCGAGGCTCTCCTTAGTCTCGGTCTCGGTCGGCTCGATCATCAGCGCCTCCTCGACCAGCAGCGGGAAGTAGACGGTCGGCGGGTGGAAGCCGAAGTCGAGCAGGCGCTTGGCGAGGTCGAGCGTCGCCAGGCCCAGCTCCCGCTTCATCGGCTTGCCGGAGAGGACGAACTCGTGCATGCAGTGGCGGTCGAAGGCGACCGGCAGGCGCTCGGCCGCGCGGCCCTCGCCGAGGCGGGCCTTGAGGTAGTTGGCGTTCAGCACCGCGGTCTCCGAGGCCTCGGCGAGACCGTCGCCGCCGAGACTGAGGATGTAGGCGTAGGAGCGGACGAAGACGCCGAAGTTGCCCTGGAAGCCGCGCAGGCGGCCGATCGACTTGGGCCGCTCGTGGTCGAGGTCGAAGCTCGGGCCGTGGCCGTTGTTCTCGCGCCGCACCACCTGCGGCCGCGGCAGGAAGGGCTCTATCCGCTCGGAGACGGCGATCGGGCCGGCACCGGGGCCGCCGCCGCCATGCGGCTGGCTGAAGGACTTGTGCAGGTTGACGTGGACGATGTCGAAGCCCATGTCGCCCGGCCGCGAGTGGCCCATCACCGCGTTGAGATTGGCGCCGTCGTAATAGAGCGTCCCCCCCGCCTTGTGGATCAGCTCGGCGATCTCGGCGATGTTCTCGTCGAAGAGGCCGAGCGTGTTGGGGTTGGTCAGCATCAGGCAGGCGACCTGGCCGGGGTCGGCGTCGATCTTCGCTCGCAGGTCGTCCATCTCGACCCCGCCGCGCTCGTTGGTGGCGACCTTGACCACCTCGTATCCCGCCATCGTCACCGAGGCCGGGTTGGTCCCGTGCGAGGTGTCGGGCGCCAGCACCTTGGTCCGCTCTTCGCCGCGGTCGGCGTGGAAGGCTCGGGTCAGCAGCAGGCCGGCGAGCTCGCCGTGCGAGCCGGCGGAGGGCTGCAGGCTGACGTGGGGCAGGCCGCAGATCTCACCGAGGCTCTCCTGCAGCAGGCACATCAGCTCCAGCGCGCCCTGGGCGCGCTTGGGGTCCTGCGCCGGGTGCAGGCGGGCGTGGCCAGGCAGCGCCGCCACCCGCTCGTTGAGCCGCGGGTTGTGCTTCATCGTGCAGGAGCCGAGCGGGTAGAAGCCGCTGTCGAGGTCGAAGTTGCGGCGCGAGAGCTTGTTGTAGTGGCGGACGATCTCCGGCTCGGCGATCTCCGGCAGGCGCGGCGGCTCGGCACGCAGGAGATCGGCCGGGATCAGCTCCGCCAGCGGCGGCTCCGGGACTTCGGCGTCGGGAAGCACGGCGGCGCGACGCCCCGGCTTCGACTTCTCGTAGATCGTCCGGGCGCGTTCGGCCTGCATCGGGGTCTGAATCAATTCCGCCCGCGTGCTCTGCTCTCGCTCGTTCGCGCTCATCATCACCGGCGATCTCGCTCTCTCGCTTCCGCGTCCGCCGCGGGCGGGCGCGCCTTCATCCGACCACCGCCGTCTCGGCCGCGATCGCAGCCCCGAGCGCCTCGGCGAGATCGTCGATCTGAGCCTTCGTGCGGCGCTCGGTGATCGCGACCAGCAAGCCATCCTCGTACTCGGGGTACTCGCGGCCGAGTGGGTAGCCGGCAGCGATGCCGCGCTCGGCACAGTGCTCGAGCACGGGCCCGACCGGGGCATCGAGGCGGATGGCGAACTCGCGCGCGACCGGAGTGGTATGCAGCAGCTCGACCCCCTCGACCGCGGCGAGCCGCTCGCGGGCGTAGGCGGTGCGGCGGACCAGTAGCTCGCCCAGCTCGCGGAAGCCCTCGCGGCCGAGCCAGGCGAGGTGGACCATCGCGCCGAGCGCGTTGAGCGCCTGCGCGGTGCAGATGTTGTGGGTCGCCTTCTCGCGGCGAATGTGCTGCTCGCGGGTCTGCAGAGCCAAGACGAAGCCGCGGCGGCCGTCGACGTCGTCGGTTTCGCCGGCGATCCGGCCCGGCATGCGGCGGATCTGCTCCTCGGTCGCACAGAAGAAGCCGAAGGAGGGGCCGCCGAAGTCGAGCCGGTTGCCGAGCGGCTGGCCCTCGCCGAGGGCGATGTCGGCACCGCACTCGCCGGGCGGCTTGAGCACGCCGAGCGTCATCGGGTCGGTGGCGACGACCAGCAGCGCACCGTGCTCCTTCGCCGTGGCGCCGAGCGCCTCGACCTGCTCGACCGCGCCCAGGAAGTTCGGGCTCTGCAGGAAGACGGCCGCGGTCTCGCCATCGACGGCGGCGGCCAGCGCCTCCGCGTCGGTCTCGCCGTCGCGCAGCTCGACCTCGACCAGCTCGGCGCCATAGCCGACCGCGTAGGTCGCCAGGGTCTCGCGGCTGTGCGGATGCAGGCCGCGCGAGACGACGAAGCGCTTGCGCTTGGTCGCCGCCATCGCCAGGTAGCCGGCCGAGGCGACCGAGGAGGGCCCCTCGTAGAGGCCGGCGTTGGAGACCGGCAGGCCGGTCAGCTCCGACATCGCCGTCTGGAACTCGAACATCACCTGCAGCCCGCCCTGGGAGATCTCCGGCTGATAGGGCGTGTAAGGCGTGAGGAACTCGGAGCGCTGGGTGATCGCGTCGACGATCGCCGGCACGTAGTGGTCGTACATCCCCGCGCCGACGAAACAGACCTGGCTTTCGGCGTCCTCGTTGCGCGCCGCCAGCGCCGCCAGCCGCTCGAAGACCTCGGCCTCGCTCATCCCCTCCGGCAGCGCCAGCGGGCGGCCGAGGCGCAGCGGCTCGGGAATCTGCTCGAAGAGGTCGTCGACCAAGTCGGCGCCGATCGCGGCGAGCATCTCGGCGCGGTCGGCGTCGGTGGCTGAGGTGTAGCGAGTCACCCGGCTAAGGCTACGGAAGCGAGTGGCCGGCCAGCGCTAGCTGTTCTCGAGCATCTTGCGGTATTCGTCGGGGCCGAGCAGGGCGCCGCGCTCCTCCGGCTGGGTCAACTTGACCTTGACCAGCCAGCCCTCGCCGTAGGGGTCCTCGTTGATCTTCTCGGGCGTGTCCTCGAGCGAATCGTTGACCTCGACGATCTCACCCGACATCGGCGCAATCACGTCGGAGACCGCCTTGACCGACTCGACCTCGGCATAGGAGGAGTCTTTGGAGATCGTCGCGCCGACCTCCGGCGCGTCGTAGAAGACGACCTCGCCGAGGCTGTCCTGGGCGTACCAGGTGATCCCGAAGACGGCGTGCTCGTCGCCGTCGAGCCGCGCCCAGTCGTGCTGGTCGTGGTAGAGCAAGTCGTCGGGATAGTGCGCGTCGGACAAGTTCATCCTTTCCGCTGATAGAGGGGCTTGGAAGCTATCCGGGCGGGCCGATGCTTGCCGCGCACGTCGATCTCGACCTCGGTGCCGGGCTCCGTCAGCTCGGCCCGTACGTAGGCCATGCCGATGCCGAGCTCGAGCGAGGGCGAGAAGGTGCCCGAGGTGACGGTGCCGACCCGCTCGTCGCCGACGAGCACGGGGTTGCCTTCGCGCGGGATGCCGGCGCCCTCGATCTTGAACGGCACCAGCTTCTCGGCCGTGCCCTCGCGGCGCGCCCGGGCTACGGCGTCGGCACCAATGAAGCCAGTTGCCTCGGCGCAGCACCAGCCGAGCCCTGCCTCGATCGGGTTGCGCTCGGGGGTCAGGTCGTTGCCGTGCAGGTGGAAACAGACCTCGAGCCGCAGCGTGTCGCGGGCGCCGAGCCCGCAGGGGACCACGCCCGCGTCGAGCAACTCCGCCCAGATCGCCGGCGCGATCTCGGGGTCGATCAGCACCTCGACCCCGTCCTCGCCGGTGTAGCCGGTGCCGCAGACGAGGGCAGGCCGGTTGCCGACCCGCGCCGTCGCGACCCGCATCCGGGCCGGCAGGGCGATGCCGAGGGCGCCGGTGAGGATCGCCCGTGCGTGCGGGCCCTGCACGGCGAGCATCGCGTAGCGGTCGGCGACGTCGCGCACGGAAACGTCAAAGCCGCGGCTCCAGCGACCGAGCCAGGCGAGGTCGGCGTCATGGTTGGCCGAGTTGGTGACGATCAGGTAGCGGTCGCCGCCGAGCCGGTAGGTGAAGAGGTCATCGAGCACGCCGCCCTGCTCGTTGCAGAGGCAGGAGTACTGGGCACCGCCGATCTCGATCCTCGCCACGTCGTTGGAGAGCACGCGCTGCAGGAAGGCGAGCGCGCCGGGGCCCTCGACCTCTACCTCGCCCATGTGCGAGACGTCGAACATGCCGGCGTGAGTGCGCACCGCCGCGTGCTCCTCGCGGATCCCCTCGTAGGTGACCGGCATCTCCCAGCCGGCAAAGGGAACGAGCTTGGCGCCGAGTTCGGCGTGGCACCCGTAGAGGGGCGTGCGTCTGAGCGCTTGGTCGGCCACGCGCGGCAGCGTATTTGAAGAGCTGTGGCAAGCTCGTCCGTGGAGATGAGCGACACGCCCGACAGCGCAATCCGCCGAGCCGAGACAGGCGACGCGGCAGCCGTGGCGCAGCTCCTGCACGACTTCAACAGCGAATACGAGGACTACACGCCGGGTGTCCCGACGCTCACCGAGCGCCTCGGCGAACTGCTGAGCGACGAGTCGATCGTCGTCCTACTCGCCGGTGACCCGCCAACGGGCT
This sequence comes from Solirubrobacterales bacterium, assembly GCA_036271315.1. Taxonomy (GTDB): domain Bacteria; phylum Actinomycetota; class Thermoleophilia; order Solirubrobacterales; family 70-9; genus VRUE01. Next base: position 83,933 of record DATBAV010000034.1, on the reverse strand, counting down.
TCGCCCTCTTCCGCCTCCGCCCCTCGCTCTGGGCCAAGGCCGGCGACGCCTACCTGGAAGAGCTCTACGTGATCCCAGCGCAGCGCCGCAAAGGCATCGGCCGAGCCCTGCTGGAGGCATCAATCGAAGCGGCCCGCGAAGCCGGCGCCAACCACTTCGAGCTGACGACGGGTGAGACAGACAGAGAAGCAAGAGCTCTCTACGAGAGCCGGGGGCTAACGAATCGCGAAGGTGCCCCCGACGGCCCCCGAATGCTCTATTACGAGCTGGACCTCTGAAGCTCGGGAAGCGAGGGTGGCGTCGAGACGCGCCCGAACACCCTCAACGAATGACCTGCCGCTGTCGAGGGCCGTCGTCAGGCCCTCCCGACGAACTCCCGCGAAGCGGCGGCGGGAGGGCCTGACGACGGCCCCCACCCCTCAGCTCATTCTTTGAGAAACCCAGGCACGTCGATGTCGTCATCCGAGACCCGCAGTTTGCGGATGTCGGTGTCCTCGGCCGAGATCCGCGGCCGGCTCTCGTAACGACGCCGCACCCGCTGCGGCGACCGCGCCAGCAGCTCGAACCCCTCGAAGCCGGTCGCGATGACCGTCACCCGCACCTCGTCCTTCATCGACTGGTCGACGACCGAGCCGAAGATGATGTTGGCGTTGTCGTCGGCCTCGGACTGGACCAGCTGGGCCGCCTCGTTGACCTCGAAGAGGCCGAGGTCCTCGGGACCGGTGATGTTGAGCAGCATCCCGGTCGCGCCCTTGATCGACTCCTCGATCAGCGGTGAGGTGATTGCCGCCTTGGCGGCGTCGAGGGCACGGGCCTCGCCGGAAGCGGAGCCGACGCCCATCAGGGCGGAGCCGGCGTCGCGCATGATCGTGCGCACGTCGGCGAAGTCGAGGTTGATCAGGCCCGGGATCGTGATCAGGTCGGTGATGCCCTGCACGCCCTGGCGCAGGATGTCGTCGGCCTGACGGAAGGCCTCGAGCACGCTGGTGCGCCGCTCGACCGCCTGCAGCAGCTTCTCGTTGGGGACGATGATCAGGGTGTCGACGTTGTTGCGCAGCTTCTCGATGCCCTCGAGCGCCTGCTGCATCCGCCGTTTGCCCTCGAACTCGAAGGGCTTGGTCACGGCGCCGACGGTGAGCGCGCCGATCTCTTCCTTGGCGATCTCGGCGATCACCGGCGCCGAGCCGGTGCCGGTGCCACCACCCTCGCCGGCGGTGACGAAGACCATGTCGGCCCCCTTCAGCGCCTCCTTGATCTCGTCGCGACTCTCCGCCGCCGCGCCGGCACCCACCTCAGGGTTGCCGCCGGCGCCGAGGCCACGGGTCAGCTCCTGGCCGATCGAGAGCTTGATGTCTGCGTCACACGCCTGCAGCGCCTGAGCATCCGTGTTGACGGCGACAAACTCGACGCCGCGAATGCCGGCGTCGACCATGCGACTGACGGCATTCGTACCGCCGCCGCCGGCGCCGACCACCTTGATCACCGCTAGGTATGTGGATTCCATCTCCCGATTTCTCCAAGCCCAGTCCCGGTGGGGGCTGGATATGTCCCGGTCCAACAGGACTGGGTGTTGAGTTGAGCCTTCGTTCTGTCCGACGCTACAGCAATGCTTGAGAGTTCAAGGGTACGCTGTAACCGCGGAAATTGCGCTCAACGTAGGGTATCGGACGGGGTCTGTCAAACCGCCGGGCGACATCCTGCAAAGCCGATATCTCAAGCCTTACTTGAGGGTTGTGCTGACCTAACCCTGTGGTCGAGGGTTCATTCGATGGGTGGAAGCGTATGCCCAGAGCCACCTACCGCCGGGCGCCCCGGCGCGCTCAGGTCTACATAATCGAGCGCGGTGATCGAGGGGTCGGCAAGCACCGCCGCCGCGGCCCGCCACTTGCGCGACGCATCGGCGGCGCTGCCGAAGCGCAATTCGATCCCGGAGCTGAGTTCGACCTCCACCCCGCTTTCGCCGTATTGGCTGCCGGCGACGTAGGGCCGGAGGGCCGGCGGCGCCGCGGCGAGGACATGGACCTGTTCGAGTACGGAGCCCTCGACACGCGGTCCTTTCGGCGCCGCGCTGAGCGGCAGCTGCGGCAGCTTGCTGTCTTCTGGAAGCGCCAACCAGCTGAGGACCGTGCCGTCATCGGCCACGGCCACGGCGTCGCTACCGCTGCCGATCGTCGCCACCGGTTCGGAGGAGACGAGGTGCGGCTCCGCCGAGTTGCTGCCAAAGACACTCTGGTAGACGAAGGCGATGAGGATCACCGCGAGGATCACGGTCACGCTTCTGTACAGCCACCTCATAGCTCCCAACCCTCGGGCCACTCGACCTCGCCCAGCACCTGGACCTCCGGCTCGAGCGCGACGCCGGTCAGTTCGTGCACGCGGCGGCGCCCCTCTGCCATCAGCGTCAATACGTCCGCCGTCGTCGCGTGCCCGGTGTTCTCGACGAAGTTGGCGTGCTTCTCGGCAAAACGGGCTTCCCCGTGGGTGAGCCCGCGACAACCAGCCGCCTCGAGCAGCTGACCTGCGCTGCGCCCATCCGCCCGCGGGTCCTCGGGGTTCTTGAAGGTCGAGCCGAAGGTCTTGATTCCGGAGGGCTGCGCTTGGCGGCGCTTGTCGCGCATCCCCTCCAGGCGGGCGCGAATCGCCGCCGGATCGTCTGGGCGCAGCTTGAAGGCGACGCGCGAGACGACCTCCCCCGCGATCAGGTTGGAGCTGCGGTAGGCAAAGCCGAGCGCATCCGGCTGGCGACGTTCGCGACCCTTTGCGGTGAAGACGTCGACCCACGCCAGCACCTCCGCGAGCTCGCCGCCGTAAGCGTTGGCGTTCATCCGCACCGCCCCACCGGCGGTGCCCGGGATGTTGACCCCGAATTCGATCCCGGCGAGGCCCCAGCCAGCGGCCTTCGCCGCAGCCGAGGGAAAGCGAGCGCCGCCGCCGCAGACCATCCCCTCGTCCTCGTGCTCGATCGTGGCGAGCTCGCGGGCGAGCTTGAGCGCGAGCCCGCGAAAGCCCGAGTCGGCGACGAGCAGATTCGAGCCCGAGCCGACCACTCCCAGGGCAAGGTCTTCGTCCGCGGCCCAGGCAAGCACCGCGAGCAGCTCCCCCTCGTTCCCGGGCCGGGCGAAGAAATCGGCGTCACCGCCCGTGCGCACCGTGGTCAGCCGAGCGAGGGGGAAGTCGCTTTGCACTCCTGCCGGCCGAGGGCTCACCGCGGCACCTTCCCGCCGCCTTCGACCAGGGCCTCGCCCAGCTTGAAGACGTCGCCAGCGCCGATCGTGACCAGTACCTGGTCCTCTATGCCGACCGCCTGGTTGCGGTCCAGGAGGTCGGTGAGGGCGCGCCCCGCACTCGCCGCATCGGGCAGCCAGCGCACCCGCCGTCCCCCCATCCGCTCGGCCGCCGCCTGCGCCACCTGCAGGCCGCTTACGCCAGCGAGCTCGCCGACGGGCTGCTCGCGGGCCGGGTAGACATCGAGCACGACCACTTCGTCGGCCCGGGCCAGCGCCGCGCCGAACTCCTCGCCGAAAGCCTTGGTGCGCGAGTAGAGGTGGGGCTGGAAGACGGCGATCAGGCGACCGGGTTCCCGTTCGCGCAGGGCGGACAGGGCGGCCCGGACCTCGGTCGGGTGGTGGGCATAGTCGTCATATATATGCGCGTCTCCGCGGGCACCCTTGAGCTCGAGGCGGCGCTTCACCCCCGGGAAGTCGGCGAGCGCCGCGGCAACCGCACCGACCTCGAAGCCGGCGGCGACAGCAGCCGCAGTGGCAGCGCGAGCGTTGAGCAGGTTGTGGTGTCCGGGCACGGCGAGCTCGATCGCCAGGTCCGAGTCCTCCGGACGCACCACCGCCCGCGCGCCCGATGTGAACTCGTCGAAGGCGGCGCGCAGCTCGGCCACCGAGCCCCAGCGGCTGTGGTGGTCCATCTCGATGTTGGTGACGACGGCGATCTCCGGTTTCAGCTCGAGAAAGCTGCCGTCGCTCTCGTCGGCCTCGGCGATAACCCACTCGCCGCTGCCCCAGCCGGCGTTGGCGGCCGCCCGCTCCGCACCCAAGCCAGGCACCTCGCCGCCGACGAAGAAGGCCGGGTCGGCGCCGAGCCGACGCAGTGCCCAGACCAGCATCGCGGTCGTCGTCGTCTTGCCGTGGGTGCCGGCGACGGCGATCAGGCGCTTCTCGGCGCAGAGCTGAGCCAGCAGGGCACCGCGGTGGATCGGCTCGATGCCGCGCTCGCGGGACAGCGCCAGCTCCGGGTTGTCGGTGCCGATCGCGGTCGAGACGACCACCTCGGCGCCCCCGGGCAGGTTCGCCGCGTCGTGCCCGACGAGCGGATCGAGACCCGCCGCCCGCAGCCGCTCCATATAAGAGGAGTCGCTGCGGTCGCTGCCGGTGACCGTGGCGCCGAGCTCGGCGCAGACCAGCGCCAGCCCGCTCATCCCGGCGCCGCCGATGCCGATGAAGTGCAGCCGTCTGGAGGTCCAGTCGCTCACGTTCCCCCACCGGCCGCAGCCAGGACCTCGTCGGCAATTTTGCGCGCCGCGTCAGGTTTCGCCAGGGAAGCCGAAGCGGCAGACATCGCGGCGAGGCGTGCCTCATCCGCAAAGAGAGACGAGACGTGGCCGGCGAGAAGCGACGCGCTCAAGGCGTCGTCGGCGATCGTCTCCGCCGCCCCCGCCTCGCTCATCCAGGCCGCGTTTGCCGCCTGGTGATCGGCGGTGGCGTATGGGTAGGGAACGAGGATTGCCGGCCGGCCGGCGGCGACCACCTCGAAGATCGAGCCACCGGAGCGGGCCAGCACCAGATCGCAGGCGGCGAGCACGTCGCCGAGGTCGGGCTCGTATGGGATCAAGGTGTAGTCCTCGGCATGCGATGCCGCGCCCAGTCGACGCTCCAGGTCCTCGTGGTCGCGGCGGCCGCTGAGGTGGAGGACGTGGAAGTCGCGGCGGAACTCGGCATCAGGCCCACCGGATCCGGTCTCGGCAAACGCCTCGACCGCGGCCTGGTTGATCGAGCGGGCGCCCTGGCTGCCGCCCATCACCAGCAGGCAACGCGCGTCGGGCGCGATCCCGAAGCGGCGGCGGGCCTCGGCCCGATCGGCGCGCAGGATCGCCGCCGGCACCGGTCGCCCGGTGACGAGATAGGGACCCCCCTCGCGGCCTCCGATCGGGAAGGCGAGGCAGACGCGGCGGGCCCGTCCCGCCAGCAAGCGGTTGGCGAGGCCAAGATGACTGTCGGCCTCGGTCAAGATCAGCGGAGTCCTGGTGGACACGGCGGCAAGGCCGGCCGGACCGGCGACGTAACCGCCGCCGCCGAGAACCACGTCGGCCTCACGGCGTCGCAGGGCGCGCCGGGCGGCCCCGACCGCACCGACCGCCTCGCCAACGGCAACAGCGGCCCGCAGCGGGTTGCGGCGGTCGATCCCGCGCACCTTGAGGAAGTCGATCTCATAGCCGGCGGCCGGCACGAGCTCGGCCTCGATCCGCTCCCTGGTGCCGAGGAAGGAGACGACGGCGCCGCTAGCCCGAAGCTCGTCGGCGACGGCCATCGCTGGCACGACGTGGCCTGCGGTTCCCCCCGCTGCCACTACGACTCTGGGCGCTTTTTCCACGGCTCGGTTTGCTCCTTTTGCGGGCCCCAGTGGGACGCCCGCCCTCGACGACGCGCAGTTTGCCAGCGCCAGAGGCGCGACCCGGGCGCGCCGCGGCGGTTGCTCTTCCACCGCGGGCGACATTGAGGATCAGGCCGACCGCGAAGAGCGTCGCCAGCAGGCTGCTGTTGCCGTAGGAGACGAAGGGCAGCGGCACGCCGGTCAGCGGCGCCAGGCCCATCACGGCGAAGAGGTTGATCGTCGCCTGCACCAGGATCAGCGAGGTGAGGCCGGAGACGAGCAGCTTGCTGTAGCGGTCCTTGGCTTTCTGCGCCACTCGCAGGCCGGCGTAGCCGAAGAGGCCGAAGAGGCCGACGACGCCGAAGATGCCGACCATGCCGAGCTCCTCGCCGATAACCGCGGAGATCATGTCGGTGTGGGCCTCGGGCAGAAAGCCGGCCTTCGCCACGCCGTTGCCGATGCCGACGCCGAAGATGCCGCCCGAGCCGAGGGCGATCTTCGCCTGGGCCGCTTGGAAGCCAGTGCCGGCCGCGTCGGCACCTGGATGAAGGAAGCCGGTCAGGCGCGCCATGCGATAGGGCTCGACCACGGTCAGCAGCAGGGCAAGCCCGCCGAGGACAAGGGCGATCTTGCCGAGGTCGATTGGGCGGGTCCCGGCGGCAATCAGGGTGGCGGCGACCGAGAAGGCGATCACCATCGTCGTGCCCATGTCGGGCTCGGCCATGACCAGCAGGCAGGCGGTGCCGACAACGAGCAGAAAGGGCATCAGCCCCTGCAGCGAGCGCACTCGCTTCGGTTCGCGGGCGAGCAGGTCGGCCCCGTAGAGGATCAGCGCCACCTTGGCCAGCTCCGAGGGCTGGAACTGCAGCGACCCCGGCCCGATCCAGCGGCTGGCGCCGTTGGCACTGGAGCCGGCGAAGAGGACGACGAGCAGGAGGAAGAGCGAGGCGACGAGCAGGGCCGGCGTGAGGCGGCGGATCGCGGTCAAACCGTGGCGGGCGCTGAGGTGCATCGCCAGCAGGCCGAAGGCGCCGAAGATCAGCGTGCGCTTGAGATAGAAGGCGCTCTCGGCGAGGTTGCCGTTGCTGAGGATCTGCGTGGTCGAGCTGGCCGAGAAGACCATCACCGCGCCGAGCGCGAGCAGGCAGAGGGTGGCGGTCAGCAGGAGGCTGTACTCGGTCGAGGGGGATGCGGCACGGGAGCGCTTCTTCTTGCCCTTGGCCTTCTTGGTTTTCCTGCCGGCGGCGAAGCCACCGAGCGAGAGGGCGCGAGCGCTCACGCCAGCTCCGCGACGATCTGCCGGAAGCGCTCGCCGCGCTGTTCGAAGTTCTCGAAGGCGTCGAAGCTGGCGCAGGCGGGCGAGAGCAGCACGGTCTCGCCGGGCTGGGCCGCGGCGGCGGCGAGGCGCGTCGCTTCTTCGAGGTCCTCGCAGAGGTGCAGCTCGACGCCGCCGGCGATCGCCGGCGCCAGGGCCTCGGCGAGGCGCCCGGCCGAGGCACCGGTGAGGTAGCAGGCGCTGCAGCACTCGCGGACCGGGTCGAGCAACGGCGCGTAGGCCTCGCCCTTCTCGCTGCCGCCGAGGATCGCCCGCACCCCGCCGCCGAAGGCCTGCAGGCCGACCGTGGCCGAGGCGACGTTGGTCGCCTTGGAGTCGTTGACGAAGCGCACCCCGCCGATCTCGGCCACCTGCTCGAGCCGGTGCGGCACGCCGGCAAAGCTGCGCAGCCCCTCGCGCACCGCCTCGCGGTCGAGCCCCATCGAGAGCGCTGCGGCGGCAGCGGCCATCGCGTTCTCGACGTTGTGCTCGCCGAAGAGGCCGAGCTCGGAAACGGCGAGCAACGGCTCGCCGTCGTAGAAGACCGTTCCCTCGGCGACGGCGACTTCGCAGTCGGGAGCGGCGCCGTGACAGAAGGCGATGCGCCGCCCGCAACCGCCGAGGTCGACGCCGGCCAGCTCTGGGTCGTCGGCGTTGTAGACGGCGACGTCGTCGTTGCCCTGGTTGGCGAAGATCCGCAACTTGGCCGCCAGGTAGGCCTCGAGCGTGCCGTGCCGGTCGAGGTGATCGGGCGCGAGGTTGAGAAAGACCGCGCACTCGGGCGCGAAGGCGACGCTGTCCTCGAGCTGAAAGCTCGATGCCTCGCAGATCACCGTCGCATCCGGCTCGATCTCACCGGTCAAGGAAGAGAGCGGCGTGCCGACGTTTCCGGCCACCGCAACCGGCTCGGCCACAGAGCGATAGATGTGGCCGAGCAGCTCGACCGTGGTCGTCTTGCCGTTCGTCCCGGTCACCGCAACGAAGCGATTGGGAACCGCCCGCCAGGCGAGCTCCAGCTCCCCCAGGACGTCGATCCCCCGCTCCAGAGCGGCCGCGATCACCGGCGCCTCCCGCGGCACACCCGGGCTCTTGACCACAGTCCGCGCCCCCTCGAGGAGCGCAATTCCATCTGCATCCAGGACGACTTCGACACCAACCTCCCGCAGTCCTGCCGCCCCATCGGGAAATCCCGAATCGACCGCCACGACGGTCTCGCCCCGACCCGCGAGGAGTCGAGCGGCGGCCTGTCCGGACCGGGCCAGCCCCACCACCAGAAACGGCCCCTTAGGCAGCTCCGGCCTGGGCTTTCTGGGTGGGCATGTACTCATCGGGAATACCTTCGCCCCCTAGCTCGTCGACCCTGTGCGGCAACTCCGTTGGGGAGGGTCCGGTGCCCCTCCCAGCGGCTTGTACTTTTTCGGCAATCCAACCTCGGACGGCCCAGCCAATTCACCGAAAAAGTTGAGCCGGGAGGGGCACCGGACCCTCCCCAGCCGACCTACCGCCCAATCGACTGCTGATAAAGCGTGAACCCAATCCCCGAACAAACAGCAGCCACGATCCAGAAGCGCAGCATGATCTTGGTCTCCGACCAAGCCATCATCTCGAAGTGATGGTGCAGCGGTGCCATCAGCAGCACGCGGCGACGGAAGGTTTTGAAGGAGAAGACCTGGATTGCGACCGAGAGCGCCTCGATCACGAAGATGCCGCCGATGATGATCAGCAGCACCTCGGTCTGGGTCATCACCGCGAGGGCGCCGATTGCGCCCCCCAATCCGAGTGAGCCGGTGTCCCCCATGAATATGGATGCCGGGAAGGCGTTGTACCAGAGGAATCCGATGCAGGCACCGACCAGGCAGGCGGAGAGCAGGGCGAGGTTCTGCTGCTCGTTGGTGACGAAGGCGATCGCCGTGTAGGCGAGCAGGACGATCGCGCAGGAGCCGGCGGCGAGGCCGTCGAGGCCGTCCGTGAGGTTGACCCCGTTGGAGGTGCCGCCGATGACGAGGAAGACGAGGACGAAGTAGAGGACCGGGCCGAGGTCGACCGTGGCGCCGCCGATGCGGAAGAAGAGGATCGGTTCGAGGCCGACCTCGTGGCGGGCGACCCACCAGAGGCCAAACGCGAGGAAGAGCTGCAGAAGGATCTTCCAGCGGGCCGAGAGGCCGAGCGAGCGTCGCTTGACGATCTTGATGAAGTCGTCGGCGAAGCCGATCGCCGCGCAGCCCATCGCCACGCCGAAGACGGCCATGCTCTGCGCGTCGCGATCGGAGAGGACGAGGTAGGGCACGCAGATCGAGGCGAAGATGATCAGGCCGCCCATCGTCGGCGTGCCCGCCTTGGCGTGATGCTCCTGCGGCCCGTCCTCGCGGATGTGCTGGCCGAACTCCTTCACCCGCAGGTACTCGATGAACTTGGGGCCGAGGAAGATGCAGATCAGCATCGCCGCCATGCCGGCGATCAGGACTTCACCCATGGTCGGGCGCGTCCTCGTCGCCCCCCGGGGACTCCAGCAGCTCCCCCAGCGTCTCGGCTACAGCCTCGAGGCCAGCTGAGCGCGAGCCCTTGACCAGGATCGTGTCGCCTGGTTCAGCCTGCGCGGCGAGCCATTCGGCCGCCTCGTCGGGCGTGCCCAGCAGCTCGTCCGGCCCGTAGTCCCGAGCTTGCTCACCGACGCCGATCAGCAAGTCGATGCCGCCGGCGCGGGCGCTCTCCCCGACCTCACGGTGGTAACCGGGGGCGCCGGGACCAAGCTCGGCCATCTCGCCCAAAACCGCGATCCGTCGTTCCCCCTCGAGCGAAGCGAGGTGACTGAGCGCGGCGCGCATCGAGACCGGGTTGGCGTTGTAGCAGTCGTTCACAAGGACGATTCCGTCGCCCATCTCGAGGCGCTCGCCCCGAAAGCGTGAGAAGCCTATGTTCGCAGCGCGGTCGGCCATCTCGGCAAGCGGCGCACCCAGCGCCACCCCGGCCGCGACAGCCGCCAGTGCGTTGTCGAGATTGTGCGCCTCGGTGAAGGGGAACTGGAAGGCCTGGCGTCCCACCGGCGTCTCGATCAGCGCCTCGGTGATGCCGTCCGAGACCCCGCTCTCCACCGCGAAGACGTCGCCGCCGGCGCCGAAGCGCAACAGCCGCGGCGCCGCGGCCAGGTGCGGCTCCAGCTTGCCGGCCTCGGCCGGCACGACCGCGGTTCCATCGGCCGGCAGCGCCGTCAGGACCTCTGCCTTCGCCGCCGCGATCGCCTCGACCGAGCCGAGCAGCTCGACGTGGACCGGGCCGACGTTGGTGATCACCGCCACTTCGGGCTCGGCGATCGCGGCCAGCTCGGCGATCTGGCCGGCGCCGCGCATCGCCATCTCCAAGACCAGGGCCTCCGTGTCGTCGGGCGCTTCCAGCACGGTCAGCGGCAGCCCGATCTCGGTATTGAGGTTCTCGCGGTTGGCGTGCACGCGCCCCGGTAGCAGCGCCCGGGCGATGTCCTTGACCGAGGTCTTGCCAACCGAGCCGGTGACGCCGACGACGCGGGCGCCGAGCTCGCGCCGCCAGACCCGGGCGAGACCCTGAAGCGCAGCGAGAGGGTCCGCCGCGGTAAAGACCCAGGCATCACGGACCCCATCGCTGACTTCGCGTTTATTCGTGCCATTGGCGAACAAGTGCGAAGTCAGCGACGGATCGACGACGACGCCCCAGGCGCCCGCCTCGATCGCGGCTCCCGCGAACTCGCCGCCGTTGACACGCTCGCCAGGTAGGCCGAAGAAGAGGTCGCCGGGCCCGGTCTCGCCCGAGCCGATCGTCGCCCGGGTTGGGGTGCCGCCCTGGCCGCGAGCGAGGATCTCCGCCCCGCACGCTTCGGCGATCTGCTCGGCGCCGAGCCTCAAAGCCGGCGCAGCTCCGCGCGGGCGACCTCGCGGTCGTCGAAGGGCAGCTTGCGGCCGTCCTCAAACTCCTGGCCCTGCTCGTGCCCCTTGCCCGCGATCACCACGGTGTCGCCGGGCTGGGCCTGCCCGAGCGCCAGCGCGATTGCCGCCCGGCGGTCGGGCTCGACCTCAACGTTGGCGCCGTTCTCGACCCCGCCGAGGATCTCGGCGATGATCGCCCCGGGGTCCTCGGAGCGCGGGTTGTCGGAGGTGACGATCGCCAGGTCGGAGAGCGCGGCGCCCGCCCGCCCCATCTTCGGCCGCTTATCGCGGTCGCGGTCGCCACCGGCGCCGAAGACGGCGAGCACCCGCCCCTCGCTCAGCCGCCGCGCCGCCCGCAACACGTTCTCCAGTGAGTCGGGCGTGTGCGCGTAGTCGACCAGGACCGCAAAAGCCTGCCCCTCGTCGATCGGCTCGAACCGCCCCGGCACCCGCTCCGCCCGCGCCAACCCGGCGGCGGCGTCCTCGGCCGAGACACCGAGCTCGCCGGCGGCGGCAAAGGCACCAAGCGCGTTGGCGACGTTGAAGTGCCCCGGCAGGCGAGTCCGGACAGAGGTCCCGCCAACCGAGAACTCGGCACCGCCAGCATCGAAAGAGACGTCCGCAGCTGTGAAGTCCGCATTGACTCCCTCAGCGGAGAAGGTCACGCAATCGAATTCCGCCGCCAGCCGCCGCCCGTACTCATCATCGACGTTGACGACCGCCGCCCCCGGCTCCATCTCGAAGAGCAGCCGCTTGGCCCGGAAGTAGTCCTCCATGTCGACATGAAAGTCGAGGTGGTCCTGGGTCAAGTTCGTGAACAGGGCGACCTCAAAACGAATCGAGTCCGCCCGGTGCAGCGCCAGCGCGTGCGAGGAAACCTCCATCACGCAAGCCTTGTCCCCCGCCTCCAGCATCCGCCTGAACGTCCCCTGCAGATCGACCGCCTCCGGCGTGGTCCGCTCAACCTCCTCCGCCACCCCACCGACCACCTGCCGCACCGTGCCGAGCAACCCGGTCTGGACCCCGTCCGCCTCCAAGATCTCGCGCAGCAAGAACGCGGTCGTGGTCTTCCCATTAGTCCCCGTCACCCCCACGACCCGCAGCTCAGCCGTCGGATCCCCCCAAAACCGAGCCGCCAGCGGCGCCATCGCCACCCGCGCGTCAGGGACCACCACCTGCGCCACGTCAACATCAAGCTCTCGCTCAACAACCAGAGCGACAGCCCCGCCTTCGACTGCCGCCGCCCCGAACTCATGCCCATCGACCTTCTCCCCCGGCACGCAGAAAAACAGTGTCCCGGGCCCCACTTTTCGGCTGTCATAAGCGAGAGACGCCACCTCAACGGAGGAGTCCCCGACAATCCGAGCCCCCGCAATCTCCGCGACAAGCGCGTCCAATCTCATACCGCCGGATTCTAGGTAGGGCGTCGGGTGCCCCTCCCGGCGGCTTGTACTTTTTCGGCGCCCACCTCGCGGCGCCAGCAGACCAGTCCCCCATCGAAAAGTTGAGCCGGGAGGGGCACCCGACGCCCCCTCGTTATTCCGCCGGAACCCCGAGATAGGGAAGAGCAAACGCCGCGATTTTGCCGAACGCCGGAGCCGCCACAGACCCCCCGTAAATTTCCCCCTGCGGCTGATCCACAATCACCGAAACCAACAGCTGCGGATCCTGAGCCGGCGCAAACCCGATGAACGAGGCCACGTACTTCGTTTCCGAGTAAGTCCCGTCTTCCGCCACCTGCGCCGTTCCCGTCTTCCCCGCCAGCTTGTAGCCAGGCACGCTCACCTCCGAAGCGGTGCCGCCGGCTTCCAGCACCCCCTCGAGCATTTCGCGCACCTGCGCCGCCACCTCGGCTTTGATCACGCGGTGCCCCTTCGGCTCGTGCACCTTTTCTTCGCCGATCTTCTCGATCAGCTGCGGCCGCTTGAGGATGCCGCCGTCGGCGATCGCCTGGTAGCCGGCCATCATCTGCATCGGCGTCACCGAGAGGCCCTGGCCCATCGGCAGGTTGCCCATGGTCGAGCCGGAGTATTCGTCCAGCTTCGGCACCAGCCCGATTTCCTCGTCGGGATACTGGACCCCCGTGCGGCGGCCGAAGCCGAAGCGGTCGATCCACTTGCTGAAGCGTTCGGCGCCCAGTTTCAGCCCGATCGTCACGGCGCCGACGTTCGAGGACTGGGCGAGGATCTGGCCGACGGTCAGGGTTATCGGCGGCCGCGCCTCGGCGTCTTCGATCACCCGATCGGCGACGTGCAGCTGCGAGGGCAGGTAGAAGGACGACTCCGGCGTCACCAGGCCTTCTTCGAGCGCCGCCGCGACCGTGAACGCCTTGAAGGTCGAGCCCGGCTCGTAGTTGAAGCCGGTCGCCCGGTTCATCAGGTCTTCGGGGCTGGCGCTGGAGAGGTCGGAGGGGTCGACCGGCGGCCAGTTCGCCATCGCCAGGATCTGCGAGTTGCGCGGGTCCATGACGATCGCGGTCGCGCCCTTTGGCGCGTAGGTTTCGCCAACTTCGCCCAGCGCTTCCTCGGTCTTCTGCTCGATCGCCGGATCGAGCGTCAGCTGGATGTTTTCGCCGTCTTCGGCTTCGTGGGCGGTTTCGAGCCGGATCGGTTCGCCGGTAGCGTCGGTGACGATGCGGCGTTCGCCGTCGGTCCCGTGCAGCACGGATTCCTCGCCCAGCTCGAGCCCGGTCAGGCCTTGGTTTTCAGAGCCGACGGCACCGATCACCTGTGCTGCCAGCTCACCCTGCGGGTAGGTGCGGCGGCTGTCGGGGTCCTGCCCGATGCCCTGCAGGTCAAGCCGTTCGATCCGCTTGGCTGTCGGCAGATCGACCTTTTTGGCCAGCACCGAGTAGGTCGTTTCCGCGGTCACCGCGCTCAGCACCTTGCGCTGGTCAAGGCCCAGGATCGGCGCAAGTTTTTCCGCCGCCAGGGCGGGCTTATTGACTTCCGGCGGCACGGCGAAGATCGTCGCCGCGTCTTCGGATGCGGCGAGGGCGTTGCCACGGCGGTCGAGCAGGCTGCCGCGCAGGCTGGGCAGGGCGATCGCTTCGGTCTGCTGGCTGATCGCCTCGGAGGCGAGCTTCGAACCCTGCACTCCCTGTAGCCAGAAGGCGCGAGCTCCGATCACGCAGAAGCAGAGGAGGAAGCCGGCGAAGAGGAGTCCGATCCTTCGCTCGATAACCCGCATCGCGGTTGACCCCTAGTAGCCCGGGCCGGCGGCGGCGAGTCGCTGAGCGGCGATCGCGACGTCTTTGCTGGAGGCCTGCACATAACCGACCTGGTCGGTTGCCGTCGGAGCGAGACCGACCGCAGCGGCTTCGTGACTCACGCGCGAAGAGCCGTACAGCCGCGATTCGCGGGCGCGCAGCAGCGGGTTCTCCTCTTCCAACGCCGTGATGTTGCTCTCGACGTGGCTGGCGCTGGCGGAGAGGCTGAGGGTGACCACGTTGATCGCGACGATCCCGGCCAGCAGCACGCCGAGCACGCCGATCCAGGCGCGGCCGCGGGTCATCCGCACCATCAGGTTCGAGTCGGGCAGATGGCGGACCGCGGTCGCGGCGCCGGCCGCGATCGGGATCAGCTGGCCGCCGGGACGACGACTGGGAGCTTTGCGACGACTGGGAGCTTTGCGGGCAGGAGCCTGACGGGCTGGCGCTGCCTTGAGCGCAGGCGGCTTCCTGCGCACGGGCGCTTTGCGCGCCGGCGCCGGGGCGGCAGCGGCGCGAGCGGTCGCAGCGGCGGCCATCAGGCCCCGGCCTCCGCCGGCTCGGCGATCTTCATCGAGACGCGCAGGTGGGCGGAGCGGGAGCGTGGGTTGGTCGCGACCTCCTCCGGGCCGGGCGCGACGGCGCGGCGGGTCAGCGGCTCGGCTTCGGGCTCGCGGCCGCAGACGCAGACCGGCAGCTCAGGCGGGCAGACGCAGCCCTTGGCGCGCTCGGCGAGGAACTGCTTGACGCGACGATCCTCGAGCGAGTGGAAGGAGATCGCGCCGAGGCGACCGCCGAGCGGCAGCATGCCCCAGGCCGTCGGCAGCGCGTCCTCGAGCGAGTCGAGCTCGCCGTTGACGGCGATCCGAATCGCCTGGAAAGTGCGCTTGGCCGGGTGGCCGCCGCCGAAGCGGGCCGAGGCCGGCATGCCGGCTTTGATCGCGTCGACCAGCTCAGAAGTCGTTGAGAGCGGCCGGCGGCGACTGATCTCGCGGGCGATTCCGCCGGCGTAGCGCTCCTCGCCGAAGCGGCGCAGCGCTTGCGCCAGGCGCGACTCCGGCCACTCGTTGACGATGTCGGCGGCGCTCAGCTGCTGGCGGGTGTCCATGCGCATGTCGAGGGGTGCGTCGTAGGAGTAGGAGAAGCCCCGCTCCCAGGCATCGACCTGCATCGAGGACATTCCGAGGTCCATGTAGACCATCTCTGGGC
Organism: Solirubrobacterales bacterium; assembly: GCA_036271315.1. Lineage (GTDB taxonomy): Bacteria > Actinomycetota > Thermoleophilia > Solirubrobacterales > 70-9 > VRUE01. The sequence goes on along the minus strand of DATBAV010000034.1, from coordinate 68,704 downwards.
GCATGCCTTCGCCGTACATGGCACGAAGACCTGCCGCGAAGTCGCTGGAAATGAAGCGGGTCGAGCAGGGAACCTCGGCGGCGAAGGCTTCATAGCGGGCCAGCGCGCCGGGGTCGCGGTCGATGCAGATCAGCGTCCCGTCGGGCCCCAGAGCCTCGGCGACGAGGCGGGCGTGGCCGCCGGCGCCGAAGGTGCAGTCGATCGCGGTCTGACCGGGCTGGGGAGCCAGCAGGTCGACCAGCTCGGTGGCGAGGACGGGTTGGTGCTCGGTCGGCATATAGACAAGGTTTGCGCGAGTTAAGTCTCGGCTGGGCAGGCTTGGGGTTGAGTAGGCACGGCTCGCCATCTCACTCAGGCGCTCCGTTGGCGGCCAGGCCCTCGGCGATCTCCGGCGCCGAGGCGTCCAGCTCGGCCTCCTGCTTGGCCCAGGCCTCGGCGTTCCAGATCTCCAGATACTCCCCCGTGCCGACGACGACGCAGGGCCCGCCCAGGCCGGCGTGCTCGATCAGCGGCTTGGGCACGCGGATGCGGCCGGCGGAGTCGAGCTTCTCGTCGAAGGAGCCACCGTGGAAGCGGCGGCGCAGCTGGCGCGCGTCGTGGCCAAAGGGGCTGTGCGGCGAGAGGAAGCGGTCGGAGAGCTGCTCGAACTCGGCAGTGGTGTGCATCCAGACGCAGGGGTCGAAGCCCTTGGACAGAACTATGCCGTCGGAGAGGGCGGCCCTGAACCGGGAGGGGACCGTGAGGCGATCCTTTGAATCGAGACTGTGCTCGTAGAGGCCCCGAAATGCCACCGCCGGTTCCTTTCTTTGCGAGCGCTGCGCGTGGACCAGGAAAAGAGTTAGGACCGAGGTGATGAGGTGGGAGGAGCCTCACCACCCCGGTCCTGGGCTTCAACTCGAGCGGCACAGTAACCCACTTTCCCCCACTTTGCAACACGACCCCACAATGCAAGCCCATTTGCAACCCTGCGTTAAGTTGCCGACGTGAGCGAGGAGCAGGCCGCACCGCCTCCCCAGGCCCCCGCGGAGGAGGCGCCAGACGACGCCAACTACCTGCGCGGCCCGCTTTTCCGGCGCCTGCTCGGCAAGCCCGTCACCTGGATCGCGACCGCGATCTTCGTCCTCGCCGCCGGCATCGCTGGAGCCGTCTACCTCGGCGCCACGATCGGCGCCGGCGCGGCAGTCGCGGCGCTGATCGTCTCGCTGCTAATCGTCTTCGCGATCGCCGACCGGCGTTCCGAAGCGACCTTCTTCGCGGCCTACGCCAGCGAGCGCGGCATGGCCCTATCCGGTCACGGCGAGGTGCGAGCGGCGACGCCGCTGCTCTGCCGGGGCAGCGAGCGCTACGTCGAACACGGCTTTACCGGCCCGTTCGCCGAGGACGTCGACGGCCTGCTCGCCCTCTACACCTACGAGGAAACGACCAGCACCGGCAACGGTCAGCAGCGGAACTACTACCGCTACACGATCGGCCTGGTGGAAGTGCCGGAGTGCGCGACCGAGGTCCCCGAACTCCTCTGCAATCGCAAGTCCGGCCTTCACGTCTTCGAGGGCCTCGAGGACAGCTTCCGCAAATCCAGGCAGCGAGTCCGGCTGGAGAGCGAGGCACTCGACGAGCACTACGAGATCTTCTCCCTCAAGCAGCAGGACCAGGTCTGGCTGCGCCGGCTCTTCTCCCCCACCTTCGTCGTCTGGCTCGGCGAAGAAGCACCGAAGAAGTTCGCCTTCGAGCTCGTCGAAGGCATGCTCTGCTGCTACGTCAAGGGACATAAAAAATCGGCCGCCGAGCTCGACGCCATGCGTGCTGCCACGGCAACCGTCGCCCGACGCTTGCGCGAGGAGGCGCAGGAGACAGGCGCCGCCTCCTCTGCTCCCGGGCAGCCGCGCTAGTCACACCCGGCGATCTCGCGGCTGCCCTCCCGCGTCCGGGGCGGCTAACTAAACCCTGAAAGGAGGATGTCGGCGTTGGCGATCAGCGCGGCGACGATCATCAGCAGGACCGAGGGGACGAGGATCAGGGCGACGACGAGCTGGATCTTCGGCGCAGCGCGGGCGGCGCGCTCCTCGACCGCGCGGCGCTGGCCGCTGCGCAGGGCGCTCGACTGGCGCCGCAGCTGCTCGGCCAGCGGCGAGCCGTAGCGTCGCGAGCGTTCGATCGCAGCGCAGAGGGTGGCGAGCTCGCTGCCGGGAACCCGGTCGCGCAGCGAACGCAGCGCCGCCGGCAGTGGGCGGCCGCAGGAGAGCTCGGCGACGGTCATGCGCAGCTCGTCGGCGAGCGGACCGTCGCCGCCGCGGGCGAGCTCGGCAAAACCAGAGGCCGTGCCGCGGCCGGTCGCGGCGGCAACCGCGAGCAGATCGCAAGCGTCGGGCAGGGCACCGACCAGGCGATGCCGGCGCAACCGGGCCCGGCGCTCGAGCAGCGCATCGGGGAGAAGGAAGCCGGCAGCCGGCAGTCCAGCCGTAACGAGCAGCGAGAGATGTCCGGGTGCCACCGGGGCAGCCGCCAGCGCGACGAGGCCACCCGTGGCAGCAGCGGCGCACTTGCCCAGTAGGACCGCCGCCAGCGGCAGCCGCGACTCGAGGCCCGACCTGGCGATGCGCGCCGGGAGGCCGAGACGGAGCGAGGTCGTCGCCAACCTGCCGCCGCCGCGGGCGAGCCGCGAGCGGAGGGCAGAAGCACCCGCGCCCAGCTCGCGCATCCCCGCCCAAGCAAGCAGGACCGCCACCGCGACCAGAAGGCCCGCCGGGCTCATCGCTCGACCACCTGGGAGAGGCGCCGAATCGCGACGAACCCCGCCAACTGGAGCAAGGCGGCGAGGGCGAGCAGCAACGCCGAGGCGGGCGAGCTCAGCACCTTGGCGAGGAATCCCGGCTGCAGCAGCTCGGCGAAAAGCGCGCCGCCGGTTGGCATCGCGACCACGAGCAAACCGGTGAAGCGGGCCTGCGAGGTCGCCGCCTTGGCGTCTTCGGCAACTCGATCTCGCTCCGCTGCGCCCTCGGCGAAGCGACGCAAGAGGCCGGCCAGGTCACCTCCCGCGAGCTGCTGGCTGAGCAGCGCGGCGGCGAGGGCATCGACCCTCGCCGAGCGCATCCTCTGGCGCCAAGCGGCAACGGCACTGCCGGTAGCGGCGCCGAGGTCCAGCTCCGCGCCGAGCCGCGCCAACTCAACCGAAGCCGGACCGTCGAGCGAGGTGGCCGCCGCCGGCAGCGAGGCGCGCAGCGAGCGTCCCGCCGTCAGCGAGTCGGCGACCGCGAGGGCGACGTCGGGAAGAGCTCGCTCGACCGCGCGCCGGTAGCGCCGGCGTCGTGCCGCCAACGCCCAAGCGGCCAGGGCCGGACCGGCGACCACGAGTGGCAGCGCCAGGACGGCACCGCCGACGAACCAACCTCCGGCCACCGCCGCGAAGCTGCCGAGCACGGCAAGGCGGCGGCGCTCGGGGCTCGAGGGCGAGTAGCCCTCGCGCCCGGCCCGCTGCAACGGCTCCAGCGCGCGACGCACCCAGCGCAGCAGGGCCGGACTCGCGAGCACCGCCTCGCGAGCCGAGACGGCGAGTAGCCCACCAGCCGCGGCGCCGACCAGCGGGACGAAGAGCCCGGAGCTGTCGCTCACCATTTCACCCCGGCGCCAAGGCCCTGACGGCCGTGGTACCAGCGACCCGGACCACCTCGGCGATCTCGGCGACGCGGCGCGAGCCATCGGGGCGACGCTCAACCTGGACGACGAGGTCAACGCCGCGTTGCACCTGCTCGGCGATCGCCTCGTGCGGCAGCCCGACTCCAGCCATCAGCGCCAGCGTCTCGAGACGGCCGAGCGCATCGGCCGCCGAGTTGGCGTGAAGGGTCGAGAGCGCGCCCTCATGCCCGGTGTTGAGCGCGGTGAGCAGGTCAAGCGCCTCGGGGCCGCGCACCTCACCGATCACGATCCGGTCGGGACGCATCCGCAGGGCGTTGCGCAGCAGGTCGCGCACGGTCACCTCCCCCTTGCCCTCAACGCTGGCCGGCCTGCTCTCCAGCCGCACCACGTGGCGCTGCTGCAAACGCAGCTCGGCCGCGTCCTCGATCGTGACGATGCGCTCGCCGGAGTCGATGAAGCCCGAGAGCGCATTGAGCAAGGTCGTCTTGCCCGCACCGGTGCCGCCGCTGACGAGGATGCTGCGCCGGTCCGCTACCGCCTGCCCGAGCAGCTCGCACTGGGAGGCGCTGAGGCTTCCCCGTTCGACCAGCTCCCGCATCACCGGCCGCGACGCGCCAAAACGCCTGATCGACAGCGCCGGCCCGTCGACCGCGAGCGGCGGGATGACGACGTTGACCCGCGAGCCGTCGGCGAGGCGGGCGTCGACCATCGGGCTGAGCTCATCGATTCGCCGCCCCAGCGGCGCGAGGATGCGCTCGATCGCGTTGCGCAGCTCCTCCTCGTCCGGAAAGCAAACATCGACCTGCTCGATTCGACCCGCCCGCTCGACGTAGATCTCGTCTGGCCCGTTGACCATTACCTCCTCGACCGAGGGGTCGGCAAGCAGGTCCTCGAGCGGGCCGAGGCCGACCGTGTCGCGAACGATCCTGGTCGAGACCGCCGCCCGAGTGGCAGGGTCGAGCAGCGCTGCCTCCTCGTCGACCAGGGCCCGCACCTCGTCGGGAAGCTCCACCGCGGTGGAGCCCCCGCTTGCGGCCGCAACCCGGCGCCGCTCGATCAACCGCAGGCGGAGCTCATCGGCGAGGTCGGCAAGGTGGCGCTCCCGCGTCGCCATCGCTCAGGCTCCCGGCAGCAGCGTCAGCTTGCGGGCGAAGCTTTCGGCGGCGATCAATCGCAAAGCCTGCCGCTTGGTCAGCGCCAGAGTCGCCGCCGCCGTGCCACCGGGGCCCGGCCCATCGGCCCCCGGGCCGAGCGCGAGCAACGTCACCGCGGCCGCCGCCACGTAGGTGCGACCAGCGCCGCTGCCGCTCGGCTCGGTGGTGACGACGACATCGACTTTCGCGCCCGCACTAGCCGCACCAGTCGCCAGTAGAGCTTCGGCGCCGCTGACCGAGATTTCGACCGGGCGCCGGCTTGGCCCGAGGGCGGCGCTCGATCCGCCCCTCGGCCGTCGTGCCCGCAGTTGACTCGCAACCAGATAAGAACCCGGCTCGAACCCGACGGTTGGTTCCAGGCCAAGCGCTTCCCGCGGATCGCTCAAAGCCCCCGCGGGCGCAAACCGAACCGGCACCCGGCGCGTCTCCATCCCGCCAGCGATATCGGCTGGCCGCAAAACGCTCCGTGGCCCGAGGCTCTTGGTCGCGACAACGACCTGGCGCAGGGGGCCGTAGCCACTCGCCACCCGCGAGCCGTAGCTGTCGGCGATGCCGGCCGCCAGGGCGGCGGTGACCAGGGCGAGTCCAAGAAAGGCGATCGCCCGGGTACGTCGGCTCACGCCGCCCGCCCGCTCTCCGTCTTGGCCAATGGCAACTCGAGCACCGCGAGCGATCCCCGTTCCGAGTGACGGAGAGAAAACCGACCGTTGTGATCGGCCGCCACCCGCCGCACTACACCGAGGCCGTGTCCGCGGTAGTGGCGGCCCGAGAGTCGAGCCGCTATTTGGGCTGGGCCGTTGCGCCGCGGTCGCGGTCGCGTCGCCCGTCCCGAATCGGCAACGGCAATGCGCAAGCGCCCCTCGAGCAACCTGCCGGCGACGACGATCGTCGAGCCACCGTGCTCGATCGCGTTGACGATCAGGTTGTCGAGCGCCTGGGCAAGCGCGCTGCGATCCCCGCTGACCAGCACCTCGCCGGCGTTCCAGCGCAGCTCGAGCGAGCCTTCCGCGATCTGCACGCGTGCCTGCCAACGCGCAACGGCCGCGCGGGCGAGCGCACCGGCGTCGACCTCACCCAACGCGGGCACCAATGGGCCGCCGTTGATCTCGCGGTCGAGGCGTTCGAGCGCCGCGGCCGCGAGCTCGATCGGCTCGCCGGTGCCGGCCGGGCTCCCGAACCGCGGCCCGGCCGCCAGGGCCACCGCCTGCAGCGGGCGGCGCAGCTCGTGCAGCGCCTCGTTGAGAGCACTGCGCCGCCGTCCCGCGCGCAAGCTCTGCGCCGCCACGGCGGCGGCCATCGAGAGGACACCGGGCCAGCCGGCGACGATCTGAGCAAGCTCGGTCATCCGTCGATCAAGCGGTAGCCGTAGCCCCAGCAGTTGACCACGTAGCGGCCGCTCTCCGGATCGAGTTTGCGCCGCAGCCGGCTGGCGTGCGAATCGAGCGTCCGCGTCCGCGCCGGGCTGCGGTACCCCCAGACCGCCTCGAGCAACTCGCGCTTCGTGAAGACCCGCGAGGGCTCGCCGGCAAGCACGCGCAGCAGACCAAACTCCTTGTTCGAGAGCACGACCTCGCGCTCGCCCACCCAGGCCTTCCGCCGCGCCGGATCGACAACGATGTCACCGACGCGAAGCGGTCCTTGGCGCCCGCCCGATCCGCGCCGCAGGACCGCGCCGATGCGGGCGCGAAGCTCAGCGTAGGCCAGCGGCTTCACCATGTAGTCGTCAGCTCCAATCTCAAGTCCCCGTACCCGGTCCTCCTCGGAGCCACGGCCGGTGAGGACGATCACCGGCAGGGCGGGATCGAAGCGCGAGGTGACCCCATCCGCCTCGCGAATCTCGCGCAGCACGTCGAGCCCGGAAGCGTCGGGCAGCGAGAGATCAAGCAACAGCAGGTCGGGGTGGTTGTAGCGGCAGAGCCGCAGGGCGTCGGAGGCGTTTGGGGCGGGCAGCACTCCGAAGCGATCGGCGACCAGGTTGTCGCAGAGCAGCTCGAGGGTCTGCGCGTCGTCCTCGCAGACGACCAGGTTGGCGATCTCGCGGCGCTGGGGAAGCATTGGCCGGTCTAAGAAGTGGCATCGAGAATTTCTCCCCCCTCCCCCGCCGGCAGCTCGAGGACCGCTCTGGCCCGCCCGCAAAATGCGAGGCGCCGGGCCGGCACGAGCCGACGAACGGCAACCACCTCCCGGCACTCGCCGAGAAAGTAGAGGTCGAGTGGGAAGCGCATTCCGAAGGTGTGGACGCTCGAGCAGCGTGGGATCAACAGGCCCGCGCCGGCCTCCTCACGGTCGAGGTAGGCCAAGCCGAGGAGGCGTGCGCGCGGTCCCCTGGCGACTCGAACCTCGCGGCCGAGCACGGTTGCGGCCGGCAGGCAGCGAAGACGTTGGGCAAGGAGCGACTCCGGCATCTAGCCTCTGTCAATGCCAGCCGGCGGCAAAGTCACCGTCTTCGGACCGCACCCGATGCTGGCGATCACGGTCGAGGCGCTGACCAGCGAGGGTGGCGACGACATCCACCTGCACGCCGCCGGGCAGGGCGTCTGGGTGGCGCGGATGGCCGCCGAGCTCGGCGCCGAGCCGATTCTTTGCGGCTTCATCGGCGGCGAGAGCGGCGCGGTGCTGCGGCCGCTGCTGGAGCAGATGGACGTCGAGCTGCGCCTGGTCGAGACCGCCGAGGGGAGCGGCGCCTACGTACACGACCGCCGCAGCGGCGAGCGCGTGCCGGTCGCTCAGAGCGCCTCGATGCCGCCCTCGCGCCACGAGATCGACGAGCTCTTCTCGACCACGGTCGCCGCCGCACTCGACTCTGGCGTGCTGGCCCTCTGCGGTCCCTACCCCGGCGAGGCGCTGCCGCTGGAGATCTACGGCAACCTCGTCGCCGACGTCAAGGCCAACGGCACCCCGGTCGTCGTCGACCTCTCGCGGCCGCGGCTCGACAGCGCCCTGGAGGGCGGCCCCGACCTGGTCAAGATCAACGACTGGGAGCTGGCCGGCTACATCGAGGGCCCGGTCGACACCGAGGAGCGGATGCGCGCCGCGGTGCAGAAGCTGCTCGACGCCGGCGCTGGCGCCGTGATCATCACCCGCGCCGAGGAGCCGGCGATGGTCGTTCGAGGCGACGAGGCCTGGGAGCTGATCCCGCCCCGCTTCGAGCGCGGCTCGCGCGAGGGCTGCGGCGACTCGATGATGGGCGGCCTGGCGGCCTGCATGGCGGCCGGCCTCGACTGGGAGGAGACACTGCGCGTCAGCGCCGCCGCCGGTGCCGCCAACTTCCTCCGCGCCGGCCTCGGCAGCGGCTCGCGCGCGGTGATCGAAGACCTGGCGCGGCGGGTCGAGCTGCGGCCGCTCTGAGGGTCGATCCCGGTAGGGGTTTCGCTTAACTTTTTCGGTGGAGAGTCGGTGGCTGGCGCCTCTAGCTCACGACGAAAAAGTGCAAGACGCTCCACCCCTACCGGGATCGACCCTCGAAAGGGGACGTGAGCTCGCCCCCGTCGACGATTGCTTGCGGAGCGATGTCGCGCATCCATTCGAGGTGCGGAGCGACCGAGTCGATCTCGGCCAGGCACTCGAAAGCTTCCCTCATATGCAGCGGTCGGCCGCCGTGCGAGGAGTGGGCGTCGCTGCTCAATACGTGGACGAGGCCCTGCTCGGCCAGCATCCGCATGCCGTCGGCGAAGCGCTCGCGCAGGAAGAAGTCGGCGGTTGCCTGGACCAGGGCGCCCGCGGCGATCAGGGCCGCGATCCGCTCGTACATGTCGGCCGAGAGGTGGCGCTCGGGGTGGGCGATCAGCGCCCGGTGGCCGCGCTCGGCGAGGTGGCCGACGCGGGCGATCAGGGTCTCGCTAAGCGGTCCGGGCGCCGGCTCGAGCAGGATCCAGTGGCCGTCGCCGAGTGCGACCCGCCCCAGCTCCTCCTCGCTCAAGTCCTCGACCGCGGTCTCGGCCACCTCGCCGCCCTGCAGGACCTCCACCGACAGCCCCTCGTCGCGGAGCGCCCGGTTGAGGTCCTCGATCCTTCCGGCGATCTGCTCGATCCGCACGTCGTGGTCGTGGCGGATGTGCGGCGTCGCGCAGACCCGCTCGATGCCGTCGTTCACCGCTTGGCGCGCCATCGCCAGGCTGTCGGCGAGGTCGAGCGAGCCGTCGTCGACGCCGGGGAGGATGTGGCAATGCAGATCGATCATCGGTGCAAACAGCGTTTCAGGCACGGGCCCATGCGGGCACGAGACTACGATGATCGGCATGATCCAGCACCTGCTCCCGCTGGGCTGGCGCGAGCAGTTGGCTTCAACTCATGGATAAGAAAACGACCCGCCGAGGGAACTACGAGTCTGGCTCCGATTACGTGCTCGAGTACGGGGAGCTTCGCTTCGCCTTCAACGAGGGCGACTTCGGCCAGCGGGTCGAGCAGGCCGCGGTAAAACTCGGCTTCGTCGACCAGGGGCTGAGCCAGGAGGAGTTGGACGATCTGCTCGATCTGGCCGTCAGCGGCGAGATCGCCGAGCCCAGCTCACGCCTCGGCGAGCACATCAACGAGAACTGGGACGACCTCGTCGGCCCCGCCAACCGCAGCCTCGTGCACTGGCTGCGCCGCCTCGTCTTCCGCGGCGCCTGGCTCGACCAGCGGGTCAAGGAGGGTGAGCTCGACGTCGTCTTCGACGAGCGCAACCAGACCTTCGGCTACGTGCAGCCGGATCGCAGCTCGGAGTTGATCGAGCTGTCCAAAGAGCCGTCGTGGCGGCGCATCGCCTACCGCCGGTAGCGCGGCTCAGGCCAGGGGTTTCGCTTAACTTTTTCGATGGGGCGTCAGTCTGCTGGCGCCGCAAGGTCAGCGCCGAAAAAGTACAAGACGCTCCACCCCTGACCTGAGCCGCGCTGTCAGGGTTGGCGCTCTAGCGCTGCCACCACGGTCAAGGATCCCGAGCTTGATAGCCCGAGCCCGCCGTCGAAGACATTCTTTGCCGTCTCGGCGTCGTCGAGGCGGGTCAGGGAATCGACCAGGAGGATGACGTCTTCTCCGCCCTCGGCGCGACGGACGGCCTGGGCGAGGGCGTCGCCGGCGTGGCGCGCCTGGGCGGCGACGACCAGCTCGGCGTCTGGGGCCTCGCGCTTCCAGTCGGCCAGCTCCTCCGGACTGGGATCGATCAGCAGGGCGATCGGGTCGGGCCCCTCCGAGGCGCCTCCCAGCTCGCCGGCGATCTCGCGCAGCAGCGACGTGCAGACGGTGCGGCTCTCGCCGTAGACCAGCGCCTGGCGACCGGGCGGCGGCAGCAGCAAGTCCTGGGCGCGCAGGCCCTTGCTCTTGCGGCCGAAGCGACGGCGACGACGTTTGCGTTTGGGGCGGGACGACTCCTCGCCTGCCGAGACAGCGGGCTCCCTAGTTGGCGCGGGCGGCTTCGGGGGCTCGGGCGGCGCCTTTGGCTCGGCGGGCGGCTCATTCGCAGGCGGCTCTCCTGCACGCTCTTTACGGGCGGGGCGCTCGCGGCCGGCGGCCTCGCGACCCCCGGAGCGCTCGCGGCGCTGGCGTGGCGGGCGCTCGCGGCGCGGCGGGCGGTCTCCGCGAGGTTTCTCGCTCTTCCCGGCCTTACCGTCGCCATCGCCGTCGCTCAGCTTCTCGATCAGCTCCTCGCGGCGCAGCATGCGGTAGCGCGGCACGTCAGCCTCAGCGGCCAGGGAATGCAACTCAGCGAGGTGCTTGGACTCAAGTTCTGTCTTATTCATCAGTCTCCATGCGTTCACACGCAAATCGCCCCGGATTCGAACACCCGGAGATCACCGTGTCGATTTGCGCGTTCCGGGCGGCAGGTTATTGCAGCGACTCGACGGGTGAGCCGGCGGGGTCGATGCCGGCCTCCGCCGCCGCGGCCGGCCAGGCCTCGGCCGCCCGCTTGACCTCGCGGCGCGACCAACCGAGCTCGGCACCCAGGGCACCGGCCACGGCGCGGGCCGGGGCAGCGTCGCGCAACTGCGGCGCGGCGAGCAGGCCGAGGCGGGTGCGGCGCAGCAGCACGTCGGCGACCGTGCGGGCCTGCTCGTGGCGGGCGGCGATCACGGCCTCGGCCAGCAGGTCGGGGCGACCGGGCACGATCGGCTCCGCCAGCTTCGCGTCCTCGCGGGCCAGGGCAAGGACTTTGCGGGCGGCGTGGCCGTAGCGGAAGGCGAGCTGCTCGAGCGCCTCCTCCCCCACCCCGGCGGGCGCTTCGAGATCGTCCGGCCGCGCCTCCATGCCGAGCGGGATCTCGGCCGTGTGGCAGGGGGCCTCGCGACCCTCGCGCTCGACCAGGCGATCGACCGTCTGCTTGGCCATGCGCCGCCAGGTGGTCAGCTTGCCGCCGGTGATCGTCAGCATCCCCGAGGAGGTCTCATATAGCTCCGCCTTGCGCGAGATGTCGACTGACTTCTTCGGGTCGCCGGTGGCGATCAGCGGCCGCACCCCGGCGTAGGCGCCGACCAGATCGTCGGCGCCGAGCGAGACGCCGAAGAACTCGTTGACCGCGTCGAGCAGGTAGGCGACGTCCTCGCCCCCAGGGCGCGGGTGGTCGATGTCGCCCTCGTAGTCGTTGTCGGTGGTGCCGATCAGGGTGCGCCCGTACCAGGGCAGGGCGAAGATCGCCCGGCCTTCGCCGGCCGGCACGATGCAGGCGGCGGAGCCGGTCGAGAGCTTCTCGCGGTCGACCAGCACGTGGGTGCCGCGACTGGGCGAGATCCGCGGCACGTCCTCCTCCTCGATCGTCTCCTCGGGCCGGATGCGGTCGGCGAAGACGCCGGTGGCGTTGATCACGTTGTCGGCCGTGACCTCGAGCCGCTCCCCCGAGCCGGCCTCGACGAAGGCGACCCCGGCGGCGCGGCCCTGGCGCTCTAGCACCTCGACCACCTCCGCCCCGTTGAGCATCACCGCGCCGAAGCGCTCCGCCTCGCCCAGCACGGTCAGGGTGAGGCGGACATCGTCGGTCTGGCAGTCGTAGAAGAGGTAGGCGTTCTTGGGATCGCGCGGCTCCAGCGAGGGGACCAATTGCAAGACCTCGTCGCGGTCGATCGTGCGGTGGCGGTCAGGCGACCAGTAGTAGTCCTCGTCGGCCTCCTTGGAGGAGCGCATCTCACGGCGGCTGCGGCCGACCCGCGTCGTCGCCATCACGTCGTACATGTTGAGCCCGAGGCCAAGGCCGCGCTGGCGGCGCTCGTCGGGGAAGGCGGGGACGACGAAGGGCGTCGGGTAGACCAGGTGCGGCGCCAGTTGGACCATCAGCTGGCGCTCGAGCAGCGCCTCGCGCACCAGTCCCAGATCGAGGTTCTGCAGGTAGCGGAGGCCGCCGTGGACCATCTTCGAGGAACGGCTGGAGGTCCCTTCGGCGTAGTCGCCGCGCTCCAGAAGTGCCACCGAGTAGCCGCGCGAGGCCGCGTCGAGGGCGACGCCGGCGCCGGTGATGCCGCCGCCGATTACGACGACCTCGAAGTGCTGGCCGGCGATCGCCTCGATTGCTGTGGCGCGGGAGAGCATCAGGCGAGGAACGCGGTCGATTGCTCGATCGGCGGCCGCTCGGGCGGCTCCTTCTCCTGGCGCGGGTGGCCCAGGTGCAGGAGGCCGACGAAGCGCTCACTGTCGGGCAGCCCGACCGCGCTGAGGCCCTCGGGCGAGCGCAACAGGCCAGGGGTGCGCCAGTAGCCGACATAGCCGCGGGCATGGGCGCTGAGCAGGACGATGTAGGAGGCGACCGCGGTCGTGTGCAGGTCCTCCTCGTTTTGGACCGGGTCATCGCCGAGGACGCAGGAGACGAGGATCAGGGTAGGGGCGCGGTCGAGCTTGGCCGCTCCCTCGGGCCCAGCCACCTGCTTCAACCCCGCCAGCGTCTCGGGACCGACGACCCGGAAGCGCCAGGGCGCGGTGAGATGGTGATTGGGCGCCCAGCGGGCGAGATCGAGCAGGCCGAGGATCTCGTCGCGCCCGAGCGGCTCAGCCCCAAAGGCCTTGTGCGTGCGGCGGGTCCGAATCGCGGTCTCTACGTCCACGCTTGCAACATAGCCGCCCCGAGGCACACCCTCCCTCCCTTTGCCACCTCAGAGGTGGTCAATGGGGGGCGCGTGCCCGCTACCAGGCGAAACGACGGCCGAGCCACCAGGGCAGGCCGATGGCGAGGGCGGTGGTGGCGAGGCCGACGCCAATCGGGGCCCAGGGAGAGGGGCTCGAGCCCGAGGCGCTGACGGGTTGAGACGCGGTGGCGGGAACGGGCTGGGTGGCTTCGGCTTCGCTCCCTTCCGGCGTCCCGGCCTGGGCCGGCGGCGACGTGGGAATGCCGGCGCCCGCCGGTGGCGCGGTCGCGGCTCCGTTGCCGCCGGTGCTGGGCACGCCCGATGATGTCGGCGGCACCGGTTCGAATTCCTCCGGCGGACTGGTCCCACCGGGGGGCGCTGGCGGGGCGGTCTTCGACGGCGACACGGTCGTCGGGGTCGGCTGGCGCGGCGGCGGTTCGATCGGCAACGAGTCTCCGGAGACCGCGACCAGCACCTGTCCCGTCACCCATACCGGCGTCTGGTCGCTGGATTCGGAGTATCGATAGTGCCCGTCGCCGGCCTGCCTAGCGGCGAGGTAGTCGAGGGCGCTGTTGCCGCCGTCGCTTACCTTGGCCGGGTCGGCGCCAACGGCGATCATCCCCTGCACTGCCCAAGCGGTCGACTGGGCGTTGACGCCGCCACCCGCGCCGAGGGCGAAACCACCGTTGGGCCGCTGGTGCTTGCGCAAGTACGAGAGGCCGGATTGGGCCGCGGTCGTTGCGGGGAGTGCCTGCATCGCCGAGCCGGTCACGTCGGCGTTGCTTGGCTGGCCTGGCACGTCCCCCCAGCCGCCGTCGTCGTTCTGCACTTTGGCCAGCCAGGAGAGAGTGTCGTTGAGACCGTCGGTGGCGCCGGCGGTGCGCAAGGCGACCGCGCTGAAGGACGTCGTGCCGGGCCAGCCGGCATAGGAGCCATTTTCAGCGCGCCGCTTGAGCAGGGCGCCAACCAGGTCGCGGCCCGCGAACGAGCGCGGGTCGGCGCCGGCGCCCTCGAGGGCGACGATCGTACGAGCGAGATCGCCGGGACTGCTGACTTCTTCCAGGTGGCCACGGAGGAAGTCGATCGGGCTCTTTCCCTCGGCGCTAGTCACGTCGAAGGGGTTGCGCCCGGCGGCCTCGAGGCCGAGCATCGCCCAGCCGGTAAGCGCGGCGCTCGATTCGGAGGAGAGCGAGGAGCCGAAGCCGCCGTCGGAATTCTGCGCCGCTTCCAGCCAGTTCGCCGCGTCGTCGGTACCGGCGGCCCTGGCCGTTCCCGGCAACATGCTGGGAAGCAACAGAATGACCAGGATCCCCACGGCGACGGCGGGGGTGCGCCACTGGAAGCGCTGGCGGAAGCGGACCAGCATCCGCACCATCGCCGGGCCAGCGAGCAGGGCGAAGGCGACGTTGCCGACGACGTGGGCCGCGTCGAAGGGGATCGCGCGCGCCTCCAGGGTGAGGAAGCGCTCGAGTGAGAGTTCTCCGCCGTAGGTCGCCATGAGCGAGAAGTTCAACAACACACCGTAGGCGATGCCCGCCAGTCCGCAAACGGCGGCGAGACTGAGGCGACCGGCGTTGCGGACCCCCAGTGCCAGCCCCGCGCCCATCACTCCGCACATCCCCCACCCCGCCATCTGCCACGGCGTCCACGGCCCTTGGCCGAACCAGAAGTTGGAGACGAGGCCGGCCAGGGCACCGACCGCGAAGCCGGGCGCCGGCCCAAGCGCGTAGCCGGCGAAGACGACGATGTCGGTGGTCGGCTTGACGTTGGGAAAGGCGGCGAAGGCGATCCGGCCGGCGATCGCCAGGGCGGCCAGGGCGGCGACCAGGGCGACCACCTGCGAGGGCGGCCGCGAGCGCTCGTACCAAGCGAAGCCGCCGAGCAAGACGACGGCGAGGATGACGAAGCTGGTCACCTGCCAGGACATCAGCTGCCCTCCGTCGGCCTGCGCAGTACTTCTGCCCCTTGCTCTGGGGTGATGACCCCTGGCAGGTCGAGCACGCGCGCCACCTCGGTGGCGAAGTACCAACCGCCGGAGAGAACCTCGGCGGCGGGACCGTCGGCGATCACGACGCCGTCGCCGAGCAGGACGACGCGCTCGGCGAAGGCGGCGGCGAACTCGACGTCATGGGTGGCGACGAGGAGGCCGGCGCCGCGCTCGGCGAGGTCGCCGATCAGGCCGACGAGATCGTCCTTGCGGGCTCGGTCCATGCCGCGCGTCGGCTCGTCGAGAGCGACCAGGCCGGGGAGCGCCTCGCCATCCATGCGCCCCGCCAGCGCGATCGCCAGGGCGAGGCGCTGGCGCTCGCCGCCGGAGAGGTCGCATGGATCCGCGTCGATCGCCTGCTCTAGACCGACGAGACTCAGAGCGGCCCGACCAGCGTCGCCCGGCAACTCATCGCCGACTCGCTCGCGGACCAGGTAGTCACCGGGGTTCTGGGTCAGCAGAGCGATGTCACCGGGGATCTCGATCTTGCCGCGGAGCGAGTCCGTCAACCCCGCCAGCGACCTCAGCAGCGTGCTCTTGCCTGCACCATTCCTACCCATGAGCGCAACCTGTTCGCCGCTCCTGACGGCGATGTCGATCCCGCGAAGAACGTCTCGCCTCTCGTCGTCGCCCCTGCTCAACTCCACCCACAGATCCCGTACGGCGACCGCTGTGGTCGAAGGGGAGCCGGACCCCCTCCGAACGGCTTGTACTTTTTCGGCAATCCGCCCACGGCCAGCCGACCCCTCTTCGCCGAAAAAGTTGAGAGAGGAGGGGGTCCGGCTCCCCTTCGCTCGGTGCTCGCTGGACGCAAGAGTTCGTCGTGCGTCGCGAACTCCAACCGGGAGGGGCGCGATGCCGGACAGGGAGAAGAGCTTGGCGGCGGGGGTCTCCAGAGCTTGATCGGCATCTTGCGCCCAGGTGAGGAAGTCGGGCGGACTGCCGTCGAAGGACACCGAACCCGAGGTCATGGCGATGACGCGATCCGCCGCGGCGAGACAACGCTCCAAGCGGTGCTCGGCGAGGAGGATGGTTACTCCCCACTCCTCGTTTAGGCGGCGCAGAAGCCAGATCAGCTCGTCACCAGCCACCGGGTCCAACTGAGAGGTTGGCTCGTCAAGGAGAACGAGGCGCGGGCGGGTGACCAACGCCGCCGCCAGGGCAACTCGCTGGAGCTCGCCGCCGGAGAGAGTGTCGACGGCGCGGTCGAGCAGGTGCGGGATCGCGAGCGCCAAAGCGACCTCCTCGACGGCCCTGGCGCGGGATGCGGGCGGATCGCCTCGCATCTCCAGCGGCAGCTCAATCTCAGCCGCCACGGTCGTCGAGACGACCTGGGTCTCGGGGTCCTGGGCGACATAGCCGACCACGGCCGCCAGCTCTCCCGGACCAGCGGAGATCGCGTCGATGCCGGCGACCTCGATTCGGCCATCGATCTCGCCGCCGTGGAAGTGTGGGACGAGGCCGCAGGCAGCGCGGAGCAGCGTCGACTTGCCAGATGCGGAGCGGCCGGCGAGGAGGGCGAACTCGCCGGGAGGCAGGGTGACGGATACGCCGCGCAGGGCGATGATCGCGGCCTCGGGGTACGTATAGGTGAGGCCCTCGATCGAGAGCGCAGGTGCGGGCCGGGTGGCGGTCGCGAACTGCATCAAATTCCCCCTCCGGCAGGCAGGGAATTCGATGCCGTTCGGCGATCTGACAGGACAGAACGGGCACGTTGGGGGCGGCGACGCAGCGGCGCGAGGCCGCTAAGGACGACGGCGGTCGCGACTGCGAGGGTTGTGGCGCCGGTACCGATCTCGGTGGCGGGGTATTCGCTGAAGCTGTCGGCGCCGAGGGCCTTGCCGGCGATCGCGACGGCGAGAACGGCCAGGCCGGTCGCGTAGAAACGGCGGTCGTAGCGCGAACGGGAGCGACGGTTCTTTGCCCGTGGCGCATCTAGCGAGTAGCCGCGCAGCTCCAGGGTCGCGGCGACGTCGACGGCGCGGTCAAGCGAGCCGGCAAGGAGGCGCCGAGCGAGGGGAGCGCGGCCGACCGGGGCGGCGCCGGGGCCGCGCAGGCGGGCGGCATCGCGCAGGCGGGCGGCGTCGGCCGCGGCCACCGGGACCAGGCGCGAGACCAGCGTCGCGGTCAGCGCCGAGCGGCCGGCGAGGGGACGGAGCGCCCGCAGCACCCGGTCGGGGTCGACGCAGGCCGAGTAGACAGCGAAGGCGATCATCACCACCGCGGCGCGCAGGCCGAGGACGAGGCCGGCGACGATCGCCTCGAGCGTCACGTCGACCTGGCCGAAGAGCGGCCACTCGCCCAGACGGGCAAGGACGGTGTCGCCGCGACTGACGACGAGGGCGTTGACGACGACGATCAGCGCGGCCAGGGTGAGGCCCATCCAGAGCGCCGCACGGACCGCCGCGTGAGCGCCGGCCAGGCGGCCGGCGATGACGACGGCGAGTCCGACCGAGAGCAGTGCGATCGGGTTCGAGTAGAGGAAGGCGACGACGACTAGCGAGCCGAGGTAGGTGACAGCGGCGGCCGGCGAGGCCAGCTGCAACGGCCGCGGCCGCGGGACGTAGGCAAACGGCGATCTCATCGCAGCGGCAGTGGGGTCTCCTTGTCCCCGTCGACGGCCACCGCGTAATGGTCGCGCAGGTCAGCTACATCGAGAAGGCCGGCGGCGGCGCGCACCCCTGCCCCACTCGCCCCGGTGACCACCCACACGGGCGGTTCTTCGTAGCGGCGGGTAGCGGCGACCAGGCCGCTGCCGGGACCGAAATCGGCGGCTGTGTCACCGGCTTCATCGAGCCCGCTGAGGCGGTAGCCACTCCCGTCGCGCTGAAAGTCAGCGAAGACGCCGCTCGTCTGCGGGCCGCGTTCGATCTGGGCGGCCGCGGGGTCGCTTCGCACTCGCGACCAGGGACCGACCAAGACCCGGATCGCCCCGCTCGGCGGCCGCGAGGACACATCGACGCCCGCCGCTGTCAGCCGTTCGTCGACCTCATTGCAGGCGCTTCCCCCGCCGAGGCATTCGACCGCCACCGGCCGCTGCTTGCCCTCGTAACCGTCGAGGAACGGCTGCGGCCAGGAGCCGACAACGGCCGGCACGCGCATCGCCGCATCCCAGTCGCGGTAGTCCCACCAGATCGACTCGCCGCCGTGCAGCGCGTAGTCCGCCGCGCCGATCGTCGACTCCACCCCGTTGACGTAGAAGAACCAGTCGAACGAGCCGCTGGCGCTCTCTTCCCCTTCCAACCCTTCGATCGACTGCACGAAGCCGCCGCCGTAACGAGTGGTGATATCGGCGTTGCGTTCGAGCGCTCGCATCACCGTGTCGGATTCGGTCAGATCGCCGAGCTGGCGATGCAGCACGGGCACGGTCCCGTAGTCCCGCGTCACCGTCAGCTCGGCGTCTTCCACCCCGCTACCGGGGCCAAGGCCGCAGCCGGCGGCCGCGAGCGCCGCGAAGAGCAGCGCGATCGCGACCGCCGTGCCGGGGCCCCTCATCGGATCAGCCCCCGGAGCAGGCCCCGTTGAGGCAGACCGCGACCTGGTTTGACGGTATGTCCTTGCCGCCGGTGGCGGTAAGGACGCCCGGTGTCGAGAGCGTCACCTGCGTGGTGCCGTCAGCACCCGTGGGGGCGCTGGCGCCGGTCACAGTTACGCCGGCGGCCGGGGTCTTCTTGCCCTTGTCGTCGTAGGAGAAGACGCTGACGGTGAACGCCTTGTTCGGCTCCGCTTCGTGCGGCGCGATCAGCGAGAGCTCGTCGGGATACGGGTATGGCTCCAGGGCCCAGAGCACTTCGTCCCCCTTGTGCAGCTTGACTTTTTCGCCGCCCTTATTGGGGTTCTTGTGGTTGACCTTGAGGTACCAGGAGAGCTTCTTGGTCGTCGTCGACTTGCCGATTCCGCACAGCCCGAGGCCGAATTCGGAGAGGAAGTGATCGGTGACCAACAGCGGGCGCAGGGACGGCGTCAGCTTCGAGGCCTGGCTCAGCGCGCCCAGCGCGGTCGCGCCCTTCACCTGCACCGACTTGCCGCTGCCGCCAGTGCCGCCACCGAGGCAGGTCGCTTTCGGGCTGGCCTTGATCGATGTCGTCTTGGCGTTGACGAACTCTTCGCCCAGCGCTTTGCCGCCGCTACCCACCACGCGCACACTGACCTTGGTCCCCTTCCCCGCGGCGAGCGCCGTGGTCGGGAGCAACAGCAGAAGGGCCAGTGCGCACGCAGCCACCAGCCGGAACGGAACGAGTCTTGGCATTTAAGCCACCCTTTCCTCGAGGGTTGTCATGGCTGGCCGGGGACAGGTCTCCTGGCTTCCGGGGTTCCTCCGCCGCGCCTTCCCGGGGACTCGGAGTCCTCCCCAGTGGCTGGCGCTCCGCGCGCCCGCGACTTCGTTGACCCGGTCACAGTGGCGGGACCGCGCCGGTTTCGCACCGGACTTCCCTTGACCACCGACCGATTTACGTCGGCGAGTCTAGCCGCTGAACTTTCGTCCAGCGGTCTAGGCGCCGCGCCGATGGCTGACTAGGGTCGCGGCCGCATCGTTTCTCGGACCACGGAAGGGGAGATATGAGACGGGGAATGCGGCTGCCGTCACCGGCATTGGTCGTTGCGGGTTTAGCGTTGTTCGTGGTACTAGGTGGAACCGTCTACGCCGCCAAGAAGGCGCGGATAGACGGCAAGACAGTGAAGGTGAAGTCGCTGCCGGGCAATCGCCTGAAGCTGCGCTCGATCCCGGCCAACCGGCTCAAGCCGGGAGTGCTCAAGGGTGTGCTGGCAGCACAATCGGGCCCGATCACGGGCGCCGAAATCGATGAGCTGACACTCGGTCAGGTGCCGGAGGCGGCGCACGCGATCAGTGCCGACACCGCGCAGAGCGCAGTCGATGCACAGACAGCGGTCAACGCGGTCAACGCCATCAACGCACAGAACGTCAACGGCCACGGCGCCGGCTGCCTGCCGGGCACCCAGCAATTCGCCGGCGCCTGCTGGCAGAGCTTCAGCAGCGAAACCGCAGTGAGCGCCCCAGCCGCAGCCAACGCCTGCGCCGTCCAGGGCGGCACGCTGCCAGAGGCCCTGCAACTGGCGGCGTTCTCACAGCAGCCGGGTGTGGTGCTGGACAGCGGCACGGAGTGGGCAAGTGACATCACGAGCTACACCGCACCTGACTTGTACAGCGTCGCCACTGTTTCACCATCAGCCGTCGTCGCTTCCACCGCATCCACCAACACACGTAAATACCGCTGCGTGATCCCCCTGCTTCGCTAGCGCCCCCGGGGTAGGGGTGGAGCGTCTTGCACTTTTTCGGCAATTCCTTGCGGCGCCAGCAGCCGCCGTCACACCGAAAAAGTTAAGCGGAACCCCTGCCCCGGGGGCGCTCGAGGTCAGGTTTCGATCAGGCCACGCTCGATCGCATAACGAACCAACTCAGCCCGGCTAGAGAGACTCAGCTTCTGCTGAATATGCGCCCGATGGCTCTCCACCGTACGAATGCTGATGTAGAGCTGCTCGGCGACCTCGGCGTTGGTGTGGCCGAGGGCGATCAGGCGCAGGACGTCGCGCTCGCGCTCGCTCAATTCGTCGCCGTTGTCGCCACTGTCTCCCGCGGCAAGGCGAGCGCCGAGCGCCGGCTGCAGGTAGGTGTCGCCGGCGGCGGCGCTGCGCACCGCCTGCACCAGCTCGGCGTCGGCGGCCTCCTTGACCACATAGCCGCGCACGCCCGCCTGAAGCGCTCGACGGGCAAACGCCGGCTCGTTTTGCATCGTCAGCACGACTATCTCGGTCTGTGGCGAGGCCGTGCGAATGTCGGGCACCGCGTCGAGGCTCGATCGCCCCGGCATGTTGAGGTCGAGGATCAGAACCGTGGGTTTGTGTCCGCGCACGTAGCGCACCGCGGTGTCGACGTCGCCCGCCTCGGCAACCACCTCGAAACCGGGCTCGGCATCGAGCAGCAGCCGCAGTGCGCTGCGGACAACCGTGTGGTCATCGGCGAGGACGATCGTGGTCACTCAAACCTCACCCCTCTCATCGTGTTCACCGCAGATAACTCGTGCTCAGCGTACTTTGAATATTGGGCCGTTGTCCAGATAGGATGGATATCCACAGTCAGTGGTCGGAGGGATGGAGCAGCACTGAGATGGCACAGGGGTCTGACAGCGGCGCCCTGGACGAGCCCCGCCTGCGCGAGCTGATCGACGTCGGGCGCAGCCTCGTTGCCGAGCTCGACCCGGAGGTCATCTTCCAACAGGTGCTCGAGGTCGCCTGCGACCTGACCGGGGCCCGCTACGCCGCCTTCGGCGTGCTCGACGAGAACCGCCACGAACTCGAGCGCTTCATCACCCACGGCATCGACGCGGAGACCCGGCGCGCGATCGGCAATCTGCCGCGCGGACGCGGGGTGCTGGGGCTATTGATCGAGCAGCCGCGCCCGCTGCGCCTGACCGAGGTCGGTCACCACCCCCGCTCCTACGGCTTCCCGCCGGGCCATCCGCCGATGACGAGCTTCCTCGGCGTGCCGGTGATGATCCGCGGCCACGCCTGGGGCAACCTCTACCTGACCGAGAAGGACGGCGGCGACTTCGACGAGGCCGACGAGCAGTCGGCGATGATTCTCGCCGAGTGGGCGGCGATCGCGGTCGAGAACGCCCGCCTTTACAGGAGCGTGCAGAGCCGCGGCGACGAGATGGAGCGCGCCGTGCACCGGCTCGAAGCGACGACCGAGATCGCCCGCGCGGTCGGCGGCGAGACCGACCTCGATCGCATCCTCGAGATCGTGGTCAAGCGCGGCCGTGCCCTGGTCGAGGCGCGCTCGCTGCTGATCCTGCTCTCTGCCGGCAATGAGTTGGTCACCGCCTCGATCGCCGGCGAGCACGAACGGGCAGCGAATGCGCGCATCCCGATCTCCGGCTCGATTCCTGGTCAGGTGCTGGAAAGGCGGGCGCCGCGCCGCGTCCACGACCTCGACCCCAGCCTGATGGCCCGCCCGGGAGATCAGGACGCCGGCGTAACCGCGCTGCTCGCGCCGCTCCTTTATCGCGGCCGCGCCCTCGGCGTGCTCGTCGCGCTCGATCCGCTCGGTCGCGATGCCGGCTTCAGCGACGAAGACGAGAGCGTGCTGGTCTCCTTCGCCGCCAGCGCCGCCACCGCGGTCGCCACTGCGCAGTCGGTTGCCGAAGATCGCACCCGCGAAACCATTGCCGCGACCGAGCGCGAGCGCGGCCGCTGGGCTCGCGAGCTGCACGACGAGTCGCTGCAGAGCCTCGCCGGGCTGCGGGTGCTCCTCTCCGCGGCGCGGCGCAGCGAGCCGGACGAGCTCGACGACCTGCTCGTCCAGGGCATCGAGCAGATCGACAGCGCGATCGCCGAGATGCGGCGGCTGATCGCCGACCTGCGTCCCAGCACGCTCGACCAACTCGGCCTCGGCGCCGCCCTCGAAGCGCTGGGGGAACGCACGGGTAGCGGCACGGGGATCGAGGTCCAGATCGATCTCGACCTCGACTTCGAGGCCGGGCGCAGCGAGAGCCGCCTGCTCGGCCAGGTCGAGGACACCGTTTACCGATTGGTTCAGGAGGCGCTCAACAACGCGGTCCACCACGGCGAGGCGAAGCAGGTCGTAGTCGACGTCCGTGAGACGAATGGGACCTTGCGAATGAAGATCGAAGACGACGGACAGGGCTTCGACCCAGGTGCGGCGACGGATGGCTTCGGCCTGATCGGCATGCGCGAACGGGCCGAACTCGCCGGCGGCAGCCTGGAGCTACAGAGCACACCAGGCGAGGGCGCGACGATCATCGCCGTGATCCCCAGCGCTTACCGCAGTTCCAAAGCTGCGTAGGCCGGTCCCAGCCCTTACGCACCGAGCATCGCTCGGTAGAAGCTGTAATCGGACCGATCCGGGCGCAGGTTGCAGGCGAGCGCCAGGTGGTGGCGGGCACGCTCGGTCTCCCCCGTCTTGGCCAGCGCCCGGCCGAGGCAGAAGTGGGCGTAATCGTTGACCTGGTGGCGCTCGACCACCGCCTTGAACTCGACCGCGGCGGCGGCGAAGCGGCCGGAGCGGAAGTAAGCGCGACCGAGCGCCTCGCGCACCGAGGACTTCTCCGGAGCGCGCCGCGCTGCCTCCTCGAGCGGAGCCGCCGCCTCGGCGAAGTCCTCCTCCTCGAGCAACTCGATGCCGCGACGGTAGAGGGTGAAGGTGGAGTCGGCCTGTGACTCAGCGGGCATCGATCAAGTGTAGGAGGCGCGCCGGCTCGGCCAAAACCGTCCGGACCCGTTCGTAGGGTCGCGATTGGGATGGGAATGCGCGAGCGGTGAAACTCGTAATCGGCATCGTGCGGCCCGAGAAGGCCAACGACGTGCTCGAGTCGCTCTACCGGGCGCAGGTGAGCGGCGTCTCGATGAGCCGCGTGCAGGGTCACGGTGGCGAGCTGGAGCGGGTCGAGACCTACCGCGGCACGACGGTGAAGATCGGCCTGGCGGAGAAGGTCCGCTTCGAGATCGCGGTCTCCGATGAGTTCGTCCAGCCCACGGTCGACGCGCTCTGCGAGGGGGCGCGGACCGGCGAGGTCGGCGACGGCAAGATCTTCGTCCTGCCGCTCGACTCAGCGGTGCGCATCCGCACCGGCGAGACCGACCACGGCGCGGTGACGCCGGTGGATAAGTGAGCCCGGCGGCCGTCCTCGCCGCTGCATCCGGGATCGACACCGGCGACACCGCCTGGATGCTGATCGCGACGGCGCTGGTGCTGATGATGACCCCGGCGCTCGGGCTCTTCTACGCCGGCCTGGTGCGCTCGAAGAACACGCTCAACACCTTCATGATGTGCGTCGGCGCGATCGCGGTGGCGATGGTCACCTGGGCTCTGGTCGGCTACTCGCTCGCCTTCGATGGCAGCGGCGCGCTGATCGGCGGCCTCGGCTATGTCGGCCTGCACGGCGTCGACTTCGCTCCGCGCGAAGGGACGGCGATCCCCCACCTCGTCTTCATGGCCTTCCAGGCGACCTTCTGCATCATCACCGTGGCTCTGGTCTCGGGCGCGGTGGTCGAGCGGATGCGCTTCGGTGCCTTCCTCGTCTTTGCCGCGCTCTGGTCGGTCTGCGTCTACGCCGTGCTCGCCCACTGGGCCTTCGGCGGCGGCTGGCTGCAGGCGAACGGCACGCTCGACTTCGCCGGCGGCGTGCCGGTCGAGATGGGCTCGGGCTTCTCCGCCCTGGCGGCGGCCCTGGTCGTCGGCGCCCGCAAGGACTACGGCCGCCAGGCACTGCTCCCCCACAACGCCGTCTACGTCCTGCTCGGCGCCGGCCTGCTCTGGTTCGGCTGGTTCGGCTTCAACGGCGGCAGCGGCTTCTCGACCGGAAACCCCAGCGTGCTCGCTTTCACCAACACGCTGCTGACGCCGGCCTGCACCCTGGTCGTCTGGTTCGGCCTCGACCTGCTGCGCGGCCGCAAGGTGACCGCGATCGGCGCTGCCACCGCGATCGTCGTCGGCTGCGTCGCGATAACCCCGGCCGGTGGCTTCATCAGCCCCGGCTGGGCGATGCTGCTCGGCGGCCTCGCCGCCCTGCCCAGCTACGCGATCATCGTCTGGCGCACCCGCACCCGGGTCGACGAGACGCTCGACGTGCTCGCCGCCCACGGCACGGCCGGCTTCTTCGGCATCCTCTTCATCGGCTTCTTCGCCGAGCTCTCCTGGAACGGCGTCTCCAACGGCCTCTTCTACGGCAACGCGTCCCAGCTCGGCGACCAGGCGCTGGCAGCCCTGGCCGGGCCCACCTACGCCTTCCTCGCCACCTTCGTCCTGCTCAAGCTGATCGGCGTGTTCATGCCGCTGCGCGCCTCAGAGCACGAGGAGGCGCTCGGCATGGACGTCGCCCAGCACGGCGAGGAGGCCTACGTCACCGGCGAGGGCGCGATCCTCGTCTTCCCCGAGGACGGCGGCGGCGCCCCGGTCCCGGTCGCCGATCCGGGCTAGATGGGTATCGGCTGAACGATTTGCCCCCCGTATGCGGGGGTCAACCGTTCACTCGGCGCCAATCGATGCCACCATTCCTCCATGGCGAGCTTCATCGTCGGCTTCGACGGCAAATGGCAGGAGAAGTTCGACTTCGAGGATGACGCGGTCCAGTGGGCACGGGAAGTTGCGGCGACCGGTCGCACGGTCGAGGTGGCCCAACGTCGCCTCGGCTTCTGCAAATTCCTCACCGGCTTTCCGGAGTCGGAGCGGGATGCTCTAGCGGCACGCTGGAAACGGCCACCGATCGGTCTTTCCGGCGATGGCGGCGCTTACGGCGGCAACGCCGCAGGACACCACTACGGCCATGCACACGGTGGCCACGGTGGCGGGGGCGGTGGTGGCCACGGCCATGGCGGCGGCCACTGAGGCCGAGGCGCCGGGCTAGAGGGCGGCCGTCGCGTCCGCTTCGGCCGCGACCGCTTTGCCGTGGCGGATCAGGTCGGCGGCGCGCTCGGCTACGGCGATCGTCGGGGCGTTGGTGTTGCCGCGCGGCACGGTCGGCATCACCGAGGCATCGACGACGCGCAGCGCCTCGGTGCCCTCGACCCGCAGCTCGGCATCGACCACCGAGCCAATCGCGCAGGTGCCTACCGGGTGGTAAACCTCGTACGTGGTCGCGGCGATGTGGGCGCGCAGGGCGTCGTCGGAATCGTCGGCCGGTCCGGTGAAGAGCTCGGCGGCGTAGGGCTTGAAGGCCGGCTGGGCACAGATCTCCGCCGCCAGGCGCACCGCCGACATCATCCGCGGCAGGTCGGCCTCGGCTTCGTAGAAGCCGTTGCGGATGATCGGCTTCGCGGTCGGGTCGGCCGAGGCGAGGCGCACCGAACCGCGGCTCTCGGCGGTCAGCAGACAGGGCGAGACCCAGACCCCGTGCGCCTGCGGGTCCGCCATCCCCTCGTCGACGATCTGGACCGGGGCGACGTGGAACTGCACGTCGGGTGCCTCAGCCCCCTCGCCGACCCGGGCGAAGCCGCCGGACTCGGCCAGGTTGGAGGCGAAGGGACCGGTCTGGGAGGCCTCGAACTCGGCCATCGCCGCCGGCTCCAGCGCCTGCAGCAGGCTCTCCGGCTCCGGCGTGGTGAAGACGGTGTAGGTGGCGGGATGGTCGCCGAGGTTCTCGCCCACCGCGGGCTGGTCGAGCAGCGGCTCGATTTCGCGCATCGCCAGGTGCTCGGCCGGGCCGATGCCGGAGAGCATCAGCAGCTGCGGCGAGTTGTAGGCGCCGCCGCAGAGGATCACCTCGCGCTCGGCGCGCAGCTCCTGCGCCTCGCCCAGCCGGCTCGCCTCGACCCCGACCGCCCGCTTGCCCTCGAAGAGGACGCGGCTGACCTGGGTGAAGGGCATCACGGTCAGGTTGGGGCGCTCGCCCGCCGGGTGCAGGTAGGAGACGGCGGCGCTGGCGCGCATGCCGCCGCGCTGGGTCACCTGATACATGCCGACCCCGTCCTGCTCGGCGCCGTTGAAGTCGTCGTTTCGGGCCAGGCCCGCTTCCGCCCCAGCCTCGACGAAGGCAGGAGTGATCTTGTTGCCGGAACGCTGGTCGGAGACCGGCAGCGGGCCGCCGACCGCGTGCCAGTCGGAGGCGCCGCGCTCGTTGTCCTCGGCCTTGAGGAAGTAGGGGAAGAGATCGTCCCAAGCCCAGCCGGGCGTGCCCCAATCGTCGTAGTCGCGACGGTTGCCGCGGATGTAGACCATCGCGTTGACCGAGGAGGAGCCGCCGAGCACGCGGCCACGCGGCAGCGAGACGCGGCGGCCGTTGCAGTTGGGCTCCGGGGCCGAGGCGTAGTCCCAGTCGACCTCGGTGCGGGCGAGCTGCAGGTAGCCAAGCGGCACGTGGATGTTCTGGTTGGAATCCGGCGGCCCCGCCTCGAGCAGGAGCACGCTGGTGTCCGGGTCCTCGGAGAGCCGCGCCGCCAGCACGCAACCCGCCGATCCGGCACCCACGATCACGTAGTCGTACATCCACCGCTCCTTCCCATTGACACCCAAATGCGTCCTGGCGAGTGTACGCCCGAAGTGGCCGATTGCGGGCAATTTCTTAACCGGCTGCTACGGTGAAGAGGTCGGGTTTGGCCAAACCGCCACCCGAGAGGTTCCGTTCCCTCCGTGCTCTGCTTTGCATTTAGGGGTCGCTGGATCTCCCTGAATCGCAAAATAAGGAGTCATTTACATCGTGTCTTTTGCCGACCTCGGCATTTCTAAAGCCGTGGTGCGCGCGCTCGCCGAGCGCGACATCACTCAGCCCTTCCCCGTCCAGCAACTGGTGGTCCGCGACGCGCTCGCCGGTCACGACCTGCTGGTCCAGTCCCCGACCGGATCGGGCAAGACGCTCGCCTTCGGCATCCCGCTAGTCGACCTGGTCGAGCAGGGCGCCAAGCGCCCCTCCGCCCTGGTCCTGGCGCCGACCCGCGAGCTCGCCAGCCAGATCGTCGACGAGCTTGACGGTGTCGCCCGGGCCCGCAACCTGCACATCGCTGCCGTCTACGGCGGCGTCGGCTTCGGCCCCCAGGTCAAGGCCGCCCAGCGCGCCAACATCATCGTCGCCACCCCGGGCCGACTCGAGGACCTGATCGCCCGCGGCGCTATCAGCCTGCGCAACGTCAAGGTGCTCGTCCTCGACGAGGCCGACCGGATGCTCGACATGGGATTCAAGCCGGCGGTCAGCCGCATCGTCGGTCAGACGCCGGCGGGACGACAGACGCTCTTCTTCTCGGCAACGCTCGAGGGGGCGACCGGCAAACTCGCCGCCGCCTATACCCGCGACCCGCGCCACCACACCCACGCCGCGCCCGAGGACCACGAGGCCGAGATCGAACATCGCTTCGTCCACGTCGACTCCCAGGCGGCCAAGCTCGACCACCTGGCGGGCGAGCTGCGCGGGCCGGACGGCGGCCGCACCCTGGTCTTCGTCCGCACCAAGCGCGGCGCCGACCGCCTGGTCAAACGCCTGCGCAGCCGCGAACTCGAGGCCGTCGCCATGCACGGCGACAAGAGCCAGGGACAGCGCGAACGCGCTCTCTCCCGCTTCGAGCGCGGCGATGTCGAAGTCCTGGTCGCCACCGACGTGGCCGCCCGCGGGATCGATGTCGCCGACATCGCCCACGTAATCAACTTCGACGCCCCCGGCGATCGCGATTCTTACGTCCACCGGGTCGGCCGCACCGGTCGTGCCGGCGCCCGTGGTGCCGGCACGAGCTTTGTGCTCACCGACCAGGCCGCGGAGATGCGCAGCATCGCCCGCGACCTCGGCCTGATCGAGGAGTTCGAGCAGAACCTCGGCCACCTCGCCAAGCCCGAGCGGCAGTCCAATGGGAAGTCCGCCTCGGGCCAGAAGCCGGGGTCGGGCTCGGGTCAGCGCTCACGACGCCGGCGGCGCAATCGCCGGCCCAAGGTGTCCGCATGAGCCCCGCCGCCACTGCCGCGAAGAAGTGGACCTGCGAAGGCTGCGGCGTCAGCGCCGGCAGCATCGACGGCAAGTCGGTGCCGATGCCGAGCTCCTGGGTCAAGTCGGCCGAGGGCACCTACTGCCTGGTCTGCCGGCGCGAGCGCGCCGCCGAGGCGGCGCTAGACGCGGTGCCCAGCGGCAGCCCGATCGCCGAGCGGGCAAAGATGCGGCGTGCCGCGCTGATCGAGTTCGAGGTCAGCCGCACCCCGGACCAGACCGATGGGATCATCGCCCGCGCCTGTCGCACCTCGGTATCGGCGGTCACCCGAGCCCGTCGCCGGCTCGAGCTTCCCGACCCGCCGCCAACCTCCGAGGAGGCGCGGGCTAAGCGTCGGGCGATTAGCCGCCGATAGGAAGGGCATGGCGGCGGGCTCATGCAGATAGGGATCGGCCTCGCGGTTGCCGCGGCGCTGCTGACCAATCTCGCCTCGCTGTTCAAGCACCGGGGCTGCCACCACGCCGCGCCGGTGCGACTGCAGGAACCGCTGCGCAGCGCCCGCAACCTCGCCTCCTCCCCCTGGTTCGCCGCCGGCTGGGGAATCGCGGCGGTGGCCTGGTTCGTCCACATCGCCGCCCTCTCGATGGCGCCGATCTCGATCGTCCAAGCCGTGCTCGCCGGCGGCGCCGTCACCCTCGCGGTGATGGCGCAGCGGGTCTTCGGCGACGCGGTCGAGCCGCGCCAATGGCTGGCCCTGCTGCTCGGCGGCGCCGGCCTCGCCCTGCTCGTCGTCACTGTCCCCCACTTCAGCGGCGATCACTCCGGCTTTGAGGTCGGCGGCATGCTCGGCTTCGAGGGCGGCCTCGCGCTGCTCGCGATCGGGCTCGCCCTCGGCCACCGCTCGGCGCGCTTCTCCAAGCGCAGCGAGATCACGCTCGCCGCCGTCGCCGGCATCCTCTTCGCGCTTGCCGGCGTCGCGATCAAGGGATTGACCGGGGCAAGCGGTGTCTCGCTTGCGGTGCTGGCACCCTGGGTCGCGCTGACGATGATTGCCGGGATCGGCGCCCAGTACGCGGCCGCGGCGGCACTTCAGCGCGGCGGCGCGATCGAGACGATCGGCTTGATCGGGTTGATCGCAAACGCGGCCCAAATCGCCGCCGGCGTACTCGTCTTCGGCGATCCGCTCGCCGCCAGCCCGCTTGGCCTCGTCCTTCAAGCGAGCGCCTTCGTCATGGTCTGCGCCTCGGCGCTGCTGATCCCGGCCAGACGAATCACGGCGGCCCCGCTTCCCGCCGCCGCCTGAGAGCGGCCAAAGCAAACGGCGCGACGAGCCCGAAGGCCCGCCGCGCCGTGGTGAGGCGTCCTCTACCGCCGCCCGTTCAACAGCCGCTCACCTTCAACGGCAACTTGTTGTTCTTGACCTTCTTGCCGTTCTGCCCCTTGATGTTCAGCACCGAGGACAGTGGGCCTTTGCAGAGGTTCCTGGAATTGACCAGGAGACCCTTCTTCTTGCCACCTTCCATGCGCAGGATGAACTTGCTCACTGGCACGTCCGGCGTGTTGTTGAACACGGTCTTGATCCCCCCATGCTTGGAGCTGATCACGCCGCGTAGTTGAATGTTCACCTGACCGCGCAGGTCGACCAGGAGGTCAGGCAATTCGTGACTCGAGGAGACCAGGTACACCGGCCCCTTGAGGGCGTGGCCAAGCAGCGGGCTCTTCGCCTGTGCGTGGCCATAAATGGCCGCCTTCGGGCACGTCCCGGAGGCCAACTGAGGCCTCGTGCAGACGGTCCTGATATTCCCCTGATCGAGGAACAGCGCGTGCGGCAGTGCCAGGGCGGTACGCAGCACGTTGGCGTCTTTTTCATTTCCTTCCAGGATTGCCCGCAGCTTGGGATGCTTGCCGCGGGTCGTCGTGCCTTTCCCGCCAAAGAGGCGTGTATGCAGCTTCGGCTTGAAGCTGAGCCCCTTGCAGCCAGTCGCCTGGAATGGCGAGGAGACCGCGTAGGAGCTCCACGCCGCCGGGTTGGTCGGATTTGCACCGCCACCATTGATGAACCCGGTGGTGGCCTGGGCAGCACAGTTGGTCGGGTTGTGCATGAACTTGGTTCGGTCGACGTTGACGTCGATCGAGCGAATATCCAGCTTCACGCCACCATAGACATCAGGGATCTCATCCGAGACCGCGTGAACCTGGGCGGTTTCCGGTTCGACGAACAGGGCGACCCTGACGACAACCGTGCCGAGGTCGAACGGTCCCGCTAGGGCCGGAGCGACCGTCACGAGGGATAGTGGAGCCCCCCGATACGGGCCCGCCAGATAGGCCTTGCCGCCGAGGGTCAGCGGGTTGGACCCGGTGCCGCTCGTCGTCGACGTTGTCCCGATCTGACTAGCACTAGGACAGCTCGGGCTGGCCTGCTCGGACGCACCGCTGCTTGCAGCCGCGGCAACGATGGCCGACTCAGGACAGTAGGGAATGCCGCTGAGATTGCCGGCGAGACCCTTTGGCAGGGTCACATCGATCTTCTTCAGCTCCTGCTGTCCGTCCGTCCGGTTGATGTTGACCCGGAAGGGGCTGTAGGCATTGGCTTTGGTGCTGTCCGATTTAGCCGTGTAGCCGGGGACGAATTTGCGTCCGGCGAGCGTCGTCGGGCAGGTGCCGCCGCCCGGGGCGCTTGCCAATGTGAAGGTACTCGTTTCTTCTTCCGTCGAGGCCGGTGTTGACCACGGTTCAAACGTGCCTGTCGAGGTCGCCGGCGAACAGGTCGGCGGGCTGGTCAGCACGTTCTTGGAGCCATCGAAATGCAGCTTCACCGATTCGAAGGGCACCTGTGGGTTTTCTTCGAAGGACGTGGTCAGCTGTCCGGTTTTCGGATCGGCAGCCGTAAACCCGGTCAGGCGTGCATCGATTCCATATCGTTTCGATTTGGCTTCGACGAAGAAGCGGAACTCTTCGCCGGAGGTCGGATCGCGGCTGAGCTGTTGCCCGAGATACACCGGGCCTTTCAGCGAGCCGGGCGGCAGCGGCGGTGTTTCCACTTCAGCTGTGCCGATTATTGACCCCGGCGGGCAGCCACTTGCTTCATTGCGCGTGCCTTCGCCGAACTGATCGTCCGTGCAGGACTGCAGGCCGTTGGCCCCGGAGGGGTTGAGGCCCATGCCCTGCGGCAGCGACACTTCGGCGTTGCGCAGTTGCGACTCGGCCTGGCTTCCCGATTCTTCTGGTTCTTCCGGTTCGAGGAAGGGCAGTTCAGTGTTCACCGTCGGCCCAGCCGGAGAGTCGACTTCGGTCGCCCCCGGCGAGACTTCGAGTTCGGGGTCGAAGGGAACTTTGGCGCAGCCGGTGTGCACATTGCCCGGTGGCAGCGTGGTCGTCGCCTCCACTTCCGTCAGGCCATTGGGGAAGTCCGGCCGTTCTTCTCCTCTTTCCTCAGCGCGGAAGAAGGTCGAGTATGCGTGTTCGTGGGGCGGCAGCTCGGTGCTGAAGCAGGTGGTTGAGAGTGTGAGATAGGTGCCGTTGCCGGACCGGCCGAAGCTGACCAGGCGACTCTTCAGCGTCTTGAAGAGTGGCGACGCGTCCGGAGTTTTGATCGTGAAGCTCTCGTGATAATCGCCCTGCCATTCCACTTCCGTTTCAAGGTAGACCGGCTCCTTTTCGGTACCGCTGCCAACCTTGAAGCCCAGAAGTGCGGGTTCGCCTTCTTTGGACACGAGGTTGTAGAGGGGCACCAGCGTTCCGAGTGCCGGGTTGGGGGCAACCACGAAGTTTTTCGGCAGGGTCGCGGGTGGGGGCGGGAAGGGGTTTGGGATTTCGAGATTCAGCGCGACCGTGACTTCCTCCTGGCCGACTTGGGATTTGGCCGGGCATGCGGTCTCGTCCACTTCGAACGTTTCGAGCGGGCATTGCACCGTCGCCCGTGGGTTGACGCTGAATCCGGGCTCGATATCGACCCGCAGTTTTTCTATTTCCTTTTCCGGTTCTTCGAGCGTGCCCGGGACGATGACTTTGTGTTTGAGGATGTACTGCGTGAAACCGAACTGCGGGTGTCCACCGGCCAGCGTGAAGAACCGGCTGGGCGTTTCCGGCGAGCACTTCGTTGCACCTTCTTCGGTGCAGTTACCCGCCTGCCAACCGTCTTGGGCGGTGGGTGGTTCGTTCTGTGGTTCGATGAGGTCTTGGGTGTCGGCCTGTGCGACCGACACCGCAGCTACAAGCCACAGTGCCATCACCGCGCAAGCGATCAAGCGCCTTACCATTCGTCTCTCCTCTGGTCGCATTGACGATTCCCATTACGTCCCTGCGTATGGCGCTAAATCTCCTCGCGCCTTTACGGTACCTGTCAGTACCCGCCGGCATCAAGGGGGAAAACCCGCAGAACGGTTTCGACTACATCAATCGGTGTAACTCTGGGCCTTTTTTGGCTTCAAAAAGCCAAAATGCCGCAAAAGTGCCTCTCAATAGGATGTTCAAGTAATGACTACCCAATCGAGCCTTCCCTTCGTCGATGAGCTGCCAATCGAGATCGGCGCCGATCGGGAGACAAC
This sequence comes from Solirubrobacterales bacterium, assembly GCA_036271315.1. GTDB lineage: Bacteria > Actinomycetota > Thermoleophilia > Solirubrobacterales > 70-9 > VRUE01. The sequence continues at coordinate 35,976 of DATBAV010000034.1, read as the reverse complement.
CTGGGCGGCGCTGCTGCGGGTGGTCGAGGGGTCGTTCGCATCCGCCCGCGGCCGTGGCCCAGCACGGTTGCTCGCCTGCGAAGACACCGATCTCTCGGGCCCTCGCCCGCTGGCGAAGGGCTCCTCTTTTCCCGGCTTCCACGTCGAGGCTGCCGAGCCGGCGAGCGCGCTCGCGCTCGCCGGTCGCCACCGCTTCTCCACCTACCTGCTGAGCTTCCGCCTCGAAGAAGCGGGCGGGCGCACGCGGCTGGTCGCCGAAACGCGCGCCGCCTTCCCAGGCCTGAAGGGAAGCGTCTACCGAGCCCTCGTAATCGGCACGCGGATGCACGTCCTCATCACCCGACGCCTGCTCACCGCGACCAAGCGCCGAGCGGAGCGCAGCTGACCGGCTGGTCGGCAATCCGGCCGGTCCTCGCCGGCTTCCTGCTTGCCGCCGATGCCTTCGTCGTCGCCGCTCTCCTGATCTCCCGCCGCCAAGGGTGGCTGCCGCCCTTCATCGCCTTCGGCGCGCTGTTGATCGGGCTAATCGCCTTCGAGGCTTGGGCGGTGCGCCACCGGCACGACGACGACCGGCCTCGATCGCGCCCCTGACATCTGCCTCTCCGATTCAGCCGTTGCGGCCGATCAGCATGATGCCGGCGATCGACGCGGTGGCAAGCAGTGCCAGGGCGATATCTGTCCGACGCTCGCTGTCTCTCATCCCACACCTAGAACACCCTCCCACGCAGGAAGATGCTCTCCGGGGCGAGCTCAGCCGCCTTCTTCGACGAACGCCCGGCGCAGGGCCTCGTCGAAGGACTCGGGCGAGATCCCGAACGGCTCGGCACCGCTGGGGTCGGTGACCACCGTCGCGCTGGTCAGCCCCTCGATCAGGGGACGGGCCACGTTGGTGTCGACCGGCGTCACCAGGCCTAGCCAGAGCGACGAGAGCCAGGGCGTGATTAGCGGAACCGGGACCTGCCGCCGCGGCTCCTTGCCCATCGCGATCGCCATGCGGTCGAGCATGTCGGCGTAGCTGAGGATGTCGGGACCGCCGATCTGGACCTCGCGACCGGCGGACTCCGGCACCTCGGGAGCGCGCCGCAGGTACTCGACCGTGGCGTCGATCCCGATCGGCTGGGTGTCGGTGCGCAGCCAACTGGGGGCGATCATCACCGGCAGGCGACCGACCAGGTAGCGCAACGTCTTGTAGGACTCGCTGCTGGCGCCGACCACCATCGCGGCGCGGAAGTAGGTCAGCGGCGGCCCCTCGGCGCTAAGGACGCGCGCGGTCTGGTGGCGGCTCTGCAGATGCTCGGAGGCGTTGTCGCCGCCGAGGCCGCCGAGATAGATGACCCGCTCGATGCCCTCGCGCTTGGCCATGCGGCCGAAGTTGGTGGCGCCAACGCGCTCGCGCTCGGCATAGCCCCCTCCCCCGCCCATCGCGTGGACCAGGTAGTAGGCGACGTCGACGTCCGCGCCCGCCCCGGCGAGGCTCTCGGCGTCGACGATGTCGCCCTCGTGCAGCTCCATCCCGGCCGCCTCCAGGTGCCGCGCCCTGGCGCGATCGCGGACGAGGCAGCGGACCGAGGCAGCAGTGTCGGCAAGCGCCATCGCCAGCCGGCCGCCGACGAATCCGGTTGCTCCCGCGATGAGGACACGAGGTGCGATCCATCCAAGCTACCCGGCCGGACTGCGAAGCTAAGCCGGTGCGCGTCCACGTCCTCGAGCGAAGCCAGCGAGTCGAGGTGCCGATCGAGCGGGCATTCGCTTTCTACGGCGACGAGCGCAACCTCGAGCCGCTCACCCCTCCCTGGCTCCACTTCGAGGTGACGACCCCGCGCCCGATCTCGATGGCGTCCGGCACCCTGCTCGAGTACCGGCTCAAGCTGCACGGCGTCCCGATCCGCTGGCGGACCCGGATCGACGCCTGGGAGCCGCCGTCACGATTCACCGACTTCCAGGAGAAGGGCCCGTACTCGCTCTGGGAGCACACCCACACCTTCGAGCCCGACGGCGAGACCGCGACGATCATCCGCGACCATGTTCGCTACGCGATCCCCTTCGGCCCGCTCGGCACGCTCGCGCACCGGCTCTTTGTGCGCAGGGACCTGGAGCGGATCTTCGACTACCGCCGGGACGCGGTAGCGGCGAGCATCACCGGCTAGAGCCGAGCCTGCACCGCTGTCATCATTTGAGCTGGGAGCTGGTTTCGTCTAGACGAAGGGGGATCGATGAGGGGACCCAGCAGGCTGATCGCAGCGACGGTTGCGTGCGCGGCGATACTCGGGGCGATGACGGCGGCCTCACCGGCTACCGAGTCTGCCACTGCCGACTGGCAGCTCCAAACTCACATCGAAGGGGAGGGCGCTCGGCCCAATTTGCCATTGCTGGGGATCTCCTGTCCCTCCACATCGTTCTGCGTCGCGGTTGGCGAACTCGACACGATCGTCTCGACGACGAACCCGACTGGCGGCGCTTCGGCCTGGCACGTGGCCAAGCCCACGGGCGAAGCCAATACCGACTGTCACGAACACTGGGCCCCTCCCTGCCTATCCCCGCAGGACCGACGCATAAGGGGTGTTTCCTGTCCCTCCGCGCAACTCTGCGTCGCCGTCACCGGCGAAGGCTACGTCTACTCGACCACCAACCCGACCGGCACCGGGGACGACTGGCAGGTCGCGGACATCGACGGCAACGGTCGTGACACGCACCTACTCGGAGTCTCTTGCCCAACGACATCGCTGTGTGTCGCCGTGTCCGGGGAACGCTATACGTCCGGAAAGATCCTCACCTCGACCGATCCCACAGGCAGCGCCTCAGCCTGGACGGTCACCCAGCTCGATGAATCCCTCGACCTGCGCGGGATCTCGTGCGGAACGCCGACACTCTGCGTCGCCGTCGCCCAGCAGGGTCGACTGCTCGCCTCGACCAACCCGACTGGCGGCGCTTCGGCCTGGACGGAACTGGGGACGCCCGGTGGCCCGGGAGATCTTCAGGGCGTCTCATGCGCCGCGACTGCACTCTGCGTGGCCGGCAACGCCGGGGGCAACCTGCTGACCTCTACCAGCCCGACAGTCGCGTCCGCGTGGCGCGAGGCGGACGGTGGATCCTCAGTCCAAGTGACTGGCGTCAGCTGCCTTCCCGCGCGACAGTGTCTCGCGGTCGACAACAACGGCGACGTCATGGCCTCGACCGACCCGACCGGCAAAAGCGGTTCCTGGTCGCGCACGAAGCTGATCCCCTACGTCGAACCGGCCAGCGAACTCGAAGGGCCGCTGAACGGGCTATTTGGAGTCTCGTGCGCCTCGAGCTCATTCTGCGCCCTCGTCGCCGCGGATGGGCAGATATTCACCAACACCAGCCCCTTTGCCGACCCGACGAGCCCCTCCAAGAACGCCGGTCGACACAAGGTGAGGGTTAAGCGCCCAAAGGTCACGATCGCCAAACTAAAATTTCCCTCCAGCCGAGAACTGCGCGAGCACCGCGCCCACGCCATGGTTCGCTTCTACGCCAACGGGCCCGTCCGCCGCTTCGAATGCAAAATCGACCGCCGTCGCTTCCACCGCTGTCACTCCCCCAGTCGCTTCCAGATTGACAATGGGACACATGCCCTTCGCATCCGCGCAATAGGGGTTACCGGCCTCCGGGGGCCGACCGCGGTAAAACGCTTTTGGGTCGGAAAAAGATGCACCGGACACCCCTGCGTCACAGGCGGTGGTGAACTACCGCCTACCCCGCATCACTGAGTTTCCGGGGAAGATGGAGCCCTTAGCGTGTGCACGACAGCACCGATCGCAAAAAGGGCGGCCATGATCGCGTGCCACAACCTGTCGTTGGCCCCCAGAACCGCAAAGGCCGCCTCGCAGAGGCCAAAGAATAGAAAGGACCAGATGACAAGCTGCCTCTGCCGAGGGGAAAGCTGACGACTCCTCTGTCCGCCGAATGAATCCGGCGTCGCGGACACTAATTTCGGAGCTTTCCCAAACTGCGGCAGCCAGCTTCGCGTTACATCGGCGAGATTGCGTCGCAAACCCAGAGCGACAACGGTCATACCAAGCGTAATCCCGACGACCCAAGCAATCAGATCGCTACTCATCGCTCTGCTTGCTCAACCGACCGCGTCGGCCCACTCGCTGAGGCGGCCCGCGAATTGCGGGGTCCCCGCGTCGACCTCGACGATCGCGTCGGCGGGGACGTTCGCCTTGCGGGCGGCGGCCATGATCGCGTCGGGCGAGGGTGCCTCGTAGAGGCAGTAGGTGCGGCGCCGGTCGGCACTGAGGAAGGAGAACAGCCAGCGGACCCCCTCGCCGCCGTTGATCTCCTCGATCAACTCCACATCGTCATCGCTGAGGTCGAGCTGATCGGCGAAGTTACGCTCGATCACGTAAAGAGCCATCGGCTGATCGTAGCGGGGATTTCGGTCTACAGGGAAGCGAGCCCGTGCCGATGTGCGTAGGACGCGGCCTCGGTGCGGTTCGCGGACTCTGTCTTGCGCAGGATGCTGCGGATGTGGTTAGCCGCAGTGTGTTCGCTAATCGAGAGTCGGCTACCGATCTCACGGTTACTGAGGCCCTCGGCGACGAGCGCCAGGATCTGCACCTCCCGCGGCGAGAGGCTGTCGGGCAGGTCGACCGCGACCGCGCTGACTCCCAGGCCACGGATTTTCCCGAGCAGTCCCTCCATCCCGATCTGCTCGGCCAGGGCGGTGGCCTCGCTGAGCAACACCTCGGCTCGCTCGCGGCTCGCGGCGCCACGGCCAAGCAGAAAGCGACCGTACTCGTACGAGGTGTGCGCCAGCCAGGTCGATGCGCCCATCCGCCGGTTCAGGTCCATCGCCCGCCCGAAGTGCCCCTCCGCGCGCGCCGGCTCCTTCAGCGTGGCGGCGAGCATGCCCAGGTAGCGATCGGCCGCCCCGTAGCAAGCCACCAGGTGGCCGATCATCACGTTGGTGCCGGCCAGCGACTCCAGCTCCGGATAGACGAGTGCCGCCATCGTCTCGTCGTCGAGCGCCGCGCAGGCGTCGGCCAGGTAGACGAGCGCCGCCGTCCACAGCGAGGTCCGGAAGCCGTCGATGCCCTGGGCAGCGAGGGCGGCCAGTTCTCGCCTCGCCTCGCGCTCCATTCCCAACTCGGCCAGGACGGCGACGAGCCCGGGGCGCCACGGCCCCTCGCGGTCGACGGTCCCGGCAAGGATCCTCATCGCCGGCGCCAACTCGGCCAGTCGCCCCTGCTCGCGGCGAAGGCTGAACATCTGGATGCCGTAGGTGCCGGATGCCTCGCGTCCGATCAGCAGCCGGCCCCATTCGCGCGAGCGCTCCACCATCGCTTCGCTTTCGGCGAGGTTCCCCTGGAAGAGAGCGATCGCCGCGCCGCAGTGCTCAGCCACGTGGTTCATGAACGGCTGCGCCGTCCGCTCGGCCATCTCTCGCTGCGCGGCGACCTCGTCCCGGGCGGAATCGAGGTCACAGAGGGCGACGAACGTCGGCACCCGCCAGGCCATTGCCTCGGTCTGGGTCTCGGCGTCCCCGATCTCCTCGGCGAGGTCCCGCGCCTCGGTCAGCATCGCCAGGATCTCCTCGAGCGCGGTTGTCCCGCGTGCCCAGTAGCAACAGGTCAGCACCCGCGCCAGCGCTCTGCGGTCGCCGTGGTCCCTTGCCAGCGCGATCGCGTTGCCACGCACGAGCGCGCCCCGCTCCGACTCGCCGGCGAAGCTGAGCGCACGGGCGAGCCCCGCAAGCAGACCGATCCGCAGCTCGGCATCCTCCTCGCCGACTGCGGTCAGCGCCTCCTCGAGCAGCTCGATCGAGACCCGGCTCGCGATTCCGGGCCGCCAGCAGGCCTCCTCGAAGCCGATCGCCGCTCGCGCCAGCAACTCGTCGCTCTCGAGCCGGCGGGCGATCTCCGCCGCCGCCACGAGGGCCTCCTGCGCATCGGTCGTCTTGCCCGCCCGGTGGCTGACCGAGCCGAGCTCGAGCAGGACGCTGGCCCGCTCGGCCTCGTCCTCGATCCCGATCTCAATCGCGGTCCGCAGCCGCGTCTCGGCGTCGTCGAAGGCGAGCCCGGCGCTCGCCGCGCTCGCCGCGCGAAGGTTGTAGTCGATAGCCCGCTCGGCCCCACCAAACGGCGCCGCTGCGCCAAAGTGATGGGCAAGGTCCGCGAGCGAGCGGTCGGAGGCGCCGCCGGCGCGCTCGAGCTCCTCGCCGACACGGAGGTGCAGCTCCGCCCGCCGCAGCCGCGAGAGCCGATCGTAGAGCGCCCGCCGCACGATCTCGTGGGTGAAGCGACAGGCGAGCCGCTGCGAGCGCAGCTCCTCGATCATGCCGCTTCCCACCGCCTCCTCGAGCGCGACGAGAAGCTCAGCCTCGCTGAGGCCGCCGGCACGGCGGACCGGTCCGAGCTCGAACTCGGGCCCGGCGACGGCAGCCAGCTCGAGCAGATCGGTGGTCTTCGGGGCGAGGCGCGAGAGCCGCTGGCCGACCACCTCGTGGACGCTTTCGGGCGTCCCGAGCTCGCTCAACGGCCGGGTCACTCTCACCTCTCCCCCGCCGACCTCAACGGTCCCGGTCTCGACCAGGGCGCGCCAGAGCTCGCAGACGAGAAAGGCGTTGCCGCCGGTGAGGTCGTGGATCGTGTCCGCGAGCTCGCCCAGCTCGGCACCGGGATCGCTGCCGGCGGCACGGCTGACCAGGTCGGAGACCTCCGCCCCCGAGAGGCCCGAGAGTCGTATTCGCACGACGTCCTCGGCGCGGCGCAGATCGGCGAGCGTCTCCGCAAGCCCGGCGGGCACGTCGGCCTCGGTGTCGCGAAAGGTCGCCAGAAGCAGCAACCGGCCACTGCCGGCGGAGCGCGCCAGATGCCGCAGCATCAACAGCGTCGGGGCATCGGCCCAGTGGCCGTCCTCGAGCACCACCAGAACCGGCCGGCCCTGACTCACGTTCTCCAGCAGATCCGCCACCGCGGTGTGGAGGCGGTGGCGCTCGGTGTCGGGGTCGGCCTCGACCGGCTCGGGTAGCTCGCCGACACGAGAGGGCAGATCCGGCAGCAGACGGGTCAGTTCGCCGCCTCCGGTCCCCAGAGCGGCACTCAACTCGGCAGGATCGGTCGCCCGCACGAGCTGATCGAGGGCCTCGACGAAGGGTCGATAGGGGGTCCGAACCGCCGCGTCACAGGCCCCGCAGAGAACCAGTACGCCATCGGCCGCGGCCTCGGCGGCGAACTCGCGCGTCAGCCGGCTCTTGCCGGCTCCGGGCTCACCCGCGAGCAGCGCCACGCGGCGCCCCTCGCCTTCGGCACGCGGCATTAGCGTCCGCAACTTCTCCAGCTCGGCCGCGCGCCCGACGAACGGGGAGATCGAGGTTTGCCGGAGCGAGCCCGGAAGCTCCGGGATTTCCGCATCCATGGGAAAAAGATAGTCAGACTTGACTATTCCGCTTGGAAACGGCCGCATTCGAGCTGCTCGAAGTGGGTCAGATCGGGTCATGACAAGCGGATTCCACCGCCCTACGCTCGCCGGGATGAGATTGAGACAACCCACGAGGAGGCACCGATGAGCAGCGCCGCGCCCAGTGAGATAACCGGCTTCAAGGGAAGGCTGACCCGCCCCGAGGACCCCGGCTACGAGGACACCCGCGCCATCTACAACGCGATGATCGACCGGCGCCCCGCGCTGATCGCCACCTGCACCGACGCCGATGACGTGGCGAAGGTAATCGCCTTCGCCAGCGCCAACGACCTGCCGCTGGCGGTCCGCGGCGGCGGCCACAACGGCGGCGGGCTGGGGAGCGTCGACGATGGCGTCGTCCTCGACCTCTCGGGCCTGAAGGGCATCGAGGTCGACCCCGAGGCCCGGAGGGTCCGGGTCGGCGGCGGCTGCCTCTGGGGCGAAGTCGATGCGGCGACCAACGCGCACGGACTGGCAACGCCGAGCGGAATCATCTCGACCACCGGCGTCGGCGGCCTCACGCTGGGCGGCGGCCTCGGCCACCTCACCCGCAAATGCGGGCTCAGCATCGACAACCTGCTCGAGGCCGACGTCGTCCTCGCCAGCGGCGAGCGGGTACGAGCGGCCGCGGACGAGAACCCCGACCTCTTCTGGGCGATCCGCGGCGGCGGCGGCAACTTCGGCGTCGTCACCTCCTTCGTCTTCCGGCTGCACGAGGTCGGCACGATCGTCGGCGGTCCGACCTTCTGGGCGGTCGAGGACGGCGCCGAGGTGCTCACGGCCTACCGCGACTTCATCCTCAGCGCCCCCCGGGAGCTGAACGGGTTCTTCGCCTTCACCTCAGTTCCCCCGGCGCCGCCGTTCCCGGACGAGCTCCACCTGCGCAAGGCCAGCGCCGTCGTCTGGTGCTACTCGGGCGACCCGGCAGACGCCGCCGAGGCAATGGCGCCGCTACTGGAGGCGACCCCGGAGCCGCTGCTGCATGGGCCACAGGAGATGCCGCTGCCAGCGCTCCAAAGCGCCTTCGATCCGGTCTACCCGGCCGGAGACCAGTGGTATTGGCGCGCCGACTTCGTCAAGGAGATCCCCGACGAGGCCGTCGCGGTCCATGCCAAGTTCGGAGCCGAGATGCCGACCTGGAAGTCGACCATGCACCTGTACCCGATCGACGGGGCCGCCCATGACGTCGGGGCAACCGATACCCCCTGGGCCTACCGCGACGCCAACTGGGGCTCCGTCTTCGCCGGCGTCGACCCCGACCCCGCCAACGCGGACAGCATCCGCAATTGGTGCGTCGATTACTTCGAAGCCCTGCACCCCTACTCGGCGGGCGGCGCCTACGTGAACATGATGATGGATGAGGGCCAGGAGAGAGTGCGGGCGAGCTACGGCGACAACTACGACCGCCTCGCCCAGATCAAGGCCAAATACGACCCCGACAACCTCTTCCGGGTCAACCAGAACATCCAGCCGAATGCCTGATCGCGAATACGACGTTGTAGTCGTCGGGGGGAGCCTCGCCGGGTGCGCCGCGGCCCGCCTGCTCGCGCTGCGGGGGGCTCGCGTCGCCGTGGTGGAGAAGCGCCCCGAGCTCGACGCCTACAAGGTCATCTGCACCCACAACATCCAGGCCGGTGCGGTGCCGGCGATGGAGCGCCTTGGAATCGGTCCGGCGATTCGCAAGGCCGGCGCCGTGCGCGCCCAGACCGACATCTGGACGCGCTACGGGTGGATACGCCCGCCCGATCGGGGCCTGCGCGGCGTGAACCTGCGACGCTCGGTCCTCGACCCGATCGTGCGCCGGCAGGCGATCGAGACTCCGGGCGTGGACTACCTGCCCGGCCTCACGGCGGTGGGGCTCGAGGGCGATGAGCAGATCGATGGCGTCCACGTTTCGGGGCGTGAGAAGAAAGAGAGAACGTTGACGGCAAGGCTCGTGGTTGCGGCCGACGGGCGCGATTCGCAGGTGGCGCGAATGGCGGGGGTCGCGGGGCGCGTCCGAGCGCACGGGCGCTTCTGTTACTTCTCGTACTTCAGGGATGTCCTGCTGCCCGATCCCAGTCGGGGGATGGTCTGGTTCGGCGATCCCGACATGGCGTACGTCCACTCAAACGAGGAGGGCGTCTCGATGGTTGCGGTAGTGCCGGCCAAGCGACGGCTGGACGAGTTTCGCGGCGATCCGGAGTCGGCAGTTCGCGCGCACTTTCGGAGCCTGGCGGATGCTCCGAGCCTAGACGGGGCGCGCCCGATCGCGAAATGGTTCGGAAAGCTCGAGATGCCAAGTACGATCCGCCCTGCCGCGGCGCGGGGGATGGCGTTCGTCGGCGATGCCGCCCAGGCGTCCGATCCGATTTTCGGCGTCGGCTGCGGCTGGGCGTTCCAGTCGGCAGATTGGCTGGCCGAGGAAGTCGGCCCGGCTCTGCATGGATCGGATCGGGAGCTCAACCGAGCCCTGGGAGCCTACGCGCGGCGTCACCGCCGCGAGCTCCGTGCCCATCATTGGCTCATCTCCGACTACTCGAGCGGGCGACGCTTCTCGCCACTCGACAAGCTCGTCTACTCGACCGCGGCGCGGGACGCCGAGCTTGCTGGGCGGGTCGAGGACTTCGGCACCCGCTCGATCGGCGGCATCGCCGGCACCCGGCGGATGATCGCACGGGCCGCCACGGTTCGGCTTGGGCTGGCCGGATGAGCCGACAGAGCAAGGCTAATGATGCTCAGGTCGCAGCGACCTGGAGTACCAGCAGAGCTGCGATCGATATCAGGCACAGCAGATGCTCGCGGCCCACAGATCTAGCCAGTGCACTCTGATGATCGACGGTGTCCTCACGAGCACCAAGCCGGATGGCCCGCGGCAAGATGCGCGTGGCGGCAAGGGTGATTGGCGCGGCGGCGAGAACGAGGGAGGTCCACCCCACCCAGGCCGACACATCTCCACGCACGATCTCGGCGACGATGGCGGCCAGCGTGACCAGCATGAACAGCGCGATCAGCCGGTCCATCGGCCGAGCCGTAGTCGTCACCCGCTTGTAGTAGCCCGCAATCGAGGAGAGCACCGCCTCTGGCAGCTCACCATCACGACTCCGCAGCGCCTGAACATCGAACATGAGGTCGAACCAAAGGACCGCAAGCAGGAACCCTGCACCGGCAGCCGCAAGAGCATTCATATCGCCATTATTCCCAACGGTCCTGATGAATCCCGGTTTCCGGACTGGCACTATCGAGGCACAGTGGCGGAGTACAGTTAGATCGCGATGCCGCTCTTCATGGATCGCCACGACCTTCCGGATGCGACGGCTGCCGATATCGCAACCGCTCACCTGCGCGATCTCGAGGTGCAAGAGAAGTTCGGCGTGCGCTTCGTCACCTACTGGTTCGAAGAGGAGGCCGGCAGCGCATTTTGCCTCGTCGAGAGTCCCGACAAAGAGTCCGTCGAGGCAGCCCATAGCGCGTCGCACGGGATGCTTCCGCTGAACGTGGTCGAGGTCGACGAGGCGAGCATTCGAGGGTTCTTTGGACGGCTCAATACTCACCCCCCGGGCGAGCCCTACGTGGAAAGCGCCTTCCGAGCGATCCTCTTCACCGACATGGTCGACTCCACTCGCCTCACCCAACAATTGGGCGATAGCGAGGCCATGCAGCTAGTTCGCCAACACGACTCGATAGTGCGCTCCGGCTTGGCGCAGTTCGGCGGCAGTGAAATCAAGCACACTGGGGATGGGATCATGGCGGCGTTCGACGCAGCATCCCGAGCGGTCGGTGCCGGGGTGCAAATCCAGCGGTCGCTTGGAGAGCTCAATGCCGCTGGACAGTCTGGACTGCGGGTGCGCATCGGGGTGGCTGCGGGAGAGCCCGTAACCGAGCAAGACGATCTCTTCGGAGCGGCCGTGCAGCAGGCCGCGCGGCTGTGCGCATGCGCACAGCCAGATTGCATTGTCGTCTCATCCGGGGTGCACGACCTCTGTCGCGGAAAGGGAATCCGGTTCTCCGACGCGGGCCCCCTAGTCGCGAAGGGCTTCGACGAGCCAATCGGACACTTTGAGGTCGACTGGCGCGATTGACCTCAGACGCACGCGGTGCGCTTCGCACGAAGAACAGCAGGCCCTGTCGCGGACGAGTTCGGCCAGCTAGAGCCATACCGCTACAACGATTCGTCCTCAATGGAGAGATTCTCGTGCTGATCGAATGCGCCATCGATTTCGCTCCTAGAGCGGGAAGCAGCGGAGGCGCTGAGCTAGGTCGATAAATGTCACGCCGGGAGAATTTCCTCTGCCGAGGACGTACGCGCTACCGTTCCCCCATGGCCGCATCCGTTGATTTCACGATTTCCTTCGACAGCCCCGACGAGGAGGGCTGGATCGTCGCGCGCGTCCTGGAGGTCCCGGGCGCGATGAGCCAGGGCCGGACCCGCGAGGAGACACGCGAGAACGCCCTCGACGCCCTTCGCACGGTGTTGACGCCCGACGAGGAGCTCGCTGGAGAGGTCCCAGAGTCAGACCGCGAGCACCTGCGCTTCACCGCTGCTGCGTGAAGCGCCGCAATCTCGAACGCCACCTCCGCGCTCACGGCTGCCGCGAGATCGGCGGCTCGAAGCACGCAAAGTGGCGCGGTCCCGACGAGCAGGTCTCCGCCCTCCCACGACATAGTCAGATCGGGCCGGGACTCGCACGTGCCATCAGCTAGGGATCCCGGCACCGCCGAATCCTCGCTAGCGACACCCCGGACGGCAGCCGCTTCGCCAGCAAGAATCCCGGTATGCGTTGGTTGTCAGGACGGTCTTGGTGGGTACTTCTCGTTCCAATAGCCATTGCCTGTGCGGCAGTGGCTCAGACGATTGCGGTCAACCGAGCGAGACCTTCATTCGCGCTCAAAGTTATCCCTAATCTGACGCTAAATACCGGCGCCTACTACTGCGCGCCGCGAACCCTGAGCACGGCGTGGATAGTCGCAAGGTAGACGTAGAAGGCCCACCGCAACCACGTGACGCGGTCGTAGTCGCCGCGCTGATCCCGGTTGTTGTGCCGGATCGAGAACCCGTTGGCGACGTGGAACAGAGCCTTCTCGTCGGCGGTGAGCATAGTCTCCCTTTACGTCTCCGCGAATCGCCTCCAGCGCATCCGCAAGGTCGCGCACGGCGTGCTGGCGGTCTTCGATGCTGGCGCCGCGGGTCTGAAAGCGCTTGACTGCCCCGTCGATCTTGGACGTCACGAGGTCGTGCGGCGTCCCCTCAGGGACCGGCGCGCTCAGGAGCTGCCGGAACTCAGCGGCGGTCGCCTCGATGATCTGGCCCTCCAGGTCCATCTCGTAGGGCGGGTCGTTCAGGCGAAGGATCCGGTTCATCTCGCGGCGGAACTCGATCTGGCCTTCCACCCGGTTGAACGTGGTGTAGTGCATCCCGCAACCGTTGTAGCTGTGATAGTTCCCGTCCAGCGGCTTCGAGACAAAGTCGTGCATGACCTCGACGACGTCGAACAGGGTGTCGGCGTCCCATGACTCGTAGGGCGGCGGCGGAGGCTCCCCCGTCCATGAATACCTGTGCCAATAAGGCCAGATATTTTCGCGCATGACGGTCCTGGTGAAATGGGCGTCGGGATTCGATCCGAGAGACCCGTCCGAGTCTCAGTCCACACATTCGACCCCGAAGGCCTCTTGCATGTAGCCCAGCTCGCGCGGGCGGTCGAACTCGGAAATCACCAGCTTCCGGACCGACTCGAATGCCAGAGGCGCCGCCTTCGGGCCTCGACCTTGACGCTCGGAGAAGTAGACGCTGGGCTCGTGCGCATCCTTCATTTCGTTACGCTGATCTTCGCGTGGATCATCGGAATCGTGAGGTAGAGTCTTTGTCAGTTAGTCCTGATTTACGGGGCGGTGCCCCGGGAGCCGCGGCTCCCGGGGACACCTCTGAAGCCGAGTTGGATCACCGGATTGGACCCGGTGCGGGGCTTCATTACTGCGCCTCCGTTGGACCATTGGAGGCGAGAAGTTGCGGTTGTGGTTCAACGTCCTGGGGCTCGTCCTCCCTCGGAATGGAGTACTTGCCCTCCTCGTCGCGGGCGAGCTTGTCCTGCCGCGCCGCCTTGCTCATCGCCACAGCGAGCTGATTGGCAGCCTCTTTGGTGTCAGGGAGCCACCCCCGCTCGATAGCGGCCGCCCTCACCTCACGGGGAAACATTCCGCGTGGCGCCGTGCTGAGGATTTTCACCGCGATCTCGCGCTTCGTCATGCCCGGCGGGGACTCGAAGATTCCGCCCTCGTGCGCGGGGCGCACCTCTTCCAGCACTTCGAGAACCCTCCTCCTCCGGACGACTTCCTCGTGGATCGCCCGAGCGCGCATTTCGAGCTTTTCGGCCTGCTCTAGAAGCTCCTCCACTTCCCCCTCCTTTTCGTCCGCCTCACGACGCAAGGCAGTAGGAGATGCCTGGGTGAGCCACTCATCGAAGCTAGGCTTGGCCTTCAGGGTGTCGGACATTCCAAGAGGGTAGCACCGCAACCCCCGGAAACAACCCAAGCCGCCTCTAAGGGCTTGCCAATGGGCTAGTGCATGACCTTTTCGCTGGTCCAATTCGGCTCTGCACTTAGGAAGGCGGCCGCAAGACCCCCACTCCAAGCGCGGGTAGTGGTCGCCGTCACCTTCGTCCACCCCATCGTTTTGATTCGTCTCGGGACCGAATGCGGCAGGCCAGCGACGCGCCGGCGGCCGTCAGGCGCCGTCCACGATCCTCTGAATGACGGCGTAGACGACTGCCCCCGCAAGGGCAGCAAGGAGCCACCGGCCCGAGCCGGCAAGTGCCGCCCGCGCCCGCGCCGCGCCCGACCTCGGCGCGTCGGGGTCGATGACCTCAAACTGCGGCCACACGAACGGGGAGATGAGAGCGAAGGCAAACGCGCCGAACATGCAGGCCGTGCCCGCGATCCAGACCGGTTCCTCGGCCGACCCTGAAATGGGGCGCGAGGCGAGGGTGAGGAGGACCCGACCAGCCAGATGCCCCAGTAGAGCGCCCAGGTCGGAACCAACTGGCAGGCGCGTTTTTTTGCTTCGAGGCTCGCTCCCTTACGGATGAAGGGCAGGGCTTGGCTCGTCAGCCCGCCAAGCCCTGACCTTCATCCTCAGCGGGTCTTGTAGAGCGAAAGCATTGGAATCACCGTCGGGCATGGCTTGATCGCCATTTGATCCACCCCCTTTCCTTTGAATCTCTAGATTAAAAAGGAAAGATTAGGGCATTCTGCTCGTTTCGATCAATGCTCCGCTACCTTTGCGCCACTCAATAACTCTGTATCGATTGACCGATCAAAACCGCAAACGAAAGGACTCGGGGCATGGCCAAAGTCAGCAAGAGGGCGAAGGGCAAGAAGGGGGGCGCGTCTTCGGAGCGCGAGATCGCCAGCGGCGGGGCAATCGAACAGAACATCGTGAGGGGTCTCGCCCATCCCCTGCGGGTGCAAATCCTGACTGTCCTAAATGATCGGGTGGCCAGTCCAAATGAACTCTCGAAGGAGCTCGAAGAGGGACTCAGCCAGGTCAGTTACCACATCAAAGTCCTCAAGGACTTCGAGATGATCGAAATGGTCAGAACCGAGCCACGACGCGGTGCGGTTGAGCACTACTACAGGGCTGCGAGCAGATTCTTCGTACCTAGCTCGATAGCGAAGTCGTGGCCCAAGTCAGCGCGCGAAGGAATCGCGACCATGATCTTGGAATTAATTGAGGTTGACCTCATCGAGTCGATCGAAACCGGGCTCTTCAACGACCGACCAGATCACGTAGTTACTCGCGATCCACGAACCCTGGATGGCAAGGGTCGCAAGGACGCGGAGGTGGCGGCTGCCGAATTCTTTAGACGTTACGAGGAGATCGGCGGGGAAGCAGATCAGCGTTTGGCAAATGGCGAAGGCGACGGCGAAAGAATCCAGACAAGCGCCATCTTGCTGGTCTTTACCTCACTCAAAGGGAAGGGCCTGAGGCTAAAAAAGAAGACGTGATTGCGCTGATGCTCAAACGTTTCAGTTTTAAACGCAATCTGTGCATTAGCTACCTACTATCGCCCGCGCATCGGGGCGTTTTGGGTTTTGGCCTTGGAGGTTGGTCGTCAGCAAACGCCACCCTCCCGCGCGCGGACGTTCCCGGTGCTTGCTCGATTGATGGGTAGAAGGGCAGTTGGGTATTTGGCCACAACCTTTCTCGGCTGTTCTCCACCCTAAGAACAGGGGAATCGAATGGCTAAAACTCACCTGCGGCGCTTGCTAGACAAGCTCCACCGCCCCAATCAGGCGGCAGGCGATCAGCAGGCGCGACCGGCTCCCATTGACCCGGCCGCGATTGAGGCTCGCCAGGGCAACGTGGACGAGTTGGCCGGACTGACGCCTTTCGACGACATCGACCACGCCGAACGTAAGGGCGGGCGATGAAGCCCAGCTCGCGGGAGGGTCCGCCTTGGAGTCGATTGCTTGCGGGCCTTCCCGCATCAACAGGGTCCGTGAAGATTCCGATTTCGACCGGACGCGGGGTGTCCGCCTGTCTCCCGGGCTGGGCTGGACTGCTTCTATGGCTCTCGGGCCTGGCTCGTCTGTGGCGCTGGCTGATGGCTGACTGTCTCTGCCTGGCTGTCTTTGCTTGTTCTCTCTGGGGCGCGCCAGCGCCCCCAACCATCTTTTAGTCCAGCGCCGCCGCACGTACCGAAGCTGATCCTTCGATGTACGCTGGCTCCGATGCGGAGACTGGTAACGGGGGCCGTGTCGGTGGCGATCGTGATGCTCTCCGCGTGCGCCTCGCCGGCAGCCGCGCTGCCTTGGCCTCGCAGCGAAGCCGGGCTCGCGAACCTCGCGGCGGCTCGCGAAGACGCTCGCCTGCTGCTGGAGGCGCTGCCGGTTCCGCCGGGTGCGACCCCTTCGGACAAAGCACCACCCGGCACGCCGCCGATCCTGCTGAGAGGTGTCGGCCACATACTTCCCACCACTGCCCACGCCCGGTCTTGGTGGACTGTTCCGGGCGAACCGGAGGCGGCGACCGGATGGATGATCGCCCACCCGCCCGCCGGGGTGGCGGGCATGGAGTCAGGGACCGCGGTCGCATTCGGCTCCGAAGAAGAAGCGAAGATCGCGGAATTCACCTGGCCCGAAGTCCCCGACATTCTCACGCACCGGATGCTCTATACGGCATCTGTGCCAGGGCCTCCGGGCTCCTCGATCCTTCGCGCCGACGCGCTGGTGAGCTGGTTTCTTCCCCGGCCTCCTGAGGAGCAGATACCGGACTCCGTTCGCATTCTCGAAGTGGCCGACGAACACATACCGACCACGACCACGCGACTGCTGATCGCAAGGCCTCGAACGGTGCGACGGATCGCAGCTCTGATCGACAGGCTGCCTGCGTCTGTGGCCGGGAAAGTCAATTGCCTGCGCAACCGCCCCAACCACTACCTGCGGCTCACCTTCCGAGCCAGGCCGGACGGGCCTGCCCTGGCCAAAGCGAGTCAGACGCTGCCCGCCCTCGGTGATTGTCAGCCGCTCACCCTGCGCCTTGACGGCAAGCCGCAGATGCCGCTCAGCAAAGGCCAGGCCGTCTACAGGGCGCTCGCACCGATGCTGACCGCACAGCGCTCCCGTCAAGCGACGACCGGCCACTGAGCGCCGGACAGAGCGCTGCGGGGCGCAAGCCCTCGCCACTCGGCTTCAAATCAAGCGCAAGCCATAACGGCACCTACAGGGCATGACAAGGCAGACGCCCCGCAGGCGGTCCCGGCGATGAGGCTGCGAATTAGTGACGCATTCTTTTAGCACGACTTCGGGACAAACTTTGGGACAAAAAGGCGACCTGCTCAGCGTTCGGCCAAAGAAAAACCCCGCATTTGCGGGGCTTTCATGAGGTACCGCTACGGGGATTCGAACCCCGGTTTCCGGACTGAGAATCCGGCGTCCTAGTCCCCTAGACGATAGCGGCGAGGAACGGGCATTCTAGCGAGAGGGGCGGGTAGGTCGTCGGGCCGGGGCGGCGGGGCTTGCGGCTGCAAATCGGTAGATTGCCTGGCCTCGCGGCTGTGGCGGAACTGGTAGACGCGCACGGTTCAGGTCCGTGTGGAGGAAACTCCGTGGAGGTTCGACTCCTCTCAGCCGCACTCAGGCGGGCTGCCCGGCAGGGACTTGCCATCCGGCCCGCTCGGCGGTGCCGGCGATCTCGTCGGCGAAGAGCGGCCAGAGCGGGCGGGGCAGGTCGTGGCCCATGCCCTCGATCAGGTGCAGGCGGGCACCGGGGATGGCGCGGGCGGTGGCGCGACCGCCGCTCTGGCGGATCAGGGTGTCGCGGGTGCCATGGATCGCGGTCACCGGCAGGTTCAACTTGTGCAGTGCCGCGGTGCGGTCCCCCGAGGCGACGATCGCGTGCAGCTGGCGCAGCACGCCGCGCGGATTGTGGCCGCGGTCCCAGGAACCTTCGGCCACCCGCCGCAGGCGCTCCTGGTCGGTCGGGTAGGCGGGTGAGCCGATCAGCGCGTAGGTCCGCTGGATGCGCTTGATGAAGGCGTCACGGTCGCGGGGCGCGTCGGCCAGCATGTGGGCGAAGACCTTGAACGTCGGCTGGCCGACCCAGCGGTTGCCGGTGGTCGAGCACATCGAGACCAGCGAGCGAATCCGGTCCGAGTGCTCGATCGCGATGGTCTGGCCGATCATCCCGCCCATCGAGATCCCGGTCACGTGGGCCGAGTCGATGCCGAGATGGTCCATCAGGCCAACCGTGTCGGCAGCCATGTCGGAGAGCAGATAGGCCGCGGTCTCGCGCCGGCGCAAGAGCAGGTCGGCCCGGCCCGGCACGTGCGCCCCGTCGAGCTTGGTCGAGTGGCCGATGTCGCGATTGTCGAAGCGGACGACGCGGAAGCCCCGATCGGCCAGCATCGAGCAGAACTCGTCGTCCCAGGCGATCATCTGAGTCGCCAGGCCCATCACCAGGATCAGCGGCTCGCCGCCGGGATCCCCCACCTCCTGGTAGGCGATCTCGATTCCGTTGCTGGGCGCCAGGCGCTCCTCGCTCAACTCAGCCATCGGGCAGAAGTCTAGCCAGACTGGCTGCCTGGCCAGGCACGCTGCACTAGGTTGCCCCGATGCGCACCGCGATCGTCTCCGACCTGCACCTGGGCAGTGGCACCGGCGAGGACTTGGTCAGCGACCCGGCGATCCGCGCCGCCCTGCTCGAGCGGATCACCGCGGCCGACCGCCTCGTCCTGCTCGGCGACGTGCTCGAGCTGCGCGACTTCCCGCTGGCGCGGGTGCTCGAGCTCACCCAGGCGTTCTTCACCGAGCTCGGCGAAGCGATGGCCGGTGGGCGCATCGTCTTCGTCCCCGGCAACCACGACCACCGGCTGGCCGAGCCGCTGCTGGAAGATCTCTCCCTCGGCGGTGGCTCGCTCGGGCTCGAGCACCGGGCTCTGCCCACCGGCGAGGCGCTGAACCGGATCGGCTCCTGGCTCGGCGCGGCCGAGCTCAGCGTCGCCTACCCCGGTGTCTGGCTACGCGACGACGTCTACGCCACCCACGGCCACTACATGGACTGCCACATGACGCTGCCGCGGTTGGAGTGCGTCGCCGCGGCGGCGGTCATGCGCAGCGGCCGCCGCCCGCCCGAGATGGCCGTGCCCGGCGATTACGAGCGCGTCCTGCGCCCGCTCTACGGCTTCGCATTCGGGCTCGCCGACGGCGGCCTGGCGAGCAAGGCGAACCGGCCCTCCGAGCGTGCCTGGCGCTCGGTCTCGAATCGTCACGACGACAACGCGATCGCCAAGGCCGCCCGCAAAGCCGCGATCGGCGCCGGCGTCCCGGCCGGTGTCTGGGCGCTCAACCGAGTGCTGCGCGCCGATTTCTCGCCCGACGTCTCCGCCGTAGCGATCACCCGCGATGGCATCGCCGCCACAACGGAGCTGATGCGACGGCTGCAACTCGACGCCGCCCACGTGATCACCGGCCACACCCATCGCGCCGGCCCGGAAGAGGGTGACGCGCAGTGGCCGCTGGCCGGTGGCGGCACGCTCCACAACACCGGCAGTTGGGTCTACGCCGACGTCTTTCACCACCCCGGCAGGCCACCGGGGCCCTACTGGCCGGGAACCGTCACCTGGCTCGAGGACGACGGGCCCCCGCAGCGCGAGCGCCTGCTGATCGATCGACCCCGCGACGAGCTGCGCGGCGCCGTTCAGCGCACGGCCGAGCGGCTCAGAGCCACTCGGCGATGATCCGGCCGATCTCCGGCCCGGCGTCCTCCTGCAGGAAGTGCCCGGCGTTCTCGACCGGGCGCGGCGGCGGGTAGTCGAGCTGCTCGGAGACCCGCTCGCCGACGGAGAAAGGCAAGACCATGTCCGAGTCGGCCCAGAGCACCAGGGTCGGCCGCTCGTCCTCGCGCAGCGCGTCGGCAACCGCCTTGCCCTCGGCGGCGCCCGGCGCCTCGGGCTCGGTCGGCAGGATCAGCGGGAAGGCTCGCGCCCCCGCCTTCGACTCGGGAGTCGGGAAGGGCGCTTCGTAGGCAGCGATCACCTCGTCGCCGGGGTCCTCCTTGCAGCCGCCGCGGACCAGCATCCCGACCGGCACGTCGGCGTTGTCGCGGACGAACTCGCGGAACATCAGCCAGGCCTCGCTCATCCGCTGGTGGCCGGTGAAGGGACCGGTCTCCATGATCACGATGCGCGAGAAGCGATCGGGGTGCTCGACCGCCAGCCGCAACCCGATCGGCCCGCCCCAGTCGTGGACGACCGCCGTGGCGTCGCGCACGTCCAGCTCCTCGAGCAGCTTCGACATCAGCTCGACGTGGCGGTCGTAGCTGTACCAGTCGAGAGCGGTGGGCTTGTCGGAGCGGCCGAAGCCTGCGTAGTCGGGGGCGATGCAGCGGAAGCCAGCGTCGCGCACCGGCGGGATCACCTTGCGCCAGAGAAACGACCAGGTCGGCTCACCGTGAAAGAAGACGACGGGCCTGCCCTCCCCCTCGTCGAGGTAGGCCAGCCGCAAGCCGTCGATCTCCGCGTAGCTCGACTCGAAGGGAAAGTCCGGCAACCCCTGCAGGCGCTCCTCCGCTGTGCGCACCACGTCCATACGCCGAGAGACTATTGGACAACCTGGCAAATCTCGCTCCAGAGCAGGAAAAACCGGCGACCCCTGGAATATCCTCGCGCAAGTTCACAGTGCCTATTCGCGGATGAAAGGGTTACCCATGAACGAGGAGAGCACCACACTCAGCGGTTGGTGGGTGTTCGCGGGCGTACTGCTTTTGATCGCAGGCGTCCTCAACATCATTTACGGCATCGCGGCGATCGGCGATTCGAAGTTCTTCACCGAGAACGCCACCTACATCATCAGCGGCCTGCACACCTGGGGCTGGGTCATGCTGATCATCGGCGTGCTCGAGCTCGTCGCCGCCTTCTCGCTCTTCTCCGGTGGAGAGTTCGGGCGCTGGTTCGGCATCTTCATCGCCTCGCTGAACGCGATGGGCGCGCTGCTCTCGATCCCCGCCTACCCGTTCTGGTCGCTGGCGATCTTCGCCCTCGCGATCATCATCATCTACAAGCTGGCGGAGGGCCCGGAAGGCTCCGTCAGCTAGGCGAAGAGCCGACCACGCGCTGTGATCGAAGGCCCCGGGGATCCGGGGCCTTCGTCGTGGCGGGGTCGGCATCAAGCGGCAGCTCGGCAATCGCCAACCGCGACCAGGGCGCCGGCGTGCGCTCGTTGCCCTCGTAGACGACGTCGACGCCGCTGAGCCGATCGTCCCAGGCGCGGCGGCGCTCGTCGAAGAGGATGCCGAGGAAGCCGAGGCCGAAGGGGATCGCGGCCAGGGTCATCCCGATCAGCCGCTTGACCGAGCGGCCCAGAGGCAGACCGCGGGCATCGACGTCGAGTCGGACCCCGAGGAAGCGCATGCCCGGCGTCTGCCCTGCCAGCGACCAGAAGCCAACCAGGTAGAGGCTGCCGATCGCGAACCAGAGCGCCGTCCCGGCCGCCAGGGCGAAGCTGGAGACGCCGTTGCCGTTGCCGGTGAAGGCCGAGGCGATCAGGGCCGCGACCGCGGCCAGCCCGGAGAAGCCGAGGTTGACAATCAGCACGTCGAGGGCGAAGGCGAGCCCGCGCGTGACCGCGCCGGCACGGTCGGTCGGCGTATTCCGCCGCTTGCGGAAGAAGATCCTGCGCACGACCCGCTCCACCACGCCGTCGAGCCGCCGCGTGCCGTTGCCGATCGTGTGACCGACGTCCTCGATCATGCCGACGCTCTGGGCGCTGATCGCGGCGCGGATCTCCGGCGCCTCGGCGATCCGCTCGACCAGGCGCTGGGCCTCGTCGCTGGCCAGCAGGCGGCGCCAAACCTCGTCGACCAGCTCGCTGTCGAGCGCGTCGATCAGGGCGTTCTTGACGGTGTCGCTCTCAAGCGCGTTGTTCATCGCCTCCTCGACTACCGGGCCTTTCAGCACCCGCGCAATCGCCCGTTCGACCGCCTCGCTCTCGACCGCGGCGACCATCGCCTCCTCGGCGGCGGCCTCGATCGCCTGGTCGATCCCGGTCGCCTTGCCGACGTCGCGGGCACCGCGCACGCCGGCGGCGAGCAGGCGCACGGAGAGCGGCAGCGGCTTGCCCGAGGGGCCTTCGCCGTTGGGGGTGGAGTTCGCGTTTGGGCCGTCTGCCATCGCCCGGCGAGTATAGGGCGGCACTTGCCGAGCGCGGCCGGCTAAGGAAGCTGGTCGGCAGCGCTCATTGGGTGCAGCTCGCCGTGCTCCAGCGCCTCGGTGCGCAAGTGGCCGATCGCCTGGTACTCGGCCGAGGCGATCATGTCGAGGAACGCCTGGCGGGTCGGGTATTCGACCAGCAGGACCGAGTCCCAGCGCCCGTCTCCGAGCAGCGGCAGGGCCGACTCGCCGAGGAAGACGACCCGGGCGCCGGCCTTCTCCAGCAGCGGCGTCACCGCCGCGCCGTACTCGGCGTAGCGCTCCTGCCCGCCATCGGGCTTGAAGCGCAGCAGGTTGAGCATCGTCACCGGAGCGTCCTCCCCAGCCCGATTCGCGAACTCGGCAAACCCCTCCTGGTTGAGTCGCTCCGGCTCGGGGGTCTCCGTCATCGCGCCAGCAATCTATCGAGGAAGGCCGCCTGCGCGGGGTTGATCTTCAACCGTGCCTGTTCGGGTGAGAACCACTCGGCCCGGTCCACCTCGGGGAACTCGCGTTCCTTACCCGAGCGCGGCGGCCACTCCATCGCGAAGGTGTTGCTGCGCAGGGTCGCGGGATCGAAGTCGCCCTCTGCCGCCCAGCCCTCGACCCGCTTGCCGCTCTTCAGCCGCACCTCGCCCAGGTCGGCTAGCCGCTCGGGGGTCAAATCCAGGGACGAGCCGATCTCCTCCTCCAACTCACGCAACGCGCATGCGCGCGACTCCTCACCGTCCTCCAGTTCACCCTTGGGAATCGACCAGGCGCCCTCGTCTTTTTTGGCCCAGAAGGGACCGCCGGGGTGCACGAGCAGGACCTCCAGGGAATCCCCGCCGCCGCGGTAAAGCAGGATGCCGGCGCTGGTCTTTGCCACTAACGGAGACGGTATTGGACTAGGCCACTCGCCTCAGCTCGCCGCGTTGAGTACCGACCGCGGCGAGGGCGAGGCGCCCGGCCTCGGAGCCGCTCGCCCACGAGACCTCGGAGAGCAGGCCGGGAGCGGCGACCATGTCTCCCGCCAGGAAGACACCGTCGCCGCGGGCGACGGCGGGCCGGTCGCGCCAGCTCTTGCCGGGATGATCGAGCGGGCCACTGCGCCCGTTCATCACCTGGCGCCGGCGCCAGTGCTCGCGCTCGGCCAGCCCCGGGAAGGCGGCCTCGAGCAGGTGCTCGAGGCGCAGCGCTGCCTGCTCGGTGCTCTCCCCCGGCCGCAACGGCATCTGCGCCTGTACCAGCTCCTCGCCCGCCGGCGCCAGCGAGGGATCGGCAGCGCTGAAGCGCTCGACCCAGCCCGACTCGTCGAGGTCGGAGACGACGAAGGGGTCGCCGCGACGATGCTCGAAGCCGAGGTCGATACAGACCGTGTGCCCGCCCGGCCAACTCAGCGAGTCGTCGCCGAGCAGCTCGCCCGCCCGGCCCAGCTCGGTGGCGACGATCGTCGGCGACTCGGACAGCGACTCGACCGCGTGGCCGGTCTCGACCTCGACCCCGAGACGGCGCACCCGGTGCTCGAGGGCGTCGACCAGCGAGTTCCAGCCGCCGTGCAGGTAGCGCGCCGTCGGCGGCGGGCTGAGCAGGATGCGCACCAAGTGCTTCCAGACGAAGGCGGCGGAGAGCTCGCCAGGATCGTGATGGAAGGTGTAGACGCCGGCGGCGGCGGAAAGCATTGCCGCGGTGCGCTCGTCGGAGTGGCTGGTGACCCAGCTGCGGAAGTCCTGGTCCACGGGCGCTTCGCGACCACGCAAACGCAGCACGGCCGGGACCGTTCCCAGCGGCGGCGTACGGCGGATCTCACCCTGCCAGCGGAAGCGAATCCCGGCCAGTGGCGGACCGGAGTAGCGCGGCAGCAGTTCGCGCTCGGCCAGCCAAGACCAGAGCGGGCCGTCCTTGTAGATGACGTGAGGGCCGAAGTTCGCCTTGTAGGGACCAGCCATGCTGCGGGCGCGGCCTCCGAGCGAATCGTGCGCCTCCAGTAGCCGCACCGATGCGCCCCCTTCGGCCGCCGTAATCGCCGCGGTTAGCCCGGCGATCCCACCTCCAACAATCGTGATCCGATTCATCTCATCTCCTTCTTCGCCGAGCTTGAGCTTTGTCGCCTATACGGGGGATAAACCTCAAACTCACTGGCTGGCCTTTCGCTCAAGCGATGGTACGAGGCTACTGGTCCGTTATACAGTGCCAGTCATGGCGCATTCTGATGGTCCAGTTAGTCCCGGCCTCCTCGTTGAGCTGGACCGGGACGCAGACGCCCCGCTACACGAACAAATCGAGCGCTCGATCCGCGAAGGGGTCCGCAGCGGACGGCTCAGTGCCAACTCGCAGTTGCCCTCCACGCGCAACCTCGCCGCCGAGCTGGGGATATCGCGCGGCGTCGTCAGCGAGGCCTACGGTCAGCTTGCCGCCGAGGGCTACCTGCTGGCCCGGCAGGGCGCCCCGGTGCGGGTGGCGCCAACCGTGCGGGCGGCGGCGCGGCGCGCCCCCTCCCCCTCGTTGCGGCCCAGCTCCACCCACCGCCTGGACCCCGGCCTCCCCGATCTCGCCGGCTTCCCCCGCGACCGCTGGCTGCGCTCGCTGCGCGTCGCTTGGCGGCAGGCGCCGATCGACGCCGTCGACTACCCCGACCCGCGCGGTGTTCCCGCCCTGCGCGAGACGCTCGCCGAGTACCTCGGGCGGGTGCGTGGTGCCGCCGCCGACCCCGAGCAACTGCTGGTCTGCACCGGCTTCAGCCAGGGCCTCTCGCTGATCGCTCGCTGGCTGGCGAGTCGCGGCGTCGAGAGCGTCGCGCTCGAGGACCCGGGCTGGCACAGCCACCGCCTGATTCTCGAGCAGGCCGGGTTGGCGGTCGAGCCGATCCCGGTCGACGCCGAGGGCCTGAGGGTCGACCTGCTCGAGCGCAGCGAGGCGGCGGCGGTGATCGTCACCCCCACCCACCAGTTCCCCACCGGCGCGGTCCTGAGCAGCGAGCGCCGCGCCGCCCTGGTCGAGTGGGCGGAGTTGGGCGAGCGCCTGATCGTCGAGGACGACTTCGACGCCGAGCTGCGCTATGACCGCGGCGGGGTCGGCGCTCTGCAGGGTCTCGCTCCCGAGCGGGTCGCCTATGTCGGCTCGGCGAGCAAGCGGCTGGTGCCGGGGATGCGGCTCGGCTGGATGCTGACCCCCTCCTGGCTGGGCTGGCCGCTGATCTCGGTCAAGGCGATCGAGGACCGCGGCTCGGAGGCGATCGGCCAGCTCGCCCTGCATGACTTCATCGAGCGCGGCGAGCTCGACCGCCACCTGCGGCGAATGCGGCTGCGCTATCAACGCCGCCGCGAGGCGCTGATGGAGTCGCTGGGTCAACACCTGCCTCAGGCGCGGGTCGAGGAGGGCGCAGCCGGCCTCTACGAGCTGGCCGAACTGCCCGGTGAAGTCGACGAGGCGGCACTGGTCAGCGCCGCCGCCGGCCGCGGCGTCGGCGTCGAGGGGCTGGCGCTGCACCGCTTCAGACCAGGCGGGCCACCCGGTCTCGTCCTCGGCTTCGCCGCAATGCCCGAGCCGGCGATCGAGCAAAGCATCCGCCTACTGGGCGAGGCACTGGCGGAGGTCGAACGCTAGGCAGCGACGGCGGGCGCGAGGCGCTCGGCCCAGGGCCGCGCCGCTTCCAGCTGGGCGCCGAGCCGGATCAGCCGCGCCTCTTCGAAGGGGCCGCCGGTGAGCATCGCGCCGACCGGGATCCCGTCGTCGTTCCAGTGCAGCGGCAGCGAGATCGCGGGCAGGCCGGTGATGTTGCCGAAGGCCGTGAAGCAAACCGAGGCGATCGTCTCGAAGACCGGCTGGTCGGGCGCCGCGTGCTGCGCAGTCAGGATCTGCCCGCTTGGTGGCGGCAGGATGCCCGAGGTCGGGGTCAGCAGCAAGTCGAAATCGCCGCCCCAGCGGGCGACTTCGCGACGCGAGAGCCGCTCCAGGTTCTGCACGGCGACGACGTACTCATAAGCGCTGACCCGATCCGTCGCGGCCTCGTAGGCGTGGCGGTTGTGCGGCTCGACCTTCGACCAGTCGACGCCGTCGTAGTCGGCGATGCCGCCGATCGTCATCGTCACGAAGTCCGGGGTCAGCTCCTCGGAGATCGTCGCCACCTCGACCTCGACCACCTCATGACCAAGCTCCTCGAGCAGCGCGGCAGCCTCGCGGGCGGCCCGGACGCAGTCGGGATCGGTCGGCAGGCCCAGCGGCGCCTCCGCCATCAATCCGACCCGCAGCTTCTCGACCGGCGCGCCCACCTCCTCGACGAAAGGGCGCTGCGGCGCCGGCGCGTTGAACCAGGCGAGCGGATCGGGGCCTGCCATGGCATCGAGCGACGCGGCAGCGTCCGCCATCGTGCGCACGATGGCGCCCTCGACCACGGCACCCATCCAGGTCTGAGCGCGGCGCGGGATGCGGCCGCGGCTGCTCTTCAGGCCGACCAGCCCGGTGTAGGCGGCGGGGATGCGGATCGAGCCACCGCCATCGTTGGCGTGGGCGATTGGGAACATCCCACCGGCCACCGCCGCCGAGGCGCCGCCGGAGGACCCGCCCGAGGCGCGGCCGGTGTCCCAGGGGTTGACGGTGTTGCCATAGCGCGAATTCTCGGCCACGGTGAGCGGGCCGAACTCAGGCGTGTTGGTGCGACCGCAGAGGACGAAGCCGGCTCGTTGCAGTGCCTCGACCACGAGCTCGCTCTCCTCGCTGAGCCCATCGCCGGCGCCGTTCGAGCCGTAGGTGAGCGGCCAACCCGCCACCGCGGTCAGGTCCTTGATCGGGATCGGCACGCCGAGGAACGGCGCCTCCTCCCCGTCCGCGATCCGCGCGTCGGCGTCGCGGGCAGCCGCCCGGGCGGCCTCATCGTCACGCCAGACGACCGCGTTCAGCTCGGGGTTGCGCGCATCGACCGCGGCGAGGCAGCCCTCGAGCAGCTCGACCGCAGTGAGCTCGCGAGCGCGAAGCGCAGCGGCAAGCTCAACTGCGGAAGAGGACGGCCCAAGGTCACTCATGCGCCGATGGTAGTCGAATCGAGACTAGACTCCCGCACTCGATGAGGTGGGGCAAGGCAGCGGGATCGGTGGCGGGTGGGCTGGTTCTTGCCTGCCTTTCACCGTGTGCGCCCGCGCTCGCCGCGGCGCCCGCAAACGACGACTTCGCCGATGCCCAGGCCCTTCCGTCCAGCCTGCCAGCGGAAGTCAGCGGCTCGAACGTCGAAGCCACCAAAGAGCAATTCGAGTCGGTGGGAATCTTCGCAGCGGGGCATTCGGTCTGGTTCAAATGGGAAGCGCCGAGCACCGGATTTGTCTCGATCAACGGCTGCAAAAGCTCTTTTCACGCGGTTCTCGGTGTCTTCACGGGAACAGCCCTGGGTTCGCTCACCATGGTTGCCGGCGACAACTCCGGCGCAGGCAATGGCTGCGAATACACCGGAGCCGAATACACCTTCAAAGCGACCGTCGGCACCGTCTACGAGATCGCAGTCGACGGCAACGGCTTCTACCTTCCCGAATCGCCGAAACCGATCACCGATGGCGAGCTGACACTGCGAATAGAAGCCACGCCTCCGCCGGCGAACGACGACTTCGCTGACGCCATCCCAATCGAAGGCAGGATCGACGAAGAACCGGGTGGCGATCGCTTCTATTTTGGCTCGGCCCGAGGCTACAACTGGGGTGCGAGCAAGGAGTCGGGCGAGCCCGATCATGAAGGAGACCAGGGCGGGGCTTCGGTCTGGTACTCGTGGATCGCACCGGAGACAGGCGACGCGCGCGTCAGCGCATGCTGCGGGATCGGGCCCGTCCTGCTTGGCATCTACACCGGCAATTCGGTCAGCGCCCTAAGTCCGATCGCCAAAGACACCGTCGCCGGATTCCCGGTCAGTGCCGGCACGAAGTACTACTTCGCGGTCGACGGAAAATTCAATGGCGGTGCCGGAGAAGCCGCCATGGGCAGCTTCTCGATCGACGTCGGCATGCCACTCACTCCAAACCGGGGACTTCCCGCCGGGCCGGCCTTGCCGGCGCGATCCGCAGCGGACACGACTCCGCCCCAGACCACGATCGCCAAGCGCTCGATAAAAGCAGGCAAGCGCGAAGCCGTCTTCAGCTTCCGCTCGAGTGAGTCCAATGGCAGCTTCCGCTGCAAGCTCGACCGGCGCCGATTCGCTGTCTGCGGCTCGCCCAAGGCCTATATGCACCTGAAGCTGGGCGAGCACACGTTGACTGTGCTCGCCGTCGATGCCGCCGGAAACGAAGACCTCACCCCAGCGATCGCGCACTTCGCGATCGCCAAGCAGCAGCCTCGGTAGGCCAATCAGCCCTGCGCGTGTCGGGCGGCATGCTCGCGCGCTTCGCCCTTCTGCTCGAGCGTCATCGCGCCAGGGTGACCATCTCCCGGCCACGGGCTGAGGATCAGCAGCAAGCGAGCGTCGGACCTTGCGGTGACCGTGCGCCGCTCGCCGGGGTCAAATTCGAAGAGATGGCCGGGACCGGCCGAGGCGCTCTCCCCGGCGGGAATCGTGACCTCAACCTCGCCGCCGACCACGATCAGTCGGGCTCGCTCGTGCACCTCGTGCTCCTGCAGCTCATCCCCAGCCGGAAGGTCAAGCACGATCGTCCGCGCATCGTCTGCCGAAGCGAGGATCCGCGGCTGGTGCGGCTCCGCGGCAATGTCGTTGAGGTTCCAACTCTGCATCTCTGCCTTTCGTGGTCCTGCCGTTCTCATACCTATCGACATCCAGCCTAAACTCGACCACCTCCTATGACCACCGCCTCGATCCTCTCCACCTTCTGGGGCAACCTCGAAGAGAACCACGAGCAGGCGGTCTTCCTCGTCCTCGTCGGCTTCATCGGCTCCTTCGCCTTCATCCGCATGAGCACGCGGATCATCCGCAGCGAAAGCGTCTCCTGGTGGCCGGGCAACGTCGAAAGCGAGAGCGGCGTCCACGTCCACCACCTGGTCTTCGGGATCGTCACGATGATGATCGCCGGCACCCTCGCCTTCGTCGCCGACGGCCGCACCCCGTTCACCGAGATCTGCGCGCTCGGCTTCGGCGTCGGCGTCGGCCTGACGATCGACGAGTTCGCGCTCTGGGTGCACCTCGAGGACGTCTACTGGGCGAAGGAGGGCCGCAGTTCGATCGACGCGACCGTGATCGCGGCGGCGGCGATGCTGCTGATCGTCCTCGGTGCCAACCCGCTAACGATCGACTCCGGCTCCCCATTCGTGGTGATCACCAGCATCCTCGCCACCATTCTCGTCTTCCTGATGGTCGCGATCTGCTTCCTCAAGGGACGCATCCTGCACGGAGTGATCGGCTTCTTCGTCTTCCCGGTCGCGATCTACGGCGCCTGCCGGATCGGCAAGCCGAGCTCGACTTGGGGGCGTCGCCGCTACGGCGAGCGCCGGCCGAAGAAGCAGGCCAAGGCCGAAGATCGGTTCGCGCCGGACCGCCGCACCGAGCGCTTCAAGGAAGCCTTCCGCGACATCGTCGGCGGCAAGCCGAGCGAGGGCCTGACCGCGGTCGGCGAAGAGACCGTTGCCGCGACCCGGGAGGCCGGGGTCGAAATGCGCGAAGGCGCCGAACGGCTCGCCCACGCCGCCGACCCGAGCAGCCGGCAGAAGAAGAAAGCCGACTAGCGCGGGACCAGCTGGACCATCGGGATCTCCCTATTCGTCGCAGCGGCTTCGCGTCGATAGTCGGCGTAGGGCGCAAAGACGCGGTCGGCCAGACCCCAGAGCCGCCGGCGCTCTCCCTCGTCCTCGATCACGGTTGCGCGCATTGGCACGCCGCCAAGCGTGACCTCGGGGCTCGCCCGCAGGTTGTGGAACCAGGCCGGGTGATTGGGCAGGCCGAGCTTCGAGGCGACGATCGTGACCCGCTCGCCGTCGTGGAAGTAGATGACGACGTTGCGCCGCAGCGCTCCGCTCCTCGCCCCTCGCGTTTCCAGCAGCGCCGTCGGGATTGTCAGATCGAAGCCGAGGCGCCCGCCGGTCGCCCGCATCAGGGGCGGATCCAGCTTCCAGACGACGTGGATCGAGAGGAACCGGCCCAGGCGAGTGTTGGAGAACGCCGCGAAGGCGCGACTGAACCAGCCGCGCGGCCGGTAGGGGTCGACGTACTTCAGGCGATGCGGTCCAGCACGACGACCGGGATCTCGCGATCGGTCTTGCGCTGGTACTCGTCGTAGGCGGGCCACTCGCCAACCATCTTCTTCCAGAGCGCGGGCTTCTCCTCGGCGCTGGCGGTGCGGGCCCGAGCCTTGAAGCGGTCCCCCTTCACCTGCACCTCGACCTCCGGCTCGGCGGAGAGGTTCAGGTACCAGGCCGGCGGCTCGTCGGAGCCGCCCTTCGAGGCGACGATGGCGAAAGAGTCGCCCTCCGGGGCGTAGATCAGCGGCGTCGTCCTTGGCTCACCGGATTTGCGTCCCGTCGTGGTCAGCAGCAGCGTCTGCGTGCCCTGCCACTCGTGTCCCTCGGCGCCGTCGGTGGCCCGGTAGCGCTCGACGTGTTCCTGGCCGAAAAGCATGATCCACCAATGATAGGGAGCTACTGCGGCAGCTCTTCGCCGCCGCGCTCACGGACCATGTAGAGCGCGTACCAGTCAGGCCAGTTCGGATCCTCCGCGCCAATTCGCTCCTCGTGCTTGCCGTGTGCCTCGGCCGCCCTTCTCAGCGCGGCCGCCAGGTCATCCACGGACTCATAAGTGGTTGCCATCGATCCTCCCTTCACCGGCCCGGGAGCCGGGTCTTGATCTCTTGGAGCAGCCAGCCGTTGCCGTCCGGATCGCTGAAGGCGACGAACGAGCCGTAGTCGGCATGCTCGGGCGCCGGTCCGTCGACGCGTCCATTGGCAGCGGCTTGGTGGAAGATTCCGGTCGCGTCGTGGAAGGTCTCGCTGACGTCGACCCCGCGGGCGATGAGATCGGCCCGTGCCGCGTCGACGTCGTAGACCGAGAGCTGCAACCCCTCGGACGAGCCCGGCGGCGCGGTAGTGACCCCTTCGCCGAAGATGATCGAGCAGGCGGATCCCGGAGGCGTCAGCTGCACCACCCTGTAGCCGTCGTCGACTGCCAGGTCGGCGTCGAGGCGCCACCCCAACCCCTCGTAGAAACGCTTCGCCCGATCGACGTCCGATACCGGCACGACCACGACCTCGAGCTTCATCTCCCCGGCGTTGACGGGCGGGGTAGCCGCCACACCCTCGCCGCGTGTCTCCGCACTGTCCACCGTCGCACCTTCGCCCCTGTCCGGGGGGAAGTCAAGTGGCAATGGACCGGGGCTACTGCTGCTTCTCGACCTGAATTGGGCCAATGGGAGCGGTACGCTGAATGCCGATGTCGAACCCGGCGGAGACGCGGATGCCCGCCCCTGAGGAGGCGCTCCCCGGCCGCAGCGAGCTCGCCTATGAGATCGAGGACCGCCACGCGATCTTTGGCACGCCGCTGAAGCCGCCCTTTCCGGAGGGGATCGAGGTCGCCTACTTCGCACTCGGTTGCTACTGGGCCGCCGAGCAGGTCTTCTGGACGATCGACGGCGTCTACACGACCGCCACCGGCTTCATGAACGGAACCACGCCGAACCCCACCAGCGAGGAGGTCGAAACGGGCGAGACCGGCCACGCCGAGACGGTCCTGGTCGCCTTCGACCCGGCCAAGGTCACCTATGCCGATCTGCTCGAGCTCTTCTTCGAGCAGCACGATCCGACTCAGGGGATGCGCCAGGGCAGTGAAGTTGGGACCTGGAACCGGTCCGGCATCTACTTCGTCGACGACGCCCAGAGGGTCGCTGCCGAAGCGGCTTTGAAGACCTACGGCGAGGCGCTGCGCGCCGCTGGCCACGACCCGATCACTACTGAGGTCGACCCCGCCACCCCCTTCTACTACGCCGAAGACGACGATCAGCAGTACCTGCACAAGTTCCCCAAGGCCATTCACTGCGCCCTCGTCGGCACCGGCGTCCCTTGTCGGATTCCCACCGCCGCTCCCTGAGCGCCGCTGTCGCCGCTTGGGCCATTCTGCGAACCAACCCGAATCGCCCCGCCTCCCGTGGGATGGCCAGATCTAGTCGAAACCTATTGTCTACATCAGGGAGGCAGGGCAACACCTAACCGCCAAAGAAGCGATAGGAGCCGATCTCGCGCAGCTCGGCGACGACGGGGGGCTCCTCGCAGCGCTCGCCGACCTCCTTCTGGAACTCCCTGAACGCCGCCACCTCGGTAAGCGGGTTCTGTCCGTCCTCGGTCTGCGCGACGTGGACGAAGCTGACGCCGTCATCCAGCTGGAAGGTGGCATAGCGAAGCCCCGCCGGCGTAGTGCGCTGAAGCTCGTTATAGACCGCGCGGACCAGCTCCTCGTTCTCCTGCACCCGATCGGGCTTGACCTTGTAGCGAACCATCACTTGTTTCATCGCACCGCCTCCTCGATCCGTGTTTGAGTAGAGACCCTGTGAAGCTCCGAGATCCACCGAGGCGCCTGGCCGGCGATCAACCCTCACCCTCGAGATATGGCGGAGCGAGGCCCCAGCCCCAGCGAGGCATTGGCGCGTGCTCGGCCACCTGCGCACCCGGCCCGGAATTGTGCAGCGCCAGCCGCGAGCCCCACTCCGCGTAGCCCATGATCGCCGCCCGGAACTCTGGATCCGCCGGCAATCCCGCATCGTCTGCGGCCTGGCTAAGAAGCGTCACGAACCGCAGCCGCTGCTTCGCCGTGATTTCCAGCCCCCGGTGATGGGAGAGCATCGCCTCATAGCCCCCGAGCTCATCGCCGTAGCGTGGTGGACCTTCCATCACCTCGACCCACCAGGCGACCACATGGTCCCGATGCTCCGCACCGACCGTCCCGCCGAAAAGCGGGGCGAGCAGATCGTCTCCTTCGACCAGGTCGTAGAAGGTGTTCAGCCACCGCTCGAACGCCTCTGTGCCTCCGGCCCACTCGTAGATCGTCGGTGTCTCGGCCACGAGTCAGGAGGATGGCAAACGGCCCAGCCCGAGCGCCGCAATTTCTTCGCGAGCGCGGACGCCGAGGCGTCGGCGACCGCGATCTGGGCGCTCGTCCACGGCCTTGCATTCCTGCACTTGGACGGCAAGCTCGATGCCGCCAATCCCTCAGTGGTAGGCCAGCGCGGCGAAGCTCAATCGCGAGCACCGAACCGGCGGCGAGATCGACTGGCAGGGGGCGCGAGAAGCGGGCGCCAGGCCCCCTATCACTCTCGTATCAACGGACCGCCGCGCATAGCCCCGCATAGCCCCTCGCGCAGCCAGATCGATTTGGCGCGGCGCGTGGTTATGCGAAGCCCATGCGGGGATTGCCTTGCTGCTATCGGGGAGACAGGATTTGAACCTGCGACCGCTCGGCCCCCAGCCGAGTGCGCTACCAGACTGCGCCACTCCCCGTGGCTGAATTACATTCTTACGGATTCATCCGCGGCGGTAGCTCAACGGTAGAGCCTCAGCCTTCCAAGCTGATGACGCGAGTTCGATTCTCGTCCGCCGCTCTCCCTCGCGGGCTTGCCGAATCCGTCTCAACCCGCGATATAGGCGGGCTGAGACGTACTCGTGCTCAGTAGCCGGGCGGGTGGCGCGCGACGAAGCCGGCGGGGGGCGTGCCGGCGACGTGCCAGCGGGGGCCGCTGCCGCGGGCGTCGCCGACGGTGTCCCAGCGCAGGCCGGCGATCACCGCGTAGGCGTGGGTGGCACTGGCGTAGACGGTGATCCAGCGGCCGGGGCCGGGTGCGCCCCAACCCTCGAGGGCGCCCGAGGTGAGCGGCTCGGGAATGAAGCCGCCACCGGCGAGGGCATAACTGACCGCACCCGAGCAGTCGTAGCCGCGGGAATACCAGGAGCCGTGCCCCCCGCCCCAAACGTAGGGCTGGCCAACGATCGCGTTGGCGGCGTTGATCACGCCGGTGACGCGTTCGGGCGCACCAGGCGGCGATAGGGCGATGCCGCTGACATAGGTCGCAGTCGGGTCGCCATATTTGTTGGGGGTGGCGGGTATGCGGGCCACAAGCGGTTCGCCGTGGACTCCGGGGGGCGGCGGGACCGGCCCGTTGGTGCCGGCGGAGGCGGGCGGGAGCGGATCACCGGGTTTGTAGTCGCCGCCTTCACCCGAATACACGGACCCCGCGGCAGGCTCCGCCGCCACCTTCTTGGCGGTGGATGAGCCTTCGTACTTCGCGCCCAGGTAGACGAGGCTGCCTTCGATCGCGTCGAGCACGCCGCTTGCCTTGGCCGCGGTGAGAAGTGCCTGACCCAGCGGGCCGGAGCCTTCTGACCCAGCGTCCGCAGTAGCCGCGCTGGCCGTGGCCGGTCCCGCGTTGGGAGCGAGGTGCGACCCGGAGGCGAGCACTCCGAGCGCGAGGATCACGGCAGTGAACGCGCGCAGCCGTCCGGCGGATAGCCACGGTGGCCGGTGCGTCGCCACCCAGGCCCGCACTCCCGTGACCGCCGCCCCAGCCGTCATCGCCGACGCCATGCACTGCATGCACATGGCTCAGAACTGTACCCTCGCGCGATGCGCGCTTGGCTGTCCACGCTCGCCCTTATCTGTCTCGCAACACTCGGCGCTTACGCGTTTGCCGCGCCGATGGCCACTGCCGAACCGACGCCCTGGGGTGCCGGCTGCATGCCGACCCCCGAAGGCGCGGTCCGCAACAGCGCCAACTGTGGGGCCGAACTCTCCAACGGCCAGGCGGTCGCCCCCGCCCGGGCCCCGGACGCGGTCAAGCGAGCAATCGCAGCCGCCAACCAGATCGACGGCAGGCCATATGTGTGGGGCGGCGGCCACGTCAGCTTCCTCTCGCACGGCTACGACTGCTCCGGTGCGGTCAGCTACGTGTTGCACGCCGCCGGCCTGCTCGACCAGACGATGGTCTCCGGGCAGCTCGCCTACTGGGGCGAGCACGGCCTCGGCCGCTGGATCACCGTCTACGCCAACAACGAGCACGTCTTCATGGTCATCGCCGGCTTGCGCTTCGACACCCGCGACGACCCGGCCGGCGTCAACGGCCCACGCTGGCACCGAGCCAAGGTGGAACCACCCAGCTTCGCCGCCCGCCACCCCACCGGCCTTTAGCTCGCTAGACCTAGCGCCTGACGTTGTAACGGAGGTAGGCAAAGCCGCCGTCGAAGCGGCGCTGGTCCAGCAGCTCGAGCCGCGCGAATACACCGTCGGGAAGCGAGCGCTTACCGGCACCCACCACGACCGGAGCGAGGAACACCTGGCACTCGTCGACGAGGCCCTCCCTGAATGCCTGAGCCGCGAGCTCGGCGCCGCCGATCCCTACGTCACTGCTCGCCGACGCGACCAGCTCGCGCACCGCATCGGGCTCGAAGTCCCGCTCGAGCCTGGTCCGCGCGCTCGACACCTCGCCCAGCGTGCGCGAGTAGACGACCTTGTCGGCGGCGCGCCAGATCTCGGCGAAGTCGCGCATCACCCGCGGCTCGGATCCGGTGTCCACCGTCTCCCAGAAGACCATCGTCTCGTACATCCGCCGCCCGTAGAGGCAGGTCCCCACCGGCCGCTCGAGCTCGTTGACGAAGGCGTGCACCTCCTCGTCGGGAGCCGCCCAGTCGAAGTTGCCGTCGGCGTCGGCGACGTAGCCGTCGAGCGAGGCGATCGTCGAGTAGATCAGGCGAGCCACTGGAGGAGGTATACCCGGAAGAGGGCTACTCGACCAGATAGCGGGTCGGCACGAAGGTCTGCGTATCGACCGGCGGCCGTATGTAGGCGCGCTCCTGGCGAGGCGGCAGCTCGACCTTCTCCGCCGGAACCGGCTTGTAGGGAATCTGTTCGAGCAGGTGGCTGATCAGGTTGAGGCGAGCGGTGCGCTTGTCGTCGGCCTCGACCACGAACCAGGGCGAGTCCTTGGTGTCCGTGTAGGCGAACATCTCGTCCTTGGCCTCG
>DATBAV010000033.1:0-26515 GCA_036271315.1 Solirubrobacterales bacterium | reverse complement strand
GATCGAAGAGAATCAGCTTCCGAGTCAGCCGCGCTGCAATGATATTGTCTTGCATGCCCATCGCCGGCTTCTCCACAAATTGGCCATCGACGATCTCGTAGGAGTAATCGGGTTCGTAGAGCTCCGAATCAAGGGTTTCGGAAGGCAACGCGGTAGTAGCCATGATCTTCCTGGACTCCCTTTGTCTGGAAACGAGGGATCGACCCTCCAACCATTCTACCACCGTGGCGAGGGGGAGACGGAGGGCCTTCGCGTCACTCGTCTTCCTCGCGCAGCCGGGCGAGCACGCTGAGGTCTTCGAGGGTCGAGGTGTCTCCCGTACTCTCGCGACCGGCGGCGATGTCGCGCAAGAGCCGGCGCATGATCTTGCCAGAGCGCGTCTTGGGCAGGTCGTCGGCCCAGATGATCCGCTTGGGTCGGGCGAACTTGCCGATCCGCTCGGCGACGGTCGCGCGGATTCCCTCGACGGTCTGCTCGTCGCCGGCGAGGTCGCCTTGCAGGGTGACGAAGGCGACGATCGCCTGTCCTGTGTCGTCGTCGTGCTGGCCGATCACGGCCGCCTCGGCGACGTCGGCGTGGGCGACGATCGCCGACTCGACCTCGGCCGTCGAGAGACGGTGGCCCGATACGTTGACGACGTCGTCGATCCGCCCGATCACCCAGAAGTAGCCGTCCTTGTCCCTGCGAGCGGCGTCGCCGACTAGGTAGGTCTCCTTGCCGAAGCGAGAGAAGTAGGTCTCGATGAAGCGCTCTTCCTCCTTGTAGAGGGTGCGCAACATCGACGGCCAGGGCCGCTTGAGGACGAGGAGACCCTGGCCACCGTCGACCGGCTCCCCCTCGTTCTCGTCGACGACCTCCGCCTCGACACCCGGGAAGGGCGTCGTCGCCGAGCCCGGCTTGGTCGCGGTGATCCCGGGCAGCGGCGTGATCATGATCGCGCCGGTCTCGGTCTGCCACCAGGTGTCGACGATCGGGCAACGGCCGCCGCCGATCACCTGCTGGTACCAGAGCCAGGCCTTGGGGTTGATCGGCTCGCCGACCGAGCCCAACAGGCGCAGCGAGGAGAGGTCCGATTCCTCGGGGATCTCGGCGCCCCACTTCATGAAGGTGCGGATCGCGGTCGGCGCCATGTAGAGGATCGACACCCCGTAGCGCTCGACCAGCTCCCACCAGATGCCCTTGCTCGGGTAGTCGGGCGCGCCCTCCCACATCACGCTGGTGGCGCCGTTGAGCAGCGGTCCGTAGACGATGTAGGAGTGGCCGGTGACCCAGCCGACGTCGGCCGCGCACCAGTAGACGTCCTCCTCTGGCTTCAAGTCGAAGACGTAGCGGTGGGTGGCGGCGACCCCGGTCAAGTAGCCGCCCGTGGTGTGCAGGATCCCCTTCGGCTTCGCGGTCGAACCGGAGGTGTAGAGGATGTAGAGCGGCTGCTCGGCGTCGAAGGCCTCGGCCGGGCACTCCGCCTCGGCGGCGTCCATCAGCTCGTCGTAGAAACGGTCGCGCCCCTCGCGCATCGGGCAGTCGATCCCGGTATGGCGGACGACGACGATCGTCTCCAGGCTCTCCAGGTCGTCCATCTGCTCGTCGACCTGCGCCTTGATCGGCGCCGTCTTGCCCTTGCGGCGGGCGCCGTCGACGGTGACCAGCGCCTTCGCCTCGGAGAACTCCATCCGCTCGCGCACCGCCTCGGCCGAGAAGCCGCCGAAGACGACGTTGTGGGGGGCGCCGATACGGGCGCAGGCAAGCATCGCGACGACGACCTCGGGGATCATCGGTAGGTAGATCCCGACGATGTCGCCGGCCCCGACGCCAACGTCCTTGAGCGCGTTGGCGAAGCGCTGGGTGTCGGCGAGCAGCTCGGCGTAGGTGATGTCGCGCTCCTCGCCCTCCTCGCCGCGCCAGTGGAAGGCGACCCGATTGCCCCGCCCCGCCTCGACGTGGCGGTCGAGGCAGTTGGCGGAGGCGTTGAGCTTGCCGTCGGCAAACCATTTGTAGAAGGGCGGGTTGGACTCGTCGAGACCCTCGGTCGGCTCCCGCGCCCAGTCGAGCAGCTGCTTGGACTGCTCCAGCCACCAAGCCTCCGGGTCGGCCGCCGCCTGCTCGTAGATCGCTGGGTCGCTGAGCAAGGCCCGCGAGCGGAACTCCTCAGGTGGCTCGAAGCTCTCGACCTCGAGCAGTTCGCTCAGCTGCCCTTCCAGGCTCGACGACCCCTCGCGCGTTGCCATTTGCCGCTCCTCTCCTGCTCAGGGACCCAGCGGCCGGACCGGTAGAACCGTCCGCCCGAAGGTCGAATTGACGACCGCCGCAAAAGATGCATACCAGGCAGCCGCTGCCGTCGCCAAGCCGAACCAACCGCCGACTTCGACCATTCCTTCGTTGCCGCCCGAGTTGCCGATGCCGAGCAGGAAGAAGGTGACCGCGAGCAGGAAGAAGACGGTCGCCACGGCGGCGTTGGTGCGCAGCGAGGCGACGAACATGTAGGTGGTGAAGATGCCCCAGGCGATCAGGTAGAGGCCGACCGCGTCGCCGACGTGCGCCGCCGGCACCTCGCCGGCGAAGAAGGTGACGAAGGCCCAGAAGGAGAGCCAGAAGGCGCCGAACGAGGTGAAGGCGACCGCACCGAAGGTGTTGCCGGTGCGGAACTCCCACATCCCGGCGAGGATCTGGGCGACGCCGCCATAGGCGAGCGCCAGTCCCAGCACCACCGGCTCGCCCGCTTTGTTGACCAGGTCGGCGTTGAACATGCTGAGCACGAAGGTGGTCAGCGCGAAGGCGGCCAGACCGAGAGGGGCCGGATCGGCAGGCATCCAGCCCTCGCGCACTTGGGCCGCGCCGACTGGCTGCTGACCTCCGTTTCCGACCGCCGACTCATGGGCACGGATCGAGGCTGACTCCATGATCTCTCCTTCGATTCGCCCGCTCCGGCCGGGCCTGTCCCGCCCGGGACGCGGGAACTGCGTTGTTCCTTTAGTACCCGGTTTGCCGCGCCGCTACCCTGATCCGGTGCTCTTCCGCCAGATAATTCACGAGGATCTCGGCTGTGCCTCCTACCTGGTCGGCGACACCGCCTCCGGCGTCGCCGCCGTGGTCGACCCGCAGTGGGACATCGACCCCTACCTCCACCTCGCCCGCCTGCACGGCGTGCGGATCGAGCACGTACTGGAGACCCACAACCACGCCGACCACGTCTCCGGGCACGGCCGCCTGGCGCGGGCGACCGGGGCGACGATCCACGTCCATGGGCTGGCCGAGGCGACCTACCCGCACGAGGCCTTCGCCGACGGCTGGACGCTGCCGCTGGGCGAGGGAGCGAGCATCGAGGCGATCCACACGCCCGGTCACCGGCCTGAGCACACCTCCTTCCTGCTGCGCGACGCCGCCCGCGGCGACGACCCTTGGGCGGTGCTGAGCGGCGACTGCCTCTTCGTCGGCGACGTCGCTCGTCCCGACCTCGCGGTCGAGCCGCGCGAGGGCGCGGCCGACATTTTCCGCTCCCTGCACCAGCGGCTGCTGGCCCTGCCCGAGGAGACCGAGGTCTGGCCGGGACACCTCGGCGGCTCGCTCTGCGGCAGCGCCGGGATCGATCTCAAGACCTGCTCGACGATCGGCTTCGAGCGCCGCCACAACCGCGCCCTGCGCTTCGAGAGCGAGGCCGAGTTCGTTGAGGACGCGGTGGCGACGATCGGCAGCAAGCCGCCAAACGTCGGCCACATCGTCGCGCTCAACAGCGGACCGCTGGTCACCTCGATCAGCGCCCCGACGCAACTGACCCCGCACGGCTTCGAGGCGGCGATCGCCGAAGGCGCCCTGGCGGTCGACTCGCGCACCAACGAGCAGTTCGACGAGGCCCACATCCCCGGCGCGATCAGCGCCTCCGGCTACGACACCGGCTTCGCCACCAAGGTCGCCGAGATGGTCCCGGTCGACGCCGAGCTGCTGGTCGTCGCCGCCTCCGACGGCAACGAGCTCGAGGCGGCCGAGTTGCTCGCCGCGGTCGGCCTGCGCGTGCGCGGCTTCCTCGGCGGCGGCATGACCGCCTGGCGCGCCGAGGACCGGCCGGTCGAGCGGATCGAGGCGATCGACCTGGCCGAGCTTGCCCGCCGCCTCGCGAGCGAGGACGGGCCGCAGGTGCTCGACGTCCGCAACGATTCCGAGTACGCCGAGGCACACGTCCCGGGCTCGATCCACATCCCCTTCGCCCAGCTACAGGCGCGCCTCGACGAGCTGCCGCGCGAGCAGCCGATCGCGACGATCTGCAAGGCCGGCAAGCGCAGCGGCCTCGCCGCCTCGATCCTGCAGCGCGAAGGCTTCGAGGGCGTGATCCACGTCAGCCGCGGCAACGCCGCGCACTGGGACCGGGTGGGAGCGCCGGCCTAGTACCCAGGCGGGTGGCGGGCGACGAAGCCTTCCGGCGAGTCGACCGGCGAGCTGTGCCAGCGAGGGCCAGGGCCACCGACGGTGTCGAAGGCGAGGCCGGCGATGATCATCCAAGCGTGTTCGGCGTTGGCGTACACGGTGATCCACTTGCCGGGGCCGGGTTCGCCCCAGGTCTCGAGGCCGGTCGAGTCGAGCGGGCTTTCGAGGAAGCCGCCGCCGTGCAGGGCAAAGCTCGTCGCGCCGGAGCAGTCGTAACCCGAGGATTCGAAGGAGCCGTGGCCGCCGCCCCAGATGTAAGGGGTGGTGGCGATCGAGTTGGCCGCTTCGATCGCGGCGGCAATCGCGGCCGGGGCGGCGCTCGGCACGCTGGCCTGGCTTTCGGAGATGAATTCGGCGCTCTCGCCGGCAGTCAACGGCGCTGGCGTGCCGGTCACCGGAGCCGGCGCGCCGGTGGTGCTGGCGATCTGTTCCGAGATCGAAGCGAGGTTGTCGCTGAGCGCTTCTTCGCGCGACTCGAGCGTTTCCATCGCGGCGCGGCGTTCGGCCTGGGCCGACTTCAGTTCGGCGAAGCGAGCCTCGGCCTCTGCGCGGGCGGCGGCGACTTCCTTCTCCTTGGCCGCGATCGCGTCGCGCGCTTCTTTGATCTGGGCGCGCACGGCGGTCATCCGCTTGACCGCGGCGCGCGCTTCGTCACGCAGGCCCTTGACCCGCGAGGCGACCGAGTCGTCGTACTGCTGGATCTGGTCGAGGTAGTCGGCGCGGGTGTTCACTTCCGACCAGCTGGCCGAGTCGAGCACGACGTTGAGCATGTCGGGGCTGCCCGACTCATAGATCGAGACCAGTCGTTCGCGCAGGACGTCGAGTGCGCGCTGCAGGCGAGCCCGCACCGCGGCGAGGTGGCGCTGGTCGGCTTCGAGCTTTTCGGTCGCGGCGTCGAGTTCGCCTTCCTTGGCCGAGAGTTCGGCCTCGACCGCGGCCTGCTGCTGGCGAAGGTCCGAGACTTCGCCGATCATCGAGTCGATCGCCTTGTTCTGTTCGGCGATCGTCGCCGCCAGGGCGCTCTGGTCTTCGCGCACGTGGCTGAGCTTGCCCTGCGTGTCCTGGAGTTTTTCTTCCAGGTCCTTTGCCGGCGCCGAAGCGACCACGCAGAGGAGGGCCAGGAGCGCTGCCGCGGGCAGCAGCAGCCGCAATGAGTTGCCGCGAAGGGGTACGCGCATCGGCGGAGGACGGTAGCGAACCCCTCGCGCAATTGTTAGGAACCGCTAATAACTTGCAAGATCCCATGCAGAAACCCGCAATTTGGAGGGTTTCCGCAAGGCGTCCCGACGCACCAGGTCCTGCGGGGGTTCCTCCCCAGGCCGCTTCGCGGGAGTTCCTGGGGAGGAACCCCCGCAGGACCTCACGCCGCCGGCGGGACCTCGTTGGTCAGAAGCTTGGGTAGCTCGGGAGGGATGCCGGTGCCCCTCCCCAAAACACTCAAGCGCGGCTCCTGCCGCGCGTTTTGGGGAGGGGCACCGGCATCCTCGTCGGCTATGCGAGCAGTTTCGCCTTCGCCTTGTCGAACTCCTCAGCCGAGAGCGCGCCCTTTTCCTTCAGCTCGTTCAGCTTGTGCAGTTCGTCAGCCGGCGACGAGGCGTGCGCCTGTTCGCGGACGTAGGAATCGAAGTGCTGCTTTGCCTCGGCTTGCGCCTTGATCGTGCGGTCGCGCATGCCGCTGCCGCGGGCGATCAGGTAGATCAGCGCGGTGAGGAAGGGGATGAAGACCAGGAAGAGCACCCAGGCCGCCTTCACCCAGCCGGAGGTTTCATGGTCACGGAAGAGGTCGGTGAGGATCGTGATCAGGATCCAAATCCAGATCACAAAGAAGAAGACCTCGAAAGCTACGAGGAGGGCTTCTCCCACATTGATGTCGGCAAACGGCAAGGTGAATCCTTTCGGTGTTGGCGGGACTACCGCCAACTTACCTCAGCCGACGACGATCTTGCCGTGCATGAAGGGGTGAATTTCGCAGTGGTAGCTGAAGGTCCCCTTATGTTCGAAGCGCACGGCGAACGATTCGCCCGCAGCGATGTGGCCGCTGTTGAAGGCCCCCGG
Organism: Solirubrobacterales bacterium; assembly: GCA_036271315.1. GTDB lineage: Bacteria > Actinomycetota > Thermoleophilia > Solirubrobacterales > 70-9 > VRUE01. Next base: position 20,044 of record DATBAV010000033.1, on the reverse strand, counting down.
GTCCGTCGCGGTGTGCGCGACGTCCGCCGAATTCGAGAAGACCACCTTGGTGCCCTTGGCGACTTCGAGCGTGTGGGGGTGGAACTTGAAGTGGTCGATGTCGACCGTCTTCGCCCTGCTGGCCGTGGCCGGACCGGGGGCGGCGGCGGGCGCCACCTGGGTGGCGATCAGTCCAGCAGCGAGGACAAGCGAGCCGACGATCTTCTTCATTTGCCCGATCTACGTGACCGCCGCCCACGAGGTTCAAGTCGTTGTGAGAAAAGCACGGCGGAGACCGCGGTCGCCAGGTTGAGGCTGGACACCCCCTCGCGCATCGGGATCGCCAGGCGTGCGTCGGCACGCTCGAGCAGAGCCTCGCTGAGGCCGTAGCGCTCGGTGCCGAAGGCGAGGACCGAGCGCGGGTCGAGCTCGCTCTCCCCCAGCCGCTCCCCCTCGGGATCGATCGCGACCAGAGGCCTGCCGCCCTCGCGCAACGCCTCGATCCGCGCCACCGGCAGGGCAAAGTGCAGCCCGGCGGCGCCGCGCAGCGCCTCCGGGTGCCAGGGATCGTTGCTGCCGGTGGTGAGCACGGCGGCCGCGTCCGCTGCCGCGGCCACCCGCACGCAGGCCCCCATGTTGCCCATCGTGCGCGGGTCCTCCAGCAGCACGACCGGCGCCGGGCGCTCCGCCGCGAGAACGGTGGCGACATCGACGTCGGGACGGCGGGCGATCGCGACAACCCCGGTGCGGGGGGAGTGGGGCACGAGCTGGGCCAGGAGCTCGGCATCGACCGCCGCGGTTCGCTCGGCCAGCGAACCGGCGAGGTCCGGAGCGAGATCGGCCGCCAGCCGGTCCAGCTCGGCCGGCTCGGAGGCAACTGCCTCGATCACGTCGGCGCCGAAGCGCAGCGCGTGCTTGAGCGCGTGAAAGCCCTCAAGCAAGGCAAGGTCCGGGTCGCGGCGGGCGGCGCGAAAGCGCTGGACGACGGGGTCGCTCACCGCCCCATCATGCCGAGATTCAGACGCGCTGAGGCGCCTCGGTCGCGCTGCGTTCGGCGGAGTGGGAACCGTTGCCTGCAAGGAGCGAGTCGACCAGGGGCGACAGGTAGCGGGCGGTCAGCCTGCCGTTGTGCAGGAGTTCCAGGTGGCGCTGGCTGGGGCTGGAACCCCGCTCCTCGTCCTCTCCGTTTCTGCCGGAGAAGTAGCGGGGGCCCTGGGCAGTCCAGAGCACCGCTCGCATTCGCGGGCCCGCGGCCCGCGGCTCGACCTCTGCCCCGGCCGCGGCGGCGATCGCTTCCGCCACCGTGTCGGCCTGCTGGCTGGCGAAGGCGCCTTGCTTGAAGAACAGGGAGCTGACGTCCCCGGCCGCGTAGATCCGCTCCATCCCAACCGCGCCGCCGTGTTCATCGACGGCGATGAAACCGTCCTCGTCGTGGGGGATACCGCCGATCCTCCTGCCTTCCAGGCGCGGTAGGGCGATCACCGCGTCGGCCTCGACCTCATCGCCGGGGTCGATGCGCAGGCGCCCCGACGCGAAGGAGATCGGTCGGGCCCCGGCGATGACGTCGACCTGACGTTCCGCCAGCAACGCGCTCGTCTGCTCGGCGGCGCGGGGCCCGAAGATCTCCAGGGGGGCAGCTTCCGGGGTCACCACCGTGATCCGAGTTCGATCGTTGGCGGTCTTGTCGAGCACGTTGGCTGCGAGCAGCGCCAGCTCGTAGAGCGGCAGGACCCAACTATGCCCTGGCGGCATGGTCAGGGCCAGGCGTCGCAGGCGGCCCAAGCGCAGATCCGCGATCAGGTCGCCCACCTGGCCTTCGTCGGCGACCCCCCAGTAAGTTGCGGCACCGGGCACCGCCCAGAGCATGCGCGCGCCCGTCGCCACGATCAGGTGGTCATAGGGATGTCGCTCGCCGTCGCGGGTCACAGCGATGCGCTGTTCGGGCTCGACCGCGGAAATGGCGCTCGCGTGAAGCGAAGCGCCGCAGAGCTCGCTCAGACTGCGCAGGTCATAGCGAAAAGCACGGGTCGTTCCGTACGGCTCACCGATGCCAAAGGGGCGATAGGAGAACTCCCTGCTCGGGTCGTGCAAGGCGATGTCGACCCGGTCGCCCGCCAGGTCCCGCAGGGCAAGGGCTGCCTCGAGGCCGGCGACCCCCGCGCCCGCAACCAGAACTTTCTGTCCGTCGCCACGCCGGTCACTTCCTGTCATCCCTGGACCCTAGGGTCGCGGCGGCGGCGCTCCATCCGCAGGAAGCCGCCGATCGGCTGCGGCTTTCCCGCGATGAGCTCAGTCCGCGATGTCTCGCCCCTTGGCCCTCGCCAACGCGGAAACGACCTCGGCGTCGGAGACCTGGCCGAAGTCCGAGTACCACTGGCCGACCCCCTGCAGCCGGGGCGGCGCGAGCAGGCAGACGACCTCATCGGCCTCGCCCCGCAGGAGCGCGAGCGAGTCCGGCGGGCAGACCGGGACGGCGAGAATCAAGCGCCGGGGCCGATCGCGGCGGACCTGCCGCAGGGCGGCGGTGTCGGTGACGCCGGTCGCGACGCCGTCGTCGACGACGATGACGGTGCGATCGCGCGGAGAGAGGGGCTCGCGATCGCCCCGATAGGCCTCGACCCGGCGCCACAGCTCGGCGGTCTCGCGCTCGACGATGCCAGCCAGCTCGTCGCCATCGATCTCCAGCAGCGCCAGCGCCTCGCGATCGAAGACCTCGGTGCCGCCCTCGGCAATCGCGCCGATCCCGTACTCGGGGTTGTGGGGAGCGCCGAGCTTGCGCACGGCGAGGATCTCGAGCGGCGCTCTCAGCGCTGCGGCGACCTGCTCGGCTACCGGAATGCCGCCACGTGGCAGGCCGACGACAAGTGGCCGCTCGCCCGTCAGCGCCAGCAACCGTGCGGCGAGCTGCCGGCCCGCGTCGGCTCGGTCGGCGAAGCGACCCGGCTGAGGATTCCCCGGCGCCATGTTCGGCTCTACCCCGATCACGGGATGAATGCGACTACTCGTCGACTGCCACCGGAGCTAGGCGCGCTTGGCCTCGTCGCGCCGATGCCGGCGAACGAGCGGAGTGACGTAACCGATCAGGGCTCCGATCGCGACCGCGGCGAGCAGGGTGATGATCAGCGGCGCGTCGACGGTGATGAAGAGGACGTCGACGCGCACCTGCTGGGAGTTCTGCAGGGCGATGATGACGACGATCGCGACCAGGACCCCGACGATCCAGGCCCGCCAGTTGACCGGCTTTTTCTGCTCGGGCACGCGACTCATCCTAGAGCCGCGTTCGGCCCGTCCCGACTCCTAGTCGCCCCCGTCGCCCTGCTGCAGCAGGCTGCTTGCAAAGGACTTCGTTTTCGCCCCCGCGGCAACGCCGAGGGGTTTCAGCGCGAAGAGTTCCTCGCTGGAGCGCAGCAGCGAGTAGGGGTTGTAGGCGCCGGAATCGGTACCGCCAGGCGTAGTGAACGACGAGAGCAGCAGAGCGCCGGTGCGCAGCGGATCCCCGCTCGGGGCGGGGGCGCCCGCGACCGGCGGGTTGATCGCGGAGAAGGTGACGATGAGGAGGCCGTCGGCCTTATAGGCGGGCGAGGCGAGGATCTTCGGCACCCAGGCCGAGAGGAAGGCGTCGGCGCTGGCCGCTCCTTCCGGTGCCCCGGCGGGGCACTGGCCGGCGGTGCCGGCGTTGCAGGGGGTCGGCGCGATGAACGAGTAGCTGGGCGTCTTATCGGCTTTGCCGAGGTCCTTGCTCAGCTGTTCCAGCGGGACGTCGTTTTCCGAGCAATCGCCGAGGTCGAGCAGCGAGTGGAAGTTGACGAACGGATTCTGGCTCGCGGCGTAGCCGCCCGGTTGAGTCGGACCGCTACCTTCGCCGGGGTTGGGATACACGCAGTTGGACGGCTTCCCGGTGGGGTCGACCATGCCGTCGGCATAGGCGCGCCAGCTGAGCTTGTCGAGCGTGAGCTGATCGGCCAGGGTCTGGGTTTCGACCGGATAGACGCAGCCGGAGCCGGCGAGGACCCCGTTCGAGTTCGCCGTGACCGAGCTGAATTCTTCATGAGTCGGGCAGCCGGCGGTCGTCGCCGTGTTGGGCGGCTGGCCGCTGATCGCGGCGATCCCGTTGGCCAGGGGGCCTTCGCCCAGCAGGGTGTAATTGCTGAGCAGCTCTCCCTGCGGCCGCAGGGTCGCCGAGAGGTAAGGCATCTGCGACTGCGCTCCCAGCGACTGTTCATAGCCGGGACTGGTCAGGGAGATGACGAAGACGTGTTTGACCGGGCCCGTTTCGGGTTCGGCTTCCGCCGGCGCTTCGGCAGGCTCCTTCGGCGCCGGTTTGGGGGCCGGTTCCGGCGCTGGCTCGGGAGCCGGAACCGGTGCGGAGGACGCTTCCGGCTGGGGAGAGGCGCTTTCCGGGCTGGCGGCCGGAGCGCTTTCTTCGGCTTCGGGAGCCGCCGCGGGCGCGCTCGCGACCGGGGTGTTGTCGGAGGCGAGGCTCTGGCCGATCAGCGCTGCCAGCGCCCCGCTCCCCCCCGTGCCGGTCATCGCGCTGGCGACGATCGCCGAGGTCGCCACCACCGAGGAGGCGACGAGCAGGCCAAAGCGCTTGCCGGTCAGCGTCGCCGCGGCGGCAACCGCGCGGCGCACCTGCGCCTGGATCGCGGCCTTCATGGGGCCACCGCCGTTACCAGCGAATGCCCGCACTGGGGGCAGAAGCGGTCCGCGGGCCCGTAGGGAGAGTCACAGTTGGGGCAGATCCCCGCCGCGTCGGCCCGGCGCAGCTCGAGCATCCGCTCGACCGCCAGCAGGTCGGCGTCGACCCGCTGCAACTCCGCCGCCTTGCGGGTGAGCACGTCCATCCGCACGTGGTCGCGGATCGCCATCTCGTAGAAGGCGCCGCCGAGGTCGGCCTGCATCACCGTGAACTTCTCCAGCAGGCGGTCGCGCTGGGCGAGCAGCTCGGCGTCCTCCTCGGGCTTCGGCTCGGGTTTCACTGGCGCCGCCGGAGGCTCCGGCTTCGTTCGGGCCGACTTCAACGCCTTCGCCGGCCGCTGCAGTGCCTCGCTCAAAGCGCTCATGGTTCCCCAGCTCCGCCGGAAGCCGCCGGCGCTTCACTGGGATCGCCGCCGACCACAGTCACGTCGGGCAGATTCTGCTGCGCCTTTATGTAGTTTTCGCCGGACTGTTCGGGGTTCGCTTCGACCAGCTTGGTGTCTTCTTCGACCTTTTTGGCCGGCGGTTTGTAACCGGTCCCCACTTCGTGGACCGTCCCATTGCTGGTTTTGGCCAAGACCTTGCCGTCGCCCTTGCTCGATTTGGCCGCCGCCTTGGCTTTTTTGCCTTTGGCGGAATTGGCCGCAGCGCCGGTCGTGCCCGCGGCGGTGCTGGCCACGGCGGCGGGCCGGTTGCGCAGCGCTTCCAGCAGCGCCTCGTTTTCGCCGCTGTCGTTGCCGCTGCGCCCGACCACGACGCCAATCGCGACGGCGATCGGCAGCAGGGCGAAGAAGCCGACCGCCGCCGCCCGGCTGTTCGAACCGTTTTTAGTCGGTGCGCGCAGCGGGGGCCGGTGCGCGCGCTTGCTCATCGTCGCGAAATAACGCGAGGCCGGGTTGGCGCCGTTGCCGCGCCGTGCCGCGCAGTTGACGCAGTAGCGCTGCTGGGGGTCGAGCGGTGCCCCGCACTCCTCGCAGGGCTCGTACTGGGGCCTGCCATTGAGGGTCGCGGGTCGCTGAGATGAGACGGTCATCGCTTCTTGCCCCCGTGGTCGTGCGTCTTTTGGTCGTGCTTCTTGGCTTGCTGGCGATGCTTGCGCGCGGCGAGGATGCGCTTCGATTCGGCCTGCTTCGCCGCCGCAGTGTCCTGCGTCGTCGCGCAACCCGCCAGGACCGTGATGGCCAGCAACAGGCAGGCCGCGAGGACCGCGGCGCGGGTGAGATGACGGCTAACCGAAGGCACCGCTCACGTACTCCTTGGTCCGCTGCTCGCGCGGCGAGTTGAAGAGGGCCGTGGCGCTGCTGTACTCGACCAGCTCGCCCAGGTACATGAAGCCGACGTGGTCGGCGATCCGGTAGGCCTGCTGCAGGTTGTGGGTGACGATGACGACGGCGACGTCGTCGCGCAGCTTCACGATCAGGTCCTCGATCACCTGGGTCGACTGCGGGTCGAGCGCCGAGCAGGGCTCGTCGAGCAGCAGCACCTCGGGTTCGGCAGCAAGGGCGCGGGCGATGCAGAGCCGCTGCTGCTGGCCGCCGGAGAGCCTCAGGGCCGGGTGGTCGAGGTTGTCCTTGACCTCCTCGAAGAGGCCGGCCCGTTCCAGAGCGCTGTGCACTTTCGGCTCCAGCGCCTTCTTGCGCTGACGCCGCGAGCCCTGCTCGCGCAGCACATAGGCAATGTTGTCGAAGACGCTCATCGGGAAGGGGTTGGGCTGCTGGAAGACCATCGTCACCCGGCGCCGCAGCAGGGTCGGCTCGATCAACCTGATGTCGACGTCGTCGAGCAGGATGCGGCCGCTCAGCGTCGCCGTGCGGGTCAGCTCGGTGAGCCGGTTGAGCGAGCGCAGCAGCGTCGTCTTGCCACAGCCCGAGGGGCCGATCAGGGCCAGCACCTCGCCCTGGCGGACCGGCATCGAGACCGACTTGACCGCTTCCCGGGTTGCGTAGGAGACCGAGACGTCGTCGATCTCCATGCGGCGGATCGAGAACTGCGGAGCGGCGATCGAGCGCTTCGCCGCGGTGAAGCCGCTGGACGCGACGGCGCCGTCGCCGTTGGTCGACGTGCTCGCGGGCGGCGCCACCTGGGAGGCAGCGGGAGTGTCCTCCAGCGGAAGCCGCCGGATCGGCGGCGGCGAGGAGGCATCCGCGCTCACCCCTCCTACTTGGCGATCGAACTCGGGCACGGAGGCTATGAACTCCACGTTCCTACCTTTCGGGCGCGGCGGTGGACGACGTCGACGGCCGCGTTCAGGGCCAGCACCATCAGCAGCAGGACGAAGGCCGCCGCGTAGGCCTTCTGAGGCTGATTGAGGTTCCCGGTCGGGGACGCCTCGTAGACGAAGTTGGTCAGGGTCGTGCCCGCCCCGCGCAGGTAGTTGAGCGGGAATGTGCTGCCGACCGGGGCGAAGTTCTGGGTGGCGCCGAGCAGCACGACGATGATCGCCGTGTCGCCGATGATCCGGCCGAGGCCGAGCATCGCCCCGGTCGCCACCTGCGGGCGGGCCGCCGGCAGCAGGATGCGCCGCGTCGTCGCGATCTTGGTCTTGCCGACTGCGTAGGAAGCCTCGCGCACGTGCTGGGGGATCGCGTTCAGCCCCTCGCGGGTGCTGGCGACGACCAGCGGCAGGGCGACCAGCGAGAGCATCGTCGCGGCGGCGAAGAAGGAGCGGCCGAAGACGATGCCTTCGGTCGTGCGACTGAGGAAGCCGAGCGCGGTGCTGGAGAAGATCACCGTGCCGAAGAGGGCGAGCACGATCGAGGGGATGCCGGCGATTGCCTCGATCGTCGATTCCGTTATCCGGGCCAAGCCCGCCGGGCGGCCGTACTCGACCAGCCAGACCGCGATCGCGATTCCGACCGGCAAGGCGATCGCGATTCCCATCGTGCCGACGATCAGGGTGCCGATCAGGGCGTCGGAGAAACCACCCGTCTGGCTCTGGCTGAACCCGGCCGTGGCCGGAGTGACCAGCATCGACGGCTTCAGGTAAGTCAATCCCTGGATCAGCAGGTAGACGACGATCGCCACCGCGATCGCGCAGAAGAGCAGGCCGAGCGCCCAGCAGATCGCCAAGCCGATGCGATCGGAGAGCTGCCAGGTGGCGCTGCCCTCGACCGCCTGCGTCGGCTGCTTCTTGGGCGGGGGTGCCGTGGGCGGCCGGTCGGTCGGCGGAGTGGCGACTGGAGAGGCCATCAGGCGGTCGCCCCGTATTTGCGCATCGCCCGCCGCGCGACCCAGCCGGCCATCGAGAAGAACGCCGCCGACATCAGCAGCACCGCCGCGATCGCGAAGAGGGTCGCGTTGGAGGGCGCCGACCCCAGCGAGTCGATGTTCTTGACGATCGTCGGGGCCAGCGGCCGCGAGGGCTCGTAGATGAAGATCAGCCCGTCGGCCGGGTTGGGGGCAAAGGCGACCGACCCGGAGACCATGCCCAGCATCACCGCCTCGCCGATCGCCCGCGCCACCGCCAGCACGGTGCCGGCGACGATCGCCGGACGGGCGCTGCGCACGGCGATCTTCCAGGTCGTGCGCCAGCGGTTGACGCCCAGCGCCAACGATCCCTCGAGCCAGCCCGGCCGCACCGAGCGCAGGCCGTCGGAGAAGATCGAGACCATCAGCGGCGCGATCATCACGGTCAGGATCAGCACCCCCGCCATCAGGCTGTAGCCGCTGAGCGAGATCACACCCGCGACCGATGCCTTCTGCGGCTCGGTCACCAGGTGGTTGCCGATGAAGGGGACGATGACCAGAACGCCGAGCAGGCCGTAGATCACAGAGGGCACGCTGGCCAGGAAGCGGACCACCGGCTGCAGGATGTCGCGCATCCAGACCGGCGCGAACTCGACGATGAAGACGGAGACGAAGAGGGCGGAGACGAGGGCGAGCAGCACCGCCCCGCCGGTAATCAGCAGCGTGCTCCAGATCAGCGTCCAAGCGTGGAAGGTGTAGACGTAGTTGGCCCCTTCCAGGCCGGAGAGGTAGATCTGGTTGAGCTGTTCTTCGACGCTCCCCCCCGCCCCGAACCAAGCCAAACCGTTGTGCGCGAATGACGGCCAGGCCTTGACGAAGACGGTGATGATCAGCGCCAGCAGCAGCCCGACGACGGCACAGACCAACGCGCCGAGCATTCGCTCGGCGCGTTGGTCCGACCACTTCGGGCCGTACTCGGACGGGTACTGCTCCTCCATCCGCTGCTTACTTCTTCTTCGGCTTCTTGTTGAAGGCGGGGACGCCGCCGGCCTTGGAAATCACTTCACCGGCCACCGGGTTGAGCCGGGCCCAGTTGATGAACTTGCTCAGCGCCGGCGAGATGCCGCTGCCGTCACCCGGCAGGACCAGGAAGAGGTAGCGCGAGAGCGGGTACTTGAGCGGTTCGACGCTGATCTTCTTGGCTTCACAAGGGATGCCTTCGACCTTGAGCGCCTTCTGGCCCTTGCCCTGCCAGGCGAGGCCGTCGTAGCCGATCGCGTTGGGATCCTGCTTGACCGCGTTGACGACGAGGCCGTCTGCGGTCAGCGCGTTGACGTTGGAGGACGGCAGTTCGTTGTTGAGAACCGCCTGCAGGAAGAAGTTGTAGGTCCCCCCGTTGGTGTCGCGACCGACCGGGTCGATCGTCGTCGCCAGACCCGAGCCCGGCACCTGGCTCCAGTTGGTCAGCAGCCCGCGGTAGATGTCGTGGGTCTGCTGGATGCTGATGTTGGTGAGTTTGTTGGCCGGGTTGACGTCGAGGCAGAGCCCGTCGAGGAACATCTTCACGTAGGTCGTGCCGGCGTCGCTGGGCAGCGGCGTGCGAGCCTGCCCGGCGAACTGGCTGACGCCGTTCTGGACGTCCTTGACGCCGGCGTTGCCTCCGTCGGCGGTGTAGTGGAAGTGGACGTTGTGGTTGACCTGCTTCGTGTAGGTCTTGAAGAGCGCTTCCAGGACCGGTTGGGCAGCCACGGAGCCCGATCCGATCAGGGTCACGGCATTGGCAGATGCCGGTATGGCGAGGGCCACGAGGGCGACCGCCGAGATGACGAGGGTCCTGATTCTCATACGCGTTTTGATTCCTTCCTTTGACGGGTACCGAAGTTTCTTGATGACCTAACTCGACATCACCCTAACAGCTTCTGTACTTTATTGACCTCTTTACTAATAAAGGCTGCCCCGGCACGCCCTATAACGGAGGTTCAATTGCTCAGAAGAAGACTGTCCACGCCTCGCGCCGCCACCGCGGTCGCGCTGGCGGCGGTGCTTGCGGCGGCTGTCGCCGTGACGCCATCGTTCGCTGGGTCCGCCGGGTCCGCGATCAGCGGCGCCTTCATCACGAAGAAGGCGGCCGGCCAGATCTACGTCTCCAACAAGAAGGCCTCAACGCTCTACCTGAGGAAAAAAGTCGCCGGCAACACCTTCGTCAAGAAGGCCGACGCGCCGTTGTCCCCCGTCGCGGCGATCGCCGCCGGAACCGCCCCCTGGTCGAACGAAGGCACGACCCCGGTCTACCTGCCGACCGCCTACACCTCGTTCGGAATGCCCGGCACCGGCCCGGCGGTCATCTCGTTCTCGGGCTCGGTGACCTGCACCTCGGCAAAACCGACGGTGGAACTCGCCTGCCCGATTCAGATCATGGTCGACGGCCAGACAACGGGCAAAGTGAACATCGCCCCGGCGACCGCGAACTCGCCGAAACCGGCCGCGATCCTCGAGACGGTGACGCAGAGCACCGTGCTCGCCAAGGGCGGACACACAGTCGCGATCCAGTACGTGGGCGCCAAAAACGTGGTCTTCAGCCTGGGGGCGTGGAACCTCTCGGTGCAGGGCTACCCCGCGAAGCCGGAACTGCCGCCCACCGAAACGACGAAAAGCACGAAATAGGGCAAGCAAAGAGCCGACCGCGCCGGATTCGCAAACGGCGCGGTCGGCTCTAGAGGCGACCCCAGGGGAAGGTCGCCTCGATCAGTGCCCGCGCAGCGGGAACCGCGCGGGCCGGGGAAGCGGCTCACCGAGGATTAGGCGAGCCCGGTAGTAGAGAGCTTCGAAAGCCTGAGTGTCGAGCTCGTCCAGGCCACTCTGCTCGCGCCCCGGCTGGGTGCCGGTGCCTTCGGCCGGCCCACCACCCCCCACGGGGTGCTGGCGAAGTACGCCGTTCAACCGGCCGCGCGAGACAAATCTCGTGTGCTCGGGTGCGCTGTCCATCGGCTCTCCTTTCTTGGTTTTATTGACCATCTAACTCAAGAATAGCAACTCAATGCTGACTTTGACTTTTGTCGTCCCATGAGAAGACAAAAGTCAAAGTCAGCAAGAAAGCGCCGGGGGGCGCATAATCAACGGCAGTGGACGGGTCGGGGCGGGGCGCCACCCGGCAAAGCGCACCCCGCCCCGTCGCCCCTTCAGGCGGCTGCAGATACCTCTGCGTCGTCGCCGCCCTGTGAGTCGCGGGGAGTCGAGGCCCCGCCACCTTCGGGCGGTGAGTCACCGCTGAAGCTCTTGGTCTTGCCCGGCCGCAGGTAGACGATCTGACCCTGGCGCAGCTCGAGCTTCTGCAGCTCGGCGCGGGTCAACTGGGCCCAGACCTCGGTGCCGTCGGCAAGCACGAACTCGACCCGGATCTCGAAGCCGAGGGCGACGATGCGCTGCACCATCGCCTCCTCGGTGCGCTCGTCGGGGTCGAGCACGACGTCCATGTCGTGCGGGCGCACGAAGCCGTCGCCGAGCCGGTTGACCTCGCCGACGAAGCTCATCACGAACTCGTTGGCCGGATGGTCGTAGAGGTCGTCGGCGCTGCCGGACTGCTCCACCCTGCCCTCGTTCATCACCACCAGCTGGCCGGCGACGTCCATCGCCTCCTCCTGGTCGTGGGTGACGAAGATCGTCGTCACGTGCATCTCCTCGTGCAGGTTGCGCAGCCAGGTGCGCAGGTCCTTGCGCACCTTCGCGTCGAGCGCGCCGAAGGGCTCATCGAGCAGCAGCACCTGCGGCTCGACCGCCAGCGCCCGGGCCAGGGCCATGCGCTGGCGCTGGCCGCCGGAGAGCTGCGAGGGGTAGCGATCGGCGAGCCCATCGAGCTGCACCAGCTGCAGCAGCTCGTGCACGCGGGCGGAGATCTTCGCCTTGTCCCACTTGCGGATCTTCAGCCCGAAGCCGACGTTCTCGAAGACCGTCATGTGCTTGAAGGCGGCGTAGTGCTGGAAGACGAAGCCGACTTCGCGCTTCTGCGTCGGCTTCTTCGAGACGTCCTCGTCATCGATCATGACGCGGCCGGCATCGAGTGTCTCGAGCCCGGCAATCGCCCGCAGCAGCGTCGACTTGCCGCTGCCGCTCGGCCCCAGCAGGGCCGTTAGCGAGCCGTTCGGGACCTCGATCGAGACGTCGTTAAGCGCCTGAAAGTCACCGAAGCTCTTGCTGGCTCCCTCGACTGTGATTCCCATCAGGCGTCCTCCTTTCTCTTTAGGACGTTCATTGCGAGCAGGGTTGATAGAGCGAGAAGAGCGAGAAGAACCGATGCGCCAAAGGCACCGGGGAGGTTGAAGTTCTCGTACTGCTTCTCGACGAAGAGCGGCAGCGTCTGGGTCTGGCCCGAGATCGAGCCCGAGACGACCGAGACCGCGCCGAACTCGCCCAGCACCCGAGCGGTGGTGAGGACGACGCCGTAGGCGACCCCCCAGCGGATCGCCGGCAGGGTCACCCGCCAGAAGGTCTGCCAGGCGTTGGCGCCAAGGGTCGATGCCGCCTGCTCCTGCTCGGTGCCGATCTCCTGCAGCACCGGCACCGTCTCACGGACGACGAACGGCAGCGAGACGAAGATGCTCGCCAAGACCATTCCCGGCACCGAGAAGAGGACCTTGATCCCGGCTTCGGCGAGCGCCGGTTCGAACCAGCCCTTGGTGCCGTAGAGGAGGAAAAGCGAGAGGCCGATGACGATCGGTGAGATCGCGAACGGCAGGTTGATGATCGCGTCGATGATGCCGCTGCCACGGACCCGGTGACGGACCAACAGCAGCGCGCAGCCGATGCCGAAGATCGTGTTCAGCGGCACCGCGATCGCGACCATGATCAGGGTCAGCTTCAGCGCGTGCAGGCCGTCCGGCGAGGTGATCGCGTCGATCGGAGGCGCCAGCCCGTGTTCGAAGGTCTTGTAGAAAATCAGCCCCAGCGGCAAGAGCAGGAGCAGGAAGACGTAGCCGAGGCCGAGGAAGCGCAGGCCCCAGCGGCTGCTGTTACCGCTATGCGCGCTCATCGTCATCCTCCTCGTGGGGCGAGGACTCAAAGCCGCTCATCGGCATGTTGGTCAGGCCGGCACCGCTCGAGCGCTCGTGGCGGCTGCCCCAGCGCTGAGCCAGGCTGACCAACACGAGCATCAGTACCGAGGCGGCCAGGAGGACTATCGAGACGGCGGCGGCGCCGGCTTCGTTGCCGTTCTCGATCAACTGCTTGATGTAGACCGAGGAGACCTGCGTTTCTGGCAGGCCACCGGCGAAGAGCAGGACCGAGCCGAACTCGCCCAGGGCACGAGCGAAAGCAAGGGCAATGCCGGCGGCAAGGCCCGGCAGCAGGTTGGGGAAGATGATGCGGCGGAAGATCGTGAAGCCACCGGCGCCAAGCGAGGCGGCGGCCTCCTCCATCTCGCGGTCCATCTCGATCAGCAGTGGCTGCACGGCGCGGACGACGAAGGGGAGGGTGACGAAAAGCAAGGCGACGACGACCGCGGTGCGGCTCAGCGCGATATCGATCCCGAGTGGGCTTTTCGTGCCCCAGAGCTCGATCAGGATCAGGCTGGCGACGATCGTCGGCAGGGCGAAAGGCAGGTCGATGACGGCGTTGACCACTGCCTTGCCGGGGAACTCGTCACGGACCAGAAGCCAGGCGAGGATCGTGCCGAAGAAGCCGTTGATGAGGACAACGATCAGCGAGGCGATCAGGGTCAGCTCCAGCGAGTTGACCGCCTGCGGCTGGGTCACCTGTTCCCAGAAGTGGCCCAAGCCTCCACTCAGCGACTTGTCGGTGAGCGCCGCCAGCGGCAGGAGGACGAGGACGCTGAGGTAGAGGACGACGAGGCCACGGCCGAGGCCGGCCCCCACCCCGGGCAGGCGAATGCCTGCCCGGGGTGTTTCGACTGAGTCTGCGGCTGCCGGGTGCGCTGACATCAGCCTGAGGTCGAAACTCCGAGTTCACCCTCGATCTTGGCGACCGAGCCGGTTTCTTCGTCGAAGAATTCGTCGTTGACCTTGCCCCAACCGCCGAACTTGCTGACCTTGAACAGCGTTTTGGGGGAGGGGAACTGCTTCGGGTCGACCAGCTTCGGGTTGACCGGCCGGTAGCCGTTTTCGGCCCACAGTTCCTGGCCTTCGTCGGACCAGAGGAACTTGAGGAAGTCTTCCGCGGCAGGCTCCGCTGCTTTCTCGGTGACCGCAATCGGGGTTTCGATCTGAAGCGTCGCCGAGGGGATCACGTATTCGACGTCTTCGCCTTCCTTTTCAGCCTTGATCGCTTCGTTCTCGTAGGTGAGCAGGACATTGCCCTGGCCCTGGCTGAAGGCCGAGAAGGCGTCGCGACCGCTGCCCGGCTGGGCGACGGTCTTTTCAAGCACGGTCTTGACCGCTTCCAGCGCCTGGTCGGGCGACTTGCCTTCTTCCAGGGCGCTGCCGTAGATGGCCATGATGTTCCAGCGGGCCGAGCCGGAGCTGAACGGGTTGGGGGTGACGACTTCGGCGTCTTCGTTCGTCTCCAGGTCCTTGAAGGACTTGATCCCGAGCGGGTTGCCCTTTTTGACCAGGATCACGACGAGCGAGTCGGTGGCGATGCCGCCGTAGGGCTGTTTTTCCCAGTCTTTGGAGACGAGTTCGCCTTCTTCGACCAGCCGTTCCATATCGCCCGCCTGGGAGAAGTGGACGACCGAGGCCGGCTGGCCCGCCACGACCGCACGGCTCTGGTCACCGGAGGCGCCGAAGGAGTTGCTGAAGCTGATTCCCTTCCCCGCGGAGGTCTTCTGGAAGGCCGGCTCAAGGACTTCCTGGTAGACCGATTCGGGAGTGGAGTAGCCGACCACATCGAGCTTGCCGCCCCCCGAGGAGGAGCTGCTGTCGCTGCTGCTGCTTCCACATCCGGCGACCACAGCTGCCAACGCAAAAAGGGCGGCCAGGAGGGCCGCGTTGACGCTGCGCCGCCGGGTTACCTTGCGCGCGTTCCGCATAGAAAGGAATCCTTTCTTTCTCTACTGATTTAGTTTTTTGAGCGACTTACTTCTAAATAGAAGTTCGGCAGGGTAGCACAATGTCTATCGGCAAAGTCGTAAATGCCGATCCGGATTCGGCAATTCCTGTTCGGGTGCGCTTTATTCGGCCTCAGGCCGCGAAGTCAGGCGGTGAGGACGCGGTGGTCCTCGGGGCCGGGGCGCAGGATCAGCACCTCGGCGGGGGCCTTGTCGAGCAGCCAGACGAGGTCGTCGCCGGAGAAACCGGCGGCGCCGGTCGAGGTGGCCGAGACGACGACGCGGTCGAAGGTCTCGTGCTCGAGCAGGCGGCTGAGCGCGTGGCGATAGCTGCGGCCGCGTTCGACCCGGGCATCGACCGGCACGCCCTGGCCGGTGGCGCGCTGTTCGATCGCCTCCAGCATCGGCATCGCCTTGGCCGCCTCGGCCGGAATCGCGCACTCCAGCGGCAGCTGCTTCGGCACCGCGGCGAGGTAGGCGGGCATCAGCGTCGCGTGCTCGGCTTTGGCCAGGCGCAGGGCGGCGTCGAGGGCGCGGCGGGAGATCTCGGTGCCGGTGAAGGGCAGGAGGATCTGGTGCACCTGCTGCGGCCGCTCGGAGCGCTTGCCGCGCCAGCGCGTGCTGGCGATCAGGTAGCCGCCGAAGAGGCCGAGCAGGAGGGCGAAGCCGACGAGGAAGTGCTCGATCACTCGGGCCCCTCCTTGCCGCCGCGGTGGGCGACGATTCGCACGTCGACGCCGGCCGGCGTCGCCTTCATCAAGCGCTGTGGCAGCGGTTCGCGCAGGCGGCCGAGGCCTTTCCTCGGCAGCGACTCGCCGACCATCAGGTAGGTGCTGCCGCGCTCGCGCACGACGCGGGCCACGGCGGCGACGAGGTCGTCGTGCTCCTCGATCAACAGGGTCGCGCCGAGCACCGAGGCGAGCTGGCGCAGGGCGGTCACCTGGCGCTCGACGTCACCCTCGATCGGCTTGCCGGGGGGCTTCACCCAGAGCAGGTCGAGGTCGGTGCCAAGCCGCTGGGCCGAGCGCCAGGCGCGCCGCACCAGGCGCTGCGAGCTGGGCGTCGGCCGCACCAGGGCGAGCAGCCTCTCCCCCACCGCCTGCGGCACCTCCGCGGCGACACGCTCCTCGCGGGTGCCGAGCGGCTCGGGAACGTGCAGGGTGAGCCGCTTGGACTCGACGTCCTCGGCCACCTGGCGCAGGCTGACCTCGCGCAGCGCCGCCAGGTTCTCGATCCGGAAGAAGTTGTTCAACGCCGCCTCGATGTTCTCGCCGGGGTAGATCTTGCCGGCGCGCAGGCGCGCCACCAGTGCCTCGGGCGTGAGGTCGATCAGGACCACCTCGTCGGCGGTGCCGAGCACCGAGTCGGGGACGGTCTCGCGCACCCGCACTCCGGTCAGCTCGGCGACGCGGTCGTTGAGCGACTCGAGGTGCTGGACGTTGACGGTCGAGAAGACGTCGATCCCGGCCGCCAGCACGTCGGCGATGTCCTCGAAGCGCTTCTCGTGCTCGAGCCCTGGCGGGTTGCTGTGGGCGAGCTCGTCGATCAGGGCCAGGTCCGGGCGGCGGGAGAGCAGGCCCGGCAGATCCATCTCCTCGACCTCAACGCCGCGATAAGTGACTGTGCGCCGCAGTACAACCTCGAGTCCACGCGCCTGATCGCTGGTCTCCTGGCGCTTGTGCGGCTCCAGGTAACCAATCGCGACGTCCCGCCCCGCCGCCAACTCGGCGTGACCCTCCTGCAGCATCCGGTAGGTCTTCCCCACCCCGGCCGCCATGCCGAGGAAGATCTTGTAGTGGCCGCGATCCATGCGGCGCCCCTCAGGGCCTACGCCCCCAGCAGGTTGTGGACGATCAGGTCGATCAGCTTGATGCCGATGAAGGGGACGATGAGGCCACCGAGGCCGTAGATCAGGATGTTGCGGCGCAACAGGCCGGTGGCGCCGATCGGCCGGTAGCGGACGCCGCGCAGCGAGAGCGGGATCAGCAGCGGGATGATCAGGGCGTTGAAGATCACCGCCGAGAGGATCGCCGATTCCGGCGTGCCCAGTGACATCACGTTGAGCGCGCCGAGTGGGCCTTCGTGGCCGGCGGTGGCGTACGTAAGCGCGAACATCGCCGGCAGGATCGCGAAGTACTTGGCGACGTCGTTGGCGATCGAGAAGGTGGTCAGGGCACCGCGGGTGATCAGCAGCTGCTTGCCGACCTCGACGATCTCGATCAGCTTGGTCGGATTGGAGTCAAGGTCGACCATGTTGCCCGCCTCGCGGGCCGCCTGGGTGCCGGTGTTCATCGCCACGCCAACGTCGGCTTGGGCCAGCGCCGGCGCATCGTTGGTGCCGTCGCCGGTCATCGCGATCAGCCGCCCGTCGGCCTGCTGCTCCTTGATCAGCTCGAGCTTGCGCTCGGGAGTCGCTTCGGCGAGGAAGTCGTCGACCCCGGCCTCTTCCGCGATCTTTGCCGCGGTCAGCTTGTTGTCGCCTGTGACCATGATCGTGCGGATGCCCATCGCGCGCAGCTGGTCGAAGCGCGCGTTCATGCCCTCCTTGATCACGTCCTTGAGGTAGACGACGCCGAGCACGCGCTCGTTCCGAGCTACGGCAAGCGGCGTGCCGCCCTCACGGCCAATGCGGTCGAGCTCGCCGCGCAGCTCGGCGGGCGCCCTCCCCCCCTCCTCCGCGACCCAGGACTCGATCGCGTCACCGGCGCCCTTGCGCAGGCGGGTGCCGTTGAAGTCGACGCCGCTCATCCGCGTCTCGGCGCTGAAGGGGACGAAGGTCGGCTCGTGGCCGGCGAAGTCGTGCTCGCGGATCCCGTAGCCCTTGGCGAGGACGACGATCGAGCGCCCCTCCGGGGTCTCGTCGGCGAGAGAGGACATCTGCGCCGCCTCGGCCAGCTCCTCGGGGCTGACTCCTGGCATCGGCGTGAACTCGACCGCCTCGCGGTTGCCGAGCGTGATCGTGCCGGTCTTGTCGAGTAGCAGCAGGTCGCAGTCGCCCGAGGCCTCGACCGCGCGGCCGGAGAGGGCGAGCACGTTGCGGCGCACCAGCCGGTCCATGCCGGCGATGCCGATCGCCGAGAGCAGCGCCCCGATCGTGGTCGGGATCAGGGCGACGAGGAGAGCGATCAGCGTCGTCTCAGAGAGTTCGGTGCCGGCAAAGAGGGCGAAGGGGCGCAGCGAGACGACGACGATGACGAAGATCAGGGTGAGGGCGGCGAGCAGGATGCCGAGGGCGATCTCGTTGGGGGTCTTGCGCCGCTCCGCCCCCTCGACCAGCGCGATCATGCGATCGAGGAAGGATTTGCCGGGTTCCTGGGTGATCTCGACCACGATCCGGTCCGAGAGCACCCTGGTGCCGCCGGTGACGGCCGAGCGATCGCCGCCGGCCTCGCGGATCACCGGCGCCGACTCGCCGGTGATCGCCGACTCGTCGACCGAGGCGATGCCCTCGATCACGGTGCCGTCGCCCGGGACCGCCTCACCCGCCTCGACCAAGACGATATCCCCACGGACGAGCTCGGAGGCCGGCTTCTCGCCGCCATCACGCAGGCGCGCGGTGGTCTCCGAGCGCATCGAGCGAAGGCTCGCCGCCTGGGCGCGCCCGCGGCCCTCGGCCAGCGCCTCGGCCAAGTTGGCGAAGACGACCGTCAGCCAGAGCCAGACGCTGACGCTGAAGGTGAACCACGAGGGCTCGTGGCCGCCGCCGAGCGACTGACCGCCGAAGACCTGGATCAGCCAGGCGACGGTGGTAATCACGGCGCCGATCTCGACCACGAACATCACCGGGTTGCGGGCCTGCACGCGGGGATCGAGCTTCTTCGCCGACTCCCAGAGCGCCGGGCGGAGGATCTCGGCGTCGAAGAGCGAGCGAGACTGAGTTTCGGAGGTCATTTGATCGGCGCTTCCTTGTCGAGGGCGATGTTGAGCTCGAGGACGTTGACCCCGGGCTCACCGAGCACGCCGAGGGAACGGCCGTCGGTGTTGGCGGAGATCA
The DNA here is from genome assembly GCA_036271315.1 of Solirubrobacterales bacterium. Lineage (GTDB taxonomy): Bacteria > Actinomycetota > Thermoleophilia > Solirubrobacterales > 70-9 > VRUE01. The sequence goes on along the minus strand of DATBAV010000033.1, from coordinate 1,190 downwards.
AGTTTTCGACCTGGCTCAGCGGCAGTTTGCGAACGGCGGCGATCCGGTGCGCCTGGATTCGGGCGTTGGCCTCGGAGATGTGGGGGTCGACACCGGAGGCGGACTGAGTGACCGCGTCGACCGGAATGCCTTCGCTGGTCAGGGACTTGTCGAAGGGCTTCTCGAGCTGCAGGTAGGCCTTCATGTATTCGCGCACTTCTTCGCGGGCTTCGACGCTGTTGGGGGCGGCGTTGCCGAAGTAGGTGACGTTGCCCGAGTAGCCGGTCGCCGAGGGACGCGGCTGGAAGTAAGCCGGGTTCGCAACCAGCACTTCTTCGCCTTCTTCGTCGAGCACCGGCTTGCCGTTTTTGCCGATCTCCGGTTCGGAGAAGGACTGGCCGATCAGGCTCGAGCCGACGACCTTGCCATTCAGGCTCACCTTGGAGCCGTTGGCCTTGCCGGGGAAGACGACCTGGGAGACGCCGGTGATCGCCAGCGGGTAGACCAAGCCGAGGAAGATGGTCATGACGACGATCGCGATCAGCCCGGTCTTGAGGTCCTTCCACATCAGAACAACCTCGTGGTCAGGCTCTGGACGACCGGTCCGAGCAGCAGGGCGGGGAAGAAGGTGAGGGCGCCGACCAGGACCACGATCCCGAGCAGGAGGAAGACGAAGGTCGGGTTGTCGGTCCGCATCGTCCCCAGGCCGGCGGGCGAGACCTTCTTCCCGGCGAGGGCGCCGGCGATCGCGAGGACGAAGAGGATCGGCAGGAAGCGGGCGCCGATCAGCACGAGGCCGCCGAGCAGGTCGGCGAAGCTGATCCCGTAGGAGCCGACATTGCCCGGCGCGTTGGGCTGGATGAAGCCGGTGTAGCCGGCCAGCGCGGAGCCGTTGTTGTTGGCCTGCGAGAGGTAGGCGTAGAGGGTCTCCGAGAAACCCTGCGGGTTGATCCCGGCGTAGATCGAGCGCGTCCCCAGCCGGGTCGCCGAGGCGAGGCCGGAGGAGATCAGGACGACGAGCGGGGTGACGAGCACGCCGAGTGAGACGAGCTTGATCTCCCGCGCCCCGATCTTCTTGCCGAGGTACTCAGGGGTGCGGCCGACCATCAGCCCACCGATGAAGACGGCGAGGATGACGTAGAGCAGCATCGAGTAGAGGCCGGTGCCGACGCCGCCGAAGACGACCTCGCTGAAGCTTAGATTGGCGAAGG
>DATBAV010000032.1:0-141976 GCA_036271315.1 Solirubrobacterales bacterium | reverse complement strand
CCCCGCCGAGCGCATCGCCTCCTCGCGCGACCTCGAGTTCGAGCAGCGCTTCCTCGAGCTGACCGGGGGCGAGGGCGTCGATGTGGTGCTCAACTCGCTCGCCGGCGATTTCGTCGACGCCTCGTTGCGGCTGCTGCCCCGCGGCGGCTGCTTCCTCGAGCTGGGCAAGGCCGACGTCCGCGACGCCAAGGACCTCGCCACCGCGCACCCCGGCGTCTCCTACCGAGCCTTCTCCCTCAACGAGGCGGGCCCGGAGCGGATCGGCGCGATGCTCGGTGAGCTGATCGAGCTGCGCGAGCGCGGCGAGCTGAGTCTCCCGGCCCCCGGCAGCTGGGACCTCCGCCGCGCCCCCGAGGCCTTCCGCCACCTGCGCGAGGGCCGCAACGTCGGCAAGGTCGTGCTCGAGATCCCTCGTCTGATCGACCCCGAGCGCACCGTCCTCATCACCGGCGCCACCGGCGGCCTCGGTGCCTTGCTCGCCGCCCACCTGGTCGAGAGCCACGGCGCTCGCCACCTGCTCCTGCTCAGCCGCAGCGGAGCCGAGGCCGACGGCGCCGCGGGGCTGGTCGAGCGGCTCGTCGAGCTCGGCGCGGAGGCGAGGATCGAGTCCTGCGACGTCGCCGAGCGTGAGCGGCTGGCCGAGCTGATCGGCTCGATCGACCCGGCCCATCCGCTCGGAGCGGTGATCCACACGGCCGGGGTGAGCGACGGCAGCCTGCTCGAGTCGATGAGCGTCGAGCAGCTCGACCGCGTCCTCGCCGCCAAGGTGGACGGTGCCTGGAACCTGCACGAGCTGACCGCCGAGCTCGACCTCTCGACCTTCGCGCTCTTCTCCTCCTTCGCCGGCATCCTCGGCAGCCCCGGCCTCGGCAACTACGCCGCCGCCAACGTATTCCTCGACGCCCTCGCTGCCCACCGCCAGGCGGGCGGGCTGCCGGCCACCTCGATCGCCTGGGGAACTTGGGCGCGGGGGGAGGGGATGATCTCGCAGCTCGACGAGGCCGACCTGGCCCGCGCTGACCGCCTCGGGATCGGGATCCTCTCCGACGAGGAGGGCCTGGAGCTCTTCGACGCCTCGCTGCTCTGCGGCCGCCCCTTCGCGGTCGCGGCTCGGCTCGACCCGCGCGGCCTCGGCAGACTGGCAAGGATCGGCGGTCTGCCGCCGATCCTTGCCGGCATCGCCCTTCGCCGCGGCGAGCGGCGCGCGCCGTCGATTTCCCTTGCCGAGCAGCTCGACAGGCTCCCTGCCGCCGAGCACGAGGCCGCCGTCCTCGAGCTGGTCCGCGAGGAGGTGGCGGCGGTGCTCGGGTACTCCTCGGGCGGGGAAGTAACGCCCGAGCTGTCCTTCAGCGAGCTCGGCTTCGACTCTTTGGCGGCGGTGGAGATGCGCAACCGGCTGGGGGCCCTGACCGGGACGCAGATGCCGATCACCCTGATCTTCGACTACCCGACCGCCGCGGCCCTGGCCGGCTTCCTGCTCGCGGAATTCAGCAATGAAAACAGAGAGGAACAAACGGAATGAAGCTGCATACCCGCCATTGGGGTAACGGGGGCGCGCACAGCGTGGTCTGCGTCCACGGAATCGGCCAGCACGGCGGCATCTTCGGGAACTTGGCGCAGCGCCTGGCTGCGCAGGGCCACTCGGTCCTCGCGGTCGACCTGCGCGGCCACGGCGACTCCGGCCGCGAGCCGCCCTGGAACACCGACACCCACGCAGCCGATGTCCTCGCCACGCTCGATTCGCTCGGGATCGAGCAGGCGAGCTGGGTCGGTCACAGCTTCGGCGGGCGCCTCGGCGCGGTGCTGGCCACCGCCGCCCCGGAGCGGACGAAGGCCCTGGCGATGCTCGACCCCGGCCTCGAGATAAGCCCCACCCTGGCCCTGCGCAGCGCCGAAATCGACCGCCTGGACTGGAGCTTCGCCACCGTCGACGGCGCAATCAACGCCTTGCTCTCCAGCGACGCCGTGGTCGCGGCGCCGCGTGAGGTGGTCAAGGCCTACGCCGAGGACGATCTCCGCAAAGGCCCGGACGACCGCTATCGCTTCCGCTTCTCTCCCAGCGCGGTCGTGGCGGCCTGGAGCGAGGTGACCCTGCCGGCACCGCCGATCGCGCCAGTGCCGACCCTGCTCCTCACCGCCACCGTCTCCCTCGTCCACGCCGGCGGCTGGCAGGGGGTCTACCGGGAGGCGCTCGGCGACCTCCTCACCGAGGTCGTCGTCCCCAACGGCCACAACGTGCTCTGGGAGGCGCCGGAGGAGACGATCAGCGCGATCGAGGGATTCCTGGGCCCGGCCTGAGCTCGCATTCGCGCGCCCTGCCCGGTCCCGCTTCGCCGTCGCAGAAGTCGGAGCCTTCGCCGCCGTAAAGCCGGTCATCGCCCGGGCCGCCGAGGAGACGATCGTCGCCGGCTTCGCCGTGGCAGCCGTCTTGGCCAGCGCCCATCGAGCAGTAATCGTTGCCGGGCCCGCCCCAGCAGCCGTCGCTGCCGTCGCTGGTCCGGCAGTAGTCGTTGCCCGGGCCACCGACGCAGTCGGTGTTGACCGGGGCGGCGACGCAGACGTCGTTGCCGCCGTTGCCGATGCAGCGGTTGCGCGGTGTGCCCTGCGGGTGGCAGGAGTCCGGCTCGCCGTTGCCGATCAGCTTGTCCGAGCCGTCGCCGAGGTAGGCGATCAGCGGCACCGGCAACTTGCTGAGGACCTCGACCTTGTCGTTGGCAGGCCCAGTGTCGATTTCGACCTGACCGACGTCGCTGAGCGGGCAGGTGGCCGCGGCGTTGCCGGGCGCGAGCTGGCAGCCTTCGGTCGCATCGGCGATCGGGCCGGTGACGATCAGGTCACCGCCGCTAACGCTGAGCCGCAGGTGCGTTCCCGCCGCGGCGCCATGGATCGCGATCCGTCCCTCGGTCGTGGCAGTGCTGGCAGCGACGAGCAGGAGCAGCGCCGCGACGGCAAAGGCTGCCAGAGCTCGGCGCAAAACTCAGGAGCGCAGCCGCTCGAGCGCCTGCTCGCGACTCTGGTGCGTCGGGATCGTTTGCTCGAGTCCGGTGATGTCAAGCACCCGCTTGACCTGGTGCCCGACCCCGCAGAGCGCAAACCGTTCACGGCCATCGCCGTCGAGTGCCTGCCAGGAGCGCACGATCAGGGCGATGCCGGTGGAGTCGATGAACTCGCAGCGACTGAGGTCGATCAGCAGCCGCGCCTGGCCAGCGGCAAGCGGCCCCTCGAGCTCTCGCTCCAGATCCGTGGCGGTGTTCATGTCCAGCTCCCCCTCGACTGCGATCACGAACACCCCGTCTTGCTGCTCGCTGCGAACTTTGAACGGCGCGGGGCTCAACTCCGCAGCGATGCTACTGAACTACTCGCCGAGCAGTTCGTCGAACCGCAGCGCCGCGCGACTGGGCAGCACGAGCGCCTCGATCAAGTGCAGGAGGGCGCAGCCGGCCAGCCCGTGCACGGCTCGCTCGACCGCGTCGCGCTGGACGAAATCGCACCCTTTGCCGGCGATCTCGTCGACCAACTCGGCGAGCGTGACCGGGTTGGGGTGGATCGCCAGGACCTGCTGCAGCACCGCCGCTTCGAAGCCCCGGTCTTCCTCGCGCGTCGTGCGGATGTGGTTCCTGCCCTCCACGATTGCCTCCATAAGCCGAGCCCTCAGCCCTTCTCTTCCCCCCGCGAACGGCCCCCGCTGGGCGGCTCCTCGCCGGCTTCCAGCGCCGCGATTGCCCAGTTCGCCTTGACCGCGGCGCGGTAGAAGTGCTGGGTCGAGCCGCGGATCTGTTCGGTGCGCACCAGCTCGATCGCGCGGCATTCGGCCAGCACCCTGACGTGGTAACTGAGCGCGCTGAGCTGCTCGGAGAGTTTCGCCGCGAGCTCGCGCGGGCTGATCTCACCGCTGGCATCGAGCATCTCGCGCAGGATCTGGCGCCGCATCGGGTGCCCGAGCGCGTTGAAGAGGTCGTTCCCTTTCGGATTGCTCCCCGGCACCATCTGCCGAGAATACCGAACAAACGAAATCTATTGTCTGACGACTAGTTGTCTGCGCTTCTCAGGCGTCCTCGCGGACGCCGCCCATCTCGGTGAAGACCGCGGTCGGCCCACCGTCGGCACGCTGCTCGTCGGCGATCACGTGCGAGACGGCGTTGATCAGAGCGAGGTGGGTGAAGGCTTGGGGAAAGTTGCCGAGATGGCGGCCGCTCTCGGGCTCGAGCTCCTCGGCGAAGAGATCGAGCCAGCCCGCCGCCTCCAGCAAGCGCTCGCAGAGCGCCCGCGCCCGCGCCGCCTCGCCGATCTCCGAGAGCGCCGAGGCCAGCCAGAAGGAGCAGATCAGGAAGGTCCCCTCGGCGCCGCTGAGGCCGTCGTCGGTCTCCTCGACCTTGTAGCGCAGGACGAGGCCGTGCTCGGTCAGGTCCGCGGCGATCGCCTCGACCGTGGCGCGCACCCGCTCGTCGTCGGCGGGGAGGAAGCGCAGCAGCGGGATCAGCAGGGTGGAGGCGTCGAGCGCGTCGGTCTCGTAGTGCTGGCGAAAGACGCCGTCGCGGACGCCGCGCTCGAGGATCTCCACGCGCATCTCGTCCGCCTTTCGCCGCCATTCGTCGGCCAGCTCGGCGAGGCCGATCTCGCGGGCGAGGCGGGCACCGCGGTCGACCGCGACCCAGATCATCAGCTTCGAGGAGACGTAGTGCTTGGGCTCGCCGCGCGACTCCCAGATTCCCTGGTCGGGGTTCGGCCAAGCCTCGATCGCCGCTTCGACCTGATAGCGGATCAGCTCCCGGTCCGCCTGCGTGCCGCTGCCCCGCAGCGCCTTGAAATGCAGGTAGATCGAGTCGAGCAGGGCGCCCCAGACGTCGTTCTGGCGCTGGTCGTAGGCGCCGTTGCCGATCCGAACCGGGCGGGCGCCGCCGTAGCCGCCGAGGTGGTCGAGCGTGCTCTCGGTCAATTCCCGCTCGCCGCCGATCCCGTACATGATCTGCAGGTCGGGGTTGTCCTTGCAGACGTCGAGGATGAAGCGCATGAAGTCGCGCGCCTCCTGGTCGAAGCCGAGCGTGTGCAGGGCCCAGAGGGTGAAGGTCGAGTCGCGAATCCAGCTGAAGCGGTAGTCCCAGTTACGTTCGCCGCCGGGGGTCTCGGGCAGCGAGGTGGTGGGGGCGGCGACGATCGCCCCGCTCGGCGTGTAGGTGAGGCCCTTCAGCACCAGCGCCGAGCGCTGCAGGTGGATGCGCCAGGGGTGGTCGGGGAAGTCACCGGCGCGCAGCCACTCGCGCCAGAACTCTTCGGTCGAGTCGAGCCGCTCCAGTGCCTCGGGGGCGCTGCGCGGGCCGCCGAGGTCGCCGTCGCCCCAGGTGACGGCGCAGAAGCCGCTCTCGTCCTCGCGCAGGCGCAGGCTGCCGCGGGCGGCGCCGCCGTCGTCAAGCGTCAGCTCCATATCGCTGGTCAGGCGCAGCTCGGTACCGTCGCTGCCGAGGGCCACCGCTTCGCCCAGCTCGCCGCCGCTCCACTGCGCCGCCTCGGCGCCGTAGCCGAAGCGCGGCAGGCACTCCATCTCAACGTCGACCTCGCCGTCGAGGCAGGTGACGATGCGCAGCAGCGAGCGGTCGGACTCGTGCCCGGTCTGGGGTCGCCCGTTGGAGCCGTTGCCGCTCGGCGCCCAATCGGCGATCGAGAGCAGGTCGTGGGTGACCAGCCAGCCGCTCTCGGTCACCCAGGTCGTCTCGATCACCAGGGTGCCGGGCTCATAGCGCCGGCTGATCGGCACGATCACGCCCTTGGGCGCAAGCTTGAAGTGGCCGGCGCCGCGATCGAGCAGGGCGCCGAAGGCGCTGGGGGAGTCGAAGCGGGGCAGGCAGAGCCACTCGACCGCGCCGTCGTAGGAGACCAGGGCGCTGGTGTGGCAGTCGGAGAGAAAGCCGTAGCCGCCGATCGGCGGGAAGCTGGTGTCGGCGGGGCTCACGGCCATGCCAAGCTACCAACGTGAGCAGCGTCCTCTTTGCCCACGTCGCCGGTGCCTTCGCGCCGATCGAGGTCTTTCCGATCACGATCGGCGGCGTCGCCTACTGGGCCAGGGTGCGCAGCCTCTCCTGGGATGGCCGCAAGGTGCCTCTCTGGCGCCAAGCCTGCTTCGGCAGCGGTCTGCTGCTGATCGCGGTCGCCCTCTTCAGCCCGATCGGCCACATCTCCGACGAGCTGGTAATCGCCCACATGGTCGAGCACCTGCTGATCGGCGACATCGCCTCGTTGCTGATCGTCCTCGGCCTGACCCGCTCGCTGCTGCAGCCGATCCTCTCGATCAAGCTCTTCAACCGCCTCCAGGTGCTCACCCACCCGCTGATCGCCCTGCCGCTCTGGGCGCTCAACTTCTACTTCTGGCACATCCCCTCTATATATGACGCCGCCTACGGCACGGCGCCGCTGCACGCGCTCGAGCACACCACCTTCCTCGCCTTCGGCTGCCTGATGTGGATGCCGATCTTCGGGCCGCTGCCGAAGCCGGAGTGGTTCACCGCCGGCTGGAAGGTCGGCTACGTGATCGCGGTGCGCTTCCTCAGCGCGATCCTCGGCAACGTGCTGATGTGGTCGGACTCGGTCCTCTATCCCATCTACGGCAAAGGCGAGCACTACTGGCACATCTCGCCGATCGCCGACCAGAGCACCGCGGGCGCGATCATGATGGTCGAGGGCACCTTTCTCGCCCTCGGCGTGCTCGCCTGGATCTTCCTCGAGGTGGCGCGCGAAGGGACCGAGCGCCAGCGCCTGCTCGAGCTGGCCGAAGAGCGCGGCTTCGCCCTCGACGAGCGCCGGGCCCAGCGCGCCGTCGCGGCCGGGCACGGGGCGCGGCTGGAAGAACGGATCGTCGCGGAAGACCATGTCGCCACTAACTAAGGCACGAGCCTGGCTCGTTACTGGTCCACTGGGTCGCGGCCTGGCTTTCGGAATCGATTTCGCGATCGCCGTGCGCACCGGCCTGGCGCAGCGCCGTGGACAGTCGCGCGGCTGATTCTCTAGGGTCTCTCGTTCTTGAAGACCGTCGTTACAGAGCTGCCCGACTCGCGCGTGCGGGTCGAGGTGGAGGTTCCCGCCGATCTGGTCGGTCGCGGCTTGCAGCGCGCCGCCCGCGGCTTGGCGAAGGAGATGCGCATGCCGGGCTTCCGCAAGGGCAAAGCGCCGCCCTCGCTGGTCATTCAACGAGTCGGCTTCGGCGCGGTGCTGCAGGACGCGATCCGCGAGTCGCTGCCCGAGTGGTACGAGCAGGGCCTGCTCGGCTCCGGCATCAGCCCGGTCGGCGACCCCAACATCGAGATCGTCTCCGCGCCGGAGGCCGAGGGCGAGCCGCTTGAGTTCAAATTCGAGATCGGCGTGCGCCCGCCGGCGAAACTCGGTGAGTACAAAGGGCTGGAGGTCGGCAAGGCCGAGGCAGAGCCAACCGAGGAGATCGTCGACCGCGAGGTCGAGCGCATCCGCGAAGGGTTCACCAAGCTGGAGCCGGTCGAGCGCGCCGCCGCCGCCGGCGACGTCCTGCTGGTCGACTTCGAGGGCCTGCGCGACGGCAAAGCCTTCGAGGGTGGCAAGGCTGCCGATTACCTCTTGGAGCTCGGCGGCGGCCAGCTGATCGAGGGCTTCGAGGAGCAGCTGACCGGCGCCGAAGCGGGCGAAGAGCGCAAGGTCGAGGTCACCTTCCCCGAGGATTACCAGGCCGAGGAACTGGCCGGCGAGGACGCGGTCTTCACGGTCGAGGTCAAAGAGGTGCGGGAGAAGGTGCTGCCCGAGCTCGACGACGACTTCGCCTCCGAGGCCTCTGAGTTCGAGACGCTCGAGGAGCTGCGCGCCGACATCGCCAAACGGGTCTCGGAAGCGGTCGACGAGCGCGCCGAGCAGGACTTCCGCGTCGCCGCGGTCGATGCCGCGGTCGATGCCGCGACGGTCGATATGCCCGATGCGCTGGTGCAGGCCCGCGCCGAGGAGCGCTGGGACCGGGTCGAGCGCCAGCTTGCCGCCCAGGGCATGGACCCCAACGCCTACCTACAGATGCAGGGCAAAACCCGCGAGGAGCTGCTCGAGGAGTCAAAGCCCGACGCCGAGCGCGAGCTCAAGCGCGAGGCGGTGCTGGCGGCGATCGCCGAGGCCGAGGCGATCGAGGTCTCCGAGGAGGAACTGGTCGAGGCCCTTGCCCATACCGCCGAGCACGAGCGCACCACCCCCGAGAAGCTGCTCGCCCGCCTGCGTGAGAACGGCCGCGACGCGATGGTCCGCGAGGACATCGCCGTGCGCAAGGCGATCGACCTCGTCGCCGAGTCGGCCAAGCCGATCCCGCTCGAGCAGGCCGAAGCCCGCGAGAAAATCTGGACGCCGGAGAAAGAGGCAGAGGAGAAACCCTCCGAGCTCTGGACGCCGGACGACTGACGGTGACCTGGCGCCCGGTCAAAGACCTGCGGGCGCTGAGAGACGAAAGCGAGCGCTTCTTAGAGCTGTCGGGCGAGTTGATCTGCGTCGCAGGCTTCGATGGCTACTTCAAGCGGGTCAACTCGGCCTTCGAGCGAATACTCGGCTACAGCCGCGAGGAGTTGCTGAGTCGCCCCTTCGTCGAGTTCGTCCACGCCGACGATCGCTACGAGATCGAGGTCGAGGAGACGGATATCTCGGTCGACGGGCGCGCGGCGGTCCAGTTCCAGAACCGTTACCTCGACAAGGAGGGCGGGGTGCACTGGATCGAGTGGACCTCGGTCGGGGTCCCGGAGGAGGAACGGATCTACGCAGTAGGTCGCGATGTGACCGACCGCAAGATCCTCGAACAGCAGCTGGAGCTGCGCTCGCGCAGCGATCCGTTGACGGGGATGCTCAACCGCCGCAGCTTCGACGAGTCGCTGGCCGCGCAGCTTGCCCACGCGCGGCGCTACAAGCGCAGCGGGGCGTTGCTGATCGCCGACCTCGATCGCTTCAAGCAGATCAACGACGAGTTCGGCCACGCGGCGGGTGACGAGGCGCTGCGCATGGTCTCCCGCGTCCTCGCCGAAAACCTGCGTGAGACCGACTTGGTCGGCCGTGACGAGGGCGGGCTGGTCGCCCGCCTCGGCGGCGACGAGTTTGGCCTGTTGCTGCCCGAGACCGATGCGGTCGGGGCGGAAGCCGTGGGGGAGAGGCTCGTCGCCGCGCTCGCCGCAGAGCCGCTGGCGGTCGGCGAGCGGGAGGTGCGCCTGGGCGTCAGCATCGGCGCTGTGACCTTCGGCCCGGGCGAGGTGCGCTCGGCGGAGGAGCTGCTCGCTGCAGCCGATCGTGCGATGTACGTGGTCAAGGCCGCAGGCGGCGGTGGCGCTTCTATAGAGTCCCGCCCATGAGCCCTCTGGTTCCAATGGTTGTCGAGCAGACCTCGCGCGGCGAGCGCGCCTTCGACATCTACTCGCGCCTGCTCGGCGAGCGGATCGTCTTCCTCGGCACGCCGGTCACCGAGGACATCGCCAACCTAATCGTGGCCCAGCTCCTGCACCTGGAGTCCGAGGATCCCGACAAGGACATCAGCCTCTACGTCAACTCGCCCGGCGGCTCGGTTTACGCCGGCCTGGCGATCTACGACACGATGCAGTTCATCAAGCCCGACGTGCAGACGATCTGCGTCGGCATCGCGATGAGTATGGGCGCCCTGCTGCTTGCCGGCGGCGCCGCGGGCAAGCGGATGTCGCTGCCCAACTCCAAGATCCTCATCCACCAGGTGTCTTCCAGCTTCCAGGGCCAGGCCACCGACATCGAGATCCACGCCAAAGAGATCATCGACGTGCGCCGCCGCCTCGACGAGATCCTCGCCAAGCACACCGGTCAGCCCTTCGAGAAGGTCGCTAACGACACCGACCGCGACTACTTCATGAGCGCGGAGGAGGCGAAGGAGTACAACCTCGTCGACCGCGTCATCGAACACCACTGAAGCGCCTCACCGCCCTAGCGCTTCTTTTTCTAGCCGCGATCCCCGTCGCGCCGGCCTCGGCCCGAATCGCCTCCACCAACGGCGCCGTCACCTATTTCGGCCACGTCTTCCCGGTCCAGGGCCCGCACGGCACCCGCGGCCCGATCGGCGAATTCGGGGCTCCGCGCGACGGCGGCCGTACCCATGAAGGCTTCGACATCGTCGCTGCCTGCAACACGCCGCTGGTCGCGGTCCGCAACGGCAAGGTCTTGAGGACCGGCTATGACCCGATCCTCTACGGCAACTACCTGCTGATCCACGGCGAAGGCGAGGATCGCTCCTACTTCTACGCCCATATGCCTCGCCCGGCCCTAGTCCACCGCGGCGAGCGCGTCTACGCCGGCGAGCGGGTCGGCGCCGTGGGGGAGACCGGCAACGCGATCACAGTCGGCTGCCATTTGCACTTCGAGATCCACGTCCACGGCGTGCCGATCGATCCGGAGCCGGCCTTGCGACGCTGGGACCGCTACAGCTGATCCCGATTTGAAACTCGGGTAAGCGTCTGGTACGACTTAGTTTTATAACAGTACGAGACCTACAACCTGCCCCCCGCCGCAAGTTGTCCCCCGGGCCGGGTCTGGGCGCGAGCGAGGTGGCGGCCCACCAGTTAGCCCGCATCCACAGCGCGATGATCGAGGCCGTCGCCGAGAACGGCTACGAGAACCTCAAAGTCCGCGACGTGGTCCGTCGCGCCGGGGTCTCCACCCGCGCCTTCTACGAGCTCTTCGACGGCAAAGAAGACTGCTTCATCCACACTTACGACCTCATCGTGCGCCGGACGACCCGCCGCATGATTGCCGCACAGACGAGCGAGCATGATTGGCGTGCGCGCTGTCGTCTGATCTTCGACGAGTTCGCCCGCCAGCTCGAACAGGACCCTGAGGCTGCCGAGCTAACCCTCGTTGAGGCTTATAAGGGCGGCCAGGCCTGTTTGGAGCGTGCCCGGCAAGCGGAGCGAACCTTCGAGGGGATGCTGAGCGACTGCCTCGCGCGCTCCCCCAACGGTGTCGTCGTGCCGCCATTGATAGTCGAGGGCGTTGTGGCGGGGATCGTCGGGATGAGCAGAAGGCACCTGCTGTCTCGCAAAGAGGGGGACCCGCTCGACTCCAGGATCGAGCTCATCGATTGGGCGCTCTCCTACGTCGACAGCGCCGCCTTGGAGCTCGGGGAGCTCGACCGACGATCGGTATGGCGCGACACGACGTTGGAGCCATCGCCCAACGGCGATTTCGCTCGCCAGGCCACCGGCGATCGCGCTCTCATTCTTAACGCCACCGCTGATCTGGCCGCGCAAAACGGATACGCGTTTCTCACCGTCGAGCGCATGCGAGCCGCCTCCCACGTCTCTCGCGGACGCTTCCAAGCTCACTTCAATGACGTCGAACACTGCTATATCGCCGCCCTGCAGCAGCGCATGAGCGAAGCGCTGGCGCGAGCTGCTCGAGCCCAGATTGCCGCCCGCACCTGGAGCGGCGGGGTCTATCGGACGATCGCCGCACACTGTGAGTGCCTAGCTGGCGATCCCTTCCTGGCCAGGGCATTCCTCGAAGGCGATCTTCCACCTGGCAACGCCGGCTCGCGGAGTCGGGAACGCCTAGTCAAAGCTGTAGCGGATCAGCTGCGCGAAGGCATACCGCGTTCCTCTCGACCCACTCAACTCGCGCAAGAGGCCTCGGCCCATGCCGTCTGGTCTCTGCTCCATCATTATCTACTCCGAGAACGACTCTCTCGCAGCGGCATCAGCGCCACGCTGACTTACTTCTTGCTCGTGCCGGCCATCGGCCCACAAGCAGCGCTCGCAGCTATTCGCAGCGAGCAATAGACGCAGAAATCACGCTGGAAAACAAGGGCTGAAACTCCCTTGACTCTGTTCTGCCGCGTGAGATCTTGATTCTGAGGCAAGGCGTTCCCGCATCGGTCGCGGAGACATTTCTTGCTCAAGGTATCGAAGCCGTAACACAATCCATGAGAGGAACAGGAATGAGCAGATCGAGACTAGGACTCAAGGCGCTATGGCTATGCGCGCTGGTCGCCGGCATTATGGCTGTCGCGGGCGCCAGTCTTGCGCGGGCCGAAGCGGGCGCAGCGTGGAGCTACGAAAATGCCGCTGGAACGCTGAAAGGGAACTTCAGCAGCACGTTAGAGGCTGAAACGATCTTTACTCCGGTGGGAGGAACAGGAACGCTGTTAATAGCCGAAAAAGTCATTTCTGTCTTATGTCAAGAGGGGGAATTCGACGAAAACGGGAAGCTGGCCGGAGAAGGCACCGTCTTATTAGGCCGGATCAAGTTCTCCGAATGTGTAGGCCTGATCGAAGGCAAAGTTGCCGAAGCATGTTTACCGGTCGATCCGATCTCAGGTAAAGACACGGTGTTAACCGAAAAAATCAACGGCTTAATCAAGTTACACGAATTAGCAAGCAAAGAAAAAGACACCACCGTATTATTCAAACCCGATACTGGAGAAATATTGGCCGTAATCCACCTGCCGGACTGCGGCGCCGGCGAAGAAATCATCGTCAAAGGCGAGCTGGTCCTGTGGGACGCCGAAGGCAATGCATCGGCAAGAACGCTCAAGCTGTCTCACAGAGTCACGGAATTCCCCGGCTTAAAACTGATGAAAGTCGGTAAAAACCTAGCGACGCTGGACGGCAGCGCCACCGTCAATCTCAAGGGCGCGCACCTCAACTACAAGTGGGCCGCGTTAGCGATTTGAGGCGACCGTGAAGCAGGACGAGTCGAGGCGGCAAAGACGATGGGGCAAAGACCGATCGTAGTAGCGAGGCAGGCGAGCGCCGGAATGTTTCGGCGCTCGCCGAAAACGCTCGCTGCTATTTCCAGCTCGACCCGCCTAGCCTCTTTGGAATCGCCGCTGGCATCGCGGAGGGCCCCCGAATAGAAAACGCCACCCGCTAGTCGCTTGACTCAAGCAGAGAGGGTGAGATCTTCGATCACAAGGGCAGGGACGTTACGCATCGGTCGCTACAACGTCCCTTTGCTCAAGATATCGAAGCCGTAACAAATCGATGAGAGGAAACACAGGAATGAGCAGATCGAGACTAGGACTCAAGGCGCTAGGCCTATGCGCGTTGGTGGCCGGCGTCATGGCCATCGCGGGCGCCAGCCTCGCGCAGGCCGAAGTCGGCGCGGCGTTCAGTTACGAAAATGCTGCTGGAACGCTGAAAGGCAACTTCAGCAGCACGTTAGAGGCTGAACCGGCCTTCGCGTTGGAGGGGGAAACCGGCACGCTGTTAATTGCCGAAAAAGTCATCTCCGTTTTATGTAGGAAAGCGGAATTTGACGAGGGAGGCCAGCTAGCCGGAGAAGGCAGCATCTTATTAGGTCGAATCAAGTTCTCCGGCTGCGTGGGCCTGATTGAAGGCAAAGTATCCGCGGCCTGCGAACCGTCCGATCCGGTTTCGGGTAAAGGCACGATATTAACCGAAAAATTCACCGGCTTAATCAAGTTACACGAATTAGCAAATAAAGAAAAAGACTCTACCATTTTAATTAAACCCGACACTGGAGAAACGCTGGTCGCTATTCACATGGCCGGCTGCGGCGCCGGCGAAGAAATCATCGTCAAGGGAGAGCTGGTCCTGTGGGATTGCGAAGGCAACACGTCGGCCAAAACCCTCAAGGTGACGCACTTACTCACAGAATTCCCCGGCTTAAAACTGATGAAAGTCGGCACGAAATCGGCAACGCTGGACGGTAGTGCCAACGTCACGCTCAAGGGCGGGCACCTCAACTACAAGTGGGCTGCCTTAGCGATTTGAGGCGACCTGGAAGTAGGGCGAGTCGAGTAGCAAAAGACGACGAGCAAAAGGCCGATCGTCATCGTGAGGGAGGCGAGCGCCGGGATGTTCCCGGTGCTCGCCGGAAATGCTCGCCGTAATTTCTAACTTAACCTGCCAAACCTCCTTCGAATCGCCGCTGGCATCGTGGAGGCCTTCGAATAGAAAACGCGATCCTCGAGCCGCTTGACTCAAGCAGAGCGGGTGAGATCTTCGATTGCGAGGGCAGAGATCTTCCAGCATCGTCGCGGTGTTCCCTTGCTCGAAGCATCTAAGCCGTAACACAATCCATGAGAGGAAGCACAGAAATGAGCAGATCAAGACTGGGACTTAAAGTGCTGGGGCTGTGCGCGTTGGTGGTCGGCGTCATGGCCATCGCAGGCGCCAGCGTTGCGCAGGCAGAAGTGGGCGCAGCGTGGAGCTACGAAAATGCGAGCGGAACGCTGAAAGGGAATTTCAGCAGCACGTTAGAGGCTGAACCGGTGTTCGCGCTGGAGGGGGAAACCGGCACGCTATTAATCGCCGAAAAACCTCTCTCCATCTTATGTAAATTGGTCGAATTCGACGAAGGTGGACAGCTGGCCGGAGAAGGTTCGATCTTATTAGGTCGGCTTAAGTTCTCTAAATGCGTTGGCCTGATCGAAGGCAAAGTATCTGCAGCGTGCGAACCGGTCGATCCCGTTTCTGGCAAAGGCACGATATTAACCGAAAAATTCACCGGCTTAATCAAGTTACACGAATTAGCCAACAAAGAAAAGGATTCCACCATATTACTCAAAGCCGACACCGGAGAAACGCTAGCTTCGCTTCACATGCCCGGTTGCGGCGCTGGCGAAGAAATCAGCATCAAAGGCGAGCTGGTCCTGTGGGACTGCGAAGGCAGCACATCGGCGAAAACGCTCAAGGTGACGCACTTACTCGCAGAATTCCCCGGCTTAAAATTGATGAAAGTCGGTACGAAATCAGCGACGCTGGACGGCAGCGCCAACGTCTCACTCAAGGGCGCACACCTGAACTACAAGTGGGCCGCCTTAGCGATTTGAGTTTGACCTGGAAGCAGGACGAGTCGAGTAGCAAAAGACGACGAGCAAAGGCAGATGGTCGTCGCGAAGCAGGCGAGCGCCGCGATGTTCCCGGCGCTCGCCGAAAGCGCTGGTTGCGGTTTTCCAGCTCGACCCGCCCAGCCTGCTTCGAATCGCCCCTGGCATCGCGGAGGGCCTCCGAATAGAAAACGCCATCCTCGAGTCGCTTGACTCAAGCGGAGCGGGTGAGATCGTTGGTCGCAAGGGCAGGGGCGTTCACGCATCGGTCGCGGCAATGTTCCTTGCCCGAGGTATCGAAGCCGTAACACAATCCATGAGAGGAAATACAGGAATGAGCAGATCGAGACTAGGACTCAAGGCGCTAGGGCTATGCGCGTTGGTGGCCGGCGTCATGGCCATCGCGGGCGCCAGCGTTGCGCAGGCTGAAGTCGGCGCGGCGTTCAGCTACGAAAATGCCGCTGGAACGCTGAAAGGGAACTTCAGCAGCGCGTTAGAGGCTGAACCAGTGTTCGCGCTGGAGGGGGAAACCGGCACGCTGTTAATTGCCGAAAAACCCATCTCCGTCTTATGTAAATTGGCGGAATTCGACGAAGGTGGACAGCTGGCCGGAGAAGGCACCGTCTTATTAGGCCGGATCAAGTTCTCCAAATGCGTGGGCCTGATCGAAGGCAAAGTATCCGCAGCGTGCGAACCGGTCGATCCGGTTTCAGGCAAAGGCACGGTGTTAACTGAAAAAGGCACCGGCTTAATCAAGTTACACGAATTAACAAACAAAGAAAAAGACTCCACCATTTTACTTAAACCCGACACCGGAGAAACGCTGGCCGTTATTCACATGCCCGGCTGCGGTGCTGGTGAAGAAATCATCGTCAAAGGCGAGCTGGTCCTGTGGGATTGCGAAGGCAATACATCGGCCAAAACGCTCAAGGTGACGCACTTAGTCACAGAATTCCCCGGCTTAAAATTGATGAAAGTCGGTACGAAATCGGCAACGCTGGATGGCAGTGCCAACGTCACACTCAGAGGCGCACACATCAACTACAAGTGGGCCGCCTTAGCGATTTGAGTTGACCTGTAAGTAAGCATGAGTAAAAGTCCAAAGGTACAGTCGACCCCTACAGGTCGATAGGCAAGGACCCCGGACCGCTTCGCGGTCCGGGGTCCAACGATCCAAAAGCCAGGGAAGGCAGCGGAAAGGCAGGAGATGGTTTGCAAAGGGGACCGGGAGGAATGAAGGGCACACGGGGACGAGTAGGCCGGATCGGGCTGGGGGTCTTGGTGACGCTCTGTACGGTGGCGTTCTGCGGCGGAGTGGCGAACGCGGCCCCGAAACTGACTGGACCGGCGGCGACGTCGGTGAACGGCACCTCGGCCATTCTGAAGGGCACGGTTAGCCCGGAAGGGTCGGAAACAAATTGGCGATTCCTCTGGGGAACGGCGGACTGTTCGGTCAAACCGAGTCCTTGCAAATCGACGGCAAAAAAAGCTACGGGCTCGGGCACGAAACCGGTGGCGGCGGAAGCTCTGTTGGTCAACTTGACGCCGGGTACCGTCTATCACTTCCTCCTGGAAGCAGAAAGCGAAGGCGGGGAAGTCAAAGTGCAGAGCACGGATCGCGCCTTCTTCACCCAGGGCACGCCCGCGGAAGGCTTGCCGGACGAACGCGTCTATGAGCAAGCGTCGCCCGTCAATAAGGACGGCGGAGATGCGCTTGGTGCGCTCGGTTTGACGAAGGCTGCGGCCGACGGAGATGGCATCACCTTTGGCAGCACCTTTGGCATTCCGGGGGGTAAAGGGGCCCAGGCCTTTCCCTCTTATTTGGCGCTGCGCGGAGAAGGGGAAGCAGGTTGGTCAACGCAGGGGCTGTTGCCCCCACCGAGCTTCGGCGAGCGTGCCCAGGTGCAGGGTTGGACGCCGGACTTCTCCAAGACCTACGCAGAGGTACAGAAGCTTGGCAACCCGCGCACCAAAGCATTGATCGAGCAGTCGACCTCGGGCGGGCCGGTGACGACCGTCTCCGCCTATACGCCGAAAGCTGAATACTCCTATGTCGGTGCCAGTGCTGATGATTCGATCGTCCTCTTCGAATCCCAGGCGCAGCTTCCCACCAAAGAAACCGGCGGTACGTTGATCACCGCGGCGGTGCCAGGCCGCCCCAACCTGTATGCCTGGAGTCGCGCCACGGGCGAAGTGAGCCTGGCGGGAGTGCTGAACACGGGCAAAGCCCCGGCCAAGGGAAGTCTTGCCGGCCCCTACGCTTGGTCGCGGGGGATCAGTGCCAACACACTGAGAACCGGCGGCTCCGCTATCGGCTACTACCTGCAGGGCCCCCACGCGATCAGCGATAATGGCGATGTCTATTTCACTGAAGTCGGCACCGGCCAGCTCTACCAGCGAATCAACCCGACCCAGCCGCAGAGCCCGATGGAAGGTGAAAAATGCAAAGATCCGGCCAAGGCCTGCACGATCCACGTCTCGGCCTCGAAGCGCGGCACCCCTGATCCTGCCGGCCCCCAGCCGGCAGCCTTTCAAGTGGCCAGCACCGACGGCTCGACGGCCTTCTTCACTTCGCCCGAGAAGCTGACCGCGCAATCGAACACCGGCCCCGAGCAGCCCGAAGCGGCGATCGGCGTCGGCTCGAGCGAAACCAAAAAGACGATTGAAAACGAAGCGCTAGTCAAACATCACGCAATTGGCGTCGCTGTGCAGGGCTCTCATCTCTACTGGGCGGACCCAACAACGGGTGCGATCGGGCGCTATAACCTCGATGGCAGCGGGGAAGATCCTGCATTCATCCCCATCGGTACAGGCGAATGCGAACTTGAAGTAGAACCGGAAGTAGTCAAATCGGTCGAAATCCCCAGCAGCCCCCGCTATGTCACGGTCGATGAAACGGGCAAATACATCTACTGGACCAATTCTGGCCTGCGGGACGGAGAAGGTGTACCGATTGATGGCGGCGGCACGATCGGGCGGGCAGAACTAGGCCCCAGCGGCGAATTGCTCAACGTTGAACCCGAATTCATCTGCGGCGAAGCCGAACCGAACCCGGGTGAACGAACGGTTGCGGTGAGTAATCCGCAGGGGATCGCGGTCAACGCCAGTCACCTCTATTGGGCGAACGTGGGGAGCAAACACAACGGTTCAATTGCGCGGGCAGAACTGAGCCCCATTGGCGAAGTGCTCAAAGTCGAACCCGAATTTATCTCGCCGCCGAAGATTCCACCGACTGGAGTCTTGCAGGGACTTGCGTTGAGCTCGAGTCACCTCTACTTCGGGCTAGAACTGCACGGTTCGCTGATCACCAGCTATATCGGACAGGCAACTTTGGAAGGCGAAGAACTATCGGAAATCTTCGTTGATCTCGGAAGAATCCGAGGCGTGACAACGGACGGAACAAATCTCTATTGGGCGATGCAGGAAAAGAATACGATCGGGCGTATACCGCTGGCCGAAATCGACCTGCAGAACTGCCCCGTCGTTCCCAGCTGCGATCCCGAATTCGTCAAACTGGCGGGCACGCCAAACGGCGTCGCCGTCGACTCCGCGAAACACCTCTACTGGTCGATCAACGGAGAAGCGCCGATCAATCCCGGGAACGATCTCTACCGCTTCAAGGCGGCCGGAGAAGCGCTGGAAGACTTGACCTACGTCGCGGCGGGCGACGGCGCCGAAGTGCAGGGCGTGCTGGGCGCCTCGGCAGACGGCTCACGCGTCTACTTTGCCGCCAACGCGGATCTCGACGCAGCTGGCCCGGCCAAAGAAGGCAATTGCCACACACCAAGCCCACACGGCTCGACCGGCCAGATCAGCGGCAGCTGCGAGGTCTACCTCTGGCAAGAAGGGACTATCTCGGCAGTGGGGCGGGTGCGGGGCCCCGATGCGATCGACTGGGTGGGCACGCCATTCGAAGTGTTCTCGCATTTCGTGCCGAAGAGTGCCTTCGTTTCCCATGATGGCAAAACTCTGCTGTTTCGCTCCGAGGAAAAGCTGACCTCTTACGAAAACGAAGGAGCGCCCGAGCTCTATCGCTTCCGCATCGGCGACTCCGCCCTGCGCTGCGTGAGCTGCCCGCCAACAGGTGAAGCGCCCGGCAAAGGGCCCACGGTGGGCACGATCGACTTCCCGGGACCAGCGCTTCTGCCGCTGCGTTTCTCGGTGGCGATGCTCGAATCGCGCAATTTCTCCGCCGACGGCGATCGCGCTTTCTTCGAGACAGCCGAAGCACTGCTCCCCAGCGACACCAACGGGCAGGGGGGCTGCCCGGGCGTGGGGGTCTTCCTGATCCCGGCCTGCCAGGACGTCTATGAGTGGGAGGCGCCTGGCACAGGCTCCTGCACCTCGGGCGCTCCCGGCTACAGCCCCCTGAACGAAGGCTGCGTCTATTTGATCTCCAGCGGCAAAAGCCCCTACCCCTCCTACTTCTCCGATGCCTCCGAAAGCGGTAAAGACGCGTTCTTCTTCACCCGCCAGGGCCTCGTCGGTCAGGACAAAGACGAACTGCAGGATGTCTACGACGCCAAGGTAGAAGGCGGTATCGCCGCCCAGAACCAGGTGCCCCAACAGCCCTGCGGCAGCACCGAAGCGTGTAAGGGTCCCTACTCGCCCGCGCCGACTGAAACCACCCCCGGCACCAGTACCTTCGTCGGCCCCGCCAACCCGGCGCCAAAGCACAAGAAGCAAGCCAAGAAACACAAACAAAAAGCCAAGAAACACAAGAAAAGCAAAGCCAAGGCCAAGCGGGGGGCGGGACGATGAAGCGCGCCAAGGTGGCTTTCGCGACGATGGCCCTAGTGGCTCTGGGCGCTCTGGCGCCGGCGGCGGCGAGCGCTGACGCAGCGCCTGCTTGGGCGCTCTCAATGACCGCCCAGCCGACCAACTTCGCTCCCGGCACGACGCCCGAATACGTCTTGATCGCCACCAATGTTGGCGCGAAAGCGACGAGTGGAACGAGCAAGCTGGAAGTCGAATTGCCCAAAGCCTGGAAAATCGCCAACTACGGGGCGGAAGTGAAGCAACCCGGCGCTACGACCAAACCGACCTGCACGCCCGCGACGCCGTTGCTTACCTGCGAAACGAGCGAAGCGCTCAAACCAGGGCGGTTGATCTTGGTGCACGTGCAGGCCGAAATTCCGCTCGGCGAAACCGAAGCGATACTGGAAGGAAAAGCGACTGTTACGGGCGGCGGGGCCAGCGAAGCCAAAGCCACGGTGCCTACCCCAGTTCAGGGCGAACCGGTCCCCTTCGGTTTCCTACCGGGTTTCTCCGCGCCGATCACTGGCGAAGATGGCGCGCCCGTCTTCTTGGCCGGCTCTCACCCATATCAACAGGAGGTCTCCTTTGGCTTCCCGACCAAGAATCCCGGCGACGGGCTGACCAATGACGGGCACCCGCGCGACTTCTCGTTTGAGTTGCCGCGCGGCCTGGTCGGTTCCCCTGCGGCTACCCCGGTGCTCTGCACCGAGGCGCAGCTGACGCTCGATCCCGAAGCCTGCCCCGACGCCTCGCAGGTCGGCCTGATCACTGTCGTAAGCATCATTGGGGAAGCCGGTCACCCCGATGTCTACAGCTCCCCTCTTTACAACATGGTTCCCCCGCCTGGCTCACCAGCCGAGCTTGCCTTCAACGTGGGTGGATTCGGGGTCTTCGTCCACATCCTCGCCAATGTGCGCTCAGATGGGGATTACGGCATCGAGGCCTCCACCCGCGACGTGATCGCCTTCGGCCAGCAGCCGATCTTCAGCGCCTTCGCCCAGCTCTTTGGCACGCCCTCGGCCCAGGCTCACGACAGCGCCCGCGGCGAAAATTGCCCGGGTGGCGAATGTCAGCTCAACCCGCGCTCCGAAGTGCCACTTCTGACCCTGCCTAGCGATTGCCCGGGTAAACCGATGCTCTTTAAGGGATTTGCCGATACCTGGGAGGAACCGAGCCCGCCCTTCGACCAATACGAAACCTCCTATGAGAGTGCCGACCTGGCTGGCAGCCCAGTCTCGACGCAGGGTTGCGGGGAACTTGAATTCGACCCGACGATCGAAGCCAGACCCACCACTAATCTCACAGACTCTCCCACGGGCCTTGACGTCGAGCTCAAACAGACCCAGGGCTCGGCGACCCGTGCGAGCGCGCCGCTGCGCGACCTCTCGCTGAGGCTGCCCGCCGGGCTCACGGTGAACCCCTCCCAGGCCTCCGGCCTCGCCGCTTGCTCGGAGAGCCAAATCGGCTTCAAGGGCCAAGAAGAAGGCTCCCCACACTTCTTCAAGACCCCTCAGAGTTGCCCCGACGCGGCCAAGCTCGGCACCTTCGAAGCTACCTCGCCGCTGTTGGTCGCGAGGAACGAAGCTCACGAAGTGCTGATCGACCCCGAAACCGGGAAACCAAAGCTCGAAACTCTGCACGGCTCGGTCTACCTGGCGGATCCCCTCAAAAACCCCTTTGGCTCCCTGGTTGCCATCTATTTGGTGATCGAAGACGAAAAGACTGGGATCGTCGCCAAGCTCGCTGGCGAAGGAGAACTGGATCCTCAGACGGGCCAGATCACCACTTACTTCAAGGAAAACCCCGAGCTGCCGCTTGAAGACGTCAAAGTCCACATCTTTGGTGGCTCTCGGGGGGCCCTCATCACGCCACCGACCTGTGGCACTTACACCGCTGAATCCGAAATGGTCCCATGGAGCACGCCCCAAGGCAAAAATGCCTTCCGCGAAGCTTCCTTCCAGACCAGCGCGGCGCCCGGCGGCGGTCCCTGTCCGACCTCCGAGGCTCAATTGCCAAACGCCCCGAAGTTGACAGCCGGGACCGAACTCCCGTCCGCGGGCAAATACAGCCCACTCCTTTTCAAGCTCTCCCGCGAAGACGGTACTCAGCGCCTGGCGAAGATCGAAGCCACCCTGCCGACGGGGCTGCTCGCCAAGCTAGCCGGGGTGGGGGAGTGCTCAGAAGCAGGCATCGCCAAAGCCCGCTCGCGCGAAGAACCTGAAAAGGGAGCGCTCGAGCAAGCCGACCCCAGCTGCCCGGCCTCTTCGCAGATCGGTGTGCTCGACGCCGCCGCCGGCGCCGGGCCGACTCCCTACCGCACGACTGGCAAGGTCTACCTCGCAGGCCCCTACAAAGGGGCCCCTCTGAGCACGGTGATCGTCACTCCCGCGATCGCTGGTCCCTTCGATCTCGGCACGGTGGTCGTCAGAGCAGCGCTCTACCTCGATCCCGAAACCAGCCAGGGGCGGATCGTGACCGATCCTTTGCCGACGATCCTGCACGGCGTGCCGCTCGACCTGAGATCGGCGGTGGTGCGTGCCGATCGTCCCAGCTTCACCATCAACCCGACCTCTTGCGATGAAAAGTCCTTCGGTGGTACTGCCACCTCGACCCTCGGCCAGATGGCGCCGCTCTTTCAGCGCTTCCAGGTCGGGGGCTGCAAATCCCTCCCCTACAAACCCAAGCTCTCCGTCCGCCTCAAGGGTCCGATCCACCGCGGCGGGCACCCCAGCCTCCGGGCCGTCTTCACCGCAAAGCCGGGGGAAGCCAACACCGCGGCGATCTCCTTCACCTTCCCCAAATCGGAGTTCATCGACCAAGCCCACTTCCGCACGATCTGTACCCGCGTTCAATTTGCCGCAGGCCAGTGTCCGGCGGGTTCGGTTTACGGGCACGTAGTGGCCCGCAGCCCCCTCGTTGACTATCCACTGGAAGGCCCGGCCTACCTACGTTCCTCCTCCCACAAGCTGCCCGACCTGGTCTTCGCTCTGCACGGCCCAGCCAGCCAGCCGATCGCCTTCAACGCGGTGGGCCGGGTGGACTCGGTCAACGGCGGTTTGCGGGTGCGCTTTGAATCGATTCCCGACGCACCGCTCTCCAAGGTCATTGTCACCGCCCAGGGCGCCAAGAAGGGCCTCTTCCAGAACTCGACCAACATCTGCAAGGGCGTCCATCGCGCCACCCTCAAGCTGGACGCTCAAAGCGGCAAGGTCTCCGACTCCCAGCCCAAACTGGTGGCCCAGTGCAAGGGCAAGAGCGCCAAGAAAAAGCTTCCTCGCAAGTAACAACCCAGTTCATCGAGCAACCCAAATAGGAGCGATCAAATCATGCAAAAGCACAGAAGGAGGGCGCTGGCAACAGCATTGCTTGCCGTCGCCCTCGCCGCGCTGGGCCTGGCCGGCACGGCCCAAGCGAAACTCGTGGGCAACTACACCAAATTCGCCCAGTGTCCGATCTCCAACATCGAAGTCAAACGATGCCTCTACGCAACGACCGAATCCGGGGAAGTCGTGCTCGGCGCAAAGAAAGTGCCGATCGAAAAACCAGTCGTGCTGCAGGGCGGCGCGCTCAAACCGGTCACAGGGACCGCGACCTTCGTCGCTGCCTCCAACGGGATCACGCTCTCCAAAGTTCCCCAGAACGTTCCCGGGGGTCTGCTCGGCATCGTGCCCGAAGCATCCCAGCCGGCGCTGGTCAAAGCACTGATCAAATTCTTCTTTGAAAACAAACTGACAGGCGTCAACGCCACCCTCGAACTGGCGAAGCCCGCCTCTGAAATCACCCTCAACGAAACCAACCTGATCGGCGAAGAAGGCCCAGCGCTGAAACTGCCGGTCCAGGTCCACCTGGAAAACCCCTTCTTGGGCAAAAGCTGCTTCGTCGGGTCCTCGGGCTCGCCGATCAGATGGGAACTGTCCACGGGCGAAACAAACCCGCCGGCGCCTAATACCAAAATCTTTGGCTCCTCCGGCACCCTCGCCTTCCTCGAGGAAGGCCGCATTGCCGAAGTCAAAGGCGTGAAACTGGTTGACAACGCCTGGTCGGCCCCCAAAGCCACCGGCTGCGGAGGGATTCTCTCCTTCCTCGTCACACCAATCATCAACGCTCAGCTCGGCTCGACCACGGCTGGCCACAACACGGCGATTCTGAATAACACCATTTTCACCGCCTCGGCCACCGCCGTCCGCACCAACAATGAAGAAAACCCCTGAGCCGAGAACTGCGCAAGGAGATGATGAGAAGATGAGAACCAAGAAGCCAGCTATTGGCGCCGCTTTGGCGGCCCTGGCGGTGCTTTGCGCAATGTTCGCTACTTCAGCGAGCGCGGCACCGGCATGGAAGTTTGAAACTAAATCGCTGGAAGGGACCGAAGTAGTTCTCGGTGGTGCAATCGAAAGCTCGATGACCATCCCGGGCCTGACCACAAAATGTGAAGATTTCCTCTACAAACTGACAATCGAAAACTCGGCGGGCACCGGCAAAGGGTCGCTCACCGAACTGCCCCTCTACAACTGCACGACCAACAGCAAAGCGTGCACCGTTGAAAAAATCGGGGCCGAAAAACTGCCGTGGACGTCCAAATTGACCACGGTCAGCACAACCCCATACATCATCATCGAAGGTGTCAAAGTTGGCATCCTCTATGGCGGTGAAGAATGTGTGCTGGGAGAAATCCTGGTCACCGTGACCGGCTCTGCCGGCGGCTCGATCAATAACACGACTGAAGCCGCCACGTTCAACTCGAGCACGCTCAGCGCTTCCAAAACGGAACTGAAGGCGTTGAGCCAGAAAATCGAATGGAACGGTCTCTTCCCGACCGAAGCATTCCAGTGGCACAGAGAACAGGCGCTGAGCGTTTCCTAGCGTCCGCCGTCAAGGCTGCGAGCGCCAGGATGGTCCTGGCGCTCGCAGCGGCGGCAGCGCTCGCCCTGGCGGGGTGTGGGGGAGGCTCCTCCTCCGAGTCCACCGGCGCGAGCGATACGGCGAGCTCGCCCGACGCGGCGAGCTCGACCGCGAGTCAAGCCGCATCCTCTGGCGGAGTTAAGGCGACTCCCGGTTCACGGAGCGGCCCGGTTTCCTCCGCCGCTGTCGGGGGTTCTGAATCTGGCGACGTCGCCGGCGCCGCGGGGCCGGGTAAAAAGCATGGTTCGCACGTAGTCGTGCCAAAAGGTCCCGCCGAGCAGGCTCCCACCCCCGAACAGGTGGCTCATGCCACCGTCGCCGACATGAGTCTGGAAAGCCCCGCGATCGTCGCTTCGGGGGGCAGCCCCGGTCGCCTCGCCGCCACCTATACATGCGATGGCAAAGACAGCTGGCCCGCCCTGCATTGGGGCGGAGTGCCCGCGGGGACAGCCGAACTGGCTCTCTTCGCGATGAACGTGCAGCCCGTCGAAGAAAAACTCTTCGTTGACTGGGCCGTGGCCGGCATCGACCCGAGCCTCGCGAGCATCGAAGCCGACCGACTTCCCAAGGGCGCGGTGGTGGGTACCAACAGCTTTGGTAACAGGGGCTACTCGATCTGCCCCCCGGGAGCCGGGGAAATCTACATGTTCGCGCTTTACGCGCTGCCGCAGAGCCTCTCGCCGCAAAGGGGCTTTGACCCGCGCGAATTGCGCAAAGAAATTCTCGCCGTCTCCGGCAACGTCGGTCTGCTTCCAACTGTCTATGAACGTGGTTAGACGCTAAAAGACTTCTTCCCAGTACCCAAATACCAAACATAGGAATGAGGGAGAGATGAGAATCCAATCGAGCAAGGGGAGAGCCATAGCGGCACTCCTCATCGCAGCTCTCGCCGTCTTCGGCCTTGCCGGTACGGCGCAAGCGAAACTGACTGGCAATTACACCAAATTCGCCCAGTGCCCCTACAAAAGCGCCGAAGTGAGAAGATGTCTCTTCTCGGTGACAAGTTCCGGCGAAGTCGTGCTCGGGTCAAAGAAAGTTCCGATCGTCAACCCGGTGACCCTGCAGGCCGGCGTACTCAAACCAGTGGAAGGCACCGCTCACGCCGTCGCCGCCACTAATGGCGTGACACTAGCCCCAGTTCCCCAGCCGGTTCCGGGTGGTCTCGCGGGACTGGTGAACTGCAAAGAAATCAAAGAACCGTTCCTGCGGTTTGCCTGTGAACTGACATTTGAAAATGGCCTCACCGGCCTTAATTCAACCCTCGAACTGGCAAGGCCCGCTTCTGAAATCACGATCAACGAAACCAACCTGATCGGCGAAGAAGGCCCAGCGCTGAAACTTCCGGTCAAGGTCCGTCTGGAAAACCCATTCCTGGGCAGCTCCTGTTACGTGGGTTCGTCCAGCTCACCGATTAAATGGGAACTTACCTCGGGTGAAACAAACCCGCCCCCGCCAAACACCAAAATCTTTGGCACCTCGGGCACCCTTTCGTTCCTCGAGGAAGGTCGTATCGCGGTCCTCAAAGGAACTTCCCTGGTGGACAACGCTTGGGCGGCTCCGGGAGCCTCAGGCTGTGGTGGCTTCCTGGTCGAACTGGTGCTCGACCCGATCATCAACGCCGCCGCAGGCCTCCCGGCTACCGCGGGGCACAACACGGCGATTCTGAAAAACGAAGTCAACACCACAACCGCCGCAGCGGTGAAAACTAACGACGAAGAAAATCCCTGAGCAAGAGTTCGCGAAGGACGTAAGATCTCCAAGACCCGGGGCCTTTCGGCCCCGGGTCTTGGGAGTACAATTCCTAAGCATTCCAGGGATCTTTTTGAGAAGAGGATTAGGGAGAGGGAATGTCGCAGCTGCGGCTAGAGCGGGGATCGCGCCTCCGGCACCCATCCACGACCATCCTTGGAATCACGACTCTGAATAAACCAGGGAGGAGAATTCATAATGAGAAACGTCAATGCGTTGGGGCGCTTGAAGAGACGTCTGGGCGCCAACGGCCCAGGAATTGCGGTTGCCGTGATAGCGATAGTTCTCGCTGTCACGGGCGCTGCTTACGCAGCGGGGGGCGCTTTCACTTCTTCGCAGGTCAAGGAAGTGAAAGCCATCATCAAGAAGGAAGCAAAGAAGCTCCGGGGCCCACAGGGGAAGCAAGGAGCACCTGGGTCGCAGGGCTCCCCCGGCGCTAAGGGGGATAAGGGAGACAACGGCGCGCCCGGTGCAGCAGGCGCAGCAGGCAAAAATGGCGCAGGCGTGAATGTAATCTCCATTGACGAAGGCGAACCAGAATGCAACGAACTGGGCGGCGCACTCGTTGAAAAAGAAGGCGCCAGCTCAGCAGCTGAAGTATGCAATGGAGCAAGAGGCCTACAAGGCGTCAAAGGCGAACCGTGGACGCCCAACAACGCGCTTCCGGCCGGTGCCACGGAGACCGGAACCTGGTCTTTCAACGCTTTCGGCGGCTCCGGAAAAACCGTTTTCGTGCCGCTCTCGTTCCCAATCCCACTCACACCCAAACCTGAAAGCCCGTTGTTCGGCGGCCTTGGGGCGTCTAACGTGCATTATCAGACGGAACCTGGTTTCAATAGCATCTGCGAAGGTGCAAATGCCAGGCCGTCGGCTCCTCTTGGCAGCCTTTGCGTTTATGAAGGCAACCCAAACGAAGAAACCTTTGGAGCGACTTTCCAGAGCATCAGTAGAACAGGCGCTGCCGAAACCGCGGGTGCTGCAGGAGCAACTCGTGCTGGCGCTCTAATCGTTTTCAATTTGACAGAAGAAACTGCGGCCGGAAACGGTACGTTTGCCGTGACCGCTCCGAACCCACTGGTGAAATCGGTATCGCCGCACAACGGCCCCGCTGCCGGGGGAACATCGGTGACCATTACCGGTGAAAACCTCCAGGGCGGAATAGTTAAATTCGGCACAGAAACCGCAACCTGCGGCGCGGTGAACTCGGCAGGGACAGAAGTGACCTGCACGAGCCCAGCTCACGCCGCCGGCACGGTCGACGTAACGGTGACCGTCAGTGAATACCCGAGCCCCACAAGTGGGGTCGATAAATACACGTTTGAATAAACGAGTCATTTGACTAACCAAGGAAAGCCCGATTCTGGGCTCCCCTTGGGACGTTGATCTAACCAAGACCCAATAAGTAGCAGTACCAACAGCGCCGGGGGAGACCCCGGCGCTGTTGGCTTTCTGGCCCCTTCGCAGCAGCCGAATCTATCCGTTCCGCCCTGGAGATTTTCACCGGTAGTTGTCGCCGAGCAGCCCCACCCGCAACAACGCCTTTGCTCGCGATGCCCGATTTACAGCTGGGTTCGGAGCGGTCACGGCAAACGCGCCGTTCAGAACTGCCGGTTCTCCTGATGCTCTAGAAGGTCGCGCCGAGGACTTCTTCGCCCATGCCTTCTTCATAGACGCAAAGACTGCCAAGAGGAGCCGACGGCCTGGCATATGCCCCTTAGTGGATTGGAATGAGAGCGGCACGAAAACGGTTTTTCCGGAGCCGCCGAAAGCGTTGAAGACCAGGTTCCGATCTCCGTAGTGTCGGCCGGAAGCGCAGTAGCGTAGCGCCCTATGTCAAGTCACTTGACAGTCGATGACTTGTCAAGTAGCTTTACAGCATGCCACCGGCCGACCGTCAGTACCAGTCCCTGGGCATTCGGGCGCTTCGGACCTGCCCGATGCCAACTCACCGTTCGGATAAAGGCCGACCGTGCAGCTAGGGTTGCATGCCATGATCTTTGCCAGTTGGGTAAGCGACCTTTCGAGCCTGACGTTTTTGATTCTAGGAACTATGGCGTTTGTGCTTGCCATCGTTTTCGGAAAGGAGCTAAAGGCTCTCCTGGGACGCCTAACCGACTTCCAATGGAAGGATGCTCGCGTACGGGCTGAGCCTCCACAAGACAGCCCGTCCACTGAGCATGCAGCAGCCGCTGGCGACGAGTCTCCCGAACAGGACCTTGGGGACGACAGAGACAACGAGAACGCATCCGCTAAGCCAGAGGGGGATGCCGAGGTGGACTCTGAAGCGGCAATCCGCTCGGCGATGTACGGAGCATTCCTAGCGCGTGACCGTCAAGAGGGCGAGCGTCGATATGAGCAGCTCAAGGCCGTGGTTACTGACGCGGCAGAACTAAAGCGCGACCAGGCTCGTCGCCTAATGTCCCTCTTTTCGGCGGGACTTGACGACTCAGCTATCACCTCATTGAAAGAGCTGGTTGCAGATCCCGAAATTGGTGCATTCGCCGAGCGAATGATCGGCGTGTGCCTGTCGGATTCGGGACGGTTGGAGGAGGCCGCAGCAGCCTTCGAGAGGTCCGCCGAAGCTGCGCATACCACCGGCGAACGAGCTATCGCCGTTGCCCTTCGGGCAAAAGCGCTCGTTGAACTCAACCAAGGGGCACTAGCGGAAACAGAGCTCGAGGTCCTGATTGCTGAAGTTGACGACCACGAGGCAAGCATCAGCCTCTGGACTGCGCTCGCCGACGTCTACGAAAATACGGAGCAACCAGTTCAACGCGCAATAGCCCTGCAGAAGGTCGCCGAGGAGGCAGGCAATAGTGCTACTAGGTGGTTTAGTGCTGCCTACGCATGGGCGAGCGCCGAACTAGAAGGATCTAGGCCTTTGGCGGTTTACTGTTATCAGACCGCGATTGGCTTTGACCCGGATCGCGATACGGCGCTCAATAATATCGGCGTCGAGGCAGCACGATTGAACCTGCCCATTCGCGCTGTTGACTTTTACCATTCTGCCGTTGAAAAGGGCAACACGCTTGCGGCCGCCAACATGGCAGAACGCTATCTGAACGCGGGCTTCACCACGGACGCTCAAGAAGTTATCGACGACGCCCTCGCGTCTGAGACACCAGACAACAAGGTCACTCGGGTAGCTGCGGAAATCCGAGAGCAGCGAGAGGCACAAGGCAAGGAACTAACGAAAATATCGGCGCGAGGTGGCAAGGCCGCCTCGTTCCTCTCTACCTATGGATCGGCGCGGCTGCGGTCATTTGCACATGACAAGCTCCCGGGGTCCTGGAAGCTGACTGATGGAAAAGACCTGACCGTCACGATATCGGACGATGAGCTGCAGCTTGCCTGGCAGGCGGGCGGCAAGAGGACACACCGTCGATTCACCGGCAAAATCATGGGTGGTACCGCGCTGGGGGTGTTTCAGATGGAGAGGGAGTGGCCAATTCCGGACGAAAAAATTCACTGGGGACCGGCCGGCGCAGGGTATGTAGTCTTTCAAGCTAGTCCCCTCTCGCTGCGCATGCTTCAAATTACAGGTGGCAAAACTGAGCATTTTCAGGCCGTGTCTGTGTCTGCGACTGACTAAGTTGCGCTCGGGCGCCAGGTTCGACCGGTCGGGCGAACAGCAGCTCGCAGTCCGATTCGCCACGGCCCAGCCGAGCGAGGAGCCGGGGGCACGGCAGCGCCCGTATATTCGCTCGATGCCCTTCGAGGGAGACGCAAGATAGATGGCTCAGCGAATCCCCCGCGATGAATCGCTGAGCCGTGTTCACGGTGTCGGGGCGCTGTTTGCCGCCGCTTACGGCAACGTCGGTTCCTCGATCTATTACGCGCTGGGCGTCACCGCGGCCTTCGCGCTTGGTCTGACGCCGGTCGCCTTCGTCATCTCGGGCCTGATCTTCGCCGCCACGGCTGCCACATACGCCGAGGCGACGGTGATGTTCCCCGAGGCCGGCGGCTCCTCGAGCTTTGCCCGCCATGCCTTCAACGAGATGGTCAGCTTCATCGCCGCCTGGGGGCAGATGCTCAATTACACGATCACGGTCGCGATCTCGGCCTTCTTCGTGCCGCATTACCTCGCCGTGTTCTGGCCCTGGCTGGGCAATAGTCCGGGCGACGTCATTGGCGGTGCGGTCCTCATTCTTGCGCTAGCTCTGATCAATATCCGCGGAACCGAGGAGTCGGCGAAGCTCAACCTGATCCTCGCGGTTGCCGATCTCGCAACGCAGGTCGTGCTGGTCGGGATCGGCCTCGTGCTCGTCTTCAGCCCGCAGGTCCTGGTCGACAACGTCCACCTCGGCGTCGCCCCGACTTGGAGCGACTTCGCGCTCGGCATCGCCGTCGGCATGATCGCCTACACGGGCATCGAGACGATCTCCAACATGGCCGAGGAGGCCAAGGATGCGGCTAAGACGATCCCCAAAAGCGTCGGCCTGGTCGTGGTTGCAGTACTTGGCCTCTACCTGCTGATCCCGGTCGTCGCCCTCTCCGCGATGCCCGTCGTCAAGGATGCCGCCGGCCACTACACAACCGCGCTCGGCTCGAAGTTCGCCGACGACCCGATCCTCGGCATCGTCGAGAACCTCGGCCTCTCTTCGGGCCCCACGGAAATCCTGCGCTACTACGTCGGCGTGCTGGCCGCCGTGATTCTGCTGATCGCCACCAATGCCGGCCTGATCGGCGTCTCCCGCCTCACCTACTCGATGGGCCAGCATCGCCAGCTGCCCGAGGGCCTGCGCCAGGTCCATCCCAAGTACCGCACCCCCTACATCGCGATCCTGATCTTCGCCGCGATCGCGATCGTCACCTTGATCCCGGGCAAGACCGACTTCCTGGCGACGATGTACTCGTTCGGCGCGATGCTTTCCTTCACCATCGCCCACGTCGCGGTTATCCAGCTGCGACGTCGTCAGTCGGGGGTCGACCGGCCTTGGAAGCCGCCCCTCAACTTCCGCGCCTTTGGCACCGAGGTGCCGCTGACGGCGGTCCTCGGCGGTCTCGGGACCTTTGCTGCCTGGATCGTCGTAATGGCGCTCAACCCGCGCACGCTCATTGTCGGTACCGGCTGGATGGCGCTCGGCATCCTCGTCTACGTCCTTTACCGCCGCAACCAGGGCCTGCCCTTGACCGAGACGGTCAAGGTGCTGACCCCTGAGCCGCTGGGGGTCGAGGAGATCGAGTACCGCAGCGTCCTGGTCGCCTTCGAGGACGACCAAGCCTTTTCCGAGGAGGTGGTCGCCACCGCGATCAAGCTCGCCTCCAAGCGCCGCCGCGGCATTCACGTGCACTCGATGCTGACCGTGCCCACCCACCTGCCGCTAAACGCCGAGCTCCCCGACCAGGAAGGCGAGGCGCAGAGCAAGATCGAGCAGGCAAAGCTGATCGGCGGCCAGCGGGTAACCGGACACGTCGAGCGGGTCCGGCCCGGCCAGGCCGGCTATGACATCGCTGACGAGGCAAAGCTGATCAACGCCGCCGCCGTAGTCGTCGGCCTGCGTTACCGCAACGGCCGCCCCCTCTACGACAAGACCCTGCAGACCGTCCTCGGCGAGCGCCCCTGCCGCGTCATCGTGGTCTCCGAGCAGGGGGCGCAGCGGGGCGGCGAAGTAACACCCGCGCTCGCCTAGTTGATGACATTTCTGACGTTCTGCGCACCACGCGTGCGTCCGCTCCTGGGAGCGTCTGGGGCATGGCGTCTCACTTCGCCCTCAGTGGGTTTTTCACCGACGACCCCTCGGGAGCCGTCGCGGCGCTGATCGGGTTTACCGGCCTAATGGGCGGTGCTGGCCGATATGGCGCAGTTCTCGTGAATCGAAATGAATCTGAGATTGAGCGTGCCACCGCGATCGGCTTTTTCGGTGGACTCGTCGTCGGATGTATTGCCCTTCTCATCGAATCCGTGCTGTAATCTATTGTCTGCGCATGAGACTTTTGACGCTTATCTTCGCTCCGCTGACCGCAACGGTCGTAGGTTTGATTCTTCTTCTGAACGCACTTGGCGCTGGGGTGGGCGTGTCTGTGGCCGTTCTGGGCCTGACAGCCGGCACGAGCGGCGCTGTGATCGGCTACTTCTCGGATCGCCTTCCAAGCCTTCCGCGGCCTCATGGCGCTTTGCATCGCACGCAGCGTCACTGAAGCGCTCGGCCTAAGATTGGCTTCGTGCCCTCTCCCGAGCGGATCTACCAGGGCTCCGTACGGGCCTTCTCCGTCGTCTTCATCGCCCTCGGCCTGCTGATCCTCGTCGCTACGCTCGCTAACGGCGGAGGGCCACTCTCGGTCGGCACGCTGCTTGGCATCGCCTTTCTCGCCGTCGGCGCGGGCCGGCTCTGGATAGCGTCTCGTACGTGAGTACCTCCGCGCAGGACGAGAAGTCACAGCAGCAGCCCGAGCAGCCCTCGAAACCGCGGCTGGAGCCGCTCCTGCAGCGCGCCACCGGGGTGCCCGGCCTCTTCGTCGCCGTCTACTCGGCGGTCGGCTTCTCGATCTACTTCTCGCTCGGCGTCGTCGCCGATCGCGGCCTTGGGCTGACGCCGCTGATCTTCCTTGCCGCCGGCCTGCTCTTCGTCATCACCACGCTCAGCTACGTCGAGGGCGGCGCGATGATCCGCGAGCGCGGCGGTTCCTCGAGCTTCGCCCGCCACGCCTTCAACGAGCTGATCGCCTTCATCGCCGGCTGGGCGATCCTGATCGACTACCTGATCGTCGCCGCTCTGGCCGCGATCTCGGTTCCGCACTACCTGGAGCCGATCTCGCACGACCTCTCCGAGGCGGGCTGGGAGATCGGCATCGCCGGCGCCGTGATCGTCGCCGCCTGCGTGCTCAACATGCTCAACATCACCGGCCGCAGCCGCGAACGGCCACTGGCAATCCTCGCCCTTGCCGATATCGCCCTGCAGCTGGCCGTGGTCGTCGTCGGCGTGCTCGCCGTCTTCCATCCCGACCGCCTCACCGATCAGATCGACCTCTTCACCAGCCCCGACTTCCACGACATCGTTTACGCCTCCGTGGTGGCGATGCTGGCCTACGCCGGCATCGAGGCGGCCTCGGACCTCGCTCCCGACATCAACGTCGACCCGCGCGACCTCAAGCGCATCGTCTCGGTCGGTGCCCTGGCGGTGCCGCTGGTCTACGCCGGCATGGCGGCGATCGCGCTGATGGCGGTTCCGGTCGTCGCCGGGCCGCACGGCCCCGAAACTGCCCTCGGCCACCGCTACGTCGAGGCGCCCGTGCTCGGGGTCGTCTCCGCCTACCACCCGGTCTGGGTTTCCGACACGATGCGCTGGCTGGTCGTCTTGGTCGCCACCCCGGTCCTCTTCTGGGCCGTTACCACGGCGCTGCTCGGAGTCTCCCGCCACATCTACACGCTGGCGATCAACCGCCAGATCCCCAGCTGGCTGGGCAAGCTGAACAGCCGCCACGCGACGCCGCAGGTGGCGATCGCGATCTCCGGCGTGATTGCTATCGGCCTGGTGCTGCCGACCAACGTCAAGTTGCTCGCCGGCCTCTACGCCTTCGGCGCGATGCTGGCGATCACGATCGCTCAGCTCTCGATCCTGCGCTTGCGCTTCACCCAGCCCGACCGCCCGCGTCCCTTCCGCGTCCCCCTTGACGTCGGCTGGCGCGGTGCCCAGCTGCCGCTGCCGGCACTCTTCGGCGCCGTCATCAGCGCCCTCGCCTTCGTCAGCGTGCTGATTTACCACGACACCGCTCGCTGGGTCGGCCTCGGCTGGATGACCTTTGGCCTGCTCTTCTACGTCATCTACCGCAAGGGCTTCGAGGGGACGACGCTGACCAAGCGCGTCACCGTCAGCGAGAGGGCGCTGACCAAGCAGGTCGCCGAAGTCGCCTTCCGCAACATCCTCGTACCGGTCTTCGGCACCAAGCTCGACGACGACATCGTCGCCACCGCCGGCCGCCTCGCCGCGGCCGAGCAGGAGGAGGCCGAGAGCGGGGAAGAGGAGACCCGGCTCGACCTCGTCTACGTGATCGAGGTGCCGTTGACGCTGCCGCTCGACGCTGAGTTGCCGGCCGAGATCGAGGAGGACGCCCGGCGCGCCCTGAAGCGAGCCAGCGACGTCGGCGAGGAGTACGAGGACGTCAAGGTCACCGCCGAGGTCGTGCGCGCCCGCGGAGTCGGCGCCGGCATCGTCGAATCGGCCCGCCGCTACAACTCCGAGGCGATCGTGATCGGCGGCGAGCCCCCGACCAGGATCAAGGGCGGCGCCAAGCTGGGTGGCATCGGCGCCGCCAAGCCGGCCGAGATCGGCGCCGCTACCGAGTACGTGCTGAAGAAAGCACCTTGCCGGGTGCTGCTAACCGCGCCGCCCGAGGCAACCGCGGATCCCAGGAGCCCTTTGCCGAGCGGCTAGTGGTTGCCGCAGACCCGAAAGCCAAGTTCCTTGGCGACCTTGTCCGATTTCACGAACAGTTCGGGCTCTTTGGCGAAGATCAGCAAGGGTTCGGCTTCGCCCTTTTCGACCGCCGCTTCGACGGCGGCGATGAATTCCTCCGTCTTCGCTTTCAACTCGCTCGGGGCTTCCAGGGCCTTCAGCTTTTCGATCTGCTTGTTGAAGGCGGGGATCGCCACCGTTTCCATTGCGCCGATTACATGCGCTTTCATTTCGGCCGGAGATTCTTTGGACGCCCCTTCTTCGATGTCGTTCTTCTTTAGGTAGGCGGCATATTGAGCTTTGACTTCTTTCCCCGTCTTCGTGCAAATCGCGTCGGCGCTCTTGACGTACGCGGCTTTGCTCGAGGAGGGGCTCGTTTCGTCGCTGGACCCCCCGCCTCCGCAGCCCGCGACGATCAAGCCAAAGATGGCCGCGCAGAAGATTGCGCCCAGTAGCCTCCTGCTCCTCTGGACCCCCATAATTAATCCAAGAATATCGTTTAAAGCCGAAGACGTCTTTCAGATTCTCCGTCCGTTGCTCGGTGCGGGCGGAGGCCAGCCGGGCCGGTCGCAATCGTTGATCTAGACTCACGGCCGTGTTCATCCTGATCGTTGGCTGTGGCCGTGTCGGCTCCTCCGTCGCCCGTTCGATGCTGCGCGAGGGGCACGAAGTCTCCTGCCTCGACGAGGACCCCGAGTCGCACGCGCGGCTCGAGGTCGGGCTGGACAAGGGCTGGGAGGACCTCGGCGGTCAGTTCACCGTCGGCGCCGGACTGGAGACCGACGCCCTGGTTGCCGCCGGGATCGAGCACGCGGATGCCTTCATCGCCTCAACCGACGGCGACAACACCAACATCGTCATCGCCCAGATCGCCCAGCGCCGCTACAACGTGCCGACCGTGATCGCCCGCATCCTCGACCCGCTGCGGGCCGAATGGTACGAGCGCCAGGGCATGCACACGGTCTGCCCGACCCGGGTCGCGATCGACATGCTGGAGAGCGCCGTGCGCGACGGCGCCGTGCGCGAGGCCTCCTGATGTACATCATCGTCGTCGGCGCGGGCAAGGTGGGCTGGAACCTGGCCCGCGAGCTGCTCGAAAAGGAACACGAGGTGACGGTGATCGAGAACAACCGCCGCCGCTACCTGACCGTCGAGCAGGAGCTCGAGCACAACGTCTCCTACGGCGACGCCTCCGAGCTCTGGGTGCTGGAGCGGGCCGGAATCGAACGCGCCGACATGCTGATCGCGGTCACCGGTGACGACGAGGACAACATGCTGATCTGCCAGGTAGCGCGCGAGAAGTACAGCGTCGAGCGCGTCATCGCCCGCGTCAACAACCCGCGCAACAAGCCCCACTTCGACCTGCTCGGGATCAAGCCCTCGGTCTCGGCCACCGACCTGATCCTGCGCCTGCTCGAGCACGAGGTGCCCGAGTACGGCCTCGTCCACCTGCTCGACCTACAGGAGGAGCAGCTGGAGATCATCGAGATGTTGCTGGGCAAGGACTCCGGGGTAACCGGGAGGCGTGTCGGTGACCTCGAAATGCCCGAAGGCAGCCTCTTGATCTCGGTGCTGCGCAACGGCAAGGGCTTCGTGCCCGTCGCCGACACGGTGCTCGAGGTCGGCGACGAGGTGCTGGCGGTGCTCGACCCGGGCCACGAGGAGCAGCTGAAGAACATGTTCGGCCCTTCCGGCGGCAACGGCTCGGGCAATGGCAACGGCTGAGCACCACCTACGGACTCCGTCGCTCGCATGAGCCGCGAGGTCGACTTCCTCCTCATCGGCGGTGGCCTGGCTGCCGCCAACTGCGCCTCCGAGCTGCGCAAGCGCGGCGCCGAGGGCTCGATCCTGCTCGCCGGCCGCGAGCCCGAGCCGCCCTACGAACGCCCGCCGCTCTCCAAGGAGTACCTGCGCGGCGAGGCCGAGCGCGCCGACGCCTACGTCAACCCGCCGGAGTGGTACGAGGAGAACGACGTCGAGCTGCTCAGCGGCACCAACGTGATGTCGCTCGACCCGGCGGCGCGCACGGCGAAGCTGCAGGGCGGCGACGAGGTCAGCTTCGACAAGGCCTTGATCGCCACCGGGGCGATGGTCAACATTCTGCGCGTTGAGGGCGCCGAGAACGAGGGCATCCATTACCTGCGCGCCTTCGGCAACTCCGACGCGATCCGGGGCGACGCCAAGGCGGCCGCGCATGTCGTCCTGATCGGCGGCAGCTACATCGGCGCCGAGGTCGCCGCCTCGCTGACCGCCAAGGGCACCAAATGCACGATCGTGACCATGGAGGACATCGCGCTTTCCCGCACCTTCGGCGAGGAGGCCGGCAGCTGGTTCCACCAGCTGCTCGAGTCCAACGGCGTGACGATCCACGGCGGCGAGGAGCTCGAGGCCTACGAGGGCGACGGCCGGGTCAAGGCTGTCGTCACCAAGAGCGGCCTGGCGATCGAGTGCGACGCGGTCGTCGTCGGCGCCGGCGTCCGTCCCGACGCGATGCTGGCCCAGCGCGCCGGCCTCGAGGTCGACGACGGGATCGTCTGCGACTCGAAGTTGCAGACCTCCGCCGAGGGCATCTACGCCGCCGGCGACTGCTGCTCCTACGACAGCGTCATCCACGGCCGCCGCATCCGGGTCGAGCACTGGGACGTGGCGATGCAGCAGGGCATGCACGCCGCCCGCAACATGCTCGGTGCCGACGCCGACTACGACGTCGTCCCTTACTTCTTCAGCGATCTCGCCGACTGGGCCAGCCTCGAGTACGTCGGCCCGGCCGTGGACTGGGACGAGGAGATCTGGCGCGGCGACCGCGACAAGGGGGAGTTCTCCGTCTGGTACCTGAAGGACGGCCGCGTCGCCGGCACCCTCAGCGTCGAGCGCTCCGAAGACCTCGCCGAGGCCCGTCGCCTGCTCGCCGACGGCATCGACGTCTCCGCCGTCAAGGACCAGATCGCCGACTCCGACAGCGATCTTTCCGCGATCGGCGCCTAGCCTGCGCTCGGCGGCCGCCGGTATCCTTCGGTCTCGCTTTGCGGCCTGGTGTAATGGCAGCACGCCTCGCTCTGGACGAGGTAGTCGGGGTTCGAGTCCCTGGGCCGCAGCTCAAAGTCGCTTCAACCGGCTCAAATCCCTGCAAGAGCGTCTAATCCCTCTGCTAGTTTCGCCCCACCCGTGAGCCCTCGTCGACCCTGGATCCTCGCTCTGCCCGTGGCCGCGCTGCTGATCTCCGGCTGCGGCGGCGGTGGCGGCAGCGATTCGAGCGAATCGACGGCGACGACCACGGCAGCGCCAGCCGCGCTGAGCAAGGCCGAGCTGATCGAACAGGGCAACGCGATCTGCGCCGAGGTCAATGCGGCGGTCGGCTCGGTTGGATCGAGCAGCACCGAAAACAGCAGCCCCGCCTCCCAGGCTGCGGATCTCTACAGCGGCATGGTCGCCAGCCTCAACAACCTTGGAACGCCGCAGGAAACCGACGGCTACGCCGAATTCTCCAGCGCTGCCGAAGAACTGGCCAAAACCGAGGACGAAGTCAAACTGGCTTCCGAGCGCGGCGATACCGCCGGCCTCGAAGCCGCCGAAGCGAGCGCCTCCGAAGCGCTGACCTCGTTCCAGAGCGCGGCCAGCGAATACGGCTTCAAAGACTGCAGCGAAGGCCCGAGCGCTCCGGCGACATCAGGGCCAAGCTCGGAATCCGCTGAAGCGGAAACCGGCGGCGAAGAAGCCGAAGCCGTTGAACCGGAAGCCGTCGAACCGGAAGCCGAAGCCGAACCGGCCCCCGAAGTCGCCCCCGAAACCGGCGGCGCTGGCGGCACGGCCGAAGGCGGCGGCACCGCGGGCGCCCCCGAAAGCGGCGGCTCAACCGGCGGCAGCAGCGGCGGCATCGGCCCAGGTTAGCCACGCGACCCCCTTTTACCCCCTATGCGGTGGTCAATGGAGGGCGCGTGTGAGTAAAGACGGACGGCCCTAGGCCGCCGACGACTCTTCCCAGGCTCCGTAGAGCCGCGAGTACGGGCCGCCCGCCTCGATCAGCTCCTCGTGCGTGCCGGTCTCGGCGATGCGGCCGTGTTCGAGCACGACGATCTTGCCGGCGCGGCGGATCGTCGAGAGGCGGTGGGCGATGACGATCGCGGTGCGGCCGGCGAGCAGGCGGCTGAGGCCTTTCTCGATCGTTTTCTCGGTGCGCACGTCGACGTTGGAGGTCGCCTCATCGAGGATTAGGATGCGCGGTTCGGCGAGCAGGGCGCGGGCGAAGGCGACGAGCTGGCGCTGGCCGGCCGAGAGCTGCACGCCGCGCTCGCCGACCTCGGTCTCGATCCCCTCCGGCAGGGCGGCGATGAACTCGGTCGCGCCGACCGCCGCCGCCGCGTCTTCGATCTCCTCCAAAGTCGCCTCGGGCCGGCCGAAGGCGATGTTCTCGCGCACGCTGCCGGAGAAGAGGAAGCCCTCCTGCGGCACGATCCCGAGCTGGCGCCGTAGCGCCAGCTGCTGCACGCCGGTCAGGTCGTGGCCATCGACGAGCACCTTGCCGTGCTGCGGGTCATAGAAGCGCGCGACCAGCTTGGCGAAGGTCGACTTGCCGGCTCCGGTTGTGCCGACGAGCGCCAGCGTCTGCCCCGGCGGCACGTGCAGGTCGATATCGCGCATCGCCCACTCGACCCCATCCTCCGGAGGCTGAGTTCGTGCTTCCTCGCCGCTATGGCTAATAAGTGCGAACTCAGCATCGTCGGAGTAGGAGAACCAGACACCCTGCATCTCGATCTCGCCGCGCAGCGTGCCGGGGTCGATCGCGCCCTCGGCATCGACCATGTCCGGCGCTGTGTCGAGCAGGTCGAAGATCTTGTCCAGCGCCGCCATCCCCTGCTGGTAGGTCGTGTAGAGCTGGGAGAGCTGCTGGATCGGTTCGAAGAAGACCGTTAGGTAGCCGACGAAGGCGATGATCGTGCCGATCTGGATCGCGCCGTCAATCGCCTGGGTGCCGCCGTAGAGCAGGATCGCTGCGGTGCCGACCGCGGCCAGCAGTTCGACGCCGGGGAAGTAGGAGGCGTTGAGGAAGACAGTGCGCATGTTGGCCGCGCGGTTGGCCTCGTTGAGCTCGGTCATCGCGTCCACGTGTCGTGGCTCCTGGCCGAAGCTGCGCACCACCCGCACTCCACTCAGGGTCTCCTGCAGGTAGCCGGTGATCGCCCCGATCCGCTCGCGCGTTTCGCGGTAGGCGCCGTGGGAGACGATGCGGAAGACGATGCTCGCCGCGGCGATCAGCGGGAAGGTGATGAAGGTGACCAGGGCCAGTTCGGCGTCGTACACGAGCAGGATCACGACCACACCGACCAGGGTCAGCACGCTGGAGAACATCGTCACCACGCCGTCGGTGACGAGTTGGTTGAGCGCCTCGATGTCATTGGTCATGCGGCTGATCAGCACCCCCGGGCTGCGCCGGGTGAAGAAGCCGATCGACATCGTCTGCAGGTGCGAGAAGACCCGCTCGCGCAGGTCCTGCAGCGCCCGCGTGCCGACCCAGCCGACCAGGTAGGTCTGCAGGTAGGTCGAGGCGGCATAGAGCGTCGCGACGACGACGAAAGCGGCGACGATCCAGTCCAGGGCGGAGACGTCGCCGGTGATGATGCCGCTGTCGACCGCCTTGCCGGCGAGGGCGGGGGGAGCGAGACCGGCCCCGGTCGCCACCAGCAGGGCGACGAACATCAGCGCCACCTTGCCGCGATACGGCCGCAGCAGCCCCAGCATCCAGCGCACCTTGCGGCCGCGCTGGTCCTGGCCGCGCAGCAGCTTCCAGACGGCGGCGAAGAGCAGCGCTATGTTGCGCCAGCGTTCGCTCACAGCCGCGCCACCTCCTCGCGCTGCTCGAGGTCGTGTTGGAGGAAGACCGAGTCGGCGAGGCCGTGCTCGGCGATCTCACGGTAGAAGCTGCAACCTTCGAGCAGCTGGGAATGGGTGCCGCGGTCGACGATGCGCCCGCCGTCCATCACGATCACTTCGTCGGCCAGCGAGACCGTCGATAGGCGGTGGGCGATGATGAACGTCGTTCGCCCGTCCATCACCTCGCGCAAACCGGACTTGATCGCTCCCTCGGTGGTCGCATCTACCGAGGAGGTGGCGTCGTCGAGGATCAGGATGCGGGGGTCGGCCAGCAGCGCCCGCGCGATCGCCACCCGCTGGCGCTGCCCGCCGGAGAGGGTCAGCCCGCGCTCGCCGACGACGGTGTCGTAGCCACCCGGCAGGTCCTCGATGAAGCTCGCTGCCTGGGCCCGCCGGGCCGCCGCTTCGATCTCCTCGCGCGGCGCGTCGGAGCGCGGGTAGGCGATGTTCTCGGCGACGCTGGCGCTGAAGAGGAAGCTCTCGTCGCTGACGAAGGCGATCTCCCGGCGCAGCGACTCGACCTCGACCGAGCGCACGTCGGCACCGTCGATCAGAACCGAGCCCTCGCTCGGGTCATAGAGGCGGGCGATCAGGGCGACGAGGCTGGTCTTGCCCGAGCCCGACGGCCCGACCAGCGCCACCGTGCTTCCCGCCGCGACCTCGAAGTCGACTTCGCTCAGTGCCGCGCCGGTCCTCGACTCCTCTCCAGGGTGCTCGAGGTCCGATGGGTTTGCCCGCGCCCCGTCGTAGCGCAGCGTCACGCTTGCCATCCGCACGCTGCCACCGCCGACCGGCAGCGGCGGCGCTCCCGGCGGGCTCTCGATCTCCGGCTCGCGGTCGAGGATCTCGAAGAGGCGGTTGCCGGAGGCGACGGCCCGCTGCGCCATCCCCATCGCCACGCCGAGCATCCGCATCGGCCCGGCCAGGATCACCAGATAGGTATAGAAGGCGGTGAAGTCGCCGAGACTGAGGCTGCCGTCGATCACCTGGCGGCCACCGATCAGCAGTACCAGGGCGATCCCCATCTGCGGCAGCAGCCCGATCAGCGGCGAGAAGAAGGCCTGCAGCTTGGTCGAGTAGATGCTCTGGTCGAAGACCCGGGAGACCGAGCGCTGGAAGCGGTGCAGCTGGTATTCCTCGCGCGCGAAGGCCTTGACGATGCGGATCCCCGAGATGTTCTCCTCGGCCTCCGCGGTCAGTTCGGCGATCCGCTGCGCAACCTCTTGCTGCGCTGGCCGCGAGACCCGGTTGTAGCGCGAGGCGGTGAAGACGATCAGCGGCGCCGGGGCCAGCGCGATCAGCGCCAGCAGCGGGTTGATCGCGACCATGACGATCGTCACCAGGGTGATCGTCAGCAGGTTCTGGGTGATGAAGATCAGCCCGTAGCCGAGGAAGAAGCGGATCGCCTGCAGGTCGACGGTCGCTCGCGACATCAGCTGCCCGGTCTGCTGCCCGTCGAAGAAGCCGAGCTCGAGTCGTTGCAGGTGGGCGTAGAAGAGCTGGCGCAGGTCGAATTCGACCGCCAGCGAGACCCGGCCCGCGACCAGCCGCCGCACCACGGTCAGCCCCAGTCGCAAAATCCCCGCGCCGACGATCGCCAGCGCCAGCGGCAGCAGGTCGGGCTTGTCACCGTCCTGGATCGCGTTGACGGCGCGCCCGATCAGCCACGGGATCAGCACCGTCATCCCCATCGCCGCCCAGGCAAACGCCAGGGATCCCCAGAGCTGGCGGCGGTAGGGCCGCAAAAAGCCCATCAAACGACGGTAAGTGCGCACGGCACTCCACTATACAAAGTGAAGTATTGGCCGACATCAGGCGGCGCCTCCTCCGCTCCCGCGCGGTCGCGCTAATAGACACCGGCGATTCTCGCGCCCGCGCTCCCGCGTCCGGGGGCGCCTTAATCGAAAGCCGCGGCCTTGGCGCTCGGCACCTTGCCGTTGATGCACTTCGGGCCGTGGCCGGGCTTCGGCAGGATCTGGAAGTTGGTCACAGCGTGGAACGGCGTGGTCGAGCCGTCGTTCTGGGCGAGGGTGATGACCAGGCGGTAGAAGCCGGGGGGGAGGGCGTGGTAGTAGATCTCCGGACGCGTTGCCGGCGAGTAGCTTTCCTCGGAGCCGATGCGCTCGGCGAGGATGCCGTTGGGTCCGGAATATTCCGGGAAGTCGAAGGAGCGCCCAACCAGGCGACCGTTGCCGAAGGGGCTGTTGATCGCCCGCTGTAGCTTGGCCGGATAGACACAGTCCGGGACGCGGTTGAGGGAGAAGCGGATGTGGCCCTCGTGCAGCTGCGGTTCGCCGCCGAAGTGGCGCGGCGCCAGCTCGAAGTTGCGGACTTTGACCTTGACGACGACCGCGTGGCTGGTCTGGCGGGCACCGCTGCGAGGCGAGATCACGCTCACCGTCGGCTCGCCCGGGATTTCGGGCAGCGCCGTCGTGGCCTTCGCGTCTTCCTTGCCGCCACCCAGCGCCAGCACGGCAGCGATGACCGCCGCGGCAACGGCGATGACGATGAGAGCGGCGCTTCGCGTCTTCACGATTGGCCGGAACCTTAAGCGAGCGCCGTAACGTAGAGGGCTTGCTCGCACGCGCAGG
The DNA here is from genome assembly GCA_036271315.1 of Solirubrobacterales bacterium. Taxonomy (GTDB): domain Bacteria; phylum Actinomycetota; class Thermoleophilia; order Solirubrobacterales; family 70-9; genus VRUE01. Next base: position 98,930 of record DATBAV010000032.1, on the reverse strand, counting down.
GATCCTCATCGCCGCGGCGCTCGCCTCGCTCGCGCTCATAGCCCAGCCCGCCGCCGGTGCCGGCCTGGCCGACGACGTCCATGTCTTCGCCGGCACCAGGCCCGGCCACGACACCTTTGGCGGCGGCCACAACTTCCCCGGCGCCGCCGCCCCTTTCGGCATGGTCCAGTGGAGCCCCGACACGACCCCGGCCGACCGCAACGGCCGCGCCGGTTACGACTACCGCGACTCTCACATCAGGGGCTTCAGCCTCACTCACCTCTCCGGCGCCGGTTGTTCCCTCTACGGCGACTTTCCCTTCATGCCGACCACCGAGCCGATCGAATCCTCTCCAGCGGCCGAAGGCTCCTCGCTCGACGGCCAGTTCCAGCCCGGCTTCTCGCACGCCCATGAGAGCGGCCGGCCGGGTTACTACTCGGTCAGCCTCAACCCGGTCCGCGGCGGCGCGATCGAAACGGAACTGACGGCGACCACCCGCACGGGCATGGCGCGCTTCACCTTTCCCCGCAACCCGCACGCCAGCGTCCTTATCGACGCCGGTGGTAGCGCCCAGCCCGACGACTTCGCCGCGGTGAGCATCGATCCGGCCCACCGAGAGATCGACGGCACCGCCTCGAGCGGCCTCTTCTGCGGCCAGCGCCCGCGCTACCGCGTTTACATCGCCGCCGTCTTCAACCGCGGCTTCGACGCCTACGGGACCTGGGAAGAAAACAAGCTAAACGCCGGCGGTGCGACGGCAAGCGACAGCCAGGCGCCCCCGTCCAACCCGAAGACCAGCGCCGACGCCGGCGCTTACGCGAGCTTCGACACCGCTCACAACCGCACCGTCACCGCCCGCGTCGGCGTCTCCTTCGTCAGCGTCGAAGACGCTCGCGCAAACCTCGCCGCCGAAAACCCCGGCCGTGGCTTCGGCACGGTCGCCAACGAAACCGAGCGCCGCTGGAACAGCTGGCTTGGCCGGATCCGCGTCAGCGGTGGCCCGCCCCGCCTGCTCGACACCTTCTACACGGCGCTTTACCACGTCGGTTTGGCGCCGCGCACCTTCAGCGACGTCGGCGGCGCCTACATCGGTATGGACGGCCTGCTGCACCGGGCCGAAGGCCGCACCCAGTACGCCGACTTCTCCGCCTGGGACACCTACCGCACGCAGATCCAGCTGCTCTCGATTCTCGCCCCCAAGCGCGCCAGCGAGATGGTGCGCTCGCTGCTCGCCGACGCTGCCGAGAGCGGCTGCCTGCCGCGCTGGCCCTATGCCAACGGCCAGAGCATGACCATGGTCGGCGACTCGGCCGATCCGCTGATCGCCTCCGCCGCGGCCTTCGGTGCCACCGCCTTCGACCGCCAGGCCGTCCTGGCCGCGATGCTGCGCGGCGCCGACGGCGAATGCCGCAGCGCCAACGGCGAATACCTCGAGCGCCAGGGCCTGGCGCCATACCTCGCCCACGGCTACGTGCCCTTTGACCTCGACACCAACGTTCGCAACGCCAACTCGATCTACGGCAGCCCCGACGACGTCTGGGGCTCGGCCGCTACCTCGCTCGAGTACACGGTCGACGATTTCGCCATCGCCCAGTTCGCCGGCCGCGCGCTCGGCGATTACGGGACGTACGCGCGCTTTATGCAGCGTTCAGGCAACTGGCGCAAGCTCTTCGACCGCCACAGCAAGATGATCGAGCCGCGCTACGAAAACGGTGCTTTTCCAGCCCATTACGACAACCTCGGCGGTGGCGGGTTCGTCGAGGGGGACTCCGCCCAGTACAGCTGGGCGGTGCCCCACGACCCCGCCGGCCTCTTCCGCCTGATGGGCGGCAGGGCGAAGGCCGCCGACCGCCTCGGTCGCTTCCTGCGCAAGCTCAACGCCGGCCCCGGCGGTACCCACGCCGACCACGCACTACTCGGCAACGAGCCGACCCTCCAGGCCCCCTGGCTGTACGACTGGCTGCGCCAGCCCTACGGCACCCAGGCCGCGGTCCGGCGCGGCCTCCGTCTCTACAGCCCCTCGCCCTCCGGCTATCCCGGCAACGACGATCTCGGCACGCTCTCGGCCTGGTACGTCTTCGGCGCCCTCGGGCTCTATCCCGAGGTGCCGGGTGTCGGCTTGCTGGCGATCGGCAGCCCGCTGTTCGGACACGCCTCGGTCGCCCTGGCTCACGGTCGCCGCTTGACGATCTCTGCCAGCGCGAAGGAAATGCGGGGACGAGGGAAGAAAAAGCACGCCGTCGCTCTCAGTCCGAGCAGCGCCCCCTACATAGACGGCCTCCGCGTCAACGGCCGCTCCGCGAGCCAGCCCTGGACCACCTGGTGCGCGCTCTCCCACGGCACCCGCTTGACCTTCGAACTTGCGCCCCGCCCAAATCGCAAATGGGGCAGCTCCGCCGCCGCAACGCCGCCCTCCTTTGGCCCGGGCCGCGCGATGCCGAAAGACGCCTGCACACCTTGACCCTCGCTCCCAGCCGCAACGGGGCCCTCTGGGCCCTGGCGCTCCTCACCGCGCTCGGCGCTGCGATGCGCTTCGCCAGCCTCGACGTGCAGAGCTACCACCACGACGAGGTGATCACCGCCATGCGAGTGATCCCGGGCAGCTTCATCGACATGCTGCACGCGGTCAAGAACAGCGAGTCCAACCCGCCGCTCTATTACGTCCTCGCCTGGGGCTGGGCAAAAGCCTTCGGCACCCACGAAGTAGGCCTGCGCTCGCTCTCGGCCCTCTTCGGCACCGCCACGGTGCCGCTTGCCTACTGCATCGGCGCCGAGCTGGCCCACCGCCGCGCCGGCCTGATCGCCGCCGCCCTCGTCGCCGTCAACCCGATGCTGATCTGGTACTCGCAGGAGGCCCGTTCCTACGCGCTGCTGGTCTTCTTCTGCGCCGCCTCGCTGTTCTTCTTCGTCCGCGCCCTGCGCACCCGCGGCGGCCGCGACCTCGCTCTCTGGGCGCTCGCCTCGGCGCTCGCCCTCTGCAGCCACTATTTCGCCGTCTTCGCCGTCGCGATCGAGGCGCTCTGGCTGCTGGTCGCCCTGCGCGATCGCTGGCGAACGGTCTTGCCGGCGCTTGCCGGCGTCGGCCTCGTCGGCCTCGCCCTGGTCCCGCTGATCTCCGCCCAGGTCAACCCGACCCACATCGGCTGGATCGAAGAAAGCCTGCTCTCGACCCGCTTCTTCGAGACCGGCGTCAGCTTCCTGGTCGGCGAAACAGGCCACGTGATCGCCGAGTCGCCGCGCGAGCGCTACGCCCTGCTGCCGGCGATCCTCTTCGCCGTCGCCCTGCTGCTCGTCGCCGTGCGCGGTAGCCGCCGCGAGCGCCGTGGCGCCCTGATCGGCATTGTCATCGGGTCAGGCGTCGCCGTCCTCGCCTTGGTCGCGGCCCTCGCCGGCAAGGACTACGTGGTCGAGCGCAACCTGCTGCCGGCGCTGATACCACTGGCGCTTGCCGCCGCGCTCGGCTTCGCCGCCGATCGCGCCCGCCGCCTCGGCCTGCTGCTCGCAGTCGCCCTCTGCGCCTACTGGATCGCCTTCGGCGTGCACGTCACGCAGACGCCGAACCTGCAGCGCCCTGACTTCCGCGGCATCACCGAAGAACTTGGCCCCCCGCGCGGCCCGCGAGCGATCGTCACCTGGAAGCTCGCCGCCGACCCGGTGCGCTTCTACCTGCACGAACACGCGCAACGCATCTACAGTGGTGACTGGAAGCTGCGCACGATCGATGTGATCAGCAAGTCGCTCGAAGGCCGCGCTGTGACTGGCGTGCCAAGCGTTTTCCACCCAGTAGCGCGGGTAAGGTTCGAGCGCCTCACTCTCACCCGCTACATGGCGAACCGCCCCCACGACATCCCCTTCTACGAGCTGAAGCACATCCACACCGGCTTCGGCTTCAACGCCGTCGTCGTCGATGGCGAGCAGCGGAGGCTGCCGTGAGCGCCAGCGAACTCGCCTACCGACTCGGTGCCGCCGCCCGTCGCCCGGCGAGCTGGTGGGAGCTGATCAAGTTCGGCATGGTCGGCGGCTCCGGCTACCTGATCAACCTCGGCGTCTTCGCCTTCCTCAGCGGCAACCTCGGCGTCCACCACATAATCGCGGCGATCGGCGCCTTCTGCGTCGCCTTCGCCAGCAACTTCTTCTGGAACCGGCACTGGACCTTCGCTGCCGCCGACGGTCATGCCGGCTTCCAAGCGGCGCGCTTCTTCGCCGTCAGCGTCGCCGCGCTGCTGATCAACCTCGCCGTGCTCGAGGCGTTGGTGGGTGGGACCTCGCTGGGCGACCTCGCGGCCCAGGCGATTGCCGTCGCGGTGGCGATGCCGTTCAACTTCCTCGGCAACAAGTTCTGGACTTTCGCTTAGCAGCCGCCTCCGGGACCTCGTCCGCCAACTGGTACGTCCCAGTCTCCGGCTCGCTAATATTCCTGAGCAATGGGGGAGGCCAGCGCAACTGAGATTCCGCAGGATTGGTACCGGGACGCGTTTCCCTTGGCTCACACGCTCTCGCGACCATGGGCCGAACAGACCGAGTCCGAAATAGACCGCGCACTGGCGATGACCCACCCGCCCGAGGGCGCGCGCGTTCTTGATATCGCCTGCGGAACCGGTCGTCACTCGATCGAGCTCGCGACGCGCGGCTTCGAGGTCGTGGGAGTGGACATCGCCGAAGACCTGATCGAAGTCGCGGCGGGCGAAGCCGAGGTCAAGTCGGTCGAGGGTGTCTCATTCATGCAAGTGGATCTGCGCGAGCTCGATTTCGACCAGGAGTTCGACCTCGTCCTCAACCTCAACGACGGGGCGATCGGCTACTTCGAGACCGAGGAGGAGAACCACCGCACCTTCGAGGTGATCGCGGCCGCGCTGCGCCCCGGCGGCGGCAACCTGCTGCAGCTCCCAAACGTGCTTTATGCCGAGGCGCACCTGCCGCAGAAAACCTGGATCGCCGGCGAGGGCATGGTCGAACTGATCGATCACCGCTGGGACGCTCGCACGCGCTATTTAGAGGGAGCGACGATGCCGATCCTTGTCGGTGAGACCTTCGAAGGGGTCGCGCCGATCCCGTTCCGCCAGCGGCTCTACTCGGTTGAGGAGCTGACGGAGGTCTACGCCTCCGTGGGCATGGAGTTCGCCGGCGCCTTTCGGGGGACGGGCAAGCCGCGGCCACCGAAGGACAGCCAGTTCGAGGTCTTCTTCGCGGGCCGCAAGCCCGCTTAACGGCGCCCTACCAGTCGCCCTCCAGCCAGCGCATTAGCTCCGGCATGCGCCCGCGCAGGTCCGGCTGTGCCGAGGCCAGCTCGGTGCTGGCGACCTGAATTGCGCTGCCGAGCGCAAGCGTCGCCTTCGGCGCGCTCAGCGGCAAGCCCTGCTCGAGCCCTTCAAGCGCCCCCGCGTCGCCGCGCAGTGCCCAAAGTGCTTCCCGTGTCGCCGTCGGATCCTCTTCGGCAAACTCGACGACCCGCATCACAGCGTCGTGCACCGCATCCCCGCTTGGTGCGTAGGTGGCAGCGTCGACCACCTCACCCACGAGCCGGTCGTCCAAACGACCGTCGAGGACTGCGGCGAGTTCTCTACCCTCTGTCACTGGGACCTCCCTCTTCGGGTCTGCCTGCCCCCAGTCCTCGCATCCCGGCCCGAGGACAAGCGTTACAGATTTCAGTGTAGACGTCCGGGGAGACCATAATCCCCAGCTCTGCATTGGTCAAATATTCCCGCGCACGACCTGGGTAGGGTCGGCGAGCGAACCGAGAAGGCAAGCGAGATGAGCACGACGAGAGCGAAATACGATCCGGCGGAGGTCGAGGCCGAGCGGCAGGCGGCCTGGGCCGAGCGCGACGCTTTTGCCACCCCGGAGCCGAGCGATGGCGCCCGCTCGATCTACATCAAGCCCTCGAGCCCCTTCACCTCGGGCAATCTGCACATGGGCCACGTCCGCGATTACTCGATCGGCGACGCCTACGCCCGCTTCCGCCGCGCCCGCGGCGACGACGTCCTCTTCGGCTTCGGCTTCGACGCCTTCGGCCTGCCGGCCGAGATGGCGGCGATCGAGCGCAAGGTCCCACCGGCCGATTGGGTCGAGAGCTGCGGCGAGCGGATGCTCGGGCAGATGCGCCGGCTCGGCTTCTCCTTCGACTACGAGCGCGTCTTCTACAGCTCCGACGAGGCCCAGTATCGCTGGTCGCAGTGGCTCTTCGTCACCCTGCTCGAGGCCGGCCTGATCTACCGCGACGACACCACCGTCGACTGGTGCGATCACTGCCGCACGACCCTCGCCGCGCTGCAGGTCGAGGACGGTCGCTGCTGGCGCTGCCACAACGAGGTCCGCCTGATCCGCCGCCCGACCTGGTTCCTGCGCATCACCCCCTACCTCGAGGAGAACGACGCCCGCCTGCCCGAGCTGGAGGCCGACTGGGATGAGATCTCGCTCTCGACCCAGCGCTACATCCTCGGCCGCAGCGATGGGGTGGAGGTCGACCTCGGCGACGGGGCCGGTCCTTCGCTCGTCGCCTTCACGCCGCACCAGAAAGCGACCACGCAGGCGAGCTTCGTCCTGCTCTCGCCGCGCCACCCCGAGGTCGAGGCGTGGGCCACCGATCCGGCCGTCGCCGAGCAGCTCAGCGAGCTGCGCTCGGGCGGCTGGGAGCGCAGCGCCCGCGATGCCAAGTCGGTGCCGCTGGTCGACACTGGCGCTTCCGTGGCGGTGCCCTGGAGCGGGGCGCGGCTGCCGGTGGTCGTCTCGCCACTGGTCGACGCCCGCTACGGCCCGACCGCCGCACTCGGGATCCCGGCGGTCGACGAGGCCGACGCGGCGCTAGCGGCGCGCATCGAGCGCCTGGCGGGCGCCGACACAGACGCGGATGCAGATTCTCCGCCGGTCGGGCCCGAGACCCGCCCCGCGGTCCGCTACCGCGCTGCCGACTTCTCGATCTCGCGCCAGCGCTTCTGGGGCACGCCGATCCCGATCGTCAACTGCGAGAGCTGCGGCCCGGTGCCGGTTCCCGAGCAGGACCTGCCGGTCGTCCTGCCGCGTGACATCGAGCCGACCGGGGAGGGCAACCCGCTGGCCGAGCGGGCCGAGTTCGTCGACGTCGACTGCCCGCGCTGCGGCGAGCCGGCCAAGCGCGAGACCGACACGCTCGACTGCCACTTCGACGCGCTCTGGCTCTGGGTCCCCTCGGCGGTGCCGCCGCCGGCGCGGGCGGAGCAGATGTTCAGCCACCCCGACTTGCAGCGCTGGCTGCCGTCCGAGCGCCTCGTCGCCGGTGCCGACTCCGGTGGCTTCGTCTTCGATCAGCGCGTCGTCACCAAGGCCCTGCGCGACATCGGCCCGTTCTCGTTCATGGAGCACGGCGAGCCCTTCAGCGGCTGCCTCTTCCACGAGATGGTGATTGCCGACGGGCGCAAGATGAGCAAGCACCTCGGCAATGTCGTCGACCCCGACGACCTGGTCGAGCAATACGGCGCCGACACCGTCCGCCTCGCCGTGCTCTACGCCGCCGGCCCGGCCAAGACGCTCAACTGGAACGACGGCGCCCTGCGCTTCGCCTCGCGCTTCCTCCACAACGTCTGGGTCTACTCCCAGGTGCGCTTCGCCGGCCTCGAGGCGGCGCCGGAGGACGCCGAGGCCGCGGCCGACACCGCGTTCATGCGCGAGCGCCTCTGCAAGTGGTGCGACAACGGCCTCAGCCGCATCACCGAGGATCTGGGGGAGCTGCAGATGCATACGGCGGTGCGCAACGTGACCAGGCTCTTCGAGCGCATTCAGGACTTCGAGAAGCGCGTGATCCAGCGCCGCGGAGAGCTTTGCCGCGCCGACGCCGAGGCCCAGGTGGCAGCGCTGAAGCTGCTGGCGCGGACGCTGGCGCCGTTCGCTCCGCACGCGGCCGAGGGGCTGCTCCTGGCCGCCGGCGCGGACGACGGCGAGGACCTGCCGGGGGCCTGGCCCGAGCGGCTCGATCTGAGCGAGATCTCGGCCGCGGCAGCCGCCGGTTCTTAGTCCCCTGGGCAGCTGTTTTTATCCCAAAAAACCTTGACTGTTCCCATGTGAGACCCCTATAGTCGGGGTGTGGCAGCGGAAGGCAGCGCGGCGTTTGACGCGGTTGCCCTCGACGAGGCCGAGAAGCGGTTCTGGAGAGGACTTTGGGACATGGCCTGCGAGGATGCCGTCGTCGATTTGGGGATCGACATGGTGCGATTCGGTCCGGTTGCCGCTGCCGTCGTTGCCGAGGAAGCGGCCGAGCCGGCGCTCAACTTCATTCTCGGCGCCGGCGCGCCCGGCGCGATCGAGGACGGCTATCTGCCGGCGGCGGTGAAGTGGATGGAGCGCCACGACGTTGACTTCCGCGTCTCGCTGACTCCGGGCCTGCCGGAGCAGCAAGCGGCCGAACAGTGGTTGCGACAGCACCATTACCGCCCCCTGGATGGGCCGATGAAGCTGCTGCGCGACGGCTCGCTGCCGGACTTCGAGTCACCGCCCGGGATCGAGATCTACGAGCGGGTCGACCCCCTGGAAGACGAAGGGTTCGGCGATCCCTTGGCCGAGAGCCTCGGCTTCGCCAGTTGGGCAGCGACCTTCTTCATCGATCTGCCGGGCACTCCGGGCTGGCGCTGCTACTGCGCCGTTGACGGCGACGAGCCGCTGGCCTACGTGGCGATGCACATGCACGGCGAGGTCGCCGTGCTCGTCCTCGCCTCGCGGCTGGTCCCCGAGGGCGACGGCCGCGGTCAGCGCGCTGTCCTGCACCGCTGTATCGCAGACGCTGCGGCGTCGGGTTGCGCGACGATCGCGGTCGCCGAGGCGGGTTGCGCGCCGGCGGTCGCCGATCGCGAGAGCCTGGCGCGGGCCGGCTTCGAGGGTGCCGTTCGCACTTTCACCTGGCAGCCGCGCGCCCGAGTGACGCTGTAAACGCAGCGAAAATCAAGCGCTTCTGGACGTTTACACCAAAAAGACTTGACCAGTGCATAGTGAATCTGTTATACGTAGTTCCGCTGACGACCAAGCGCCAAGTGGAGAGGTGGGGACCCAGTCGGGCGACTCGCCTTGCGATGGCAAAAGGAGTGACCAGTCATGAGTCGAGTTGTTGGCCGTAACAAGAGCATTAGGGAGGCGACGGTGTCGTGGGCATTGCCCCACCTCCAGCTCGCGACGCTGCCCGGTGCCATGACGGCCACATCGCCCTCCCACCTCTGGCAGCCTGGCCCCCGGAGAGGGGGGGCGGCCATGTAAATGGGCCATGGCGCTCGTGAGGCGTGACGTGGGAAACCGGGTCACGCCGGACAGTCGCGCCGGGGAGCGCAGTCAAAGGCCCCGACGCAGCCGTAGCTCAGGCCAGAGCCCAGATAAGCGCTGGTCGGAGGTTGGGCCCGCCCCGCGGAAGCTGACACCGCCGGGGCGGGCCCACTTCTTTTTTGGGCCTGCAGGCAAGGTTGGGACGAATGCACAAAGAATGCTTGATCGATCTCGCCCGGCCTGCTATACCCACCTGCTTATGGGAAGGCCAGTACTCTTGTCCGGAGGAGATTCCAGATGCTGAACGACTCCGACCGCACCCGCTCCTGCGCGACCGAATTGGTCTGCCGCGACTGCGGTCGCACCTACCCGCTGTTCGACACGGCCTTCAGGTGCCACGGCTGCGGCAACGGGCTCGACATCGACTACGACTACGAGCTCGCCAAAAAACGCCTCGGCGAGATTCCCCCGGCCGAGCGCGAGATCAACATCTGGCGCTTCGAGGAGCTGCTGCCGATCACGGATGCCCGCGCCCAGGCCCGGGTCGGCCGCTACAGCGGCCGCACGCCGCTGATCCATGCCGACCGGCTCGGCGCCGAGCTGGGCCTGAAGAAGCTCTACCTCAAGGACGACAGCACCCAGCGTCCCAGTCTCTCCTACAAGGACCGGGTGGTCTCGATGGCCGTCGCCCGCCTGCTCGAGCTGGGCAAGGATGAGATTGGCTGCGTCTCGACCGGCAACGTCGGCACCTCCGTTTCCTCGCTCGCCGCCAAGGCGGGTGTCGCCGCATACGTCTTCTATCCGTCGAACATGGAGCGCGGCAAGGCGCGCGCCTGCCGAGCGCTGGGCGCCGCCGTGATCCAGCTCGACGGCAACTACGACCAGGCCAATCGCGCCTGTCGCGAGCTGGCCCTGGCCAGCGGCATGCAGTTCACCAACATCACTCTGCGCCCGTTCTACGCCGAGGGGGCGAAGACCGAGGCCTACGAGGTGGTCGAGCAGCTCGAGTGGCGCTCGCCGGACCACTTCGTCATCCCGGCTGCCGGCGGCACGCTCTCCTCGCGGGTGCATAAGGGGCTGAACGAGCTCGAGATGGTCGGCCTGGCCGAGACTTCTCAGACCAAGATCAACGTCGCCCAGGCCGGGGGTTGTGACCCGATCGCCACCGCGATCCTCGAGGGCGCGGACGAGGTCGAGCCACAGACGCCGAACACCGTCGCCCACTCGATTGCAATCGGCGCCCCCGGGGACGGGCCGCTGGTCGTCGACGCGGTGAAGTCGCGCGGCGGCTCGGCCGCCTCGGTCACGGATCAGGAGATCTTCGAGGGAATCGACCTGCTGGGAGCCACCGAGGGCATCCTCACCGAGCCCGCCGGCGGCACCACGGTCGCCTGTACGGCGAAGCTCGCCAACGAAGGCAAGCTCGGCCCCGACGACACCGTCGTCGCGATCATCAGCGGCAACGGCTACAAGACGCTCGACGAGCACCCGGAGAAGTCCTGGCCCGAAATGGTCGCCCCGGAGGTCGAAGCGATGAGCGAGGTTCTCAACGAGCTTCGCCAGCACGGCGTCGGCGCGACGCTCAGCTAAGCGCCTGTCGCCGGCGGGGCCTTCGCTTAACTTTTTCGGTGGAGACGCGCTAGCTGGCGCCGCAAGGGATTGCCGAAAAAGTACAAGACGCTTCGGCCCCGCCGGCGACAGGCGCTCGTCCAGCGTGGTCGCCTAACGCCGCAGCTTCTTTGCGTGTTTAGGGTCACTGATTGACTGGTCAGTCAATGGGTATAGTTGCCGCGATGGCAGGCTCTAACGGCAAGGTCGTTCCGGCGGATTTCCCGCCCCCGGTAGACGCGACCAAGGAGTTCGTCAAGCGCGGGCTCGACGGCGAGGACGAGCGGATCGAGATCGGTGTCGCGATCGTCGGCGGCGGCACGGCTGGGCTCGCCTGCGCTAACCGCCTGCTGCAACTGCTCGGCGAGGATCCCGAGACGATGGAGAAGCTCGGCGAGGTCCCGGTCGCGGTGATCGAGAAGGCGAAGACCTGCGGCGGCCACAACCTCTCCGGCGCCGTGATGCGGCCCGGGCCGCTCGGTGAGCTCTTCCCCAATCTGAGTCGCGAGCAGTGGCGCCAGGAGGGCTTTGCCTTCGGCGAGGTGAAGAAGGAGGCGATCTACCTTCTGCCCAACGGCAAGGGCAAGCTCCGTATCCCGCCGCCTCCGCCGCTGCGCAATCACGGCAACGAGGTGATCTCGGTCTCGGCTCTCTGTCGCTATATGCAGCAGCAGGCCGAGGAGGCCGGCGCCTATCTGCTGACCGAGACCGCCGCGACCCAGCTGATCGTCGAGGACGGCGCGATCGTTGGCATCCGTTCCGGCGACAAGGGGCGGGGCAAAGAGGGCGAGGAGCTCGGCAACTTCGAGCCCGGCACCGACATCGCCGCCAAGGCGACGGTGCTCGCCGAGGGCTGCTGGGGCCACCTCACCGACGCCGCCGTGCGCGAGTTCGGCCTCGACGAGGGCCGCGAGCCGCCGGTCTGGGAGCTCGGCGTCAAGGAGGTCTGGAAAGTCGCCAAGCCACTCGACCGCGTGATCCACACGGTCGGTGGCTGGCCGCTGAAGATCTCCTCCAAGTACGGCCAGATCGGCGGTTCCTGGATCTACCCGATGAAGGACGAGAAGACCGGCGATGACTTGGTCTCGATTGGCTTCATCGTCGACCTCGACTATGCCGACGCGACCACCTCGGCCCACGACCTGCTGCAGGAGTTCAAGACCCACCCGATGGTTCGAAAGGTTCTCGAGGGAGGCGAACGGATCAGCTGGGGTGCCAAGGCACTGCCGGCCGGTGGCTACTGGGCGATGCCGAAACTCTCCACGCCCGGCGCCGTCCTGGTCGGTGACGCCGCCGGCATGATGAACCTGACGGCGCTGAAGGGCGTCCACTACGCAATCAAGTCGGGGATGCTCGCCGCCGAGCAGATCTATGCCTCGCTCAAGGCCGAGAGCAATGACTTCTCCAGCTACGAGGAGTCGATCGCGGATTCGATCGTCGGCAAGGACCTCTACAAGCAGCGCAACGCGCGCCAGCCCTTCCAGAAGGGCCTGATCAAGGGCATGCCGCTGGTCGGGATGATGATCCTCACGGGCGGCCGCTTTCCCGGCGGTCGCTGGAAGCTGCACCGCAACGACGCGAGGCCGATGTTCATCGGCGACAGTAAGGACGCTTATCCCCAGCCCGACGGCGAGCTCACCTTCGACAAGCTCTCCAGCGTTTTCATCACCGGCAACGCCACCCGCGACGATGCCCCCAACCACATTCGCGTGCAAAAGCGCGTCCCCCGTGAGATCGCCGAGACCTGGAAGTGGATGTGCCCCGCCGGCGTCTACGAGATCCCCGACGACGCCCCCGAGACCGGCGACGTCGATGTGATCGTCAACTACACCAACTGCGTCCAGTGCGGCGCGATCACCGCCAAGGGCGGCCGCTTGACGACCCCCGAGGGCGGCGACGGCCCGCTCTACCAGAACACCTGACCGCCAGAAACGCGCCTCTGACCTTGGTGACATGAAGTCCGGTCAGGCGCTTCGCCTCCTGACGGTTCTCAGTCTTACCGCGGTCGTGCCGTTGCTCGGATGCGGATCCTCCGAGCAGGCGACGAGACCGCTCAACGTCGCGGTTATAAAGGGCTTCCTCCGCGAACTGCCCGGCATGCACTATCGATTCCAGGCGGACAAGGAACGGGGAGGGAGTGGCGCCATCAGGGGCTTGGCTTTTGGTCCCGCCGATACCAAGGCCGAGTTCGAAGTCTCATTCAACTCGAATGGCAGTCCGGAAATCAGCCTCGGGCCTTACCTGCACTCCGGTGTCGGGTTCTCGTACCCCGGCGGTAGCTGGGGCATGACGTGGCGGGAAATCGACTTTCACCGGCACCGACCCCAAACCGGTGTGACGAGCGTGCAGCGCAAGATATGCAAGTGGACAACCGGCTCGCTCTGCCCGATCTAGGCCCACGGTTCCAGGTCCTGAGTTCGGTCCACGGTCGGGTCCACAGCGCCGAAAGCGGAAGGCCCGGAGAGCTCGATGAGGTATCGGCCTTGATGTTCTAGATAGGCCAGCGGCCCGCAAGCTGCCGTAAGCTTGAGAGGAGCGGTATGGCAGGCGGCACCCAAGAGGTCGAATTGGTCTTCGAGCCCCAGGACAAGGGCGGCTACCACGTCTACGCCCCCGATTTTCCCGGTCTTCACCCAGGGCGATGACATGGACGACGCGATGGCGAACGCCAGCGAGGCGGTCGCCCTCTACATCGAGGAGGGCCCGCGCGAAGACGGCGAGCCGCTCGACAGCGGCGTGATCCGCCGCTCGATTCCCCTGCCGGCGTGAGCCCACGCCAACCGGTCGTCTCCGGCGAGCGCCTGGTCAAGGCGCTTCGCAAGGAGGGCTGGGAAGTCGTCCGTCAACGCAGCAGCCACGTCCGCTTGAAGAAGACGGGGCGCAGGCACGCGTCGAAAGAGCCGGCACCTTGTCTCGGTGGCTGGAAAAAGGGATTCATGTCCGGCTCCGTGGCGACCAGGTCCAACGACGCGACCTCTTGCTCAGGCCCACGACCGGTAAATAGATTCGCGCCTATAGTTGAACAGGAAAGTTTTATTACTAATGGTAGGCTCGTCCGGTGGCTCTCCCGCAAAAGATCGGCACGGCGGTCGTTCTTGCCATTGGAGCACTCCTTGTCATCGCCCCGTCGGCGCCAGCTTCCGAATTCTTCAAAGGAGACTTCGAGACGGGCGATCTGTCTCAGTGGAGCTTCGTCCAGGCAATTCCGGGACGAGTCACAACTGTCAAAGAACCGGTCTCGCAGGGGACGTACTCGGGGCGCTTTGAAGTCAGAGAAGGGGACAAAGAGTCAGGGACTGGGAAGCCCAGGGCGGTGGCGTTCTCAGGCCAGACCTTCAAAGAAGGCGATGTTCGCTACTTCCGGATTCTCAGCCGCGTCGACTCGTGGGACTTTGGCAACTGGGGAATCATCTGGCAAATCCAGGATCAAAGTGGCGGCTCGCCACCGCTCTCGCTTCAGATCTACAAAAACAAAAACACCCCGATGCTGTGGCTTGGCCCTGGAAGCGGCCCAGGCGAATACTGGGAAGCGCCAATGCCCGAACTCGGAAACTGGTTCGAGGTCGTGATCCGTGTCGAATTCGGCACCAAAGGCTCGTTGAAAGTCTGGCTCAACGGCAAATCACAGGAAATGCTGAACAAAGAAACGACGTACAAAGAAATCAACACGCTCGGGAAAGCACCAGGCGAAGACATGCTGGGGATCAATCGCTCCTCTTCGGCCACCACACCTGCCGTCGTCTACGACGACGACTATCGGATCACCGACGAATTCTTTAGCGAACCCCCCGAACCCCAGCCGCTCTTCAAAGGCGACTTCGAGACCGGCAACCTTTCGCAGTGGCCTTTGGTCCAAGCTATACCCGGCCGCGCGACTGTTGTCAAAAGCCCAGTTTCGCAAGGAACCTATTCGGGTCGCTTTGAAGTCAGAGAAGGGGACAAAGAGCCAGCAACCGGCTCGCAACGGGCCGAGGTGATCTCGGGGCAGGAATTCGAAGAAGGCGATGTTCGCTACTTCCGGATCCTCAGCCGCGTTGACTCTTGGGACTTCGGCCACTGGGGCATGATCTGGCAGGTGCACGACGAAAGCTCGGGGTCCCCGCCGCTCTCGCTGCAGCTCTACAAAAACAAATCCGGCTCGATGCTATGGCTTGGGCCTGGCGACGCATCTGCCGAATACTGGGAAGCGCCACTTCCGGGGCTAGAAAAATGGTTCGAGGTCGTGATCCGTGTCGACTTCGGCGCCAAAGGCTCGCTGAAAGTATGGCTTAACGGCAAACCACAGGAAATGCTGAACAAAGAATTGACGTACAGCGGAATCGACACGCTAGGCAAAGCTCCTGGCTACGACAAGCTCGGGATCTACCGATCTTCTGTGTCCACCACCACGGCCGTCGTCTATCACGATGACTACCGGGTCTCCGATGAATTTTTCAGCGATCCGCCCTAACCGATGCCCGTCGGCTGGCTAATTGTGCCCCTAACGAGGACGGAGCAGAGCCGGTGGCACGGAGCGAGATCGTTCTGCCGGTTCACTGGAGAGGGCTTCGCGGGCAAGGAGGCCATCGGAGCCGAATGCGACCGAAATGCGACCTCGACAGGCTGGAACGGCGGTGGACCAGGGGGAATAGCAGGCAAGCGATCTTCTGCGTGTCGCTCAAGAATTAGCTCTGGAGCTGAATCTGAAAGAACCCGAGTGAACTAGGGTGTATGCCGGAGGAGGGACTCGAACCCCCGACACGCGGATTATGATTCCGCTGCTCTAACCAGCTGAGCTACTCCGGCGGGGAGTCGGGATCGTAGCGATGGCGGGGCGGTGATCGCTGCGGCGCGTTAGGGCTTAGCCTTGTCGGGGTGACGCAGGATCTGGATAGGGCGGTTCGCACGGTTCTCCGCGATTGCCTGCGGGTCGAACCGGCTGAGGAGGTGCTGGTGATCTGCAACCCGGTGACCGAGGACATCGGGGCCCTGATGCGGATTGAGGCCGAGGGCGATGGCGCCTACGCGACCCTGGCGGTTATCTCCGAGCTCGACTCCAACGGGGCCGAGCCGCCGACGCCGGTCGCGGCGGCGATGATCGCCGCCAACGTGGTGCTGGCGCCGACGATCCAGTCGCTCTCCCACACGTACGCGCGTCGCGCTGCCAACCAGGCTGGCGCCCGGATCGCGACCCTGCCCGGCGTCACCGCCGACATGCTGGCGCGGCTGATGAACGCCGACATGCGCGAGCTGCGGCGGCGCGGGGCGGCGTTGGCCGCGGCATTGCGGGCCGGCGAGGAGGCGCGGATCACCTGCCAGCACGGCAGCGACCTGCGGCTGGGGCTTGAGGAGCGGATTCCGATTGCCGACGCGGGTGTGCTGGATGCGCCGGGCGCCTTCGGCAACCTGCCCTGCGGCGAGGCCTTTGTCGCACCCAGCAGTGGCGAGGGCACGCTCGTCGTCGACGGCTCGATCGCCGGCGTGGGCAAAGTCGAGACGCCGGTCGAGCTAACCGTGCGCGATGGCCATCTCACCGACGCAACCGGGCCCGAGGGAGCCACCCTGATGGAGCTGCTCACCGCGCACGGCGAGGACGGCACCAACATCGCCGAGCTCGGCATCGGCACCAACGAAGAGGCGACGCTGACCGGCAACATCCTCGAGGACGAGAAGATCCTCGGCACCGCCCACGTCGCCTTCGGCGCCTCGGCGGCGATCGGCGGCAAAGTCCAGGTGCCGATCCACCTCGACTGCGTGGTGCTCGAACCGACCGTTGAGATCGACGGCAAGGAGATCGTCCGCGCCGGCGAGCTGCTCGTTTGACGGTCTCGCGGCCGCTGCTTGCGGTTCCCAACGTCTCCGAGGGCCGTGACGCCTCGCGCATCGACGCCCTTCAGCGCGCCTTCACGCATGGTGTAGAGCTGCTCGATCGGCACTCCGATGCCGATCACGATCGGACCGTCTTCACTCTCGCCGGCGCCGCTGCGCCGCTGCGCGACGCGCTGGTCGCCGGCGCGGAGCAGGCGATCGAGACGATCGAGATGACCGCTTACGACGGCCTGCATCCGGCGATCGGCGCGCTCGACGTCTGCCCACTTGTCTGGATCGACCCCGGTCAGCGCGAGGCCGCCCGCAGCGAGGCGATCGAGCTGGCGGCGCAGATCGGCGGCTTGGGCGTGCCCGTCTTTCTCTACGGCGAGCTCGCGAGCAGGCCCGGGCACACCGAGCGCGCCTACTTCCGCAACGGCGGCCTGGCCGAGCTCTGGCTGCGCATGGAGGGCGGTGGGCTGCGCCCCGACTTCGGCCCCGAGCTGCCCCATCGCACCGCCGGGGTGACCCTGGTCACCGCCCGCCCGCCGCTGGCGGCGTTCAACCTCGAGCTCGACAGCGACGACGTCGAGCTCGCCCGCGCCGTCGCCGCCGGCCTGCGCGAGTCGGGCGGCGGTCTCCCCGGCGTGAGGGCGATCGGCCTCTCGCTTTCCAACGGCCGCACCCAGGTCTCGACCAACGTCCACGACCCGTTTGCCGTGCCGCTCGGCGAGATCGTCGGGCGGGTTCGCGCTCTCGCGAAGCCGCTCGGCGCACACCCAGTCGAGGCAGAGATCGTCGGGCTCGTTCCACGGGCGGCGCTCGCCGGCTATCCAGGCGACCTGCCGATCCATGACTTCGACCCCGCCCGACGCACGATCGAGGCCCGCCTCCCGGCCTCCTCCTGACGCCGGGCGCTAGATTCACACCATGGCTCAGACGAAGAAGAAGCGCCAGCGCAAGCACCGCGGCACCCAGGGTGGCCGCGTCGATCCCAACCGCCGTGCCGCCCGCCCGCGCAGTCGCGCCGAGGCAAAAGCACGCGCTCGCAGCGGCACCAAACGGGCGCCGCGCGGCGATCAGCCGCCGACCTGGCGCGGCTCGGCCATCCGCGGTCTCGCCGCCGCCGCGATCTTCACCGCGGCCCTCCTGCTCGTCTTCCAGCGCACGCCGGCGTCGGCGTTTGCCCTCGGCGCCTTCATGTTGGTCTTCTACATCCCG
Organism: Solirubrobacterales bacterium; assembly: GCA_036271315.1. Lineage (GTDB taxonomy): Bacteria > Actinomycetota > Thermoleophilia > Solirubrobacterales > 70-9 > VRUE01. The sequence goes on along the minus strand of DATBAV010000032.1, from coordinate 81,116 downwards.
GCTGGCTACTACATCGACCTGATGATGTGGCGACGGAGGGAGCGCTCGCGGATGCGCTCGGCGGACCGCCAGTGAGCTTGGAGGTACGCCAGCTCACGGTTGGCCCGATCGCGGAGAACTGCTTCGTCGTCCGCAAAGAGGGAGCCGACAAGGTCTTGGTCGTCGACCCCGGTGAGGAGGCGGAGCGGATCCTGGCCGAGATCGAGCAGACCGGTGCCGCGGTCGAGGCGATCCTGATCACCCACTGTCACTTCGACCACGTCGGTGCCGTGGCGCCGCTCGCCCGCGCCACCGGTGCGCCGGTCTACGTCCCCGAGATCGAGGTCCCGGTGCTCGCCGACATCATGTCCTTCACGATGCCCGGCTTCGGCCCCTATGAGAGTTACGAGGCCGACGAGGTGGTCAAGGGCGGCGAGGCGCTCGAGCTGGCGGACCTCACGCTCGACGTGATCTTCACTCCCGGCCACAGCCCCGGCCACGTCACCTACGCGGTCCGCGACGAGGAGGCGCTTTTCTCCGGAGACGTGCTCTTCCAGGGCTCGGTCGGCAGGGTCGATCTGCCCGGCGGCGACGGCCCGACCCTATTGCGCTCGATTCAGGGCCTGCTCGACGGGCACTCCGCCGAGACCGCCGTCTATCCCGGCCACATGGGCACCACCACGCTGGGCGCCGAGCGGGCGACGAATCCCTTCCTCGCCGAGCTCGCGCGCTAGCGCCAAGTGAGAAGGATAAGGTCGCGACAGAGTGGCTGACAGGTACCAACTTCCTCGCGGCACTTTTGACGTCTTGCCTGACGAGTCGAACGCTCGAGCGCGGATCGAAAGGTCTGCGGAGCGACTCTTCGAGCGTGCTGGTTTTGAGCGGATCACCACCCCTGCGTTTGAGGAGACCGCATTGTTCGAGCGCGGCGTTGGGCGCTCGACCGACATCGTCCAAAAGGAGATGTTCACATTCGACGACAAGGGTGGTCGCAGCATCACCCTGCGTCCCGAGGGGACCGCGCCCATATGTCGCGCCTATGTCGAACACGGCATGAAGAAGCTGGCGCAGCCAGTGAGGCTCTATTACGTCGGTCCATTTTTCCGGCACGAGCGTCCCCAGGCGGGGCGTTATCGCCAGTTCAATCAGATAGGAGCCGAGACGATCGGCACTGACTCGCCGATGGCGGACGCCGAGCTGATCATCATGCTTGACGAGTTGTTCGCCAAGCTGAGGGTCCCTGGTATTCGACTCCGGCTAGGGAGTCTCGGATCGCTAGAGGCCCGGCGCGGCTATCGCGAACTGTTGGTCGCGTACCTCCGGCGCAATGAAGCGCGTCTGTCGGAGGACGTCCGCCGGAGAATCGACCTCAATCCGCTGCGCGCCTTCGATTCGGACGATCCGGAGACGAGACAGGTGATGCAAAGCGCGCCATTGCTCGTGGAAAGTCTCGACTCGGAAGACGCTGCGCACTTCTACGAGGTTTGTAGCCTGCTCGATGAGGCGGGTGTGCAATATGAAATTGACCCGACTCTGGTTCGAGGCCTCGATTACTACACCCGCACGGTCTTCTCTTTTGTCAGTGCGAAGCTCGGGGCACAATCCGAGATCGGCGGAGGGGGTAGATACGACGGCCTGATCGAACAACTGGGTGGAGGCCCTACCCCCGCGGCCGGTTGGGCGGTCGGGATAGAGCGGATCCTCCTCGCGACGGCAAGGCCGATCAGGCCAAGCCGACGCTTGGTGGTCTTTGTCGCGGTTGCGAACGATCGCGACCGGCGGGGCGCGTTCCGGCTCGCAGCACAACTGCGCCGAACAGGCATCACGACGCAGATCGATCTAGGCGGTCGTAGTTTGAAGGGACAGTTTCGCCACGCAGAGCGTATTGGCGCCCGTTTCATATTCATCCTCGAGGAGAGTGGCGAGGTGTCTCTCCGCGACCGGCGCAGTGGCGAGAGTCGCCGAATGGACCTCTCGCGTTTCAGAGACGAACCAAGAGAACTGGGCGCGTACCTAAGAGATTTGTCGAGGAGTAAATGAGCGCTCTTCCTTCTCTCAAGCCAAACGGCTTCCGCGACACCTGGTGCGGACAGGTGCTCGGCGACCGTGTGGGGGGCGAGGCGCGCGTGGCCGGCTGGGTGCACCGCCGTCGCGACCACGGCGGCCTGATCTTCATCGACCTGCGCGACCGCACCGGCATCCTCCAGCTCGTCTTCCATCCCGAGGACGCTGGCGGGGCTTTCGAGCTCGGCCACAAGCTGCGCGCCGAGGACGTGCTCAGCGTCGGCGGCACCGTGGTCGAGCGCTCGCCGGAGACGGTCAATCCCGATCTGCCGACGGGCGCGGTGGAGCTCAAGGTGACGAGCGCCGAGCTGCTCGCCGACGCCGAGACGCCGCCCTTCCAGATCGAGGGGTTCGCGGGCGAGGTCGGCGAGGACGCGCGGCTGCGCCACCGCTACCTCGACCTGCGCCGCGAGCAGATGCGCGAGGCGCTTGTGCTCCGCCACCGCGTCACCGCCGCGATGCGCGAGTTCCTCGACGCCGAGGGCTTCCTCGACATCGAGACCCCGGTGCTGACCCGCTCGACGCCGGAGGGCGCCCGCGACTTCCTCGTCCCCAGTCGCATGCAGCAGGGCTCCTTCTACGCGCTGCCCCAATCCCCGCAGCTGTTCAAGCAGCTGCTGATGGTCGCCGGCTTCGAGCGCTACTACCAGGTGGCGCGCTGCTTCCGCGACGAGGATCTGCGCGCCGACCGCCAGCCGGACTTCACCCAGCTTGACATCGAGATGTCGTTCGTCGAGATCGACGATGTGCTCGAGGTCAACGAACGGCTGCTGGCCCATATCTTCGGCCGCGTCGGCGGACCCTCGCTGCAGTTGCCGCTGCGGCGCCTGCCCTACGACGAGGCGATCTCGCGCTACGGCACCGATCGTCCCGACACCCGCTTCGGCATCGAGCTTGTCGACCTCGACGACATCCTGGCGGGAACCGAGTTCAAGGTCTTCGCCTCGGTGATCGGGGGCGGGGGCACGGTGCGCGGGATCAACGCCGGCCGGCGCGAGATGCCGCGCTCGGCGCTCGACGGCCTCATCTCCCGCGCTCAGGAGCTCGGCGCCAAGGGCTTGGTCTGGGCTTTCCGCGAGGGCGATGGCTGGCGCTCGCCGACCGCGAAGTTCCTCTCGGCCGAGGAGCTGAGCGCGCTCAACGAGCGGCTTGGCGCAGAGGAGGGCGACCTGTTGCTCGTTGTCGCCGATAAGCCCAAGGTCGCCAACGCCGTCCTCGCCCAGCTTCGCCTCGACCTCGCCGCCGAGTTCGGCCTCATCCCCGAGGGCAGCGACGACCTGCTCTGGATCGTCGACTGGCCGCTAATGGAGGCAAACGAGGAGGGCGGCTGGGACCCGCTGCACCACCCGTTTACCGCCCCCGCTGCCGGCTTCGACCCCGAGAGTCCCGGCGACGCTCGCGCCCAGGCCTACGACCTGGTCTGGAACGGCCAGGAGATGGGCGGTGGCTCGATCCGTATCAGCGACGCCGGTCTACAGGGAGAGGTCTTTGCCGCCCTGGGGATCGACGAGGCCGAAGCCGAGGCCCGCTTCGGCTTTCTGCTCGAGGCGCTGCGCTATGGCGCGCCGCCGCACGGCGGCATCGCCTACGGTCTCGACCGCCTCGTCCAGCGCCTCGCCGGCGCCGACTCGATCCGCGACGTGATCGCCTTCCCCAAGACCGCCTCCGGCGCCGATGCCCTCACCGGAGCGCCCGCGCCGGTCGACGAGCCGCAGTTGCGTGAGGTGGGCCTGCAGCTTCGCGCCAAACTGCCTCCCGCCGGGGGATGAGCTTCTCCGGGCGGATCCGAGCGCTGTTCGGGGTTCGCTCGCCCGGGCCCGGAGTCACCCCTGTCCACGTTGACGATCCCGGCTTCGACAGCTGGGAGGTGGTGCGCGACTTCGCCGACGTGAAGACCGCCCGCGCCTGGCATCAGGCGCTCGAAGATGCCCACATCGAGGCGGTCCTCACCGTCGACTGGCCGCTCGATCGCTATGGCCGTGGCGACATCGCCCTGCGGGTCCGCCCCGAAGACTGGAGCGAGGCGGAGCTGTTGCTCTCCAACCTCGACGACTGAGCGACCGAAGCGACCCCGGCGCCTGCCGATAAGAGGGTGTCCGCGCCTGGCGTAAATCCCTCGCCTGGCTAGCCCGCGGTGCTACGGTTGCGCCAGAGGCTCGAGCCCGTACGAGAGCCGTCTCACCGTTTGACCCAACACAAACGGCGCGGGAGCTGATCTCTCTCGGTCCTGTGGGACTGCGAGGAGGCGCCCACCCTTTACTTCAAGGGATCAAAGCCAGAGGCGGTACCGGCGGGCTGGAGCCTCCATTGCGTGCGTCTTTCGTCTCACTCAGCGCGCCACGATTGCGCCGCGTCCCACCAACATCGCCGACGTGTCCCATGCGCCCTCCTTTTGCCACCCCAGAGGTTGTCAATGGAGGACGGATGGGTGTCTGGGTCAGCGCAATGAGCCGGATCCGCCCGAGAAGCCCGTCGATCGGATCATCGCTCGGTTGGCGGAGCAGCAGCACGGAGTCGTGGGACGGGGGCAACTCAAAGAGCTTGGACTGACAGCGCGTTCAATCGACGGCAGGCTGCAACGGGGACGGCTGCACTTGATTCATAGGGGCGTTTACGCCGTTGGCCACCGCTTGCTCTCAGTAAGGGGTCGGTGGATGGCGGCCGTCATAGCTTGCGGCGATGGGGCGGTCTTGAGCCATCGGGCGGCGGGACAGTTGTTGGGGATTCTCCCGCTCGGCAACGCCTTGCCCGAAGTGACCCGTCCAAAAGGTTGGCGGTCGCAGTCGGGGATCGTCCAGCATCGTTCGCCGCTTTCCCCGGACGAAGTGGAGGTCGTGGTAGGGATTCCGGTGACGGGACTCTCGCGGACGCTGCTCGACCTCGCATCGATCCTGTCTCGGGAGCGGCTCGAAGGCGCCCTGAACGAGGCCGAAGTGCTTGGGCTCACCGATCGCATCTCCGTCCCCGCGCTCTTGGCACGGTATCCGCGCCGGTCGGGAACGGCGATGCTCCGCGCGATTCTGAACGACGCGGGAAGAGCCCGCGGTGTGACGCGGCGCGAGCTGGAGGGGCGGTTCGCCGCGGTGCTGGCATCGACCGATCTTCCCCGTCCCCACCGCAACGCGGACGTCGCGGTGGCCGGGCGGTTCTTCGAAGTCGACTGCCTCTGGCAGGCGCAGCGCCTGATCGTCGAGCTCGACGGCCGTTTCGTGCATGGGACGTGGCGCACCTCGGAACGGGACCGCGAAAGGGACCGCCTGCTCATCGCCGACGGATGGCGGGTCGTGCGGGTTACATGGCGCCAGCTGCGTGACGACGCGCCCGCTGTCGTGGCCGATCTGCGCAGGCTGCTGCGTCGATAGGCCTGGGCTCCTACCCTGTAGCGATGGATCGGGAGCTCCTCGACGCTTATCTGCATGACCGCAGCCGCCTTGGGCCGGCCGAGGACGGCGCCTTCACCGGCGCGGCCGGGGGGGCGGCCTGTGGCGACCTTTCGCGCATATCGCTTGTGGTCGAGGACGGTCTCATTGCCCGGGTCAGTTTCGACGCCGAGGGTTGTGGCGCCACGCGGGCCGCGACCGCTGCCGTGGCCGAGATGGTCGAGGGCTCGCCCGTGCTCGACGTTGCTCGGATCGGCACCGATGGGGTCGATGAGGCGTTCGGTGGCCTGACCCCGGCAAAGCGCCACGCTGCGCAGCTCGCCGCCGATGCTCTGCATCGGGCGCTGGCTCAGGCAGCTGCTTCAGCCGAGGTTTTGGCCTCCGGCTCGGGCGGGCCCGAGCGCGTGCTGGTTGCCATGTCCGGTGGTGTCGACAGCGCCGTCGCCGCGCTGCTCGAGCAGGAGCGCGGGGCGGAGGTCGTCGGCGTGACGCTGAAGCTCTGGGCCGATCCGCAGACCGACGGCGCCAAGGCCTGCTGCTCGCCCGAGGCCGTGCTCGGAGCGCGCTCGCTTGCCCACTCGCTCGGCATCCCCCACTTGACGCTCGATCTCGAGCAGGAGTTCCGCCGCCGCGTCGTCGCCGAGTTCGTCTCAGGCTACGCGGAGGGGAGCACGCCCAACCCGTGCATCGCCTGTAACGGCGAGGTGCGGATCGCGGCGATGGTCGACCTCGCCCAGCGCCTCGGCGCCGCCTATCTGGTCACCGGCCACTACGCCCGCATCGTCGAGGATGCCCAGGGCCCCCTGCTCGCCGCCGCCTCCGACGCCAACAAGGACCAGAGCTACATGCTCGCCGCCCTGCCGCCAGGGCTGCTCCGGCACGTTCGCTTCCCGCTGGTCGAGCTGACCAAGCCCGAGGTGCGCGAGATCGCCGCCCGTCACGAGCTGGCGGTGGCGAAGAAGCCCGAGAGCCAGGACCTCTGCTTCCTCTCCGGCCAGGGCAAGGGCGATTTTCTGCGCCGCCACGGCGGCCTGCGCGAGCGCGAGGGCGACGTGGTCGATCGCGCGGGCAAGGCGATCGGGCGCCATCGCGGCCACCACAACTTCACTGTCGGCCAGCGGCGTGGCATCCGCATCTCCGCCGAGGAGCCGCTCTACGTGCTCGCCACCGACGCGGTCGCCAACACGGTCACGGTCGGCCCCCGTCGTGACCTGATGGCCCGCACCGTCCGTCTCCGCAACGCCGTCCTGCACCGCGATGGCGATGCGATCGACGCCGTGCGCTTGCGCTATCGCTCGCAGCCCGTTCCCGCTGCCGTCGCCACCGCGGAGACCGGCAGGCACGCCGAGCTGCAGGTCGAGCTGGGCGAGGACTTCGCCGGCGTCTCGCCGGGCCAGACCGCGGTGCTGCTGTGCGGCGAGGCGATCGTCGGCCACGGCACGATCTCCGCCGCGGCCTGAGACCTTAGGCTCTGCGATCGATGAAAGCCGCCGAGATCCGCCAGACCTACCTCTCGTTCTTCGAGCAGCGCGGGCACAAGATCGTGCCTTCGGCCTCGCTCGTGCCCTCGGTCCACGATCCCTCGGTGCTGCTGACCACGGCCGGCATGCAGCCGTTCAAGCCCTACTTCCTCGGCCGCGAAAAGCCGCCGGCGCCGCGCCTCGCCGATGTGCAGAAGTGCTTCCGCACCACCGACATCGAGGAGGTCGGCAACACGGCTCGCCACCTCACCTTCTTCGAGATGCTGGGCAACTGGAGCTTCGGCGACTACTTCAAGGAGGAGTCGATTCCGTGGGGCTGGGAGCTCTCGACCGAGGGCTTCGGCATGGACCCGGAGCGGATCTGGGTCACCGTCTTCGGTGGCGACGAGGAGCTCGGGCTCGGCCCCGACGAGGAGGCGATCGCATGCTGGGGCGCCATTGGCGTCCCCGACGAGCGCATCGTCCACCTCGGTCGCGAGGACAACTTCTGGCAGGCCGGCCCGGCCGGCCCGTGCGGTCCCTGCTCGGAGCTCTACCTCGACCGCGGTCCCGAGTTCGGCGGCGAGGACGATCGTCCCGGCGACGACACCGACCGCTTCCTCGAGTTCTGGAACCACGTCTTCATGACCTACGACCTCGGCGCCGACGGCTCGCTGACGCCGCTGCCGATGCGCAACATCGATACCGGCATGGGCCTCGACCGCATGGCGGCTGTCCTCCAGGACGTCCCCTCGGTCTACGAGACCGACCTGATCCGGCCGCTGATCGACCTCGCCGAGGAGATGTCGGGGCGCTCTTATGACGAGGGCGGCGCGGTGACCCGGGCGATGCGGATCGTTGCCGACCACTCGCGCGGCAGCGCCTTCCTGATTGCCGACGGCGTCGTCCCGTCCAACGAGGACCGCGGCTACATCCTGCGCCGGATCATGCGCCGGGCGATCCAGCAGGGCCGCACGCTCGGCTTCGAGGCGCCCTGGCTCGGCCGCTTCGCCGAGCGCGCGATCGAGATCATGGGGGAGACCTACCCGGAGCTGGTCGCCGAGCGAGAGACGATCGCTCGCTGGGTCGGCGACGAGGAGGAGAGTTTCGGCCGCACCTTGGAGCGGGGTTCCGAGCTGCTGGAGCGCCTGGTCGTCGAGGCGAAGGAGTCGGAGACCTCCTGGATCGAGGCGGCGGCCGCCTTCGAGCTGCACGACACCTACGGTTTTCCCTACGACCTGACCAAGGAGCTGCTCGCCGAGCAGGGCCTCTCGGTCGACGACAGCGGCTTCGAGGAGCTGATGGAGGAGCAGCGCCAGCGCTCGCGCGTCGGCTCGGCCACCGCGCACGGCTCGGAGGATCGTCACGAGCGCGTGATCGCCTTTGCCGGCAGCGCGCCGCCAACCAACTTCGTCGGCTACGAGATGCTGCGCTCGACCACCGGGCTCGCCGCGGTTGAGGGCGACAACGGCCGTGCCCTGGTCAAGCTCGAGCAGAGCCCCTTCTACGCCGAGGGGGGCGGCCAGGTCGCCGACTCCGGGACGCTCAGCTGGGAGGGTGGCGAGGCACGTGTGGTCGACGTCTACCGCGTCGGCGAAGACCAGGCGCTGGAGGTCGAGCCGAGCGGGGAGATCGACCCCGGCACCGCTGTGGTGGCCGAGGTCGATCGCGAGACCCGCCACGCGACGATGCGCAACCACACCGCTACGCACCTGCTGCACGCGGCGCTGCGCGAGCGGCTTGGCACCCACGTGCGCCAGGCCGGCTCGGCGGTGCGCCCCGACAAGCTGCGCTTCGATTTCACCCACGGGCAGGGACTCGGGGCAGAGGATCTGCGCGCGATCGAGGACCGGGTCAACGAGTGGATCAAGGCGAGCCGGCCGGTCCGCTGGATCGAGATGGAGCGGGCCGAGGCAGAGCGACTCGGAGCGATGGCGCTCTTCGGTGAGAAGTACGGCGAGTGGGTGCGCGTGGTCGAGGTCGACGGCGTCTCGCGCGAGCTCTGCGGTGGTACCCACGTCGCCAACACGGCCGAGGTCGGCATCTTCAAGGTCGCCTCCGAGGGCTCCAGCGCCGCCAACGTGCGCCGGATCGAGGCGCTGACCGGCCCGGCGGCGATCGACTGGTTCCGCGAGCGTGAGCAGCGACTGCACGAGGTCGGCGAGCTGCTCGGTTCGCCGCAGGACCCAATCGCTGGTGCCCGCCGCGCCGCGGAGCGCTTGCGCGAAGCGGGCAAGGGTGCCGAGCAGGCGCAGAAGCAGTTGCTGGGCGAGGAGGCCGAGCGCCTGGTCGCTGAGGCAACCGACGCGAACGGCGTCAAGCTGGCCGTCTCCCGGGCGCCGCTCGCCGACCAGAAGCAACTGCTCGAGCTCGCCAACCGGGTCCAGTCGAAGCTCGGCGGCGCGGCCGCCGTGGCCCTTGGCGGCGCCGAAGGGAGCAAGGTCGCCCTGGTCGTCCTCGTCTCCAAGGACGCGGTCGAGCGCGGCGTCTCGGCGGCGACGGTCGTGCGCGAGGCCGCTCCGATAGTCGGCGGCGGCGGTGGCGGCCGCGACGACATGGCGCAGGCCGGCGGCAAGGACGCCGGCAAGCTCGACGAGGCGCTGGCGACCGCCCGCACCGCACTCGAACGAGCGGCCGGCTAGCGATGCGCATCCTCGCCCTCGACTACGGCACGGCCCGCACCGGCTGTGCGATCTCCGACCCGAGCGGCACGCTCTCGACGCCGCTGCCAGTGATCGAACCGTCGGAGGCTCGCTCGGTCGCCGAGCTGGTTGCCAAGTACGAGGTCGAGCGCGTCGTCGTCGGCCTGCCGCTGCACCTCAGCGGCGAGGAAGGCAGCCAGGCGGCGCTGACGCGGACCTTCTGCACTGAACTGGAGGCGATCCTCGACATCCCGGTCGAGGCCTACGACGAGCGGCTGACCACCCGCATGGCCGAGGCCAGCAAGCGCGAAGGCGCCTCCGCCGCTCCGGACTCGCTTGCCGCGGCGCACCTCCTGCAGGCTTACCTCGCCGGCCAAGCCGCAATCGAAGAGAGCGACGATGAGTGAGGACCACGCCGCTGCCGAACGCGAGCAGCGGCGGCGCGAGCGCGAAGAGCGCCGCGCCAAGCGCGAGGAGAAGGGCGGTGGGAAGGAAGCCGCACCGGCCCCGACTGCGGCGGCTCCACCTCCGCCGGTCGCTGCTGCACCGCCACCGGAGCCACCCGGTCCTCCGAGGGCGGCGCCCTCCGCTTCAAAGCTCCTCAAGCGCCCGCGCTCGAATGGCCGCCGACTCGGCATGGCGATTGGCCTTGCCGCGATCCTGCTCGGCATTGCCGCGATTGCCGCGCTCGCCTACAAGCACTTCCACAAAAGCACCCCGCCGCCAGCCCCGGTGGTCCTGAAGACGGTCACGGTGACGATCCCCGAGGGCTACACGCGCTCCCAAACCGCCGAAGTCGCCAAGCAGGAAGGCCTGCGCGGCAACTACGAGAAGGCCAGCGTGCGCTCCAAGTACCTCGACCCAGCCAAGTACGGCGGCAAGGGCGCGAAGGACCTCGAGGGCTTCCTCTTCCCCGACACCTTCGAACTGAAGAAGCACGCCAGCGCCGCCGAACTGGTGCAGCTGCAACTCGAAGACTTCAAGAACCGCATCGCCGGGGTCAACATGAAGTACGCCCGCTCGAAGAACCTGACGACCTTCGACGTGGTCACGATCGCCTCGATGATCGAGCACGAGGCGGTCAGCGAAGGCGACCGCAAGAAGGTCGGCCGGGTGATCTACAACCGCCTGCATGACGGGATGCCGCTGGGCATCGACGCGACCACCCGCTTCGCCACCGGCAACTACACCGAGCCGCTGACCGAATCCGAATTGGCGGTCGACTCCCCCTATAACACGCGCACCCACACCGGCCTGCCGCCGGGGCCGATCGACAGCCCCGGCCTCGCCTCGATCGAAGCTGCCGCCCACCCGGCCAAGGGCGATTACCTCTTCTACGTGGTCGAGCCCGGCGCCTGCAACAAGCTGGCCTTCTCCAAGACCGAAGCCGAATTCGAAGCAGACGTCGCCCGCTACAACTCGGCCCGCGAAGCGGCCGGCGGCAACTCGCCAACCGACTGCGGGGAATAGCGGTGCCGCGGCTCGCCGTCCTCGGCTACCCGGTCGGACACTCGCGCTCGCCGGCGATGCACAGCGCCGCGCTCGCCGAGCTGGGGCTGGGCGAAGGGTGGAGCTATGAGGCGATCGAGGTCGCTCCCGACGCCTTCGAGGCACGGGTGCGGGCGATGCCCGGCGAGGGCTTCGCCGGCGCCAACGTCACGGTCCCGCACAAGGGCGCCGCGCTCTCGCTGGCCGACGAGCTCTCGGAGACCGCTCGCGAGATCGGCGCCGCCAACACGCTGGTCTTCGCCGACGGCGAGGTTCGGGCCGAGAACACCGACGCCGAGGGTTTCCTCCGCTCGCTCCCGGGTTCGCCGACCGACAGGCGCGCGCTGGTGCTCGGAGCGGGTGGCGCTGCCCGGGCGATCGTCTGGGCCCTCCTGCGCGAGGGCGCCGAGGTGGAGGTGTGGAACCGCACCGAGCTGCGCTCCCAGCACCTCTGCGAGGAACTAGGCGGCGCGACCGTCGAGGCGCCCGACCAGGCCGCCTACGAGCTGATCGTCAATACGACCGCGGTTGGCCTCGGCGGCGAGGACCCCTTTGTCGAGTTGCCGCTCGTCGCCGACGCGTTCACGCCGAGTCAGACCGTGGTCGACATGGTCTACGGAGGCGAGCCGACGGCCCTGCTGCGCGCCGCCACGGCGGCCGGCACAACCACGGTCGACGGCATCGAGATCCTCGTCCAGCAGGGCGCTCTCTCGCTCGAAACCTGGATCGGTCGCCCGGCGCCGCTCGACACGATGCGCGCCGCCGCCCGTGCCTAATGGTCCGTGACTGTTTCTAATTGCTGGCAGGTTTGAAGCTAAGAGCGAGCGCCGTCTGCCGTCTATAGCCTTGCTCGTGGTATGGGAACGTTTCGATTTACGACGGCGGGCGAGTCGCATGGGCCGGGTCTTGTGGCGATCGTCGAGGGCATGCCGGCCGGGCTCGAGCTAGACCGCGAGGCGCTCGACGCCGACATGGCCCGGCGCCAGCTCGGTCACGGGCGCGGCGGCCGGATGAAAATCGAGACCGACACGGTCGAGGTGCGCTCGGGCGTGCGCCACGGCCGCACGCTCGGCAGTCCGATCGCCGTCCTGGTCGCGAATCGCGACTACGCCAACTGGGAGGAGCGGATGAACCCGTGGCCGGTCGACGCCGAAGTCGACGAGGTCCACCTGCCGCGCCCGGGCCACGCCGATCTGGTCGGCGCCCAGAAGTACGGCCACGATGACATCCGCAACGTGCTCGAGCGCGCCAGCGCGCGCGAGACGGCTGCCCGGGTCGCCGCCGGCTCGATCGCCCGCGGCTTCCTCACCGCGCTCGGCGTCAGCGTGCACAGCCATGTCACCCAGATTGCCTCGATCAAGGCGCCCGAGCGCGACGATCTCGGTCCCGACGATTTCGCCGGCGTCGACGAGGATCCGGTGCGCTGCCTCGACGCCGAGGCCAGCGCGGCGATGGTCGCCGAGATTAACCGCCTGCGCAAGGCCAACGAGAGTCTCGGCGGCACCTTCGAGGTGCGCGCCTTCGGGCTCGTCCCGGGCCTCGGCTCGCACATCTCCTGGGAAGACCGTCTCGACGGCCGCCTGGCCGGCGCCGTCGCCTCGATCCAGTCGGTCAAGGGAGTCTCGATCGGCGAAGCCTGGGACGTCGCCGGCCGCCCCGGCTCGGAGGCCCATGACGAGATCTTCTGGTCGGAGGCACAGGGCTATTTCCGCGAAACGAACCACGCCGGTGGATTGGAGGGGGGCATGACCAACGGTAAGCCACTCTCGGTGCGGGCCGCGATCAAGCCGATCTCGACCCTGACTAAGCCGCTGCGCTCGGTCGACACCGAGACCAAGGCGCCGGCCCAGGCGCTGCGTGAGCGCACCGACTCGACCGTCGTGCCGGCCGCCGCCGTGGTCGGCGAGGCGATGGTCTGCCTCGTCCTCGCTCGCACCTACCGCGAGAAGTTCGGCGGCGATCACATCGACGACGTCCTCGCCGCGGTCGACGCCTACAAGAAGCGCATCGATTTTCGCGGATGAACCCTCCCTTTACCCCCTCAGAGGTGGTCAAAGGAGGGTGCATCCGGTGAAGCCGGCACTGGTCTTCATCGGCTTCATGGGGGCGGGGAAGTCGACCGCGCTCGCTGCGGCCCGTGACGCTGGGCTGCGGACGACCGAGATCGACGATCTGATGGAAGCGGCGTTCGGCAAGTCGATCAGCCGCGCTTTCGAGCAGGACGGGGAGGAGGCCTTCCGCGCTCGCGAGGCCGAGGTGGTCGGGGAGCTGCTGGAGAAGGCGGACGGCGGCGCGATCGCGCTCGGCGGCGGCAGCGTGCTCTCCGAGCGGGTGCGCGAGGCGCTCGGGCGCCACGTGGTCGTCTGGCTGCAGGTCGACGCGCGCGAGGCCTGGCGGCGGATCGCCCGCAGCGACCGCCCGCTGGCCAGCAACGCCGAGGACGTCGAGCGCCTGCTGGAGGAGCGGCGGCCGTTCTACGGGCCGCTGGCCGACGCGGTCATCCCGCCGGGAGACCGCGGCCTGATCTCCCGAGCGATGCCATCGCTCGTGGCTCTCACTGAGCTGCCGGCCGCAACGAAGATGCTCTGGGCCGCGAGCGCCTCCGGCGAGTACCCGGTCTTCGTCGGTTCCAGCCTGCTGGGCGTCGGTCCCTGGCCGCTGCCGGGGCAGCGATTCTGCGTGACCGATGAGTCCGTCGGCCCGCTTTACGCCGATCGACTCGGGCCACTCGCGGGTCGCATCGACCTGCCCCCGGGCGAGACGACTAAGACGATGGCCGAGGCCGAGCGGGTGCTGCGCGAGCTGGCGCGCTTGGGGATGAAGCGCGAGGACCACGTCGTCGCCCTCGGCGGCGGCGTCGTCGGCGACCTGGCCGGCTTCTGCGCCCATCTCTACCAGCGCGGCGTTCCGGTCGTTCAGGTGCCGACCACGCTGGTCGCCCAGGTCGACTCGGCCTACGGCGGCAAGACCGGGGTGGACCTGCCGGAGGGCAAGAACTACGCCGGCGCCTATCAGTTGCCGGCGGCGGTACTGGTCGATACGGCGACGCTGGCCAGCCTGCCGCCCGCGGAGCTGGCGGCCGGGTTCGTCGAGCTGCTCAAGACCGGTCTGTTGGCAGGCGGTGAGCTCTGGGAGCGCACCCGCATGCTCGAAGCACTCGATCCCGAGCAGCTCGCCGAGCTTGTCTTCTCCTGCGCTCTCTACAAGTGCGAGGTGGTCGCCGCCGACGAGCGCGACGCGGGCCTGCGCGCGGTGCTCAACCTCGGCCACACAGTCGGCCACGCGATCGAGGCCGCCAGCAACTACGAGCGCTACCGGCACGGCGAGGCGGTCGGGCTCGGCCTGCTCGCGGCGCTGCGGCTCTCGGACGCCCCTGAATTGCGCAACGAAGTCGAGTCGATCCTTCGGCGATACCAGCTGCCGATCGCGCTTGACCCCGCCGTTTCGGTGGACGAGGTAGTCGACGCTTTGCAGCGCGACAAGAAGAGGACCGCGGCTGGAGTCGGGTTCGTCCTGCTCTCCGAGCCCGGCTCGCCCCGGGTCGGACAGCTGCTCGCGGACGACGACGTGCGAGAGGCTGTGGCAGAGTTGAATCGTGCCGGAGGCCTTGTCTAGATGACCACGTCCCACAACCGCGTCGCCGTCCTGCACGGGGTCAACTTCAACATCCTGGATCGCCGCGATCCGGCGGTCTACGGCGGCCTCTCGCTGCGCGAGTTGGAGAGCAAGATCGAACACTGGGCTCGCGAGTTCAACCTGGAAGCGATCTTCTTCCAGACCAACTCCGAGGGGGAGTTCTGCGAGTACCTGCACCGCGTGCCTGAGTTGGCCGACGCGGCGCTAGTCAACGCCGGCGCCTGGTCCCACTACAGCCGCGCGATCGCCGACGCACTCGACGTCACCGGTGTGCCCGCGGTCGAGGTCCACCTCTCCAACGTCGAGGGGCGCGACGAGTGGCGCAAGCTCTCGGTCTTCGACGGCCTCGTTCTGACCAAGATTTTCGGCAAGGGCCCCGATGGCTATCGCGAGGCGCTGGCGCTGCTCGCCGGCGAGCTCGGCGCCGGGCCCCCCGGCTGATGGCGAGTCGCGCCGATCGTCTCGCCGCCCTCGTTGCCGAGCGTGAGCTGGACGGCTTCCTCGTCACCGACCTGGTCAACGTCGGCTACCTGACCGGCTTCGGCGGCACCAACGGCGCCTGTATCTGCGGCGCCGAGCAGCGCGTCTTCCTCACCGACTTCCGCTACACCGAGCGCGCCGAGGCTGAGGTCGAGGGTTGGGACGTGGTCACCGTCAGCGACGACTGGCTCGGTGGCATCGCCTCCCGCCTGCACGGCAAGACCGGTTTCGAAGACCACCACATGGCCGTGCGCACGCTGAAGCGCCTCGAGGAGAAACTGCCCGACGGGGTCACGCTCGAGGGCGGCACCGGCACGGTGGAGAAACTGCGCCGGGTCAAGGACGAGGCCGAGCTGGCGGCGATCGCCGCCGCGGCCGAGCTCGCCGACGAGATCTGGCGCTTCTCGCTTGAGCGCGGCCTCGCCGGGCGCAGCGAGCTCGACGTCGCCCGCGCCGCCGAGGCGCGCATGCGAGAGCAGGGGGCCGAGCCCTCCTTTCCGACCATCGTCGCCGCCGGCCCCAACGGCGCCCTGCCGCACGCCGAGCCGGGCGAGCGCGAGATCGGCCGCGGCGAGCTGGTCGTCTTCGACATGGGCGCGAAGCTGGACGGCTACTGCTCCGATGGAACCCGCACCTTCGCCACCGGCGAGCCCGGCGAGTCGGCGCGCGCCGTCTACGAGACGGTGCTGGAGGCGCAGGAAGCCTCGCTCGAGGCCGTCGCGGCCGGAGTCAAGGCCGAGGACGTCGACGGCGTCGCCCGCGAGCTGATCGCCGCCGCCGGCCACGGCGAGCGCTTCGGTCACGGGCTCGGCCACGGCGTCGGCATCGAGGTGCACGAGGAGCCGCGCGTCTCGCAGCGCTCCGAGGACGTGCTCGGAGCGGGCGAAGTGGTGACGATCGAGCCGGGGATCTACCTGCCGGGGGAGCTGGGTGTGCGGATCGAGGACCTGGTGGTCGTCACTGCTGACGGTTACCACAACCTCAGCGGCCTGCCGAAGCAGATGCAGCTCGTCGATTAGGTCCCGGCAGGTCTCCTGCAACTCTCATTGCGCCGGCTGAAGTGGCCGATCAGCGCAGGGTGAACGCGATGGCGATGCCAAGACCGGAGCTACTGGCGGCGGCCCGCAAGGAGGCCCGGCGCGAGCGCCTGCTCGACATGGAGCACCGCGTGCGCCGCTACCGCGCCGCCTGCTTTGCGATCCTCGCCCTGGCGCTCGCCTCCGCCGGCCCCGAGATCGGCTGGCTCTGGCTGGCGCCGCTGGCGGCGGGATTCGCCGGCTTCGCCATCGCCGACCGCTTCATGCAGTCGAGCGAACGGCCCTGGCTCTGGGTCGCGGCCGCCTGGGGCGCGCTGCCGTTGTTGCTCGCCGGCGCGGTGGTCGCTAGCGGCGGCCCGACCAGCCCGGTGCTGATGTGGTTCGCGCTGCCGGCCGTCACCCTGGGCGCTCGCTTCGATCCCTGGGGCATGGTCGTCGGCACGGTCTACCTCCTCGCCGTCTTCCTGATCAGCACGGTCGCGGTCGACCCGGCGAGCGCCGCCGCGCACAGTCAGACCCTCATCGCCACCGTCGCCCTCGTCCTCAGCACGGTGATCCTCTCCGGTGCCCTGGTCGAGTCCGACCGAGCCCACCGGCGCCGCTCGACCCTCGACCCCCTCACCGGCCTCTTCAACCGCAACGCGCTCGAGCAGCGCCTCGCCGAGCTCGACGGCGCCCCCTGCGACGCCCGCAAAGGCGGTCGGTCCCACGCCCTGCTGCTCTGCGACCTCGACCACTTCAAGCGGGTCAACGACCAGCTCGGCCACGCCGCCGGCGACGCGGTCCTGCAGGACGTCGCCCACACGATGCGGTCGGTGCTGCGGGCCGGCGACTCGATCTACCGGATCGGCGGCGAGGAGATCCTCGTCGTCCTCCCGGGAGCGAGCGAGAAAGACGCGGTCGCGGTCGCCGAGCGCCTGCGCCAGGCGGTGCGTAAGCGGCGCCCGGTCGGCGTTGGCGTGACGATCAGCATCGGCGCTGCCGTGACCAAGCCCGACACCGTCGACACCGACGACCTCGTCGCCCGCGCCGATGCCGCGCTCTACTCGGCGAAGGCGAACGGCCGCGACGCCGTGTTCGTTGCTAACTGAGGCGCAGAGGGCGCCATACGGTGTCCTCGGTCGCTCGCGTGCAGAGCACGCCACGCTCCCTGCGTCCTTGTCTGGCGACCTCTGCGCCTCAGTTAGCGGCTGAGATCAATTTTGTCGTCAATGCGTTCGGCAAAGGCGACGATCAGGGCGACGGTGGCCTCGACGTCGGCGAGGTCGACCATCTCGACCGGCGAGTGCATGTAGCGCAGGGGGATCGAGACGAGGCCGGTCGGGATTCCCGAGCGGGTGAACTGGACGCCGTCCGCGTCGGTGCTGGTCGAGTTGCCGGTGGCACCCACCGTGTGCTCGATTCCCGCTTCCTCGGCAACGTCGATGAGCAGCTCGGAGACCTTGGGTGAGAGGGTTGCGCCGCGGTAGATCACGGGACCGGAGCCGAGCGCGTGGCTGCCCAGCTCCTTCTCGTCGATGCCGGGGGCGTCGGTCGCGTGGGTCACGTCGACGACCAGGGCCAGGTCGGGCTGCACCTTGAAGGCCGAGGTGCGGGCGCCGAAGAGGCCGATCTCCTCCTGTACGGCGGCGATCGCGGCGAAGCTGCCCTTCAGCGAGCCGCCCTCGTGACAGCGGCGCAGCGCCTCGAGCGCGACGTAGGCACCGAGCCGGTTGTCCATCGAGCGCGAGACGAGGCGATCGCCGCTGAGGGCGAGCGGCTCGGTAGCGATCACGACGGGGTCGCCGACCCGAACCAGCGCCTCGGCCTCCTCGCGATCGCCCACGCCGATGTCGATGTGCAGGGACTTGAGCTCGACCACCTTCTTGCGCGCATCGGCATCGAGCAGGTGCAGGGGCTTGCGCCCAACCACTCCGAGCACCGGGCCGTTCGGGCCCTGGACCTCGACCCGCTGGCCGACCAGGATCTGCGGATCCCATCCGCCTATCGCCGCGAACCAGAGGAAGCCCTTCTCGTCGATATGGCGGATGACGAGGCCGATCTCGTCGATGTGGCCGACGACGGCCAGCAGCGGGGAGGCGTCGCCGATGCGCGCGACTGAGGAGCCGATACCGTCGGCTGAGACCGTGGCGAAGGAGGCACCCTCGCGCCAGGCCGCGGCCGCCTGAGTCTCGTAGCCCGAAGGGCCTGGAGTGCGAAGGAGCTTGTCGAGTAGTCCGGGGGTTTTGCTCATCTCAGGTGCGGCAGTATGTCGATTCATACAGACGTCCGCAGTCCGCCGCGACGGATAGCGTACGTTCATGAGTTCCAGCCAAATAACGGCTCTGATCACCGGAGCTTCCAGCGGTATCGGGGAGGCGACCGCGCACCGGCTGGCCCGCGAGCCCGGCGCCGAGCTGATCCTCGTCGCTCGCCGTGAGGACCGTCTCCGTGCGCTCGCCGACTCGTTGCCCTGCGCGGCGAGCTACGTCGCTGCCGATCTCACCGAGGAAGACGCGCCGGCCCGGATTCGCGCCCATGTCGAGGAGCACGGCGGCAGGTTGACCCTGCTGGTCAATAACGCCGGGGCCTCCTGGCGCGGCGGTTTCGCCGAGGAGGGCTACGCCAACGTCCATCGCCACATGGAGCTCAACTTCGACGCCGTCGTCCGCCTCACCGAGGCGCTGCTGCCGCTCCTGCATGCCTCGGCGCCGAGCGCGATCGTCAATGTAGCCAGCACCGCCGGCCGCGTCGCCCGCGCCCGCACCGGCTCCTACTCGGCGAGCAAGTTCGCCCTGATCGGCTGGACCGACTCGCTCTACGCCGAGGAGCGCGCCCACGGCGTCCACGTCGGCATGGTCCTGCCGGGCTTCATCGCGACCGAGGGCTTTCCGGCGACCGAGCTGCGCGAGCGGGCCCTGACCCGCTGGGTCGTCTCCAAGCCGGAGAAGGTCGCCGAGGCGATCTTCGAGACCGGTCCCGGCGGCAAGGCCGAGCGCTACGTGCCGCGGGGTTACGCGCTTGCCGCGGTGGCGCGGATTCTCGCCCCGAGTCTGGTCCGCCGCGTGCTCTCGGGCGGCGCCGCCGGAGCGCTGACGACCACCACCGCGGCCGAAAGAGCCGAGTAGCCGCGGCCACATATCTCCCGGCTCGCTCAGGTGAAGCGCGAGGGGGTCAGGTGGCAGTAGTGGAAGCCGAAGACGAAGCTGAAGTTGTTGGCCGCGTTGGCGGCGCGTTCGACTCGAATCTGTTCGTGCGCCGCCTTGATTTCATCGTTCGCTTTGAGCGCGACGCCGAGTGCACGCAGCTTGAGCTGCACGATCCCCAGCTGGGAGAACCAGTTGAGCAGTCGGGCGTCGTCGGCCGGCGGGCGCGGTACAGCGCTGAGCTTTTCCACGGTCTTGCCGAAGACGACCGAGGCGTGGATGAACTGGGCACCGGCCTGCTTCAGCTTTGCTGGCACCCTGCTCTTCGCCTTCGCTTTGACGTTCTTGAGGATGCGCTTGTTGGCTTTGGTGTTCGCCTGGCAGATCGGCTCGACCTGTTCGACGTACTGAGCGCGCGTCGGCCCTTCTTCGGCTGCGGCAGAGGCGATCGGCAGCAGCGCCAGCGCGGCGACGGATATGGCGACTGTTAGGACCCCCTTCATTCCCTGCTCCGCACGTTAGACGATCGATCCCCTGGCACTGTGTTGAGCTGCGGAGAAGTCGCTAGGCGCAGCCGCGCTCTAGGATTCGCCGCCGTGATCAGCACCAACGAATTTCGCAACGGCTCGCACATCGAGATCGACGGCAAGATCTTCCGGATCATCGAGTTCCAGCACGTCAAGCCGGGCAAGGGCGGGGCGTTCGTGCGGACCAAGCTGCGCCGGATCGAAGACGGCTCGGTGCAGGACAAGACCTTTCGCGCCGGCGAGAAGTTCCGCCCGGTGCGCACCGAGTCGCGCAAGATGCAGTACCTCTACGACTCCGGCGACGCGGCGGTCTTCATGGACACGCGCGACTACGAGCAGATCGAGATTCCGCGTGAGCTCGCCGGCGACGCGATGCAGTGGCTCCTGCCCAACGGCGAGGTCGAGGTGCTCTTCGTCGACGAGCGGGCCAGCGACGTGCAGGTAGCCAGCGCGATCGACATGAAGGTGACCCAGACCGAGCCCGGCGTCAAGGGCGACACCGCCTCCGGCGGTGGCAGCAAGCCGGCCACGCTCGAGTCCGGCGTCGTCGTGCAGGTACCCCTCTTCATCGAGGAGGGCGAGACGATCCGCGTCGACACCCGCAGCGCCGAGTACGTTTCCCGCGCTTAAGGCCCGAATCGGGGCCGATTCTGCCGCCAGGGGTGGCAAGATGCGCCTAAATGTGGTACCTGTTGGAGGGTTTCAGGGTACGCCTAGAGACTTTAGAAAGGGACTTACGGGTGCCAAGGGCAGGGTCAAGCGGGGGAGAGGGGCGCATGCGGCGCTGATCCCATCGCGAAAAAGCTTCAATCGGTAGTAGCTGTTTTTCCAGTCCATCGAGCAATAGACAGGAGATACAAGTCATGCAAAAGCACAGATCGTGCGTGATGTGCGAGGAGATGAGGCGATGAGGCCCAGGGCAATACGCGTCGCCCTGGGGGCCTTGTTGGCGGCAATCATGCTGACCGCCGCATTCGCCTCCAGCGCCAGCGCCGCACCAGCCTGGAAGTTCAATGGCAAAGCGCTGGAAGGCAAAGAAGTGATCCTCGGCGCTGCCGAAAACAGCGGCCTCACCATGTGGGGCTTCACGACCAGCTGTGAAAACTTCCTCTACCAAGTCGAAATCTCAAACGAAGCGGGGACCGGCAAGGGCAACATCACCAGCCTGCCCCTCTTCAACTGCTACACCAACTCGACCTGCACGGTGGAAGCGATCGAAGCAGAAGAATTCCCCTGGCCCTCGGAACTGAAGACGGTCGGCACCAGCAACTACCTGGTGGTCAAAAACGTCAACGTTTGGGTGCTCTACGGCGGCTGGTTCTGCCCGCTTTGGGGAGTCTGGACCCACGTCACCGGCACCGCCGGCGGCCTGATCAACAACGAAACCGAAACCGCCACCTTCGGGCCCTCGAGCTTCAAAGCCACCGGGACCGAACTGAGATCCCTCGGCGAATCAGTCGAATGGATCGGCAAATTCCCAACCGAAGCATTCCAATCGCACAGAGGCGAAGCGCTAAGCGTCTCCTAGTCGGGTCCGCAAAGCAGAGGAGCGCCAGGGCATTCCTGGCGCTCCTCTTCGCGGCCCTGATCCTGGCCGGCTGCGGAGGAGGCTCCTCCGAGAGCTCGAGCTCGACCGCCACCTCGGTGGATGCCTCGGGCAGCTCGGGGTCGGGGGGCGGTGGCTCGGGTGGTTCCCAAGGCGCCAACGGCAAGAGCGCAGACGGCACGCCCAACGGCACCGGCGGCGCCAGTAACAGCCCAGGCGCCGCAGGGACATCCAGGGGCGGCTCGAGCGCAAACGGGTCACAGCCCTCCACCGGCACCACGCACGGTGCGCACGTCCACGTGCCCGAAGGCACGCCGGAGCCGGGAATCACCCCGCAGCAGCGCCAGGAAGCGACTGTGGCGAGCATGCTCCTCGAAAGCCCCGCCGCCACCGCCTCCAGCGCCGGTCCCCCCGCCTTGCCTGCCGCCTACACCTGTGACGGCAAAGGCAGCCCACCGCCGCTGCGCTGGCGCGGAGTGCCGCAGGGCACCGCCGAACTCGTCCTCCTTGCGATGAACGTGCAGCCGATCGAAGGCAAACTCTTCTTCGACTGGGCCGTCGCCGGGCTCAGCCCAGACCTGACCGAAATCCAAGAAGGCAAGCTGCCCAAGGGGTCGATCGTCGGGCTCAACAGCTTCGGGCAGACGGGCTACAGAGTTTGCCCCGCGACCGGCGCGGAAACCTACATGTTCGCCGTCTACGCGCTGCCCAAGAAGCTCTCGGCCACGCCGGGGTTCGACCCCACGACGATGCGCAAAGAAGTGCTTAACGCCTCCGGCAACGTCGGCCTCCTGGCCCTCGGCTACGCGCGCGGCTGACGCCGCTTCAGTCGTCCAGCCGCCCGAAGCGAGAGAATGGCGGCATGCGTAGGTCAGACCAGCGCCGCGACGCCGTTTTCGCCTGTTACCAGCGCGATGTCACCGGTCGTCCGCTCGAGGAGCTGGTCGCCGAGTCGCGCCCCTTCACGCGTGAGCTGGCCGCCGGCGTCGAGGCGCACCGCGATGAGCTCGACGCGGCGATCGCGGCCCACGCCAAGGGCTGGGAGCTGGAGCGGATCGCGCCGCTGGAGCGCAACGTGATGCGCGTCGCCCTCTACGAGATCGAGCACAGCGCCGACGTGCCGACCGAGGTCGCGATCGACGAGGCGATCGAGATCGCCAAGGAGTACTGCGGGGCCGACGCGCCCGGCTTCGTCAACGGCGTGCTCGGCGCGATCGCCCGCGAGCGCGAGGGCGTGCGGTGAACCGGCTGCGCGAGATCTCCGAGCGCCTGGGCGCGATCGCCCGCGAGCTCGAGGGCGAAGAAGCCGACGACGCCCGCGCCGCGGCGCTCGCCCAGGAGGCCGCCGAGCTCTCGGCCGAGGCGGTCGAGGAGGCGAACCGTCGCATCCGCGAGGGCGAGGCCGCCTCGCAGTGACTTCCTCCGAGTCGTGAGCTATCCGGAGGAGCTGCGTGCTCTGGTCGACGCCGAGCTGGAGCGGCTGCGCTTTCCGGCCCCCGAGCCGACTGTCGGTCTACAGGAGGCGATGCGCTACTCGTTGCTCGCCGGCGGCAAGCGGGTGCGCCCCGTGCTCGCCCTGGCGACGGCGCGCGCGCTCGGCGGCGAGCCAGAGCGCTTCCTGCCGGTCGCCTGCGCGATCGAGCTGATCCACACCTACTCGCTGATCCACGACGACCTGCCGGCGATGGATGACGACGAGCTGCGGCGCGGGCAGCCCACCTCGCACGTCAAGTACGGCGAGGACGTGGCGATCCTCGCCGGCGACGGCCTCTTCGCCGAGGCGATGCGCCTGGCCTGCGAGCAGCCCGGCGAGCCGGCCCGCGTGCTGGCTGCCCTGCGCGAGCTGAGCGCGGCGACGGGGGTGGACGGGATGGTCGGCGGCCAGTACGTCGACGTCGCGGTCACCGAGCGCGACGCCGACGGGCTGCGCTCGCTGCACACGCTGAAGACCGGCCGCCTGATCGCCGCCAGCGTCGGCGTCGTGCTTACCCTCGAGGGACTGCCGGAACCTGAGACAATCCCCTTTCGCCGATTCGCCAGCGAGCTGGGCGTGCTCTTCCAGATCGTCGACGACATCCTCGACGTGACCGGAAGCGCTGATCGCCTCGGCAAGGAACATGGAAGCGACGAGCGACTTGGAAAACTCACCTACGTCAGCCACTTCGGCTTGGAGCACGCGCGCGAGCTCGCGGCCGAGTCGCATGCCAAGGCGACCGCTGCCCTCGGCGAGGCGAGTGGCGAGACCGACGACCTGAGGCGCGTGGCCGACTACATCTTCACGAGGGACGAATGAGCGAGAACGGAAATGGAACGGCGAGCGACGGCGATGTCCCCCTGCTCGGCGGGATCCACTCGCCGGTCGACCTGCACGAGCTGAACGACGAGCAGCTGCAGCAGGTGGCGCAGGAGATGCGCACCTACATCATCGACACGATCGGTGAGATCGGCGGGCATTTCGGCGCCAACCTCGGCACCTGCGAGCTCGCCGTGGCCCTGCACAGCCTGCTCGACTCGCCCCGCGACAAGATCCTCTGGGACGTCGGCCACCAGGCCTACCCGCACAAGATCCTCACCGGTCGCCGCGAGGGCCTGCCGACGATCCGCCAGTACGACGGCCTCGCCCCGTTCTGCTCGATCTTCGAGTCCGAGCACGACATCATGGGTGCCGGCCACGCCTCGACCTCGATCGGCTACGGGGTCGGACTGAAGGAGGCGATGCGCCACGGGATCGGCGAGAACGGCAAGGTCGCGGCCGTGATCGGCGACGGCGCGCTGACCGGCGGCGTCGCCTACGAGGCCCTGCACGCTGCGGGCGGCCTGCAGACGCCGATGGTGATCGTGCTCAACGACAACGGCATGTCGATCTCGCCCAACGTCGGCGCGCTCTCGCGCTACTTCAACCGGGTGCGGCTCAACCCGCGCCTCTTCCACGCCCGCGAGGGGGTCGAGGACCGGCTGACCAAGCTGCCGCTTGGGCTCGGCAAGCGGATCGAACGGCTGGGGCCGGAGATCAAGTCGGCGATCAAGGCCTACTGGGCGCCGGGCCTCTTCTTCGAGGAGCTTGACCTCGCCTACATGGGCGTGATCGACGGCCACGACGTGCACGCCCTGCGCGAGGCCCTGCGCGAGGCCTTCGAGGCCGACCGCCCGGTGATCGTCCACATCCACACGGTCAAGGGCAAGGGCTTCTCCCCGGCCGAGGAGGGCGGCCTCGAGGGGATGGAGAAATGGCACGCCGCCAAGCCCAAATCGATCGTCGAAGGAAAGCCCGCCGCCTCCTCTGCTCCCGCAACTGCGAAGGAATCAGATATGGATTCGCAGTCGCTCCCGCGTCCGGGGGCGGCGGGGTTGGTGGAAGTCCAAGAATCCGATGCCCCGGCGGCGATCGCCCCCGAGCGGCTGGAGAAGCCCCCTGCGGCCGGTGCGCCGCCCCAGTACACGCAGGTCTTCGCCGACGCGATCGTCGCCGAGGCAAAGCGCGACAAGCGCGTTATTGGGATCACCGCGGCAATGGCGGGAGGGACCGGCCTGCAGAAGCTGGCCGACGAGCTGCCCGAGCAGTACTACGACGTCGGCATCGCCGAGCAGAACGCCGTCCTGCTCGCCTCCGGCCTGGCGATCCAGGGCGCCAAGCCGGTCTGCGCGATCTACTCGACCTTCCTCCAGCGCGCCTTCGACCAGATCGTCCACGACGTCTGCCTGCAGGAGCTCGACGTCACCTTCGCGATGGACAGGGCGGGCCTGGTCGGCGACGACGGACCGACCCACCACGGCGCTTTCGACGTCTCCTACTTCCGCCCGATTCCCAACGTCGTGCTGATGGCGCCGCGCGACGAGGCGATGCTGGCGCACATGCTGCGGACCGCGATCGCCCACGACGGGCCGGCGGCGCTGCGCTACCCGCGCGGCGCGGCCGAGGGGGTGGCGCAGCCGGCCGAGCCGGCGGAGCTGCCGATCGGCACCGGCGAGCTACTGGCCAGCGGCGAGCGCGTGGCGCTGCTCGGCTACGGCTACGGCGTCTCGGTGGCGCTCGACGCGGCCAAGATCCTCGCCGGCCACGATCTCAAGGCGACCGTCGCCGACGCCCGCTTCGCCAAGCCGCTCGACAGCGAGCTGCTCGAGCGGTTGGCCCTGGGTCACGACCTGGTGGTGACGATCGAGGAGAACGTGCTGCCCGGCGGCTTCGGCTCGGCGGTGCTCGAGCACCTCGAGGACGCCTTCGCCGAGCGCTCGGCAGAGCGCGCCCGCGTCCTGCGGATCGGCCTGCCGGACCGCTACGTGACTCACGGCAAGCCGGCCCTGCTGCACGAGGAGGTCGGTCTCACCGGCAATGCCGTCGCCGAGCGCGTCCTCGCCACGCTGCGCTCGGGCGAGCCGGCGCTGCGCTGATCTCGGTCTCACCGGGCAAGGAAATCGCCCCAAAAATTTAGGCTTGCGTCAAAAGACTCAATCGGTTAGCCTGCCCGAGTCTCTTCTGGGGTTACTTGAGGGAGGAGAGGCATCTCTATGTATGTGGGTCCGCAGGTAGGGAGCCTCGTGGATCTGCAACTTGAACCGCGCCGGTGCCAAGAGCACCGAGTCGCGGTGCCTGGATTCGCCCTCGGCGGTTTGCCAGACTGCCGGACTTGACTGGCGAGGAAGTCACGATCCGGCGATGCCGCCATGAGGACGCGCAAGCGGTCCTCGACCTTTGGGCGCAGGAGCGGAGCGAGCACGCGAGCACCGCCGACCGTTTGGAGGACGTCGAGCGGCTGATCGAGGATTCGCCAGCCGCACTTCTGGTCGCTGAGCGCGGCGGCGAGATCGTCGGTGCCCTGATCGCCGCCTGGGATGGGTGGCGAGGGAACATGTACCGGCTCGCCGTGTCGAGGGGGTATCGGCGCGAGGGAATCGGGATCGCGCTGACGCGGGCGGGCGAGGAGTACCTGCTGAGCCGCGGGGTGCATCGGGTGACGGCTCTGGTCGCCTTCGAGGACGAGGTGGCCGGGGCATTCTGGGAGTCGGCGGGCTACCCCCAGGATCCGGAGATCGGCCGTCGCGTGCGCAACTTGTAGCTCGCGACAGCCAGCAATTTCAGCCAGGGATATCGATCCAGCGCACGATCAATCCGTCCCGCACTTCGTGGAACGCCGGCGGGGCCGGGGGAGGGTCATCGGTCAGCAGCGCGATCACCTCTGCCGGCCCATGCAGGTGCTCCTCGATCACGGTCGTCCAGTGGACATCCGGGTCGAGCAGCCGCTCCAGTCGCGGCCAATCGCGCGACTCGATCGTCGCGAGCACGTCGCAGACCGCGGGCACCTGCTCCGCCACGGCTAGGTCGTCTCCAGGCGCCTGGTCATCCTGCTGTCTAACACTAGTCACGGAGCCCCACAACAGAAAACGCCCCGGCGGGGAGCCGAGGCGAGTTCTGGGGTTACTACAAGGAGGAGGGACCGCCGACCCAACGCGTGGAAAGGCGGAATCCTGCTCACAGAGCTAAATCGCCTCCGGCTGACCCCGGTTGTGATCGGCTGAATCCGTGCCTGACTGTGGCACCGTGACCGTTCAGCAATTCAGTCGAACTTCCTCCTCCAGTCAGGATTCATTTCAGTACGCTTGAGATGCCGGGGAGACACTGCCGCGATTGGCGGAGATGCGTCGTTCCGCACCCGCCAATCTGGATGACGCCGGAGCCAAACAAGCAACCCAACTCTGAGCTGCCGCCCGATGTGTCATTGGCACTGGAGGAGTACCGCACGGTGCGCGAGGAGGAGCTGATTGCGGTGCAGGGTCAAATCAGTACCCTGCGCTACGGCGTAGCGGGATGCGTGGTCCTTATTGGCTTCGCTGCTCAGCAGCACGGAGACCGCTATCTCGGCTGGGCAGTGTCACTCGCGCTCGTCCCGCTCGTCGTCCTCTTTTCGGCAGTGATTTGGATGGGGGAGTACGAGCGTGGCGCTCGCGCTGGCTCCTACGTCAGCGAGCTGGAGACTCGCATTAATGCGATGCTCGGTCTGTTGGGGGCGCGCAGGCCGCTGCGCTGGGAGGGTTGGCTGCGCGAGGGCGGCAATGCGCCGTCGCGATTGGTCGGCGGCCACCATCGCTACCTCGCGATCGCAAGTGTGTTCATCGGCTTTCAGATCGCCGCCGTGGTGATGGGCTTGCACTTCTATTGGCACAAGCACTCCCACGACCCTAGTCGCCACTGGCTGATCCCCGTTGCCGTGATCGTCAACCTGACCATCCTGATGATGCTCCTCGGGTACTTCCGCTCCTCATACGAGCGCTTGCGGGACTACACAACCGGACCGGGAGAGCCGCGGCCTATCGTGCGGCAGCGGGTCCGCATGCGCATAAGCCTGTACCTTCTCCTCTTGGCGGTCGGCTTCATCTCGACGCCGTTCTTCCTCGGGCTGTTCGGGGTGTGGTTGTGGGTCTCGGGTAAGACCCTCGTGTTCGAAGGCCTGCCAGATTTCTGGGTTCTTGTACCGGCATTTCTCTGGATGACGGTGATCCCGCTGGTCTCTTCGCGCGGGCTGATGCGTGAACTATTCGACAAGCGGCTCCTCCCGGAAGAGAAGCTCGATCCCCAGTTAAAGAAGGGGCTGGGGGAACGCGGCGTCCTCGGGCATCTGACTGATTGGGAGGCGGACCGTTTGCACACAGTCTCCACCACATTCCCGAACGCGCCGTCGATCGGCCGTACAAAACGCATAACCGTCACCACCGCATCGCTGACGGAGGAGGGCGATCTACCTGGGGTGCTGGCGCATGAGGTCGGGCACCACCGCCTCCATCACCTCCATTCCCTCAGCCTTTCCTACCTCTACCTGTGGCCCTACCTCTATTTCGATGACAGGTTCGTGAGGAAGCGGGGCAGGCCCGGTGAGAAGCGGAAACTCCGCCGCTGGGTTGCCCGGGTGGGGTTCAGCATCGTTGCCCTGCCCGGTTGGTTGGCCTGGGTTGTCCTACGGATCCTCTGGAGGACGGCCGAGTACGACGCAGACAGGTATGCCTGTGTTGCCCGTCACGGCGAGACGCTGGCGACTGCCCTGCGCAAAGCCGAGCAACGGCGCGAGGCGGCGCAGCCCAGGCGATGGCGCGACTATTTGGAGAGATACAGGCGGCGCTTGCGTCACGGCAGGAGCCTCGGTTTGCTTCCGGTGCCGAACGAGCACCCGACCCCAAAGCGCCGTCTGCGCCGAGTCGAAGATCTGCGCTGGACACTGAAGACGCTCCACAATGCCGGCCCAGGCACCGCATCCGTTGGGGAAAAGGCGACCTCCGAGACTTGACCCACAACAGAAAACGCCCCGGCGAGGAGCCGGAACAAATTCTGGACTATTTGGAGGAAAACCGCCGACCCGCCACGTGGCAAACGGAGTTTGGGCGCAATGCTCAAAGTCGCATTCGGGTTAGTTTGAGCTGTAGCTGGCTGATCCCTCCAGACTGCGACACCCTCAATGTTCAGCGGATCAGTCGAACCTCTGCGTCGACATCTGCTTTGGCCCATTCCCCATCCGCTGTGACAGCGGGAACTTCCAGTCGTTCCGCCAGCGCCAGGCAAGCGCGGTCTGCAAGCGAAAGACCTTGAGCTTTAGTCGCCAGTCGCAGCCGCGCAACCGCGATGCGGTCGGCCGCCGTCATTGGCTCGATTACCAAAGCCCTTCGAGACCCCTCGGCCTTCCGACTTCAGCCTCGGGCCCGCTTGCTGCCGGATTTGCTCTCGCGGCCTTCAGTCTGCGCCTCCGCGCGCCGATCCGCGATCAGATCGTCAACCATGCTGTTGTCGGGAGCTATATCGGCAAACAGGCCGCGCAGCCGTGCCGCCGCTTCACGGCGTCGCTCCACCTCCGCGCCGGTGAGCTTGGTGACTTGAGCCATGGATAAAGCGTAAAGCGCATTTCGGCGCTCCTCGCCGGTGCGGATGCGTCAGGATCTGAGAACTTGCTCAGCGCTGGACGTACCTAAGCCGACCGCCGATCTCGTCGCTAGCGTGAACTTCATGTCTGTTTCAGGTGCCCAGCAGGCGCTCAATCAAGTGCAGCGGAATCTCGACGGAGCGAACAAGCGCCATATCGATGCATCCAAGAAGCAATCCAACCTCGAAAACGAAATCTCCAAGCTCGAAGGGCGGGCGGCACAATCCCGCTCTGATTCGCAGATCAATAGCTACGCCCGCCAGATTGACTCCAAGCAACGTCAACTGACGAACGCCAGAAGCGATGTCTCAAGGAGGCTCGAAGACACCGGCAAGGCGAAGGAAAAGGTCGGCAAGGCCGAGGAAAAGCTTCGTTCCGAGGAAGAGTCAGAGCGCAAACGACAGATCCGCGTCGAGGAACAGAAAAAACGCCAAGACGATCAACGACGACGCCAGGCCGAACGATCCGAAGCTGCCCAGCGTAGGCGCGAGGAACAGACCCAGCAGGCCGCGGAGGCCGAGCGTGCGCGGCGAGAGGCTGAACAGGATCACAAGATCACCGAGCTTGAGCGACGTCTCGAAGAAGCCAATCGCCAGGCGGCTCCTCCAGAGGTGGCGGTTCTCTTTTTGGCCTCTAACCCAGAGGACCAGGCCACTCTCAGGTTGGACAAAGAGACCCGCGAGATCGAAAAGCGAGTTCGAGCGTCTGACTACCGGGACTCGATCTACTTTCGCGCCCGCATGGCTCGCCAGTTGCACGACCTGCTCGATGACCTCAACGAAGTGCGTCCAACGGTCCTCCACTTCAGCGGTCACGGCGATGACGGCGGTCTCGCATTCGAGGGCGAGAATGGTTCTACCCAGGCACTCGACAACGCCATGCTGGGACGACTACTTGACGCTGCGGCCGGTGGGGTTCAGCTCATTCTCTTCAACAGCTGCGATTCGATCTCCCAGGCCGAAGTTGCTATCCAACATGTTGACCTAGCCATTGGGATGGACACGGCGATCGACGACGAAGATGCGAAGGTCTTCGCGGGGCAGTTCTATAACTCGCTGGGCTTTGGGCGTTCGGCTGCGGAGGCCTTTCGCCAAGCCAAGGTTCAGGTTGAGCTCGTCGGGGGGAATGGGGGAGTACCACAGTTGTTTTGTGCTGACGGCATTGATCCCGAGGTAGTTGTCTTGGTTAATCCGGACGCGCCTCCTGGTTAGGGCGGCCGCCCACTGTCTTTGTGTTACTCGGCAAGCCGCTCTTCGATGGCCATGGCGAGGCGATCAAATTCGCGATAAGAAAAAATTTGGCAGCCAGCTGGGCGAGTCGGAAGTCCCGGATTAGCTGGGTCATGCCCGCATCGGCGCTCACTAGATCGCATCGGGATAGGCCGTGCGTGAGGTGAGCGATGTCGTGGCCGTCACTCGGTCTTGCTCGCCGGCCCGGGCTGACGGCGAGCGCCGCCCGAAACAAGGCTGGAAGCACGAGGGTTGGCAATGAGCGAAGCGGCTCGAATCGCCGAAACTCGTTCGGCCGCCGGACAATCTCGGGATAATGCCCAGCGAAGTGTTCCATCTGAATTCGCCGAGTCCCGAAGGCCATGAAGCGGTTGTAGGCAGAACCGGAGGAGATGTCGAACTCGCTCGCCTCCGCGTCACGAGCCAGAGCGAAACCGCGTTCAAGGTAGTGCCTTGCAAATTCCTCTGGGGCCAACACCGGACTGAGCTTCCAGCTGATCATCTGTTCGAGATTTCCTTCGGCCATTTCCTCAAATGAGAATCCTTTCTCGCGAAGTTCCGCATAGACCTTGTCCATGTCGGTCTCCTTATCCCGCTCGTGCGTGACCTCTTCGTGAAGCATCTGGTCCGGCTCGAAGTAAGCACGGACCCTGACTTGCCCTCCGCCAAAGCCGAAGAAAAGCTCGTCGCGCGGTCTGTTCGGATCGGTTCGGAATGCCTCTTTCCAGATGGGCCTGCCCTCATGCTCTTCGAATGCGGCGGCTGCGGCGTGGATCTCCGCAAGCTCGATTTCTTCCTCCCCTCGAAAGCCGATGCCGATGGACAGCTCATCGGCGAGCCCGTCGATCTCCTTCCAAAGCCCCTGGTCTCGGATGTGTACCCGGGCTGTCTCGTCGTTGTGGCTAGACGAAGTCGGGCAGATCAGTCGCCCGGTGTTGACCTCTGCCCGAAGTAGGTCCAGCAGCCTGGCGTGATCCTTTCGGTTGCCAACGCTGAGAGCGTCGATTGACCAAGGTAGACGAGGAGGCGCGGCCCATTCGGGCGGCGCGCCAAGCGGTTGACATCGATGTTCATTTGAAATCGAAGCGTAGGGCGCGGCTTGTGGGAAGGGTCTGGGCGGCTGCTCGCTCCCCGGATGCGGGACTGTGGCACCGCCCCTGTGGCAGGCGACCCTTTTGGACGATCCGTGCGTCGCTCCGTTGCAGGTCTTGGGCTTCCGCTTGCTAGAGCCCACAACAGAAAACGCCCCGGCGGGGAGCCGAGGCGAGTTCTGGGGTTACTACAGGGAGGAGAGACCGCCGACCCGCCGCATGGGAAAGCGGATTCTGGCTCCTAGGGCCAAATGGCCTCCGGCTGACCCCGGTTGTAACCGGCTGAATCCGTGCCTGACTGTGGCACGAGTGTGGCACCAGAAGGTCTCGGCGCCGCCGTGAGCCTGGGGCCTACCGCTCAGGGCGGGGGTTAGCTCGGCGGCGGGCACGGTGCTCGGTATCGGCAGGTTGACTCCAGCCCGCCTTCTCGCCCAACGAGTCTAGTTCGACTGTTTCTGTCTGCGGTTGGGCATGCGGGATCGTACCGGCAAGATGAGCCTTTGGGGCAGTGCGCACACTTCTGGGATGAGCGTCTACAACGATTCTGGAAGCAGTTCCAGGGCCTCTGCGTGGCGAGGACGCATCGTCCCGAAATGTCGATGGTCGAGCGTGGCGATCTTTGGCTCGTTCAGCCGCTCCGTCACCGCGAGGACCGCACAGTCGACAAAGCCGACGTTCAAATCGGCGTAGGTCGTCAGCAACTCCGCCACCCTCTCGTAGTCGGCGGTCATCAGATCCTCAATCACCAGCGCGCCGCGCCGCACCTGGTCGAGCACCGCGATGAAAGGGTCGTTCTGCGTGTATCGCCTGAGCAGGTGGTCGACCTCGACGAGTACGGGCGAGGGCACGACTCGTTGCTCTCGCACATTGGTGAGAAGCGAGGTGCATGCCTCGTGTTTGTCGTCGTCGCGGTCGAACGCCGCGACGATCACACCAGTGTCGAGGATCAGCGAAATGGCTCTGGCTCGAAGACGTCTTCGCTAGCCAGCTTGCTGAGGTCGCCACGGCCCGAGCTGAACGCACCGATGCAGGTGAGCGGCGGCTGCGCACATTCGTCTTTACTCCGTGGGCCTCGCTGGGGCATCGGTGCCGCCTCCCCAAGCTCATGCTCAAGTGCCTCCTGCACAAGTTGCGGCACGGCAACGCCTCGCTCCTTGGCGGCTCGCTGGGCGCGCTCCAGCAGCTCGGCGTCTACCTGGATTGGCTTCGTTGCCATGCACTAGATGGTAGCCGCTACAGTCGGCCGAGATTGCGATTCGCCGACCTCCCGGCGATTGAAGCATCCTGGGACCGGCCGACATTCGACGCCTCACAACAGAAAACGCCCGACGGCGAGCCGAGAGCGAGTTCTGGGGCTACTGCTGGAGGAGAGAAGTCCGACTAGCCAAGTCCCAGAGCCAAATTTGGCCTTGCTTGAGCGACTCCCGCCCGGTTGTTGTCCCGGCCGGAACCGGCTGATCCGTACGCTGCAGGCGCACCACGACCTACAACGTCTATGGGAGCCTGTTGCCCGGAGTTATGACGATACGTGGGGCGAAGATGATGCCTACCGTGCGCCAGACGAGCATGATTCCGACTGTCCATCGGCCTAAAATCTCCCACCATGCGGCGATTTTGCACTTCCGTTGGCGTCAGCCTGGCCAAGGAGACGAGTCACAAGTTCTGGGCCTTCCTCGGGGTCGAGTGGGTTGTGGCATCGGGGATTTCCATGGCCCTTTTTCATCTCGGTGGATCACCTCCGGTCCGTCTTGCTTTCTACGAAATTGTTGTCGTCTTGATCCCCGTCCTTCTAGGGGTTTATGTCCGAGAGAGGCGCGCCGAGATTCGCTCTAGGACCGAGCGGCATCAACGAGCCCAAAAGGTCTTGCAGAGCGCGGATGATGCCGCTCTTGACGAAGAGATCGTCACTCGGCTTCGCGAGCATGTTGAGACGGGCACTCAATTGCTTAAGGCAGCGACCGCGTTGACGGCCCTTATACCCGCAGCGGCCCTAACCGGAGAGGTAATCGCGCTCATGGTGATTGCCAATGGGTCTAGCACGACGTTTTCCTACTCGGCTGTCTTAATGGCCGCCGGCTTCGCAGCGATCGGTGCCGTTTCAGAGACGGCCCAAAGTTTTAGTCGCGCCACGAAGTGATCGGTTCTCCGGGACATGGAGGGATTCGTTTGAGCGGTGTCTTGCGCTGTCTCGGCTACAGGCACCGCCCGTGGAAGCGTTGCGCTCACGCCTTCCGGCCTGGACTTCGGCGCGACGATCCGCGATCAGCTCATCAACCAAGCTCCGGTCAGGAGCCACGCCCTCGAACAGTCCGCGCATCCGCCCGGCGGCTGCACGGCGGCGCTCTACCTCCGGATCCGTGTGTTTAGAGGCAGGGGCCATTCCCAAATATTAGTGCCCGCTTCGGGGGCATTTGCAGCACAACCCCCGAAATGGGTGTCCCCCAAGAGTGCCCCAGTCTTTGCGATTCAGGCGCCTGACGGCCAGCCGTCAACTTCCTCGGAGACCGGTCGGGGTGGGTTAGCTTGCATCTAATTTCAGCGGACTACGGCCCTCATCGGTACGCAATAGGTTCGCCCAACGGCACGGCCTTGCATCGTTGACATAGGCTTGTCCACATGGAGAAGAGTGCTGCCATGGACCAAGAGCTAGAGCCCGGCCTCGACGCGATTTCGGCCAAAGAGGGTTACGAGGATGTCGACGAGCGGGAGGAGATATCGCCTCAGCACTACGGGATCACGTCCTACGGAGCAGACTTCCCGGTCGACGGCCTGGTCAAGCGCATGGAAAACCGCGATATCAGGGTGCCGACGTTTGACCCAGGCGTTGGAGACGAGGAGATCGGCGTGGTTGGGTTCCAGCGTGACTTCGTTTGGTCCAAGCCGCAGTCAGATCGGTTTATTGAGTCCTTCCTGCTTGGCTTTCCGGTGCCAGGCATTTTCTTGGTGCAAGGGTCGGAGGGTGTCTACCTCGTGCTCGACGGTCAGCAACGGCTGCGGACGCTCCAAGCCTTCTACGCGGGCACGCTTCGAGAAAGAACTTTTCGCCTCCAGCATGTACAGAAAGACTTTCGTGGGCTCGCATATGACGATCTTGAGACCGATGCGCGTCGGCGCCTTGATAACAGCATTATCCACGCGACGGTGGTGCGGCAGGAGGTGCCGTCAGAAGACCAGAGTGGCATCTACAAGATTTTCGAGCGGCTGAATACGGGGGGTACGCTGCTACAACCTCAGGAGATTAGGGTGGCATTGTTCAACGGCCCTCTTATCGGCCTGCTCCGAGACCTCAACGAGGACGAGCATTGGCGGGCGATGTGTGGGAACCGGTCTAAGCGGCTTAAGGACCAAGAGTTGATCCTGCGGTTCTTTGCCTTTCGGGCTCGTTCCAAGAAATACGAAGCCCCAATGAAGGAGTTTCTTAACACCTATACCGCCTGGAACCTAGATTTGGGCCGTCAGAGCGCAAAGGAGTTGAAGACTGCATTTCAAGCGACTACCCAACTCATTCACGAGCGTTTTGGCGAGCGAGCATTTCGTCCGGCTCGCGCAGTTAACGCCGCTGCCGTGGACTCGCTTATGACGGTCGTGGCCGAAGGGATCGAGCAGAAGTCCCTACGGTCAACGAGGGCGCTAGAGAAAGGCTACGAAAAACTCTTCCGCAATGGCGAATATCGCGGTGCGATCGAGCGAGCAACGGCACGTGAGGAGAATGTCAAACTCCGTCTTAGGAAGGCCCGCGAGGCCTTGCTCAAGTGACTTGCTGTGGCGTTGCCATGGACTGCTACGCAACTCGTCACAGAGGTCGATGCGATCTTCAGTCGCGCTGAAGCGCAGGCCGATATAGAAGTTCAGTCTGACTACGCCAAGTATTTGGCGATTCGTCTGAGTGGACTCGTGGAGCAGGTTGTAACCGAGGTCGTTCTCGCTCACGTGGGCGCTCAAGCCAGTGCCTCGGTGTTGAGCCATACCACGTGGCGGATGAAACGATTTCAGAATCCAAATACCGAGCGACTGATCGAGTTGGTCGGTTCGTTTGATCGTCGGTGGGGAGAGGCGCTCAAGGCGTCAGTCACAAAGTCCGAGCGGGAGGCTCTAGGAAGTGTTCGGGCGCAACGTAATCGCGTTGCGCATGGAGAACAGTCGACGGTATCGCTCGTGCAGGTCAAGGGCTACTTCACAGAGATCAAATCAATGTTGGAGCGCGTCGCCCGTCATTTCTAAAGCACCATGAGCCGCCCCGACCTACCCGCCAAACCAGCGCCGCGAGAGCGGTTGTCAAGGGTGCGAAGCGCCCGACCCCCGGAGGGGGATGACAATCGCGAGCGCGGTGCTTCAATCGCACGGGTCGGGGGCATTCACGGACCAATGCTCAAGCCTCGCTCGATGCTTCTCGTCCTCTGCTTGGTCTTGGCTAGGTGCTGCTCAAGACCGAGCCTGCGCTGAGTCTCGGCAAGCCGTCGCTGTGCGGCCTCGCGAGCCGCTCGCGCTGCGGCGTCTTGCGGCTCGCGGCCGAAGGTGCTGCCCTTGTCCCTCACGCCATGTTCGAGCCGGTAGCGTTCGACTCGCTGGACACCGTGATCCCAGGCTCTGGCCCTGGTCGGATCGGCGGGCCTCTCGCCCAATTCCTTGACGATGTAAGAAGGCGGCTCGATCCGGGTGGCCGTAAGCGCTTGCGCTGAGCGGGTGTCAAGAAGCTGCTCGGCAATCTCGCGCTCGCGCCGGACCTCCGTGCCCGGTGGCTCCATCTGCGACAGCTCGGCCTTCTCATCTGTCAGCCGTTCGCTGGATAGCCGCTCGCTTTCGATGGCGTAGGGCAACTTCTGGCGGCGTTCACGCCAGCCGAGCGCTTCGACGGCTTCGCGGTTGGCGCTGGCTCGCTCGACCTGGGCGCGCCGTTCCTCCACCGCCCGAACTTGGCGAGCGTAGTCATCCTCGTGGTTGGCCTCGAATCGGGCCGGGGTGTCCAGCTTGCTTCGCCTCGCCGCTAGCTCCACGGTGGGCAGCTTTGCCAGCTCGGCCCGTAGAGCCTCGTCGTGGGCGGCGGTTTGGGCGCGGTTGCGCTCTGCGGCTTCGCCAACGTGGGCGATTGGATCGCGCTCGGGTCCGGTCGGCGCGTACTCCGAGCGCTCGCTCCGGATCTCCGGTGTCGCGTAGAGGTAGGTCTGCTCGCGTGTGCGCGAGGTAGCGACATACATCTCCTGCTTGTCCATCGACGGGTCGGCCATCACATAGGCCCGGTCGACGGTCGTGCCCTGGGCGCAGTAGGTGGTGACGGCGTAGGCGTACTGAAGCGCGGGAGCCTCACCGCCCAAGGTGGTGCGGTCCAGATAGTCGCGGCCGACCTCGACCCGGCGGGCCTGGTCGATGCCGTCGAGAACGATCCGCCCTCGCTCGGCGTCCACCTGGGCGACTTCCCAGCGCTCGCGGTTGTAGATGCCGGTGGCGCGGTCGTTGACGCGGGTGATGAGGAGATCGCCGGCGGCAAATGGGGAGCCGCCGACCTCGATCTCCTCGCTGCCCAGCCTGCCTTCGGCCTTGACCAGCTCGCGCGCGGTCGCGTTCAAGCGCTCGACCTCGACGTTTCGCTTCGCCACCATCAGCGCGTCCTCGCCCTTGGCGTAGGACTGCCACCAGTCCTCGACCATCGCCACGCGGCGCTCCTCGGCGTTTCCGGCGATCGTGATCCGCTCCTCGGATCGGTAGAGGGACAGGGCCTCTCGGCCCTGACCATCGCGGATGAGCTTCGCCGCGCTGCGGTCGAGCTCGTGGTTGTGGCGAATCACGTCTTCGAGGTGGACGGGATCGGTGCGCTTTGCGATCGCGGAGAACAGGCCGCCCGCCTCGATCGAGCCAAGCTGCTCGGGATCGCCAACGAGAACGAGCTTCGCCCCGGCCTCGTCGGCGTGGCCGATGACTCGGGCCAGATGCTCGGAGCCGACCATCGCGGCCTCGTCGACCAGGAGGACCGATCGAGGGGAAAGGCCAAGCTGGCCGCGATCGAGATCGCGAAGCAGGCCGGCAACGGTCATCGCCTCAAGACCCTCGGCGCTGAGGACGTTTGCCGCTCGCCAAGTCGGCGCGGCGACGCGCAGCTCGAACCCGGCCTGCGCCCAGCCTTCGGCGGCCGCCACGGTAGCGAAGCTCTTGCCGGTCCCGGCCTCCCCGATCACGATGGCTATGCCCTCGTGGCCTGCGAGCAGGCGGCGGACCATCTCGCGCTGGCCGGGATTCAGGGTCGGGCGGGACGCGATCACCCTGGCGGCGACCAGCTCGCCCGCCTCGCCCCGGACCTCCCTCGCCATCCGCTCGGCGACCTCAAGCGCCTGGCGCTCAAGCTCCCAGATTCGCTTAGTCGTGTAGCGGGTGCCTTTGGCGGTCTCGGCCACGGTGACGACCGAATCCGAAGCAAGGAAGGCATCTGCGGCTGCCTCGACCTCATGCGCGGGCGCTCCGTTGGAGAGCGAGTTGGCAACCGCCTGGATCGCGCCGCGGCGGTCGAAGTGAGAGGCGTGGGCTGTCACCTTCCTGTCAAGCTGCTTCAGCGTGGGGCGGGCGGCAAGCTCGACCTCCCTGCCCATCGTCTGCGCGATGGCGTCGCGATCCAAGCCGATCTCCTTCGCCTGCTCGTGCCAGCGCTCGCGCAGACTCTCGGGACCAAGCCCCTTCTCTTTGGCGTCGCGGGTGGCGAGCGTGGCGACCTGGCGGGCGCGGGCCGAGCCATCCGCCCCGGCCGCCTCGAGTATTTCCGCGCGGCGGGTGGAGAACGCCTTAAGCCACTCGTCTTTGAAGCCCTTGATCTCAGCGATGCTGTTGCGAACCGGCTGCCACTTGATGCCGAGCGTCCGGGTCAGCTCATGGCGAAGGTGGGCCTCGTAGATGTATCCGGCGGTCTTGGCGTGGTCATAGATCGCCGGGTGGTAAAGCCGGGTCCATTTGCCGTCCGGTCCCTTGGTCGCGTTGGCGATCAGCACATGCGTATGCAGCTGCGGATCGCCGTTGCGAGAGGAGCGATGCAGGTAGGCGGCGGCGAGGAAGCCGTTGCCGCTGAGGAACACCCTGCCGCCGTCCCCGCTGCTGCGCCTGGTCAGGCAGGCGTGGCGCTCCATGTAGGCGAGAGCGACCTCGACCGAGCGCTGGTGAGCGGCCTTCACCTGTGGGGAGACCTCTTCGCCGGCAAGCGCCCAGGTCAGCGAGACCGACTTGGGAGCGGAGAACGTGAGATCGAAGCCGGGCACCGGGCCTTTGCCAGGGACGGCTCGCAGTCCAAGCGGCTCGCCCGTCGCCGGGTTCATCCCGGTAAGCATCGCGACGAGCTGGTCGGGCTCGACCTCGCCCGACAGGCCCAACTCGCGGGCAGCGTCGCCGAGCCACTGGCCTGGCTCCTCGCCCTCACCGGAGTAGTAGTCCTCGGCGCCTTCGGCGACCTTCTCCAGGTAGTAGCGCTCCTGGCCTTTTCCGAGCTTTCCAATGCTGAGCATCAGAAGCTATGTCCAAATCGCGGCGCGAATGCGCCACTTTTTTCGTTAAGAATCGGCACGGCACTCCGTACTCCAGCCGGGGGGCTTCCGTGCGTCACCGGTTCGCTCATGACCTAGAGGTCAAAGAAGAGGTCGTTCTTGATCCACTTCTTTGAAGTCGAGCGCGGCTCGGCGCCCCGGTGAATTTGATGCGTGGCCGGAGGGCACTATCCATCCGCCGACAGGCGGCTGGATAGTGCGTGAGGGCTGTGGCTGTGGGTGCTGTAGGTCTGCCTGTAGGTGGCTGCCTGTCTGCTGCCTCTGGCCGGCTGATCTGCCTTCCTATGAGTCAGATCCTGGCTATCTGTCTGTGGGTCTGACTGACGGGATCTATGGCTCTATCTGATGAGCTGCTGCCCCCTGCCTGGCTGTCTTCTGCTTGTTCGATCGGGGGCGCCTGCGCCGCCGATCATTTTCCTCAGTCCTTCGCCGCGCTCTGGAACGCGGGGCGCGAGCCCTCGCCGCCCGGCTTCAAAGGCAAGTGCATCAAGTGCAGGCCGTGGCGGCACCACGGGGCACGAGATGAAGGCAGAGGCCCTGGCAAAGGACGCCGCTGGCGCTGCCCTGTGTGTGAGGGCTGTGTGAGCAATCGGTGACGCAAAAGTGGCGCAAAAGGGCGCCCTGGATGGACTACTAGATATGAGGAAAAGCAGCGATACAACGGCCGCCAGCGCTGGACAGCGGGGGCGCGCGGGAAATCGGTGGATCAAATGGGGGTCTCGAATTGACCTAAAGGGCATGAGACCCGAACCGATTCGCCAACTCGCAGGGGCGCTGGCGGCTTGCGCCGGACTTAGAGAAAACCGACGATGCGCCGCTCACTTTTGACACCGGGGCAGAGATGGCGAAGAAGCTGACGACCTCGATCCCTCGCATTGCCCTCACGCCAGCTGAGGCCGCCGCCGCGATCGGGGTCGGCCCAGACTTCTTCGATGCCAACGTCGCACCCGAGCTGCGGCTGATCCGTCGGGGGCGTAAGCGGCTGGTCCCGGTTGCCGAGTTGGAACGGTGGACGACTGAGAGCGCAACTCGGGCACTCGGGGAAGCGCTGTGACCCAACGCGCGGACTCGGCCGCGCCGGAAGGCTCGCAGCTTCTAGGCTGCGCGGCATGGCTGACGCCAAACAGGAGAAAGCTCGACGGGACCTCAGGCGAGCGCAGGCTAACTTCCAGCGCAAGATCGACAAGGCGCACGCGGAGCGTTTGGAGAGCTTCAAGCGAGCGCAGAAAGCTGGCTTGTCCCTCCGGGAAATCTCCAAAGAGGTCGGACTGCACTGGACCCGAATCGGAGAAATCCTTCGAGGCGAGTAGCAACTTTCGTAGGACAAACCCTACGCCGCTGCTACGCTGTCGGCTACCGAAATCAATAAGCGGCTCCCGGCGGCGCGTGAACGCCAACCGGGAGCCTGACCACAAGGAGAGCAAGCTCCTCATGGCTGACGACAACCCTACGGGTCGCGGCGCTGCCGTAGCCCTCGATCTCCCCGTTAAGCACGTCCGCTTTCTTCGCGGCGTCTTCGAGAAGGCCCGCGACGGCATCAGCGACGAGCTGGAGGAATTCCCAGGTCGGCTCGACCCGAAGCGACTGCATCGCGAACACGCCGCCTACGGCCGGCTGCTCACGGCACTGGACGAGCTGGTGATCGTCCCCGACCACGACGTATGCGATGTGGTCGGGCACTTGGCCGGCGTCATCGACCAGGGCAACGAGTACAAGCGAGTCGTTTCCGAGCATGAGGCGCTGCACAGCCTGCTCGCCCAGCTCAGCGAAAGGGAGGACCGATGAATCCGGTGGCTGCTCGCTTCGGCAAGAACATGGCCCGCGCCCGCGAGCAGTCCGGCATAACCCAGGAGGAGCTGGCCTTCCGTGCGTCCCTGCATCGCACAGAGATCGGCCTGCTGGAGCGCGGCGGTCGCGTACCCCGCATCGACACCCTGGTCAAGCTCAAGTTCTCCCTCGGGGTATCGGCAGAGGACCTACTCGCCGGAATGGTCTGGACCCCCGGCGACTTCCGCCGGGGCGGCTTCGGGACGAGGGAACCGTGAGCGTCGCGCGCCAATTCGGGACCAACCTCGCCGGTCAGCGCCAACGTGCCGGCATCTCCCAAGAGGAGCTGGGCATTCGCGCCGACGTACACCGCACCGAGATCTCACAGCTTGAGCGCGGATTGCGCGTCCCTCGCCTCGACACGATCGTCAAGCTGCGCGACGTCTTGGGGGTGGCGACCGACGAGCTGATCGCCGGCATCGCCTGGCACCCGGCGAGCATCAGCCCGGGTGGGTTCGTCAAGCGAGATCGAAGCTGATGGCGGAAGGCATTCGCAGACGCCACTCCAGGGGCTGCCCAGCTCGGAAGGGTCAGCGGTGCAAGTGCAATGCTGGGTGGGAGGCGTCGGTCTATCTGGCGCGGGAGGGGAAGCGGATTACAAAGACGTTTCCTCGCGAGCCCGAAGCAAGAAGCTGGCGGATGGACGCGATACGGGAAGTCGAGCGGGGCACGCTCCGCGCCGCACCGCGCGACGCTCGCTCACTCGCCGTCGCCCTGGGCGAGTTCGTTCGGGGAATGGAAAGCGGAGCGATTCGGCCGAAGGGTCGAGAGCGGTACAAGCCCAACACCGTGCGCTCCTACGAGCGAGCGCTGCGAGGTCGTATCGCAAAGGCGCCACTCGCTCGAATCAAGGTTGCCGAGCTTCAAAGGCGAGACCTCCAAAGGTTTGCCGACGACCTGCTTGCGTCGGGACTATCGGCGTCAACCGTCAGCAACATCATCAATCCCATCCAGGCGTTCTATCGCTGGGAAATCAACCGCGACGAACTGACCCACAACCCTTCTGAGCGGATTGATCTTCCTAATGGCGGGCCGAGGCGGCCGAGGCGAATCGCCTCTCCCAGCGAAGCTGCTGCCCTGCTTGCGGCATTGAAGCCAGAGAATCGAGCAGTCTGGGCGACCGCGTTTTACGCGGGGTTGCGGCGCGGTGAGCTACAGGCCCTTCGGGTCTGCGACATCAACGTGGCGGCCAACCTGATCGCCGTTGAGCGTGGCTGGGACCAGGAGGAGGGTGTGATCGAGCCCAAGTCGCGGGCAGGCCGGCGCGCCGTGCCCCTGCTCGCCATCCTTCGCAGCAATTTGGAGGAGGACCTGCGGCTGACCGGTCGCAGGGGGGAGGAGCTGGTGTTCGGCCGAACGGTTGACCAGGCGTTTTATGCCTCAACCGTGGACGGCCGGGCGAAGCGCGCTTGGGCGACTGCGAATGATCACGAGCGGGAAGCCGCCGAGGCGGCGGGTCGCGAGCCGGATCTGCTCCGACCGATCACGCTGCATGAGTGTCGCCACACCTTCGCCTCGTTGCTGATCGACTCAGGTGCCAATCCCAAGGCAATACAGAGCTTCATGGGTCACTCAAAAATCCAGACCACCTTTGATGTCTACGGCCACCTTTTGCCTGGGAGTCGAGATGAGGTTCGCGAGCGCATGGACGCCTATCTGCGAGGGGGCGCTTAAACGGTGATCTTGGTGCGGGCTTTCGTCCGAGCCGCTGGACGAGTATCTGTCCCATTCTGGGTGGCAAAGGCGCTTAGCGGAGAGTCACCTGGTCTGGTGGCAAAGCAACGGAGTCGCGATGCATAAAGCGGCCATGGCGCACGCGCACGGAGGCGGTCAGAGCACCACTCTGAATGAGCGCGGAACGAGTTCCATCCGGGGTTACGCCGACCATGGTGCGCCTGCCAGAGATTTGGTCGAGCGAAGTGTTCATGATCCCGTGGCGAAGCGCTTGGCTAGCGCTTGTGCAAGCGAAGCTGATGGCCGGCGACTTGGGGGTGGTCGCCACCATGCAGAGTTTTTTAGCGCCGGGCACCAACCAGTAAGCGCTGGTCGCATGTACTGGGACACGATGGGCAAGATCCCAAGCCATGCCCGATACTCGCCCGCTCAGGGTCCGCCCGATAAGGGGAGGTATCCCATTAGGGGAACTGCGCAGCAGAGCGAAGTTCTCAAGCAGGGCGCGTGATACGCGGTCATCGGGTGACGATTGCAGGGTGTCGTTCGAGGGTCCAGGAGCGCGCGTTGACGCTTGTTCGCTGCCAGACTGCACGGCGCCGCCACATGCCGTCAAGCTCGCCGACAGCAACAAGCTCACTGACAGCAACAGGGTGAGCAGCAGGCCGAGTGGCCATCTCTCGCAAAGAGAGCGACTACTCGGCCCGCGGTTCCGCACTACCGATCACCCGACCTATTCGTAGGTGAAGCTAGAGGTGAGGGTGAAGGCCGACCCTGTCCCGACCACCCAAGGGTTGTGCACGCCACCAGGCACCATGACACCGGCGACGTCATGGACTGGCACACAGGATCCTTCGGTTAGATCCGCGCCAACGCATACGCCGGTACTTTCTCCTTTCGCCGTGGCGCCCAGCATGTAGCGGGCGGCACCGAAGCACTTGCTGTTTTTGTTTGTCTGCTGGCCTCCGCAGAACTGACTTGCCGACGCGGACGATGACACGAGAGCCATCGTGGCGATCAGCACCGCGAGTGAGGTCAAGAGCAAACTGCCTCTCTTCATCGTGAGCTGCATATGTCTCCTCCTTTGCTCTGGTTACGGCGGCAAAGCGCTGGGCATTGCCAGGCAGCACACTGACCGTCGATCAGAGATTTTTGATTAATACAAAAAAAGGAGTAACAGCAAACCCAGGCATTTCCATCGGAGATCGAACGATCGTTGGTTCGAAGCCCCCCGCGGCTCGGGGGTTGCTGCGTCGGACTGTGGCACCGACTGTGGCACGGCGACTTTTTGGACGATCATTGCGCCGCTCCGTCTCGGGTCTTGGAGCACGCATTCCGCTTGCTAGAGCCCCACAACAGAAAACGCCCCGGCGGGGAGCCGAGGCGAGTTCTGGGGTTACTACAGGGAGGAGAGATATGTATCTCTATATATGTGGATCCGTGGGAGGTAGGTGGGCCCTTTGATGTGTCGCGGGCAAATCATTGTGGGAAGCAATGAGAGCCATAGGTGCGACGCTGGACCCAGCCAAAAAGTCTTTTTCTATCTGCCCCTTATCGGTTGTCCTCTGCGAATCCTTGAACAGCATACGAACGTATGTGCGGTATGTGTGTGAGTGCGATCACAGACTCCGCCTACGCCTGCCGAGCGCCTCGCTGAGTGGCGACTACCCGGCTTTTGGGCATGGAATCAGCCCTGGTCAAAGCGTGGTTAAAAACCTGTGCCTCGCAGCGATCGGCTCCTGCGCCGTCGGCCCGGCGCTACGGTTGCGGCGATGAAAAAGGCGCGGATAGATGCGGTTTTGGCCGAGCGGGGTCTTTTCCCCTCGCGCACGGCTGCCGCCGGGGCGGTGCGGGCTGGCTCGGTGCGCGTCGGCCGCGATGGACCCGTTGCGCTGCGACCGAGCCAGTTGGTCGAGCCCGAGGCCGCCCTGATCGTCGACGAGGGGCCGCGCTACGTCTCGCGCGGCGGGATCAAGCTCGAAAATGCCCTGGACACGCTGGGGATCGACGTCTCCGGCCGCGACTGCCTTGACGTCGGCGCCTCCACCGGCGGCTTCAGCGACTGCCTCTTGCAAAGGGGCGCCGCCCGCGTCGCGGCTGTCGACGTCGCCTACGGCCAGATCGACCTGAAGCTGCGTGAGGATCCGCGCGTGAGCGTGATCGAGTGCCTCAATGCCCGCGAGCTCGAGCTGACCGATCTTCCCTTCGTGCCCGAGCTGGCGACCATCGATGTCTCCTTCATCTCGCTGACCAAGATCCTGCCCGCCGTTGCTGGCTGCCTCGCCGTCGGTGGCGAAGTCCTG
This sequence comes from Solirubrobacterales bacterium, assembly GCA_036271315.1. GTDB lineage: Bacteria > Actinomycetota > Thermoleophilia > Solirubrobacterales > 70-9 > VRUE01. The sequence continues at coordinate 36,213 of DATBAV010000032.1, read as the reverse complement.
GCGATGGTCAAGCCGCAATTCGAGCTCGGTCGCAAGCGGGTCGGCAGGGGAGTCGTGCGCGATACCGGCGACCGGCGCGAGGCAATCCTCATGGTCGCCCAGGCTGCCGGCGAGCTCGAACTTCCCGTGCGCGGCTTCGCCTCCTCCGGGCTGCCGGGGCCCAAGGGGAACCGCGAGACCTTTGTCTGGTGCGGGGGCGAAGGGGGCGAGCCCTCGGATCTCGAGGCTGCGATCTCCGCGGTGGTGGAGTCGGACGCGTGAAGACCGCAGCTCTGATCACCCACTCGCATCCGCCCGCCGCGACCGAAGCGGTCAAGCTGGCGACAGCGGCCGCGCGCGACGCCGGCTGGCGCTTGGTCGCCACGGCGGCCGAGATCGAGAAGCACAGCCACGCGGCGGAGGGGGTCGAGCAGGTCGATGCGCTGCCCGCCGATCCCGACCTCTGCCTCGTGCTCGGCGGCGATGGCACGATCCTCCACGCGCTGCGCAGCTTCGCCGGCACGAAAGTCCCGGTCTTCGGCGTCAACTTCGGCACCGTCGGCTTTCTCGCCGCGGTCGAGCGCGACGATGCCGCCGGGGGCATCCGCCGCGCCCTGGCGGGGGAGACCGAGACGATCGACCTGCCGGCGCTGGCGATCGAGATCGAGGGCGGGCGGCGCTTCGCCCTCAACGACGTCAGCTTCAGCCGCCGACCCCGCGACCGGGTCGCCGAGCTGAGCTACCGGATCGCCGGCGAGGAGGTGGGCAACGTGCGCTGCGATGGCCTCGTCGCCGCCACCCCGGCCGGCTCGACCGGCTACAACCTCGCCAACCAGGGCCCGATCCTCGCCTGGGGCGTGAAGGGCTACGTGGTCAGCTACATCGCCCCTCACTCGCTCACCGCCCGCGCACTCGTGGTCGCACCGCAGGACGTCCTCACGGTGGGCAACGCGGCCGGGCGCGAGCCGGTCGACGTCGCGATCGACGGTGCCCAGGCCACCACGCTCGCCCCCGGCGCCGCCCTCGACGTCCGCTTCTCCGATTCCGTCGCCTGCCTCGCTCAGCTCCCCGGCACCAGCTTCTACCACCGCATCAGAGAGAAGTTCGGCCACCTAGCCGTCTGAAAGTCCGTCCCGGTAGGGCTGGAACGTCTTGTACTTTTTCGTCGAGAGCTAGCGGCGCCAGCCTGCCAACTCTCCATCGAAAAAGTTAAGTGAAAGCCCTACCGGGATGGACTTCCGGGCCGACGTGGCAAGTTCTCTAGGGTTTCGCCGATGGAGCGCAAGTGGTGGACCCTTCTCCTCGTCTCGATCGCGACTTTCATGTTGCTGCTCGACGTGACCGTCGTCAACGTCGCGCTGCCCGACATCCAGCGTGAACTCCACGCCAGCCTCTCCAGCCTGCAGTGGGTCGTCGACGCCTACTCGCTGATGCTCGCCGCCTTCCTGCTCACGGCCGGCTCGCTGGGCGACCGGCTGGGTCGGCGGCGCGTCTTCACGATCGGCTTCGGGATCTTCACCTTCGCCTCGTTCCTCTGCGGCATCTCCGACGACCCGACGCTGCTCAACCTGGCCCGCGGGCTGCAGGGGATCGGCGGCGCGGGCATGTTCGCCACCTCGCTGGCCCTGATCGGCCAGGAGTTCCAGGGCAAGGACCGGGCAACGGCGTTCGGCGTCTGGGGGGCCGTCGTCGGCGGCGCGGTCGCGGTCGGGCCGCTGGTCGGCGGGGTGATCACCGAAAGCCTCGGCTGGGAGTGGATCTTCTTCGTCAACGTCCCGATCGGGATCACGGCGATGGTCCTAACCGAGCGCAAGATCGTCAACGTCTTCGCCAAAGACCCGGAACCGATCGACGTGCCGGGCCTCGTCACCTTCTCGCTGGCTCTGTTCCTGCTGATCTTCGGCTTGATCCGGGGCAACCCCGAAGGCTGGGGCAGTCCCCTGATCCTCGCTTGCCTGATTGGCTCCGCGGTGCTGCTGTCCGCCTTCGTCGCGATCGAGCTCCGCTCCAAATACCCGATGCTCGATCTCTCGCTCTTCCGCAAGGGGGCCTTCAACGGCGTCTCTGCGGTCGCCTTCGGCCTCTCGGCGGGAATGTTCGCGATGTTCCTCTACCTGACCATCTACATGCAGGGAGTGCTCGATTATTCGCCGCTGGAGGCGGGCTTGCGCTTCCTGCCGCTGACCGTGCTCGGTTTCATCGTCGCGCCGATCTCCGGCGCGCTCTCGAACAGAATCCCGATCCGGGTCCTGCTTGGGGTTGGGCTCGCAACGGTCGGCGTCGGCCTGCTGCTGATGCACGGCGTCTCGCCCGATTCGGGCTGGACCACGCTGCTCGGCGGCTTCCTCGTCGCCGGCATCGGTATCGGCATCACCAACCCCGGGATCGGTCAGGCGGCGATCGCCGTCGTGCCGGTCGAGAAGTCCGGCATGGGCTCGGGCATCAACACCACTTTCCGCCAGGTCGGGATCGCGACCGGGGTCGCCGGGCTCGGGGCGGTCTTCCAGTCGAGCGTCAACTCCAAGATCTCCGAACTGCTGCCGCGCGCCCCGAGCGGGCTCGGCGAAATCATCGCCTCGGGAGGCTCGCGTGCGGCTGGCGCCGTGGCCCCGGCCCGGATCAAACCCGAGGTCGTCCACGCCTCCAACGTCGCTTTCGTCGGCGCCTTCAACGAGATCATCCTGATCGCCGCGATCCTCTCCTTCGTTGGCGCCGCCTTGGGCTTCGCCCTGGTCAGGTCGAGGGACTTCGTCCAGCACGCCGGCCCCGAAGAACCTAAGGACGAGACCGCCAGCGAGCCGGTTCCCGCCTGACCGCTCCTTGCGGCGGGTGACAGGACCCGCCGCGCCGGGTGCTAGACAGAGACCGTGCTTCGTGAGCTCCGTATCGAGAACCTGCTGCTGATCGAGAGAGCCGAGCTGCGGCTGGGCGAGGGGCTCAACGCGATCACGGGGGAGACCGGCGCCGGAAAGACCGTGCTTGCCCACTCGCTCGACTTGCTGATGGGCGGCAAGGCGCGGCCGCAGATCGTCCGCCCCGGGGCCGAGGAGGCTTGGGTCGAGGGGGTCTTCGACCTGCCCGAGGGCTTGCTAGCCGAGCCCGAGATGGCGGAGATCGCCGAGCGGCTGCCGGAGGGGGCAGGCGAAGTCGTGCTCGGCCGGCGCGTCTCGGCGAGCGGTCGCACGAGTGCCTTCGTCGCCGGCCGTACCGCCTCGGCCTCGGACCTGAAGGCCCTGGGTGGGCGCCTGCTGGCCTTCTACGGCCAGCACGAGCATCGCAAGCTGACGATCTCCTCGGCCCAGATGGATGTGCTCGACGGCTTCGCCGGGCCCGCGCAGATCGACCTGCGCGAGCGCTACGGCGAGGCGCACCGCGAGTGCCTGCGGCTCGCCGCCGAGCTGGCCGAGCTGCGTGAGCGCGACGGCTCGCGCGAGCGCGATCTCGACCTCTATCGCTACGAGCTCTCCGAGATCGAGGAGGTCGCTCCGGATGCGGATGAGGAGCAGGAGCTGGGCGGGGAGCGCGAGCGCCTGCGTTACGCCGAGGGGCTGCGCGAGGCGGCGGCCGGGGCGCACGCGATCGCCCTTGGCGCCGAGGAGGACGGCGGCGCGGCCGCGGCTTTGGCTCGGGCCGAGGCGCTGCTGCAGGCGGTCGCCGGCGTCGACTCGAAGCTCGATGGGCTCGCGACCCGCGTCGGCGCCCTGGCAATTGAGCTCGGCGACGTCGCCGCCGAGCTGCGCGACTACGTCGACGGCCTCGAGGCAGACCCGGGCCGTCTAATCGCGGTCGAGGAACGACTGGAGGCGCTCGATCGGCTGCAGCGCAAGCATGGCGGCAGCACCGAGTCGGTCCTTGCCCACGCGGAGCGCTGCCGGGCCGAGATCGCTCGCCTGAAGAACGCCGGCGAGCGCGGCGAAGAGGCCGAGGCGGCGCTGGCCGAGGCGGAGTCGCGCCGGGCCAAGCTCGGCGAGAAGCTCGGCAAGGCCCGTGCCAAAGCCGCCGCTCCACTGCAGCGCGACGTTGCGGCGGAGCTCGAGCGGCTGGCGATGGCGGGCGCCCAACTCGAGGTCGTCCTCGAGCCCCATCCCGACCGGTTCGGGGCGAGCGGCATGGAGACGGTCGAGTTCCGCCTGGCGCCGAACCCGGGCCTCGCGCCGGCGCCGCTGCGCGACGCCGCCTCCGGGGGCGAGCTCTCGCGGGTGATGCTGGCCCTGAGCAGCCTCTCCGGCGCCGTCGGGGCGGGGACGCTGGTCTTCGACGAGATCGATGCCGGCGTCGGCGGCAAGACGGCCCGCGCCGTCGGCGAGCGGCTGCGCGCGCTCGGCAAGGACCGACAGGTGCTCTGCATCACCCACCTGCCCCAGGTTGCCTCGCTGGCCGACACCCACTTCACGCTGGAGAAGGACGTCAGTGGCAAACGGGCCAGCGCCGACGTGCGCCGGCTCGACGGCGACGGCGTGGTCGAGGAGATCCGTCGCATGCTCGGTGCCGAGGACAGCGACGAGGCAGCGACGCGGCACGCCCGCGAGCTCCTTGCCGCTGCCTAGCGCTTGGTAGCGCGCTTTTAACCGCTTGCTTGGGCGGATACCCTGCTTCGATGGCAACCGCCAGTCGCCGTCGCTTTCCCGCCCTGCTATCGCGCCGCAACGGGGCGGCGCCGGTTGAGGCGATCGAAGGCCGGGTGCGCCTCGGCCACCGCACCAAGCACCTGGTCAAACGCCTCGTCCCCGGCGATATCGCCGTCATCGACCACGTCAACATCGATCGCATCGCCGCCGAGGAGCTGATCTCGACCGGCATCCGCGTCGTGATCAACGCCTCGCCCTCCTCCAACGGCCGCTATCCCAATGCCGGGCCGCTGCTGCTGGTGCAAGCGGGGGTGCGGCTGATCGACGTCGAGGAGGTCGATCCCTTCGAGTTGCTCGCCGACGGCAATCGGGTCACCGTTGCCGACGGCGTTGTCCTCGGGAGTGGGCGCGAGCTGCTGCGCGGTCGCATGCTCGGCATCGAGGAGCTGGAGCTCCAGCGGGACGAGCAGCTGCAACGGGTCGACGAGGCCTTGGCGGAATTCGCCGAGAACACCGTCGCCCACGTGCGTCAAGAGTCCGACCTACTCACCGGCAGCGTCGAGTTCCCGGCGACGCGCGCCTCCTTCCGCGATCGCCACGTGCTGATCGTGGTCCGCGGCGACCGCCACCGCCGCGACCTCAAGGCCCTGCGCGCCTACATCCGCGACGTGCGACCGCTGATCGTTGCCGTCGACGGCGGCGCCGACGGCGTGCTCGAGGCGGGGATGAGGCCCGACGTGATCCTCGGCGACATGGACTCGGCCGGCGACGAGGCGCTGCGCTGCGGCGCCGAGCTGATCGTCCACGCCTATCCCGACGGGCGGGCGCCGGGGCGCCAGCGCCTGCTCGACCTCGGCCTCGATCACACGCTGCTGCCCGCCGCCGGAACCAGCGAGGACGTGGCGATGCTGATGGCGCACGAGAAGGGAGCGACGCTGATCGTCAGCGTCGGCGCCCACTTCAACCTGATCGAGTTCCTCGACCGCAAGCGGGGTGGCATGTCCTCGACCTTCCTCACCCGGCTGCGGATCGGCGAGAAGCTGGTCGATGCCAAGGGGGTGAGCCGGCTCTATAACCCGAGCTCGCCCTTCGGGCCAATGGTGCTCTTCTTCGCCGCCTTCATGGTCCTGCTGGCGATCGTCGTGATCACCTCGCCGGCGCTCAACGACCTGGTCCAGCTGGTCTGGCTGAAGATCAAGATCTGGCTCGGTCTGTAGGGCCAGCATCTAGCCTTCCCGCTGCCCATGGGTTACAGCGCTCGATACCACGCGGTCTCGCTGATCGCCGTCTTCCTCGCCATCGCGATCGGGATCCTGATCGGCGCCGAGTTCGGCGGCGACGCGCTGACCAGCACCCGCAAGAACCTCGAGCGGAGCCTCACCGGCAACCTCCAGGACGAGCGTGAACGGGCCGACGAACTGAACGGCAAACTGGCCCGCTCCGACGAATTCGCCGGTCGCGTCTATCCGGCGCTGGTGCGGGGACGGCTGGCCGGCAAGCGGATCGGCGTGGTCGCGCTCGGCGACCTTCCAGGCGATACCAGCGCGGCGATCGAGGAAGCGCTCGGCCCGACCGGGGCGCACCTGGTTGGCATCGGCGTCGTGCGCGAGCCGGTCGACCTCAGCGGCCTTGGCAGCGTGCTATCGAAGACCCGCTTCGCCAACATCCGCCGCAACGAAGAAACGCTGGCCGAATTCGGCACCGGAGTCGGCCGCCAGATAGTCCGCGGCGGCAACCTGCTCGACCGCGTGCGCAGCCACCTCTTCTCGCGCGCCAGTGGCAACTTCGGCGGTCTCGACGCGATCATCGTCGTCCGCCAGACGCCGGAAGAAATGGGCGCGGTGCAGCGCTCCAAGGCCTCGACGCTCGAATCGACGCTGATGGCGGGGATGACCGCGACGCGCGCGCCGGTGGTCGGCGTGGAGACCTCGACGGCCGAACCGTCCTCGGTCTCCTTCTTCGCCGGCAACGACCTCTCCAGCGTCGACGACGTCGATACTCCCGCGGGCAAAGTGGCGACGATCTTCGCCCTGCTCGGCGCCGAGGGCAGCTTCGGCATCAAGGGCTCTGCCGACCGCCTGCTCCCTGACCTGCTGCCTCCGGCCGAATCTGCTCCGTGACCTGGCTCGGCTTTCCGGTCGCGATCGCCATCGCCCTGCTGGTCGTACCAGCTGGGGTTCGAGGGTTGCTCGACGCTGGCCTGGTGCGGACCAATTACCGGGGCGCCAGCCTCGCCTTTCCGCTTGGCGCGGTGCTGGCGACGGCGGCCCTGGTCGCGCTGGCGCCGCTGGCCTTCCTCAACGACCGCGCCGACCTCGACCTGCTCAGCCCCGAACTGCGGCGGTGGATGCCGTACCTGCTGGGCGTCGTCTTCCTCGGCTTCCTCGACGACGCGCTGGGGCGCGGGGAGGAGGCGGGTGCGCCGCGCGGCTGGCGCGGTCACGCGCGGGCCCTGCGCGCCGGCAGCCTCTCGACCGGCGCGGTCAAGGCGCTGGGGGCGCTGGCGCTCGCCGCCTACGTCGTCTCCGGTCGCGGGCTCGAATCCTGGCGCTACATCGCCGACGTGGCGTTGCTGATCCTCGCCACCAACCTCTTCAACCTGCTCGACCTGCGGCCGGGGCGAGCGGAGAAGGGTCTGGCGCTGCTCGCCGCCGGGCTCTGCCTCGGCGCCTGGACCTTCGCGCCGCTGGAGCTGCTTGGCATCTTCGCCGGCCCGGCGCTGGTCGGCACCGCCTTCACCCTGCGCGAGCGGGCGATGCTGGGCGACACCGGCTCCAACCTGCTCGGCGCGATCGGCGGGGTCTGGCTGCTGACCACTTTGGGCCCCGACGCGCGTCTGATTGCCCTCGCCGTGGTCGCCGGACTTACCATTTACGGAGAGTTGCGTTCGATCTCGGCGACGATCGAATCGGTTCCGCCATTGCGATGGCTAGACTCGCTCGGCAGAGCATGAGCAGACCTTCCCAAGGCGACACCAGATTCATCTTCGTCACTGGTGGCGTGGTCTCGGCTCTCGGCAAGGGGATCGCCGCAGCCTCGATCGGCCGCCTGCTCCGTTCGCGTGGCTACCGGGTGCAGCTGCAGAAGTTCGATCCCTACATCAACGTCGATCCGGGGACGATGAGCCCCTTCCAGCACGGCGAGGTCTTCGTCACCGAGGACGGCGCCGAGACCGATCTGGACCTCGGGCACTACGAGCGCTTCACCGACGAGAACACCTCGCGCGCCTCCAACGTCACCGCCGGCTCCGTCTACAACTCGGTGATCAACCGCGAGCGCCGCGGCGATTACCTCGGCGCCACGGTGCAGGTGATTCCCCACATCACCAACGAGATCAAGAACCGGATCAGGATCGTCGCCGAGTCCCAGTCGGTCGACTTCGTCATCACCGAGATCGGCGGCACGGTCGGCGACATCGAGTCGTTGCCCTTCCTCGAGTCGATCCGCCAGCTCTATACGGACCTCGGGCCGAAGCGCTCGATGTTCGTGCACCTGACCCTGGTGCCATACGTCGGTCACGCCGGCGAGCTGAAGACGAAGCCGACCCAGCACTCGGTCAACGAGCTGCGCCGGATCGGGATCCAGCCCCACGCCTTGGTTTGCCGCTCCGAGGGGCGCCTGGATCGCGAGATCCGCGAGAAGATCGCCCTCTTCGCCAGCCTTCCCGTCGACGCAGTGATCTCCGCCAACGACGTCGACAACATCTACAAGGTGCCGCTCGTCTTCCGCGCCGAGGGCGTCGACGACCTGGTGCTCGATCACTTCGGCATGGAGGCGCCCTCCTCCGACCTCTCCGAATGGGAGGCGATGGTGAGGCGCGCCGACGAGGCCGAGGGCAAGGTGCGGATCGCCCTGGTCGGCAAGTACATCCAGCTCGCCGACGCCTACAAGTCGGTGATCGAGGCGCTCGAGCACGGTGGGATCCACCATGGCGTCAACGTCGAGGTCGAGCTGGTCGATTCCGAGAACTTCGACCCGGAGCGGCTCGAGGGGGTTGACGGCATCCTGATTCCGGGCGGCTTCGGCGAGCGCGGTATCGAGGGCAAGGTCTCGGCGGCGCGGATCGCCCGCGAGCGCTCGATTCCCTATTTGGGGATCTGTCTCGGCATGCAGATCGCGGTGGTCGAGTTCGCCCGCACTGTCGCCGGCATGGACGGCGCCAACTCGGCCGAGTTCGACCCCGAGACGCCGTTCCCGGTGGTCGACCTGCTGCCCGAGCAGAAGGAGGTCTCCGAGATGGGCGGCACGATGCGCCTCGGCGCCGACCCGGTGAAGCTGCACGAGGGCACGCGGGCGCGCGAGATCTTCGGCGAGCAGGTCATCTACAAGCGCCACCGCCATCGTTACGAGGTCAACAACCAGCTGCGGCGCCGGCTCGAGGACGAGGGTCTGGTCTGCGGCGGCACCTCTCCGGACGAGCGCCTGGTCGAGATGGTTGAGCTGCCCGATCACCCCTTCTTCGTCGCCTCTCAGTTCCACCCTGAGTTCAACTCACGGCCCAACCGGCCCGAGCCGCTCTTCCGCGAGTTCGTCGGCGCCGCGGCGCACCACGCCGGCGAGCAGCCTGCTGACGGCGCCGAGCTGTCCGACGGCGAAGCGCAGGGCAGCGAAGCCAGCGTTCGGCAGTCGGGCTGAGCGGCTGTCCCGGTAGGGACTTCGCTTAACTTTTTCGGTGAAGACGCTGTAGCTGGCGCCGCGAGGGATTGCCGAAAAAGTACAAGACGCTCCGCCCCTACCGGGACAGCCGCTGAGTCGGCGGCTGCCTGCTTACCCAGTTAGCCTGTCTCGCCGTGGAGAGACTGCACGAGACGTTCGTTCGGTTGTGCGAGATTCGTAGCCCCACGGGCGAGGAGCGGGAGGTGGCGGACTCGATAGCCGCTGAGCTGCGGGCGTTTGGGCTTGAGGTGAGCGAGGACGGTGCCGCGGGGGCGGCGGAAGCCGGCGCGGGCAACCTGCTCGCGCGGCTGCCGGGGGCGGGCGATGAGTGGGTGATGTTCTGCGCCCACATCGACACGGTTCCGCACAGGGGTCAGATCGAGGTGGTCCAATCCGACGGCGTCTTCCGCAGTGCTGGCGAGACGATCCTCGGCGCCGATAACAAGGCGGCCGTCGCGGTCTTCATGGAGCTTGTGGCGCGGCACGCGGGGAGCGATAGGCCGCCGCCGATCGGGATCGAGCTGCTGCTGACCGTCGCCGAGGAGCAGGGGCTGCGCGGGGCCAAGGCCTTCGACGCGAGCCTGCTGCGTTCCAAGTGTGGCTTCGTCCTCGACCACGCCAGCGCCGTCGGCGAGGTGATCGTCACCTCGCCGACCCAGCAGAGCGTGCGGGCGGACTTCACCGGGGTCGAGGCCCATGCGGGCATTCGGCCCGAGGACGGCAACAGCGCGATCGCCGCCGCCTCTGCCGCGATCGCGCGCATGGAGCTGGGCCGGCTCGACGAGGAGACGACCGCCAATGTCGGCGTCATTCGCGGCGGTACCTCGGGCAACGTCGTGCCCGGCCGCTGCGAGATCGTCGCCGAGGCGCGCAGTCTCGACGCGAACCGCGCGGCCGAGGTCGCCGGGGCGCTCAGCGACGCCTGCGCCTGGGGCGCCAGCGAGCACGGCTGCGATGCCGATGTGAGGGTCGAAGAGCTCTTCCGCGGCTACAAGATCCCCCCGTCCTCACAGGCCCTCGCTCTCGCCGAGGCCGGCCTGCGAAGGGCTGGCTTCGAGCCCGAGCGCACCGCGACCGGCGGCGGCAGCGATGCCAATGCCCTGATCGTCGATGGCTTCGACTGCGTTCTGCTTGCCAACGGCACCGAGGCGAACCACACGCCCGATGAGGCGGTCAGCGCTCGCAACCTCGACGCGATGCTCGAGGTCTGCGAGGGGATCGTCGCCGAGGCGGCCGCAGGCGCGGAGTGAACGGCCAGCTTCAGCTGCGCCGCGGCACGATCGTCGCCGCGGACCCGCTGACGGTTGAGATCGACGGCGAGCATCGCCCGGCTTGGGCCGACGAGGCGCTGCTTGGCGAGATGCGGGAGGGCGACGAGGTCGTCGTCAATGTCACGGCGCTCGACCTCGGGCTCGGCTCGGGCGGCTTCGACGTCGTCCACGTCAACCTCACCCGCGGACTCGAGGGCGGTGGGCCAGCCGGCGAGGAGCACGTAATGAAGCTCAACTACACCTCGATCCAGCACCCGGTCGATCCGGTCGAGCTTCCGTTGGGCGTTACCCGGGATATGACCGGAAAAGGCACACCGGAACGGACGGAGGCGGCAATGCCCGTCTTGGTTCTGCCGCTTCATGGCCACCTGGCGCCGGCGGCCTGGGCGGCTGCGCAAGCCTGGCCCGACGCCAAGGTCGGCTACGTGCAGACCGGGGGAGGGGCGCTGCCCGGTTCGTTCGGTCGCGATGTCGCCGAGCTGCGCGAGCGCGGCCTGCTCTGCGGTCACGTAACCGCGGCGCCTGCCTACGGTGGCGAGCATGAGGCGATCTCCGTTGCCGGTGCCCTTGATGCCGCGGCTCACAAACTGGGCTGGGACGCGGTCATCGCCGGGCCGGGCCCGGGGATCATCGGCTCCGACACGCGCCTCGGCCACGGCGGCATCGCCGCCCTCGACACCGCTCACGCATCGCTTGCCCTCGGCCTGCCGACCTTGATCTCGCCACGGCTCTCCTCGGCCGACCCACGCGAGCGCCACAAGCCAGTCAGTCACCACACCCTCACCGTGCTCGAACTTCTTCTCGGTGCGGTGGAGATCCCGGTCCCGACCAATGAGCCGGTCCCGATCGCGATCCTTGCCACCGCTGCCGGTTGGCGCCACCGCCTGCGCGAAGCCCCAGTTGACCTCGCCGGCTACGCGGCGACCGGTCTGCCAGGGAAGACGATGGGCCGCAGCCTGGAGCAGGACCCGCTCTTCTTCGCCGCCGCGCTCGCCGCGGGCGCTGCCTTGCGTCGCAAGGGTTGAGCGTCAGCGGGGAGAACACCCCGCCATGTCAGTCGCCACAGTGCCCCCTGCCCGCACCGAGTCCCGCTTCGAGGGGCTCGTCCTCGACTTCCTCTCCTACCTGGAGCTGGAGCGCGGCCTCTCGCGCAACACGCTCGATGCCTACCGCACCGACCTGCATCAGTACGGCGAGTACCTCGCCGCTCATCACATCGATGCGCTGGCGGCCGGGCCGACCGAGATCGGCGAGTTCCTGGCCGAGCTAGCGACCGGCGAGAACCGACCGGCCTGCTCCTCGGCGACCGTACACCGCAAGGCGGCCTGCCTGCGCTCCTTCTACAAGCAGCTGCGCCGCGACGAGCTGATCGGCGACGACCCGACCGCGGCCCTGAGCGCGCCGCGCCGGGCCAAGAAGCTGCCCCAGGTGCTCAACTACGCCGAGGTGCAGAAGCTGCTGGCGGCACCGAGTGGGGACGAGCCGACCGCCCTGCGCGACCGCGCCCTGCTCGAGGTGATGTACGCCTGCGGGCTGCGCGCTTCGGAGACGATCGGGCTCGAGCTGGCCGATGTCGACCTGCACGAGGGCTTCCTGCGCGCCCGCGGCAAGGGCAACAAGGAACGGCTGGTGCCGCTCGGCCGCCAGGCGATTGCCGCGATCTCCTCTTACCTGCGCGGCGGCCGTCACAAGCTGATTGGCGAGCGCCACGAGGCACGGCTCTTTGTCAACTTCCGCGGCGGGCCGCTGAGCCGCCAGGGCCTCTACAAGATCGTCCAGCGCAACGCCCGCGCCGCCGGCCTCGCCGGCCAGATGAGCCCGCACACGCTGCGCCACAGCTTCGCCACCCACCTGCTGGCGGGCGGCTGCGACCTGCGCGCCGTCCAGGAGATGCTCGGCCACGCCGACATCTCAACCACCCAGATGTACACCCACCTCTCCGGCGACCAGCTAAAGACCGTCTACTTCAACTCCCACCCCCGCGCCACCACCGGCTGAGTTTGAGGTTTGTCTGGGATAGACGGGACTAACCTCAAACTCAGCGTTCGGTAGAACTGCGGGGATGCCCGAGCTGCCCGAGGTGGAGACCGTTTGCCGTCAGCTCGAGCCGGAGCTGGAAGGGAGGCGGATCGAGCGGCTGGAGGTGCTTGATGCTCGTTGGTGCCGGCCGATGGCGCCGAAAGCGCTTGAAAAGGCCGTCAAGGGGGCGATGATCGAGGGGTTGGGCCGGCGCGGCAAGTATCTGCTGCTCGCGCTTGAGGGCGAGCGCACCCTGGTCATGCACCTGCGGATGACCGGCAACCTGGTCCTGGTCGAGGGCGAGAGCAAGCTCGATCCCTCCGAGGGGCGGCGGCTGTATGAGGCCGAGCGCTCGGCCTCCGAACGGCACCTGCGGGCCCGCTTCACGCTCGGCGACGGTCGCGAGGTCTGGTTCACCGACCCGCGCCGCTTCGGCGAGGCCTTCCTGATCGACAACGCCGACCTCGAGGCGCGCTTCGCCAAGCTCGGGGTCGAGCCGCTCTCAGCCGACTTCACCCCGGAGGCCCTGGGTGAGATGGCGGCGGGCCGCACGGCGCCGCTCAAGTCCTTTCTGCTCGACCAGTCGGGCGTCGCCGGCGTCGGCAACATCTACGCCGATGAGGCGCTCTTCCGCGCCCGCCTGCACCCGCTCTCGCCTGCCGGCTCGATGAAGCCCGAGCACCTGGAGGCCCTGCGCGACGCCGTGATCGTCGCGCTGGAAGCTGGGATAGACGGCGGCGGTGCCTCGATCGACGACTACCGCGACGGGCGCGGCGAGAAGGGCACGATGCAGGACGAGTTCCTCGTCCACACCCGCGAGGGCGAGGCCTGTCCGCGCTGCGACGGCACGATCCTCCGCATCGTCGTCTCCGGCCGTTCGACCTACTTCTGCCCGAGCTGCCAAGTGCGCTTGCGCAAGCGCCCGCGTCGCGGGCGCCCGAAGCGCGCCAAGTAAGAAGGCGCACGGCACCGTCCGGTTCGTCGTTCACCGTAAATCGGCTATGGCCGGAAAGACGCTGAAGACCGAGGCAGTGGTGCTGCGCAGCATCCGCTACGGCGAGGCCGACCGCATCCTCCACCTCTACTCGAAGACGAAGGGCCGAATCGGCGCGATCGCCAAGGGGGCGCGCAAACCGAAGTCGCGCTTCGGCGGGCGCCTCGAGCCCTTCTTCCGGCTCGATCTCGTCCTGCACGAAGGCCGCGGCGAGCTGCTCACCGTCACCAACGCCTCGACGCTCGACGGCTACCCGCGCCTGCGTGCCTCCGGCCCCGCGCTCAACGCCGGCGCCCGCGCCTGCGACGCGGTGCTGCGCCTGCTCGACTCGGCCGAGCCCAACCCGCCCGCCTACAACCTGCTCTGCCGCTACCTGGCGCTGCTCGACGACCCTGGCGAGGAGGCGGCGGCGAGCCTGGAGACCGCGCTCTCCTTCCGGCTCAAGCTCGCCCTGGCGGCCGGTTTCGCGCCCGAGCTCGCTTCCTGCGCCAACTGCGGCGAGGCCAAGCACCTGAGCGGCTTCTCCGGCGCTGCCGGCGGCGTCGTCTGCGCCAGCTGCGAAGCGGGCGGCTTCCCGCTCTCTGAGGGCGCACATCGCTTCATGGTTGGGGCGGTGGGCAACCCGCTGGCCGAAGCGCCCGCGTCCGAGGAGCAGGCGCTGCGCCAGGTCGAGCGCGCCGTCAGGGAGACCCTGGAGCATCATGCGCACGTGCAGCTCCGATCTGCGGCGTGAGGGCCGGTCTCGGTGGGGGTTTCGCTTAACTTTTTGCGAAGAGTGGCTGGGGGCTGGCGCCCCTTGCGCAGCGCGCAAAAAGTACAAGACGCTCCACCCCCACCAAGACCGGCCCTTAGGATCGACGGATGGAGCTGACCGCGACGTTTGAGGATCGGGTGCTCGCCTGGGAGGCGGAGTTCCTCATGCCCGAGGCAACGCGGTCCTACCCCGCGCAGCGCGTAGTCGAGGAGGCGGATAGTCCCGTCCGCACGCCGTTCCAGCGCGATCGCGATCGGATCGTGCACAGCAAGGCTTTCAGGCGGCTCAAGCACAAGACGCAGGTCTTCGTCGCTCCCGAGGGGGATCATTACCGGACGCGGCTCACCCACACGCTGGAGGCGTGCGGGATCGCTCGCACGGTTGCCCGCGCGCTTGGCCTCAACGAGGACCTGACCGAGGCGATCGGGCTTGGTCACGACCTCGGTCACCCGCCCTTCGGACACGCCGGCGAGGAGGCGCTGGATGGGGCGCTGCGGGATCGCTGCGACAGCGGCTTCAAGCACAACGAGCACTCGCTGCGCGTGGTCGAGGTGCTGGAGCGCGACGGCCGCGGCCTTAACCTGACCGAGCAGGTGCGCGACGGCATCCTCAATCACACCGGCTCGCGCAAGCCGGTGACCCTGGAGGGGCGGATCGTCAAGCTGGTCGACCGCGTCGCCTACATCAACCACGACATCGACGACGCCCTGCGCGCCGGGGTGCTGCGACCCGACGACCTGCCGACGGCCGAGATCGAGCTGCTCGGCGAGACCGGCTCGGCCCGCATCGACACCCTCGTGCGCGACATCGTCGAGCGCTCCCGCGCCGAGGGCGACATCGTCCAGAGCGATGAGATCGGCGGGGCGATGTTGCGCCTGCGCAAGTTCATGTTCGACCGCGTCTACTTGGGACCGTTGGCGCGCAGCGAGCACGAGCGCGTCCACCGGGCGATGCGGGCGCTCTTCGACCATTACATGGCGCACCCTGACGAGGTGCCCGAGATCGAGCCCGGGGCGAGCGATTGCCAGCGCGCCACCGATTACCTAGCCGGGATGACCGACCGCTTCTGCATCGCCAAGTACGCCGAGCTGACGATCCCCGAGGAAGCACCGTGGCACTGATCTCGAGCGAGAGCCTGGAGCGGGTCAAGCAGGCGGTCGACATCGTCGAGGTGATCTCGGCCCACACCGATTTGCGCCGCCAGGGAGCGCGCTGGGTCGGACTCTGTCCCTTCCATGAGGAGCGCACCCCCTCGTTCTCCGTCGACGCGGGGGAAAAGCTCTACCACTGCTTCGGCTGTGGGGTGGGCGGCGACACGATCAAGTTCATCGAGGAGAAGGAGGGGCTCGGCTTCGCCGAGGCGGTCGAGCTGCTCGCCGACCGCTACGGGGTCGAGCTCGAACGCGAGCGCGAGGACCCGCGGGCAGAGGCCAAGCGCCAGCAGCGCCGTCGCCTCGGCGAGCTGCTCGACCGCACCGCGAGCTTCTACGCCGCCTACCTCTGGGACTCCGACGAGGCGGGCAGGGCGCGGGAGTACCTGGCAGAGCGTGGCCTCGGCGAAGAGGTGCTGAAAGCATTCGCCGTCGGCTACGCGCCGAGCGCCTGGGACAAAGTGCTGCTGCGCGGCCAGCGGGCGGGCTTCAAGGTCGAGGAGATGCGCGGCGTCGGCCTCGTGCAGAAGGGGAGGGGAGGCGGCGAGTACGACCGCTTCCGCTCCCGGATCATGTTCCCGATCCGCGACCGCCGCGGCCGCGCCCTCGGCTACGGCGGGCGGGCAATGCGCTCCGATCAGGGTGCGAAGTACGTCAATACGGCCGAGACCGACTTCTTCCACAAGAGCCGCATGCTCTACGGGATCGACCTGGCCAAGGCCGCGATCGCCAGGGAGGGGAGGGCGGTGGTGGTCGAGGGCTACACCGACGTGCTCGCCCTACACCAGGCTGGGATCGAGGAGGCGGTCGGGGTGATGGGTACGGCGATCACCGACGAGCAGGTCGCCTCGCTCTCGGGCATGGTCGACGAGGTGATCCTGGCGCTCGACGCCGACTCCGCCGGGCAGGAGGCGATGCTGCGGGCGCAGAGGGTCGCCGCCGGGCGCAAGATGCGCCTGCGCGTCGCAGCGATGCCGGCCGGGGAGGACCCGGCCGAGATGATGGCCGCGGAGGGCGGCGCCGAGCGCTTCCGCGCCCTGCTAGACGGTGCGGTCGAGCTGACCGCCTTTCAGGTCGACCTCGTCCTCGCCCGCACCGATGTCTCCTCGCCGGCCGAGCGCGACCGCGCCCTCGCTGAGGTGGCGCCGATCATGGCCGGGCTGGGGGAGAGCGCCAGCCGCGACGACCTGGTGCGTCGGGTGGCAGAGAGGCTCGATCTGGAGCCGGCGATGGTGATGGGCCGGGTGGTGGCGGCACAGCCGCTCAGCGGCGGCACGGCCGAGCCCGAGGCGCCGCGCGGCGGCCCCGTCCCGCAGCCGCGCCGCGCGGCCGAGCTGACCTCGCGCGAGCGCCGCGAGCGCGCCCTGCTGGCGATGTGCATCGCCCTGCCGGAGGAGGGCAAGGCCTACCTCGCCAAGCTCAGCGACGAGCACCTCACCCGCCTAGGCTCCCGCGCGGTCGCCTGGCTGCGCGAGAACCCCGAGGATCCCGCCTCCAACCTCCCGCGCGAGGACGCCGAGCTCTCCGGCCTGGTCGCCGAACTGATCATCACCGCCCACGACGAGCCCGCCTCGCCCGAGGCGATGGAGCTCAACTTCCTGCTGCTCGAGCAGCGCCGCATCGAGGCCGAGATCGCCGCCGCCGGCGAGCGCGACGACTACGAGCAACGCGCCGTTCTCAGCCGCGAGCGCGCCGCCTTGGTCCAGCGCATCGCCCACGCCGAGCGCGTCGGCGGTTAATCGGTACATTCCTCACCGGCATTCCGGGGTAGCTCAATCGGTAGAGCACGCGACTGTTAATCGCGGGGTTGTGGGTTCGAGTCCCACCCCCGGAGCTTCAGGCAGGCGCGCGGGTGCGGGCCAGTTGTTCGGTCAGCTCGGCGCCGCGCTCGGCGCCGTCGTGCTCTCGGGCCCAGCCGGCCAGCTCGCCGGCGCGGGCGGCGAACGAGCGGTCCTCCAGCAGGCGCTTGGCTGCCCAGCGCAGCGGGGTTGGCTGGCAGAGGCGCCAGGGCAGCGAGAGGCCGCAGCCGGCCCAGTCGACTCGCATCGCGGTCTCGCTCATGTCGCCGATGATCGGGCAGATCAGCACCGGGGTGCCGGCGCCCAGAGCCCGAGCGACGGTGCCGTGGCCGCCATGGGAGATCACCAGCGAGGCGATCGGCATCAGCTGGCTGTAGCTGAGCCAGTCGACCAGGACGGCGTTGGCGGGGACCTCGATTGGGCGCTGCGGCACGACACGGTTGGTGGTGGCGACCACGCGCACTGGCTCGTCCGCGAGCGCCGCCAGTGCGGTGCGGACTAGGTGGTTCTCGGAGTCGTGTGCGGTGCTGGGCGCGACGAGGACGAGTGGCGCCTCGCCTGGGGGCAGCTCGATGTCGGGGTGCGGGATCTCGAAGGTCATCGGGCCGGTGATCTCGACCCCGGCCGGCCACCGGCGCGGGTACTCGAGCTGGGGGAAGGTGCCGACCAGGGCCAGCTCGGTGCTGATGCCGCCGTGGAAACGCTCGGTCGGCGGCAGGTCGAGGCGCTCGCGCTGGCGGTTGAGGTCGTGCCGGCCCTGCTCGAGGCCGATGTTGAGAGCGCGCTGCCCGGTGCGCCAGACGGCGCGCCCGAGCGGCGTCCGCGGCGGCTTCAGACCAATCGCGAAGAAAGGCAGGCCGGGCTCGACCACCGGATAGATGTGGGGGATCAGGGTCGCCAGTGGCACGCCGGCCTTCTCGGCTGCCAGCGACGGCGCCAGGGTGAGGATGTCGCTGACGACGACGTGGGGCCGCATCTCCTCGAGCAGGGGCAGTAGCGCTCGCGCCGCCTCCGCCGCGTGCTCGCCCTCGGGAGAATCCGGATCGGGCGGAGGGAACATGCGGTATTCCTCGGCCGCGGCGAAACCGAGCCCGGCGCTCTCTACCGCGCCGCGCCGCTCCTCCCAGGTCTCGATCGTGACCTCATGACCGCGGCCTTGCAGCGCCCGGCCCAGTGAGATCGCCGGGAAGACGTGACCGGGGTCGCCGAAAGCCGCAACTAGGAATCGCATATTGACGAGGTCCAGACGTTGCCAGGCAAGGACGTAGGGAGCCCGAATAGCAGCGCTATTTGGGCGACCGAGGACGCCGCATGGCGGCGTCTGGGGCCGTCAAGGGGTATCGAGGCCCTCGCCGGGTCGGGTGAAGACTATCTCCGGCACGTGGCAGTTGCGCGAGGTGCGCAGCAGGAAGCGAACCGCCTCGCCGAGATCCTCGGGGCGGATCATCTCCTCGCCCGGGATCTGCCCCTGGACGAACTCGGTCATCGCGGTCTCGACGAAGCCGGGCGCCAGCGCCGTGCACTGGATGCCGGCGTTGCCGACCTCACGGTGGGTCGACTGGGTGAAGTTGATCACCGCGGCCTTGGTCGCGGCGTAGATCGAGAGCCAGGCTTGGCCGCCCTTGCCGGCGATCGAGGCGGTGTTGACGATCAGCGCCTTGCCGTGCTCTGCGCCGGCCTGTTTGAGCATCGGCAGCCCCTCGCGGGTGCCGATGATCAGGGCGCGCAGGTTGACGCCGAGCTGCATGTCGAGGTGCTTGGTCTGGATTTCCTCCATCGGCGCCCCGATGCCGACGCCGGCGTTGTTGACGAGCACGTCGAGCCGACCGTAGGCCTCGCGGTGCTTGGCGAAGACGCCGACCACATCGTCCTCCTCGGTCATGTTGGCGGCGACCGTCTGCAGCTCGAGCCCGTCGGCGCGGAGGCCCTCGGCGGCGCTCTCGAGCTTGTCGGGACGCCGCGCCGAGATGGTCAGGGCGTGCCCTTCTTCGCCGAGCATGCGGGCAATCGCCAGCCCGATGCCGCTCGACGCTCCGGTGATCAATGCCGCTCGCTCCGCCAAGGCCCTCTCCTTTTGCTCGACAGCGTTCGCCGCGGACCCTATCTCGCGTCACGAAGGCGCGTGTGATCGCGCTACGGTCAGGACAGTGGCGTGAATAACATGCCGCCGATGCTCTCTCGCCGAGCCCTCGCAGTTCTCGCCTGTCTACTCGCCATAACGGCGCTCGCGCTGTCGGGCTGCGGAAGCGGCTCTGACGGCACCACTGGCTCCTCGGGCTCTGGCGAAAGCCGCCCCGCGCCGCCCAAGAGCTCCTTCCCCAGCGTCAAAGGCAAGAGCCTTTCGCAGGTGCTCGAAGCCGCCGACGCACCTTCGAACCTGGTCGTCTCCCCAGCCGCGCTGGTCTATTACAAGGGCGAGAACCGCTACACCTTCGGTGTCTTCCAGCGCGACCGCACGCAGGTCCCCGACGCCGATGTAGCCCTCTACTTCGCCAGGGTGCCATCAGGGAAAGCCGCCAAAAAAGCGAGTGGCGGTTTCGACTCGGCGGCGGGGTCGACCAGCGCCAAGAAAGCCGAAGAAAGAGCCCTCGACGAGCCGGCCGTCGGTCCCTTCCCGGCCAAGATCGAAAGCCTGCAGACGGAGCCCGCCTTCCGCGCCCAGACCACGACCAGCGATCCCAACGCCGCCACGGTCGTCTACTCGACCAAGGTCGACTTTCCCAGCAACGGCGAGTGGCGCATCGCGGCCTTGATCAAGAAGGACGGCGAACTGACGGCGTCGCTGCTGCCTAGCGCCGTTGTCGGCACCTACGCCAAGATCCCCCGGGTCGGGCAAAAAGCCCCGCTGATCCACACGCCCACCCCGGCCGACGTCGGCAACGACCTCTCCAAACTCACGACCCGCATCCCGCCGGATACTCAGCACGAAGTCGACTACGCCGATGTCTACGGCAAAGAACCCATCGTCTTGCTGTTCGCGACGCCGCAGTTCTGCCAGAGCCGCGTCTGCGGGCCGGTCGTCGACGTCGCCGAGCAGCTCAAGCAGATCTACGGCGACAAGGCCGCCTTCATCCACATGGAGATTTACAACGACAACGACCCGAGCAAGAACGTGCGCCCCCAGGTGCGCGCCTTTCACCTGCCCAGCGAGCCGTGGTTGTTCGCAATCGGCCGAGATGGAAGGATCAAGGACGTAATCGAGGGCGCCTTCGGCGTCGAAGAACTTACCCGCGTGGTGAAGGGACTGACCGCAGAATGAGTGAGAAGACAAGCCCCGATGCCGAGTTGCTGGCCTCCTTCGCCGAGGAGGCCAAACGCCGCTGCGACGTGATCGCTGCCGGCCTGGCCACAGAGACCACCGACTTCGAGACGATGCGGATCGAGGCCCACGCCCTGCGCGGCGCCGCCGGCGTGATCGGCTTGCGCCGCCTCGCCGAGCTCGCCGGCCTGATGGAATCCGACCTCGCCGAAGCGAAGAAGACAGGCTCGATCCGCGGGGGTCGCACCCACCAGATCGCCGACGCCGCCAAAGCCATCTCCGAGGGCGCCGCAGCCGCCGCCAAAGGCGAGGAAGAGCCCCCCGACGTCGGCCGCTCCCTTGCGCAGCTCTTCAGCGCCTAGCGCTACCCTCCCCAGCCAACGGGGCGGTAGCTCAGTTGGTTAGAGCAGCGGACTCATAATCCGTCGGTCGAAGGTTCGAGTCCTTCCCGCCCCATGGAAGTGCCTGCAAATAGCTCAGTTCTGAGCGGCGCAATTTCATCTAGTCCCAAACTTGGTCTCGAAATGGTCGCGAGATCAACCGCTAGAATCGTTCTATGAGCGACCCCCTGCACCTCACGATCCTCTACGAGGAGGGAGGCGACGGTTGGATCGTCTCTTCGATCCCCGAGGTTCCCGGCGTGCTCAGCCAGGGCCGAACCAAGGAGGAGGCCCGAGAGATGGCACTGGACGCGCTCGGGGGAATGCTCGAGTTGCGCGCAGCCGAGCACGAGCCGCAGGGCAAACCAGTTGGCAGCGAGTCGCTGAATATCGTTGCGGCGTGAAGCGCCGAGATCTTGAGCGACATCTGAAGAAGCACGGCGCTCGTTTGTTGCGTGAGGGCGGCCGGCACAGCTACTGGGGCATGGACGCCGAGCGCTCGACCTCGATACCCCGCCATCGCGAGATCGCCTATCCGCTGGCCCGTGCGATCTGCAAGCAACTAGGGGTTCCGCCACCAAAAGGCTCGCGCTAGGCGGGGCTTAGCAGCAGCCCCGAGAGGTCGACGCGGGGCCGCGGGGCCAGTTGACTTGACGAGTCGATGGCGCCGTGACCGCGCCTAGACTGAGTCTGTGCCCTATAGCGCGCAGATTTACTCTCTCCTAATTTCTTCACCGAGCGACGTTTCGGCCGACGTCGAGTTGGCGGCTCAGGCTGTGCATCGCTGGAATGTCATTTATGGCCGGGAGTTTGGATCAAGTGTCGTTCCGCTCCACTGGGCTACTCATGCCGCTGCTGAGTTCGGCGAACGTCCTCAGGAATCGCTGAACAAGCAACTGGTCGAGCGTGCGGACATCGTCATCGCGTTGTTTTGGCATCGACTTGGAACCGATACCGGCGAGGCAGAGTCAGGAACTGTAGAGGAGATTGAAAAAGCCGACGCGCGGGGTGCTGCAGTGGCGATCCTTCGCTGCACCCGAGCAGTTCCCCCTTCAAGCCTCGACCATGACCAAGCGAAGCGACTGGATGAATATCTGGGGAAGGTCCAGGACAATGCTCTCATTTTGGAGTACGACAATGATGATCGTTTGAGGCAGCATGTCGAGGCCATCCTCACTCGAATCGTGAGCACTTCCTCTGCCCAGGCTGAGGCTCAGGCCGAGATCGATCAATCAAGTTCAGGGCTTGCGGCAACTGAGAATCCAGCTCAAGTCTGGCCTCGAGTCGACCGCCGCGAAGGCGTCAAGACCGACATGAAAGGTCGGGTAAAAACGGAGAACCGATGGTTTCTGGTCCTTTCGAACACTGGCCGGGAGCCGGCAATGCACGTGAGATATCGCCTGGAGCCCGACGGAGAGGGTGATGTCCCAATGGAGATGGGTGATGATCGAGAGTTGGAGTCACTGCCTCCGGGAGGGGAGGCTGAGAGTCAGCTGCTATTGCATTCGGGTGTAGCCGACCAAGCCCGATGCACTGTGACCTGGGAAGACTCTGCGGGAGAGCACGAGAGCTTTGCCACCTTGAGGATCTTCTGACCCGAGGCTTCGCTGTTCTCTCCGCGGGTGTCTGTCGGAAGTCCTCCATTGACCTCTTGGCTTGGGGCCGCCCGGGGACGGGCAACCTGGTCAATGGGTCGCGTCTACAACTTGGTCCCGAAATTGGTCCCCGACTTCAACGAACTCAGACGAACTCCCTGGACCTAATTCGCTCTAACGAGCCAGATTCTGCTCTATAGACCGGTTCCGGCTCGACTCATAATCCGTCGGTCGACGGTTCGAGTCCTTTCCGCCCATAGAAGGACGTCGTGCTCTACTGCGTCGGCGATTGAGAGGCACCCGTCGTCGCCTTCGGCGAAGGTCATGCCGATCTTCTGCCAACCCAGGGTGGAACTCAAAGGATGCCATGGGGGAGACGGCAGAGAAGGCTGACGCTACCCGCTCCGCTGATGGGTCGTAGATGATTACGTGCTGCCTATGGTCAGCCGCAGAGAAGAGACGCCTGACTTCGGTGTCGTACTCAGGCATTGAATAACCAACGACAATCCAAACGTCGACGTTCACCAGAGTGGCAAAGGCCTGCTCCCAAACTGAGTGAGCCCGCAGCAGCTGTGGTTTGTATCGCAGCTCCGACCAGGAGTGGAATGGCTCGTTAGGCCATGCAAGGCGGAGCTGCAAGTACTCGACCAGGCTGTGCCAGCGCATCGGCCATTTCAATAGGAGGCTCCGGGGCTTCCGGCAAATGCAGCTGGGAATCGTAGGCGGAGTGGAATGGGAAGTACTCGCCCGGCAACTCGAACATAAAGGGTCGCTTGTAGAGATGTCCGATGAACTGCTCCGCTGTGGAGTCAGGATGCGCCAATCGCCACTGACGAAAGGCCTCGGGAACTTCTCGCACCGGGAAATTGGTCCAGCTGAGTAGGTCCCGAGGGGGCTGGCTGAAGAGTTGGCTGGCCAAGGGCAGGCCAGCGGAGCGGGACCACCCAGCGCCAAGAATGAGGGCGGCCTTTAGGCGCTTGGAGCGCTGGCCCTTAATATCGACGCTCAAATCGCGCACCGTTCCCAGAATGCATTGCGTGGCAGACGTATTTGTCGCCGCCAAGAATCAGTTGGGCCTCGCGTCGAATTCCCCTCCTAACGATGATGTTGTCGAAACGATGGCGGCCCTTCTCGGACTGAGCACAATTACCTTTCGGCATTGTGGCCGAGATGATGAAACCCAACAGCTCTTCGAAAGCCAAGCTTGTCGAGGTCATGTTCGCCAGCAATCGAACCGAGGCCGAGATGGTCCAGGGCTTGCTTGAGAGCGAGGGTGTTCCCAGCATGCTGCAAGCAACCGGAGTAAACGGTCCCCAGCTCGGGGTCGGTCTCTCGCCGCGGAGCCCGCAGCGGGTCATGGTTCGAGCCGAACACGCCGATTTCGCTCGGCGCTTGTTGGCCGAGACCGGGATGGAAGAAGACTCGGACGTAGATGGGCTCGCCAACGCCGCGTACTTGGACAAAGCGAGGGGGAGAGGGCCGCGGAACTATGGGGTGATCGGGGCCTACGCGAGGATCTGGTTCTGGTCGTTGGCTGTCCTCGCCATCGCCTTCGGAGTCTTCTTGCTTGCTCGCATCACCTGAATCTGGCTGTCACGGAGCGCGACCACCCGGCTTTGTCGATGGACTAGGCTCGACGTAGGCGCAGCGTCGTTGTGCTCAAACAATTGAGAGGCGGTCCCTTGGATCCTGTCGGATATGAGCTTTGTACTCCCGAAGGCGGCAAGGGCGGTGGTGTTCGCGCAACTCGTGGCTTCGAGGCCGGTGAAACGGTGATGGTCGGATTTCTCGAGGGCGATGTTGCCCACAACGACTCGCATGCGACTCAGGTCAGCCGCACTCGCTGGGCTCGCCACGGTGGGCTCGGGCCCAAGGTCAACCACTCGTGCAGCCCCAACTGCGGGGTCGAGCTGAACGAGACGGGCGCCTGTGACTTCGTCGCCCGCCAACCGATCGCCAGCGGCGAGGAGATCACCTTCGACTACGCGATGCGCAATTACTCGATCGAGCACTTCCCGGGCGGCTGTCTTTGCGGAGCCGATGTCTGTCGCGGCGCGGTGACCGGCTGGAAGGACCTGTCGGCCGAACGCAAAGCCGACTACGAGGGCGAGGTGGCCCCCTACCTGCTCGAAATCGATCGTGAATTGGCCGGCTCGCTCGTTTGAGAGCATTTGGGTGAATGCCCGACGCCCGCGAGCCAGACGACTTCGAGTCGCTGGTTGCGCGGGCGATCGACCGCCTGCCCGACGAATTCCAGGCGGTGCTGGCAAAGGTTGCCGTCATCGTCTCCGACCTCGGCGCCGAGGTACACGCCTATGGCCAGTACTTCGGCGACGGGGTCGCGCACGAACGCTACGAGGACCGGATCGTGATCTACCGCGACACGCTCGAACGCGACTTCGGCCACGATCGCGAGCTGCTCGCCCGCCAGGTCGAGCGGACCCTGCGCCATGAGCTCGCCCATCACCTCGGCTGGGATGAGGAGGGAGTGGGCGGGCTAGGGCTCTGAGGCGGCGGTCGAACGCCGTTTCCTGATCTCGCGGCTGCGCTCCTTCGCCTCGCCGTAGGAGGACTCAACCAGCTCCTTGCCTCCCGACCAGCCGAATACCCAGCAGACGAGGACGATCGCGAAGATCACGTCCCAGGCGGAGATGATCAGCTGTTGGCCGATCGAGTAGGCGGTGGCGGTCTTGGCCGAGGTCGAGCCGGAGAGCGCGGCGGAGTTCATCGCCTGGGTGACGCCGACCCCGCCGGGGGTGGCGGAGACGCTGTTGGAGACCGAGTTCGAGGCGCTGACGGTGGCGACGTTCTCGAAGGTGACGGGGATCGAGTATGCGCCGAGGAAGACGGCGACGATCGCCAGGCGGGCGGCGTAGCTGCCCAGCACGGGTAGGAAGAGGCGGGTGGCGGTGCGGTGCGGCGAGCGCAGGATCGCACCGCCGCTGATCAGCTGCTGGCGCAGTTTCGCCAGGCGCTCCCAGAAAATGCGAGCGAGCAGGACGAGCAGGACGATCGCGCCGACCACGAGCAGGACCACCAGCCCGGTGTGCTCGGCGAGGAAGCCGAGTTTGATCGAGAACGAGCCGCTGACGGTGAGGAAGAGGTAGAGGTAGAGCGCGACGTTGAAGACCGAGAAGGGGATCTTCTCGACGATCAGACCGGAGACGACCAGCGGGAAGGTGGCGCCGGCGAGCAGAGTGGTGAACATCACCAGCATCACGAAGGTGCCGAGGTTGGCCGGCAGGAAGCCGTTGAGAGCAACCGCCACCGCGTAGCAGGCGAGGATCAGCCGGAACGGCATCACGGTAGTGGGCAGGGCCGCGCGCAGGATGCCGTACCAGGCGAGCGCGGCAAGGCTCGTCTGAGCGCTCTCCAGCGCCGCCCCGGCGACGATCGCCCAGGGCGGTACGTCGCCGACCTTGTCGAGGAGGTCGCCGATCCAATCGAAGGCGGGCACGCCGAGCAGCTCGAGCAAGCAGAGAAGGAGCGCGACCGCGCCCAACCAGAGTGCGATGCGCGCGAGCCGGCGTCTCACCGGCGGCACCCTAGCCAACGGCGCTGACTACCCCCGCGCCGTCGGCGATGCGAAGATCGCGCCATTCACTGCAACTGAGAGGAGCGGATGTGTCAGGAGAGAGCTTGAGCCGGAGGAGGGCGCGGATCCTGCGCCTGCTGCCGTTGGTGCTGGCGATCGGGATAGCCGCGATCGCCGTCGCTGGCTGCGGGGGCAGCGACAAGACCGACAGCATTTCCTCCGAAGCCCAGAAGCGGATCGAAAAGGGCACAGAAGAAGGCCAGAAGGGACTCGAAAAGGCCAAGGAAGAAGTGAAGAAGGGCTTCAACGAAGCTGAAGAAGCAGCGAAGAAGGGCGTTGAAAACGGCAAGGGCCAGACCAGTAAGACGATCGAAAACGCCAAGAAGGAAGCCGAAGAAGGCATCGAAAAGGGCAAGGCGGAAACCGAAAAGGCGATCAAGGAAGCCGAACAGAACTACGGCAACTGATCGTCGCGGAGCGCCGGGCGACTAGCGGACTTTGCAGTCGCCCGGCAGCCTGCTGGTCAGCTTCTGGCCGCCGGCGAAGGTGAAGGTCGCCTTGGCCAGTTCGTAGGGAATGCTGGTGAATCCGGCGGGTGCGGCGCAGCTTGCGCTGATGAAACTGCGCTGGGTGCCCTGATACCGGTACTTGCGGCCGATGCTGAGGTCGATGTCGGTGACATAGCCCTTGTCGGAGGCGAGGCGGGGGATATGAGTCGTGAAGACTGTGCCGAACCTCCCTTTGCTCATGCGGGTGATCCTGAACGGCAGGACGAAGGCGGCGCGCACTGGGCTGGCTCCGTAGAGGTGCAGGAGGAGGCCGGGTCGGTTCTTGGTCGAGCTGTTGAAGACGAGCACCGTGCCGCGGGCCGGGAAGACCGGCGCCCCGACGAAGTCCACGTGAGCGGCGAAGTGCCCGCGGCCGACCAGAGCACCAGGGCACGCCGCCAGGGCCGCTTCGGTGTTCGTCTGCTGCAGTTCGGGCGCCTGGCAGCTCGGCAGTCCCTTGGCCGAGACGACCCCGGCTCGGTTCATCGCGATCGAGATCTCGCGCAGCTGCGGCGGCGTGCTGCCGTCGGTGGTGCGGATCGCCCCGGAGAGTTCCACGGTCACCGGCGCATTGCGTTCGCGCGGCAGGGAGGTGGGGAGAAGCTTGGCTTCGAAGGCGACCCGCAGCGTCCCCTGCTGGACGAACTGGCGCGCCGCGGCAACGCCCGCCGGTAGGCAGGCGAGCAGGACGGCGGCGATGGCGAGGCGTCGCATGTTCAAGTCCAGTCTAGGAAGCTGCGCGTTGCGTCCGGGTTAAAGGCCCGGCCCGTGGTGGCGGGCTAGGGTTCGCGAATGGCTGAGCCGGCTCGCGGAATCGAGCTCTCCGACGGCGACGAGTTCGCTGGCTACCGGGTCGAGCGCCGTCTCGGTCGCGGCGGCATGGGGATCCTCTACCTGGCGATCGAGCCGGGCTTGGAGCGGCGAGTGGCGTTGAAGCTGATCGCGCCCGAGGCAGCCAGCGACGAGGTCTTTGCCCGCCGCTTCGCCGAGGAGTCGAGGATCGCCGCCTCGATCGAGCACCCCAACGTGGTGCCGATCTACGCCGCCGGCGAAGAGGCCGGCGTGCCCTACATCGCGATGCGCTACGTCGCCGGTGCCGACCTCGCCCGCCGCCTCGTCCGCGAGGGACGCCTCCCGCCGCAGGTCGCCGTCGACCTGATCGTGCAGATCGGCAACGGGCTGGACGCGATCCATGCGGCCGGCCTGATCCACCGCGACGTCAAGCCGGCCAACGTCCTGCTCAGCGGCGGCGACCACGCCTACATCACCGACTTCGGCGTCGCCCGCAACGTCGCCACCGAGTCGGGCCTGACCCAGACCGGCCGCTTCGTCGGCACCCTCGACTACGTCGCGCCCGAGCAGATCTCCGGCGGTGCGATCGATGCCCGCGTCGATGTCTACGCGCTCGGCTGTCTGCTCTTCAAGCTGCTCACTGGCGAGGTGCCCTTTCCCAAGGACGGTGAGGCGGCGCGCCTATATGCCCATCTCAACGACCCGCCCCCGGCCCCCTCGCTCTACGTGCCCGAGGTCTCGATGGCGCTCGACGACGTCGTCATCCGGGCAATGTCGAAGAGCCCGGACGATCGCTATCCCTCGGCGGGTGACCTGGGACGGGCCGCACAGGCGGCACTGCGCGGCGAGCACCCGGCCGCACCGGAGCGCACGGTGGCGACCGGGGCCGCCGCGACTCGCACGGCCGAGACCGTCGCGCCGACGGCGCCGGCACGCGAGCCCGGTTCTCCGACCGAGCAGGGTCTTCCGCCTACAGACGAGACCGCGGTCGTCGCGGCAGAGTCGAGGGCGAGGCGCGGCTCCCGCCGTTGGGCCGTTGTCGGGGGTGCCGCTGCGCTGGTCGCCGCGGTTGTCATCGTCATCGTCCTGGTCAACGGTGGAGGTGGGAACGATTCGAGCAACACAGGAGAAGGGGGCGCGGCGTCGACCATCGCATCGAAGCAAAAAGACAGGCCGGCGAAGCCGAAACCCAAGCCGTTGAGCAAGTCCGAGCTGATCGCGGCGGCTGACGCGATTTGCGAAACGAGCCAGAGCACCTATACCAACGTTCTTTCTCCCGAACTCGAAGAAGTGCCCAACGTCGAATACGCCACCACGCTCTCGGGAATCTCGCGGCGGGGAGTTGAACGCTTCCGCCAGCTCGAGCCGAAGGCGCCGTCCTCGGTAGAACCGGCCTTCGCCAAGTACGTACGGGCCCAGGAGCGGGTCATGCGCTACGACCGCCAGGCGTTGGAAGCGGCAGAAGCCGAAGATGCGAGCGCCTATGTCGCTGCTCGCCATCGCCGCGACGCCGAGGAGCCTGAACGCTACGCCCTCGCTCGCGAAATCGGCCTCGAACAGTGCAGCCTCAAACGCTCAAGTTAGGAGAGCCGTGAAATCCAGCACCACCTACATGACCTTCAACACCACACAACGGCGCGAGTTGATTCGCATCACCGGGGAGGTGCAAGCGGCTGTGGACGAGGCCGGGATCGAGGAGGGCATGGTGCTGGTCTCGGCGATGCACATCACCGCCGGTGTCTGGGTCAACGACGACGAGCCGGGCCTGCACGAGGACATGCTCGAATGGCTTGACAAGGTGGCGCCGCCGAGCTGGAAACCGGCATCGAACGAGGTCGCCGCGGAGCTGCTGCCCGACGGGGGCGACTACCGCCACCACCGTGGCGGCGAGGACAACGGCGATGCCCACCTGAAGAACCTGCTGGTCCATCACCAGGCGATCGTGCCAGTGACCGCGGGTCGGCTCGACCTCGGTCCCTGGCAGCAGGTCTTCTACTGCGAGTTCGACGGCGGTCGCCCCAAGCGCCTGGTGATCAAGGCGATGGGTGAGTAAGAATCTTCTTACGTAAGAATCTGCTTAAATAACTTCCGTGAAGAGCGGAGCGGCCGACGAGATGGACCTGGTGGCGCGAGCCCTCGCCGCACCCCGACGGCGTGAGATTCTCACTCTGGTCCGCGACGGCGAGCTCAGCGCCGGTGAGATCGCCTCGCATTTCGACGTATCGCGGCCGGCGATCTCCCAGCACCTGGCCGCCCTGCGCGAGGCCGGCCTGCTCAGCGAGCGGCGCGACGGGACCCGCCGCCTCTACCGCGCTCAGCCCGAGGCCCTGGCCGGGCTGCGCGACTTCTTGAACGAGTTCTGGACCGATCGTCTCGAGCGGCTGAAGCTCGCCGCCGAGCTGGAGCAGCAGAGGAGGAACAAAGGTGGCAAGCGCAGAGACCGGCACCGCGGCCGAGGTAAAGATTCGGATCGCGGCAAGCCCTGAGACCGTTTTCGATTTCTTCACTGACCCCGACAAGATGATCCAGTGGATGGGTCGCTCCGCCGAGTTGGACCCGCGGGCCGGCGGCACGCTGCGCTGTGACATCAACGGCCGCGATATCGCCCGCGGCGAGTACGTCACGGTTGATCGACCCAACCGAATCGTCTTCACCTGGGGTTGGGAGGGCGAGGAGCCGACGGTCGTGCCCGGTGGCAGCACGGTTGAAGTCCTGTTTGCCCGCGATGGCGAGGGAACGCAGCTGCGCCTGGTCCACAGCGATCTGCCGAGCGCCGAGTCGGCCGAGAACCACAGCCAGGGCTGGCACCACTACGCCGAGCGGCTCACGGTCGTTGCGGCGGGCGGCGACCCAGGCGCCGATCCCTGGCAGGACGCCGACGCCGTCGATATCGGCGACTGAGATTTCGAAAAAGCGACACCTAGGAGGCAGTGACAGATGGGTAACCCAACGATGTGGTTCGAAGTTGCCGGCAAGGATCAGCAGGCGCTGAAGGGCTTCTACTCGCAGCTGTTCGACTGGCAGATCACCGACATGGAGGAGATGCCGAGCTACTCGACGATCGACACCGGTGGCGAGGAGGGCATCCCGGGTGGCATCGGCGCGACGCAGAACGGTGAGAGCGGCCACGTCACCTTTTACGTCCGAGTCGACGACATCGAGGCCTCGCTGGCGAAAGCGGAGTCGCTAGGGGGCACGAAGGTGATGGGGCCGATGGACATTCCCAGCGGCCAGATCGCGCTCTTCACCGATCCCGAGGGACATCAGATCGGGCTGATGACGCAGACCGGCTGAGCGAATTCCTAGGGCGGTGGCGCTGGGTGCAGCCTGGCGCCGCCGCCCTTTTCGCGAATCAAGTCGACGGTGAGCAGTACCGCCGCCACCGCGTAGAACGGGGTGAAGGCAATGTTGGAGAGCACGTCGGCGAGCCACTCGCAGATCAGTTCGCTGCCGAACAGGTGGTGGGTCAGGTCGGTGAAGAGGTCGGTCAGCGAGTCGCCGACGATCTCGATCGGGATCAGGACGAGGGCGACGGTCCAGAACCTGCCGCGAACCAGGCGCAGGCTGCGAGCGAAGGCGGCGCGGATGCCGTGGTGCTCGATCTCTACGACCGGGGCCGCCAGGCCGAACCAGACGAAGACAAGTATTCCGGGGATGAAGAAGAGGATCAGGCCGGTCGCGACCAGGGCGCCGTAGAGCAGGTCGATCGCGATCAGCCTGCGGTAGTTGATCATCGCGGCGATTTCACGCAGGGAAGGTGCCTTGCCGTCGTGAGGATGGGTCAGCAGGATCGCGACCGCGCCGGTGTAGAAGACCTCGCCCACCAGCCCCGTCGCGGCCAGGGCGAAGACCGCGCCGGCGATCGCCAGTAGATGCAGCGCGCCGTCAAGGTCGAGCGAGCCGATTTCGGCACTGACCGTTAGCGCGTGGATCAAGCCAAGCGGGATGAAGACGACGACGGCGAGCAGCAACAGCGAGGGGGCCCAGCGCCAGTAGGTGCGCCCGATCCGGGCGTAGATCGAGAGCAGGTTGCGGGAGCGGCGCACGTCAGCGATGCCGGCGGCGGCCGGAGGGGTACTTGCCGCGGCGCTCGAGCTTCGACTGCGCCGACTCGGAGGTGGGCACTCGCCGCACGTCGCTGAGCTCGCCGATCAGCAGTTCTTCGGCGCAGCGCCGGTGCCAGTGATGGTGTTCGGTGCCGCCGAGGCGGAAGACGTACTGGACGACGACGTGCTCGCTGCCGATCTCGATCTCGCCGTGACAGGCGGGGCAGCGGTAGAGCTTGCGTGAGATGCCGCGGATCAGCCAGGCCTCATCGCCCTCTTCGGTGATGCCACGCAGGCTCCAGCGTTTGTCCGGCAACCCCGAGAGGTCGGCCACGGCTTACTTCCTCGATAGCCAGGCGAAGCCGGCGGCCATCGCCACATTGGCGACGCCCGCGAAGCGAAGACCGAGCTTGGCTCCTGGCCGGCTGACAGCGGGGGACTCGGCCCAAAGTGCATCGGTGGCGATCTCGGTGCCGCGCAACCAGGCCAGCGCCCACCAGTCGCGCTGCTCGCCGCGCAGCTCGGCGACCGCGTGGGCGGCGGCAAAGGTGAGCCAGATCGGCGCGCAGCGGCGGAAGAGGTGTTCCGCGTCGGGCGAGGGATGCTCGTGACCGATCGCCCGCAGCGTCGCCGCGGGGGCGAGAAGAGCGGCGCTGCCGAGGGCAAGATCGAAGGCGATCATGTTGCGGTTGGTGAGGCGCAGCGCCTGCTCGAGCGTCATCGCAGAACCCATCCAACCAGATTGTCGGAAGGGAAAGCACAGGGTCCGACGAATTGGACGCCGTGACCAAGACTGCGACCAAGACCCCCACCAGCACTGTCCCCAGCCTCAAGAGCCTTTCCGAGTACATCCAGGAGCGCTTCGAAGAGTTCTCGCGCTCGCAGAAAGACGTCGCCCGCTACATCGTCGATCACCTCGACGAGGCAGCCTTCCTCACCGCCGAGGAGTTGGCCAGGAGAGCGAGCACCTCGTCATCGACGGTGGTGCGCTTCTCCCAGGCCCTCGGCTTCGAGGGTTACCCCGAGCTTCAGCAGGCGGCGATCGAGGAGTACCGCACGGCAGGTGCCGCCGCGGCAAGCGCGGCCAGCTCCGGCGCCCTCTTCTCCTTCGACCACTCCGAGCTGGAGGGTTCGCTGGGCGCCGACTACGCCAACCTCGAGGAAACGGCGCGCAAGCTGACTCGGGAGCAGGTCGACGGCGCCGTCGCCGCCCTCGCCGAAGCCCAGCGCGTGGTGATCGTCGGCGTCGACCAGATGGCCTTCTTCGCCAGCTACTTGCGCCACACGCTCAGCCTGCTCGACATCCGCGCCGAAATCGTGGCCAGCACTGGCGGCGAGTCGCTGCAGCGCCTGGGCAGGATCGACGAAGAAACGCTCGTCATCATCCTTTCCTCCGGCCGCGCCCACCCACTGCTACTGCGGGCGATGAAGCTCGCCGTGCATCGCGGCGCCCGCACCCTCGCCGTCTCCGACGCCTCCATGTCCGAGGTAGGCGAGCACGCCGAGCTGACCCTCTACTACTCGTCAAACAGCCCCTCATTTGCACGGTCGAACACAGCTTTGATGGCTCTTGTCCAAGCTCTCGCGCACGGTCTGTACGCGAGAGACGAAGACACGCACAAAGACCGAATCCGCGCTTACAAGCTGAAGTAGCCGGGACGAACGCCCCGGCCTGCGGGTGGCACCGCAGGGGACCCACCACCCCCTGCGGTCGCTAAAGCGTCCTCGGGGGCGGTCCGCCCCTACGGTGCCACCCGCAGGAGGAGCGCCGCCGCGCCAGCATCGTAAGATGCGGAGCCCATGGCTGAGAGAGCTACGTTCAGAGTGAAGACCGGTCTCGCCGAGATGCTCAAGGGCGGGGTGATCATGGACGTGGTCACGCCCGAGCAGGCACGGATTGCCGAGGACGCCGGTGCTTGCGCCGTTATGGCACTGGAGCGGGTCCCGGCCGATATCCGCCGTGACGGCGGCGTCGCTCGCATGTCCGACCCGGCGATGATCAAGGGGATCCAGGAGGCGGTGACGATTCCGGTAATGGCCAAGGCCCGAATCGGCCACTTCGCCGAGGCCCAGGTCCTGCAGGCGCTGGAAGTCGATTACATCGACGAGTCCGAGGTCCTGACCCCGGCCGACGAGCGCCACCACATCGACAAGCTCGCCTTCGAGGTGCCTTTTGTCTGCGGCGCCACCAACCTCGGCGAGGCGCTGCGCCGGATCGGCGAGGGGGCGGCGATGATCCGCTCCAAGGGCGAGGCCGGCACCGGCAACGTGGTCGAGGCGGTCCGTCACATGCGCGAAATCACTTCCGGGATCAAGCGCTTGGCGCAACTTGGCCGCGAGGAGCTCGCCGGTGCCGCCAAGGAGCACCAGGCACCGCTTGAAGTCGTGCACGAGGTGGCCGAGCGTGGCCGCCTGCCGGTGCCGCTCTTCTGCGCCGGCGGCATCGCCACTCCGGCCGATGCGGCGCTGATGATGCAGCTCGGAGCCGAGGGCAACTTCGTCGGCTCGGGAATCTTCAAGAGCGACGATCCGGAGCGGCGGGCGAAGGCGATCGTCGAGGCGACGACGCACTTCAATGACCCCGAGCGGGTCGCGGCAGCCTCGATCGGTCTCGGTGGCGCGATGCCGGGGCTCGAGATCGCCGACCTCGCGGCTGCCGACGCGCTCCTCCAAGACCGCGGTGCCTGAGCTGCGCCTCGGCGTGCTCGCCATCCAGGGAGGCTTCGAAGCGCACTGCGAAGTGCTGGGCAAGCTTGGTGCCGATGTCACGGAAGTGCGGCTTCCGGCCGATCTGGAGGGCCTCGACGGGCTCGTGATCCCGGGCGGCGAGAGCACGACGATCTCGATGGGGATCTCCTCGGCCGGGCTGGAGGAGCCGATCCGGATCCTGCGCGGGGCCGGTGGGACGATCTTCGGCACCTGCGCCGGGATGATCGTCTGCGATCGCGAGCACCTCGGCCTGATCGACGCCAGCGCCGCTCGCAATGCCTTCGGCCGGCAGCTGCAGAGCTTCGAGGCGGACCTCGAGATCGCCGGGATCGGCGACGAGCCGCTGCTGGCGGTCTTCATTCGCGCGCCCTGGATCGAGCGTTGCGGCGAGGCGGTTGAGGTGCTCGCCTCCTACGAGGGTCACCCGGTGGCGATTCGCGAGGGCGGGGTGCTCGCCTGCGCCTTCCATCCCGAGCTGACCGACGATTCGCGAATGCACGCACTTTTCATGGCCATGACTACTAGCGCCCGCGAGCGGGAGCACGAGGAGGCGGAGACGTGAGAGACCCCAGAGCGGAGAACCTGGCGAAGATCCTGGTGGGCTACTCGACCAAGGTGAAGGCGGGTGAGGTGGTCTCGATCGACGGCGAGGTCGGTGCCGAGCCCCTGCTGCGGGCGATCTACGAAGAGGTGCTGAAGGCGGGGGCCCACCCGATCCTCAACGTCGGCCTCGACGGGCTGGCGGCGATCTACTACGAAAACGCCAGCGACGAGCAGCTGGAGTGGGTCTCGCCGCTGATGGAGTGGACGGTCGACAACGCCGACGTGCGGATCGGCGTCGGCGCCAGCGCCAACACGCGCGAACTCTCGAAAATCCCGCCGCAGCGCCAGACCCGTCGCCAGACCGCGACCGGCCCGGTGCTGAACCGGATGATGGAGCGCAGCGCCGCTGGTGATTTCCGCTGGTGCTACACGCTGTTCCCGACCAACGCCTATGCCTCCGAGGCCGAGATGAGCCTCGCCGCCTACGAGGACTTCTACTTCGGCGCCTGCCTCGCCGACGACCCCGATCCGCTGACGGCCTGGAAGCGCGCCTCGGCCGAGTGCGAGCGCCTGGCCGAGTGGATCCAGGGCCACGAGGAGGTGCGGATCACCGCTCCCGGCACCGACATCAAGCTCGGCATCGCCGGCCGCACCTTCATCCCCTGCGTCGGCGACCACAACATGCCCGACGGCGAGTTCTTCACCGGCCCGGTCGAGGACGCCACCGAAGGCGAGGTCAGCTTCCACCTGCCGGCCGTGATCGGCGGTCGCGAGGTCTCCGGCGTCAAACTCAAATTCGAGGCGGGGCGGGTCGTCGACGCGAGTGCCGAACGCGGCGAGGAGTTCCTGATCGCCCTGCTCGACACCGACGGGGGCGCCCGCACCTTGGGTGAGCTCGGGATCGGCACCAACTACGGCATCGACCGCGGCACCCGCGAGGTCCTGCTCGACGAGAAGATCGGCGGCACGATCCACATGGCGGTCGGCCAGGCCTATCCGGAGTCCGGCGGCACCAACGAGTCCGCCGTCCACACCGACCTGGTCTGCGACCTCCGCCTCGGCGGCAAACTCGAAGTCGACGGCGTCGTGATGCAGGAAAACGGCAAGTTCATCGTCTGACCCGCTCGGTCAGAGGTGTGCCGCCAGCACGGTCAGCACCGTGGCGGCCCAAAGGGAGACGAGCACGGTGAGGAGGGTGCGGAAGTCCGCGCGCGCCTCGCTCCGAGCCGTCAGGTTTGCCTCGCGAGCCTCGCTGCGAGCCGTCAGGTTTTCTTCGCGGGCGTCGCTGCGGACCGCGACGATCTCCGTGCGCAACGCCCGTTCCGTGGAAACGATCTGTGCTCGCACGGCGGCCGAATCCGCCCGCATCTCGGCGAATCCAGAATCGATCTTCTCCTCGAGCTTGTCCACTTTCGCCTCGATCGCCGCCATCTGTTGGTCGTCGTTGAGCGCCTGCATGGGCCGATGGAAGCACTCCGCACCCCACCCTTCAAGCGTTGTCACAGAGAATTTGCAAAGGCGCCCTGACTTGGCGCGAAGCGGCTTGCTTCCGTGATCAGTTGTTCGGGAGCGGGGAGCCCGCGAGCAGGAAGAACCAGGTGATCAGGGCGAGGCC
>DATBAV010000031.1:0-23005 GCA_036271315.1 Solirubrobacterales bacterium | reverse complement strand
GCGCGCACATCCCGATCGTCGGCGACGTCAAGCAGGTGCTGCCGAAGCTGACCCGCGAGTACCGGGCGCTGCAGACCGACTCCGGCCGCATGGAGGCCTGGTGGGCCCAGATCCGCACCTGGAAGCAGGAGCACCCGCTCTACTACGAGCCGTCGACGAACGGCGAGATCAAGCCGCAGTCGATGGTCGAGACGCTCCACCGGGTCACGAACGGCGAAGCGATCGTCGCCTCCGACGTCGGCCAGCACCAGATGTGGGCGGCGCAGTACTACGGCTTCGAGGAGCCGCGGCGCTGGATCAACTCGGGCGGCCTGGGGACGATGGGCTTCGGGCTGCCGGCGGCGATCGGCGCCAAGGTCGCCTGCCCCGACGAGCTGGTCACCTGCATCTCCGGCGACGGCAGCCTGATCATGAACGTCCAGGAGTTCGCGACCGCCGTCGACGAGCAGATCCCGGTCAAGGTCTTCCTGATGAACAACGGTTACATGGGCATGGTCCGCCAGTGGCAGCAGCTCTTCTGGGACCGCCGCTACAGCGCGGTCGAGATGGGCGCCAGCCCGGACTGGGTGAAGCTGGCCGAGGCCTTCGGCGCGACCGGCCTGCGGGTCGAGGACGCCGCCGACCTCGAGGACACGATGAAGGCGGCGATCGAGGCCGACGGCCCGGCGCTGGTCGACATCCGCGTCACCCAAGAGGAGAACGTCTATCCGATGATCGCGCCGGGCAACCCCGCCCGCGAGATGACCGAGGCGCCAGGGCTGGTGCGCTGATGGAGGCCGGGACCCCGGACCTGGTCAAATTGGAGGATCTGCACGTGCCCGGGCAGTTGAGCGGCCGCAAACACATCCTCTCGATCCAGGTCGAGAACAAGCCGGGTGTGCTGGCGCGCGTCGCCGGGCTCTTCTCTCGCCGCGGGTTCAACATCGACACCTTGGCGGTCGGCCCGACCGACGACCCGAGCATCTCGCGCATCACGCTGACGCTCGACGGCGCCGTCCACCCGATCGACCAGGTGACCAAGCAGCTGCACAAGCTCGTCAACGTGTTGAAGATCCGCGACATGGAGCCGGAGGAGACGGTCGCCCGCGAGATGGCGATGTTCAAAGTCTCCGCCGCGGTCGAGAACCGCGCCGAGATCATCCAGTTCGCCGAGATCTTCCGCGCCAAGATCGTCGACGTCTCCCGCCGTACGATGACGATCGAGGTCACCGGCTCCGCCGAGAAGATCGAGGCCTTCGAGCGAATGATCCGTCCCCACGGCCTGATCGAGATGGTCCGCACCGGCGAGATCGCCATTGCTCGCGGCGGCGACTGAGAGCCTTCTCAGTGGCCTGAGCGGGGCTCTGGAGCGGGCCGCAGGCCGCGGCCGCCGCACCCGGGTCAGCGTTACCCGGCGAGTTGAGGGAATCGATCCCTGTGCCGCTGCCTTCGCCTCCCGGCTCGCCTCGGATCGCTGGTTCTGCTGGGAGGAGCCCGACCGCGAGTTTGCCCTTGCCGCGCTCGGTGTTGCCCACCAGGCCACCTCGCGCGGGCCGCAGCGCTTCCGCGACGTCGCCGCCGAGTGCCTGGGCGGCGAGAGCGTCGCCGATCAGCCCCGCGGCCTGCCCGCCGGTGCCGGCGGCGTCTGGGTCGGCGGCTTCGCCTTCGACCCCGATGGCGGCGGTTCCTCGACCTGGTCCTCGCTGCCGCCCGCCTCCCTGGTCTTGCCCGAGCTGTCGCTCTGTCGCAGCGGCGATGAGACCTTTCTTACGGTCAACGCGATCGTCCATCCCGGCGATGACCCGGGCAAGAGGTCGGCGGCGCTTGTCGCGCGCTTGAGTGGTTTGCGTGCCGATCCGCTGCCGCTGCTCGACCCACACCCGACCTCGCGGATCGAGATCAGCAGTGCCCGCCCGCCCGGCGAGTTCGAGCGGATGATCGCCGCTGCGACCGAGCGGATCGGGGCAGGGGAGATGTCGAAGATCGTGCTCGCCCGTGAGGTGCTGGTCTCGGCTGGCGCCGCGCACGACCCCGCCGCCGTCTTCGGCGCGATGCGCGAGCAGTTCCCCTCCTGTTTCTGTTTTTGCTGTGGCACGCCGGAGGCCGCCTTCCTCGGCGCCAGTCCCGAGCTGCTGCTGCGCCGCTCGGGGGCGAGCGTCTCGACGGTTGCGCTCGCCGGTTCGACCCGACGCAGCTCCGACCCGGCGGTCGACGATCACCTCGGCGAGCAGCTGCTGCGCAGCGACAAGGACCGCCGCGAGCACGCGATCGTCGCCGAGCGGATCGCCCGCTCGCTGCGCCAGCACGCCGTCTGGGTCGAGACCGAGTCCGAGCCCAAGATCATCAAGGTGGCGAACATCCAGCACCTGGCGACGCCGATCGTCGCCCAGCTTGCCGAGCCACGCTCGGCGGTCGAGCTCGCCGGCATGCTCCACCCGACCCCGGCGGTCGGCGGTGAGCCATGGCCCGGCACGGCCGCGGCGATCGTCGAGCTCGAGCAGATGGACCGCGGCTGGTACGCCGGCCCGGTCGGTTGGATGGACGCCACCGAGGACGGCGAGTTCTGCGTCGCCCTGCGCAGCGCCCTGCTGCGCGACCGCGAGGCCCATCTCTACGCCGGCGTCGGCGTGGTTGCGGGTTCCGATCCGGCCGCCGAGCTGGCCGAGACCGAGATCAAGCTTCAGGCGTTGCTGCCGCTGTTGGCGGAGTAGCGACCGCGCGCTCAGGTAGGACTTAGACATGCTCGTCCGCTTTTGCCTTTCGCTCTGGTTCTGCTCGCGGTTCTTTCGACGGCCGCCGTGGCTGGGGCAACTGTTCCCCCCGGTCCTCGCCTGGCGTTCGTCGCCTCGCACCCTTATCCCAGGCCCGGCAGTGAAATCGCCACCGTCGGGGCCGATGGCGGTCTGCCCCTCGGGCTTGTCGGGGGTTCGAGCTCCTCGGTGGTTTCGCCGGTAGATGGGGCCAGCCCGAGCTGGTCCGCGGATGGCAGCTCATTTGCTTTCACCGGCGTCGGCGGCGGGGCGACGGCCGCGGTTTTTGTCGCCGCTTCGGACGGCACGCACCGACGCGTCATTCCGGCCTCCCGCAAGATCCTCTTCGAAGGCAATCCGGTTCTTGCCCCCGATGGCCACTCGGTTGCCGTGTTCAGGATCGACGTCATCTCCGGCCAGATTGAGCGGCAAGCGCGCCCGGCCACGCGGAAGGAAGAAAAGCTCAAGGTCCGTTTCGCGATCTGGTCCCTCGACGTCGAGGGCGATGGGCTGCACCGCGTGACGCCGTGGACACGGAACAGCGTGCTCGTGCCCAGCTCTTACTCCGCCGACGGCTCGGCGCTCGCGGCCACCCAATTCAAGCGGGGAAGCGCATTGCCTCGGGCTGTATCGATCGACCTCGCCAGCGGTCGTATCTCGCTGCTCGCGGCCGATGCCAAGGAACCCGTCTACGCCGCCGACGGGAGGGTCGCCGCTGTCCGCAACCATCTTGGTCGCCGCTACCCGCCGCTCGGTGTGCGTTCGCTCGCGAGCTCGGATCTGCTGGTCGTTCCGGCGCGCGGCGTCGCGCCGACGAGATTGATCCGGGTCCGGGGTGGTCTTGCCTGGCCCAGCTGGGATCCCTCCGGCCAGCGCCTCGCGTTCACGAAGTTGAACGGAGGCACGCCGGGGACGCCGCCGCGCGCCAGTAACTCAATTGTGGAGGTCAACGCCGACGGCAGCTGCCTGACGACTTTGCTCTCGCTCAAGCGCGGGTTCTTCTCCGGAGCGTCCTGGCAGCCGGGACCCGATCGCGGTGCCGGCCCGATCGCCTGCGCCGGCTAAGGCTGGACGAGCGCGCGACGAACGTCGTCTTCAAGCCGGCGATGGATCGCAAGGTTGCTTTGCCGGTCGGTCTTGATCTCGATCAGGCCCGTCCCGCCGGCGAGCGCGGCGGATAGCTCGGAGAGGCTCGCGGGGGTTCGATGCGGCAATCCGAAGAGGGCCGCGGCCTTGCCGGTGTCGACCCCGCGCGGCGTCCCAAGCAGCGCCTCGAACTCGTCCCCCTCGAGCGCTGCCGCTTGTGGCAGGAAGCCGAAGATTCCACCGCCGTCGTTGTCGATGACGACGATGCGGACCGGGGTCGAGACGTCGCGCAGGGCGGCGAGGCCGCCGATGTCGTGGAGGAGGCCGAGGTCGCCGATGACGATCGTCGTCGGGCGGCCGCTGGCGCGGGCAGCGCCGATTCCGGAGGAGAGCAGGCCGTCGATGCCGTTGGTGCCGCGGTTGCAGAGGAAGCTCACGTTCGTCTCGTTTGAGGCAAGGAAGGCCTCCTGATCGCGGATCGGCATGCTCGAGGCGGTGTAAACGAGGTCGCCGTCAGCGTGGGCCTGGCCGAGAGCGTGGTGGAGCGCGGGCTCGGAGATCGCGCCGTCGGCGAAGGAGGACGCGATCGCCTCGCGAGCGGTCCGCTCGGCATCGAGCCAGCGCTGCGGCGCCGGGCGCTCTTCTTTCTCCAGACGAGTCGCCCAGCCGGCGGCCAGCTCGGTCGGGTCCGCGCGAAGTATCGCCGCGGCCCTGTTGGTTGGCTCGTTCCAACCGCCGTAAGCGTCGATCGCGATCTGGTCGGCGGCGCTTGCCGAGAGCCAGGAGCGCAGCGGCTTGCTCGTCGGCATCTCGCCGAAGCGCAGGACCAGGTCGGGCACGACCGAGCGGGCGAAGTGCTCGTCGCGCAACAGCAGGTCGTAGGTCGCGACGACGTAGGAGCGGTCGTGGGGGCCGCAGCGAAGCTGTGAGGTGGGCTCCGCGAGGATCGGGAAGCCCGAGGCGCGGGCAAGGTGGGCGAGCGGCTCGCGCAGCTCGGGGTCGAGCTGGCGACCGGCGAC
Organism: Solirubrobacterales bacterium; assembly: GCA_036271315.1. Taxonomy (GTDB): domain Bacteria; phylum Actinomycetota; class Thermoleophilia; order Solirubrobacterales; family 70-9; genus VRUE01. The sequence continues at coordinate 18,171 of DATBAV010000031.1, read as the reverse complement.
GATCACGCCGGAGATCGCGTCGCCGATGTGACCGGCCATCTCCTCGAGCAGGAAGCTCGATGGCTCGAGATCGATCGAGGTGACCGCGGTGAGCGGTCGGCCGGCGCGCCCCTCCAGGGCGAGCGGATCGGTCGCGGTGACCGCGCCCTCGACCGCCAGCGGCGCCAGCGGCTCGCGCCAGGGCAAGTTGAGGTGGACGGGGCCAGGGCGCGTCTCGCCGCGGGCGGCGGCCAAAGCCCGACAGGCGACCGAGCGGTAGTGCAGCAGCCCGTCGTCGTCGGCCTCGTGGGTGCCGACTTCGCAGAACCAGCGCACCGATTCGCCGTAGAGCTTGATCTGGTCGATCGTCTGGCCGGCGCCGATGCCGCGCAGCTCGGGCGGTCGGTCGGCGGTGAGGACGACCAGGGGCAACGCGGAATCATCCGCCTCGCAGACCGCCGGGTGGTAGTTGGCGGCCGCGGTTCCCGAGGTGCAGAGCAGGGCGACGGGCGCCCGCGTCGCCTGGGCGGCGCCAAGTGCGAAGAACGCCGCCGAGCGCTCGTCGACGATCACGCTCACCTCGATCTCCGCCTGGCGCCAGAGCGCCACCGCGAGCGGCGTCGAGCGCGAGCCGGGGGAGACCACCGCGTGCCGCACGCCACCGCGAGCAAGCTCCTCGACGAAGGCCGAGGCGAGGGCGGTATTGGCGTTGGTCGGATCCATCGACGGAAAGCCTATGGCGAGTTACCCCCCTCTACAGGACAGGTAAGTCGCCAGGGTCAGCTAGAGACGATGCGAATCCAGGGCCTGCTCGTCGATCTCCACGCCGAGGCCGGGGCCGTCGGGTGGGTGGAGCATGCCGCCGCGGATCTCGCACTCGACCGAGGCTACGGTCGAGGAGAAAAGCCGCTGAGTGGCAAGGCCGTGGGCAAAGTGGTGGACGCCCAGCGCCGCTTGGTCCAGCGTCTGAGCGACCTGGGCCGCCGCGGCGATGCCGACCGGGCCGTCGAGCGCGCTGGAGACGAATGAGGGCAGTACCTCGGCGATCGCGATCGCTTCCTCCGGTCCCCCGACCTTGGACAGCTTCAGTCCGGCCAGCTTGCAGGCCCCCAGCTTCACCGCTCGCACCGCGTCGCCGCGCCCCTCGATGCTCTCGTCGCCGGCGAGCGGGATCGAGGTCGAGCCAGACACCTGCGCCGCCTCCTCAAGCGTGGCGACGGGCTGCTCGGCAAGCTCCACGTCAAACGGCTCGATCTCCCGCAGCGTGAGGCATGCGGTCTCGATGTCCCAGGCGGCGTTCGCGTCGACCCGGATCCGTGCCTCTGGGCCCAGTGCCTCGCGCGCGGCCCGCACCTGGCCGACGTCGTCGCCGACTCCGAGCTTCAGCTTGAAGGTCGAGAAGCCCTCGCTTGCCCAGCGCTCGGCATCTGCCGCCACCGCGGCGGGCTCGCCGGCAACCAGCGTCGCGTTGCACTCGACCGGCTCCGATCTCGCCTCTGCGAGCACGTTTTCGCCCGCCGCTCTGCGCCCGCGCAGGTCCAGCAGCGCGGTGAGTGCGGCGCAGCGCGCCGGTGCCGAGAGCGCCAGGGCGCCGCTGCTCAGGGCCTGCTCATCCACCTCGTCGCGCCCCGCCAGGCCCTCCAGCTCGACGACGACCTGAGCTATTGTCGCGCCGCCCCGGAGCGAGAGCGGCACGGCTTCCCCCAGGCCGATCAGCCCGTCCTCCGAACGCAGCCGCAGCAGCACCATCTCGCGTTGCTCCAGCCGGCCGCGCGCGGTGACGTATGGCTTCTCGAAGGGAAGCGCGTAGGGGATGACCTCAGCCGAGGCGAGGCGCATCAGCTCGCCAGCAGTAGGCCGATTGAGACCAGCAGGCTGAAGACCCCGAGCAGCGCGCCGGTGCCCGCCAGGGCGCCGTTGAGCGCCGGCCCGTCGGTGCGGTTGGTCATTGCCCGCATCGGTTTCACCGCCATCGGCAGCGCCAGTAGACCGATCAACGGCAGCCAGCTACCGCCGCCGGCGAGCAGCGACAGGGGCAGGACGACGAAGGCGCCGAGCACGAGCCCGCGGTAGAGGACGACCGCGTTGTGGCGCCCCATCCGTACCGCCAGGGTCATCTTGCCGGCCCGGCGGTCGGTCTCCAGGTCGCGCACGTTGTTGACGACGAGGATCGCGGTAGCGATGAAGCCGACGGCGATCGAGAGTCCCAGCGGCAACGCGTTGAGCTGCTCGAGCTGCACGTAGTAGGAGCCGTTGACCGCGACCAGGCCGAAGAAGAGGAAGACGAAGACCTCACCGAGGCCGGCGTAACCGTAGGGGCGCGGTCCGCCCGTGTAGAGGACGCCGGCGGCGATCGAGACGGCGCCGATCAGCAGGATCACGATCCCGGCGACCGCCGCCAGGTAGATGCCGCAGGCGATCGCCACTCCGAAGGCGATCCAGGTCGCGTTGAGCACACGGCGCGGCGTCACCAGTCCGGCCGAGGTCACCCGCACCGGGCCGAGTCGGTCGGCGGTGTCGGCACCCCGCTTGGCGTCGGAGTAGTCATTGGCGAGATTGGTGCCGATCTGGATGAAGATCGAGCCGATCAGGGCGGCGAGGAAGGCGCCAATCCGGGGCAGCTTGCCCGCCCATTCGACCGCCGCCGCGGTGCCGACCAGCACCGGTGCGATCGCCGCCGGCAGCGTGCGCGGCCGCGCCGCCATCACCCAGATCCTCATGCTCGCCTCGGGAACTGCGAGAAGTCCGGCGCCCGCTTCTGCTTGAACGCCTCGCGGCCCTCGGCCGCCTCCTCGCTGCCGTAGAAGAGCAGGTTGGCGTCGTGCGCCAGTTGCTGGATACCGGCGTAGCCGTCCTCGTGGGCGTTGAAGCTGGCCTTGACCAGACGCAGGGCGAAGGGGGAGAGGGCGAGCATCTCGCGGCAGCGGGCAACCGTCTCCGCCTCGAGCCGGTCGAGCGGCACCACCTCGTTGACCAGCCCCATCTCGCGCGCCTCCTCGGCGTCGTACTGACGGCAGAGCAACCAGAACTCCTTCGCCTTCTTGGTACCGACGAGATCGCGCAGCAGCGAAGCGCCGAAGCCACCGTCCCAGGAGCCAACCCGCGGTCCGGTCTGCCCGAACCAGGCGTTGTCGGCGGCGATCGTCATGTCGCAGCAGACGTGCAGGATGTGGCCGCCGCCGATCGCGTACCCCGCCACCATCGCCACCACCGGCTTCGGCAGCCTTCGCATCTGCACCTGCAGGTCGGTGACGTGGAAGCGACCGAGGGAGGCGCCCTCCTCGACGTAGCCGGTGTCGCCGCGGACCTGCTGGTCGCCGCCGGCGCAAAACGCCTTCGTGCCCTTGCCGGTGAGGACGATTACGCCGACGCTTGTGTCCTCGCGGGCCAGCTCGAGCGCCGCGGAGATCTCGATCAGCGTCTGCGGCCTGAAGGCGTTGAGGACCTCGGGTCGGTCGATCGAGATCTTGGCGATCCCATCGCTGACCTCGTAGTGGATGTCGTCGTACTCACCCTCGCTCTTCCACTCGACCGGGGCATAGAGGGTCTCGTCCGTAGGTGCTTCCTTGTGGCGTTTGGGCATGATGGGCACGATATCCCGCCGATGAAACTCGACGACTGGCTGGCCCAGAGATCTCAGAGCTGTCCCGAGCGCACCGCGCTGATCGCCGACGGCACCGAGGTCACCTATGCCGAGCTCGAGGCCGAGGCGACCTGGGTGGCGCGGCGGCTGATCGCCCACGGCGTGCGCCGCGGCTCGACCGTGGCGATGACGATGCACCCGCGCCGCGAGCAGGTGGTGATGGTCCACGCCCTGATGAAGGTCGGAGCGGTCCTGCTGCCGCTTGGCCCTCGCCTCTCGGCCGAGGAGCGGGCCGCCGTTATCGCGGCCGAGGAACCGGCGGTCGACCTCGACGACGCCGGCGAGCTGACCCAGACCGAGGCCGACCTGCCGCTGCTCGGGGAGCACGACATGGACGACATCGCCAGCCACGTGATGACCAGCGGCAGCACCGGCAGCCCCGAACCGATCGGCCTCACCTACGGCAACTTCCTCTGGAGCGCCGTCGCCTCCGCCTTCAACATCGGCGTCGAGCCCGAGGACCGCTGGCTCTGCTGCCTGCCGCTCAGCCACATCTCCGGCCTCGGCATCGTCATGCGCTCGGTGATCTACGGCACCGCCGCCGTCGTCCACGACGGCTTCGACGTCGACCGGGTCGCGGAGTCGCTCGAGCGCGACCGGATCAGCGTGGTCTCCCTGGTGGCGACGATGCTCACGCGCCTGCTCGATGCAGGCGCCGACCTCTCCGGCCCGCGGGCGCTGCTGATCGGCGGCGGGCCGGTGCCGGAGGATCCGCTCGAGGAGGCGCTCGGGCGAGGTGCCACGGTCGTGCAGACCTACGGCCTGACCGAGACCTGCTCCCAGGTGACGACGCTGGCGCCGGCCGACGCCCGCCGCAAGCTCGGCTCCGCCGGACGGCCGCTGCTTACCACCCACCTGCGCATCCAGGAGGGCGAGATCCTCGTCCAGGGGCCGACCGTCGCCCCCGGCCGCGCCGATGCCGACGGCTGGCTGCACACCGGCGACCTCGGCCGCATCGACGAGGAAGGTTTCCTCTACGTCGAGGACCGCATGGACGACCTGATCGTCACCGGCGGTGAGAACGTCGTGCCGGCGGAAGTCGAGAAAGTGCTGCTGCGCCATCCCGAGGTCGCGGACGCCGCCGTCGTCGGCCGCGAGGACCCGGAGTGGCAGCAGGCGGTGACCGCGATCGTCGTCCTGCGCGACGGCTCCGAGGTCAGCCCCGACGAGCTGCGCCGCCACTGCGCCGAGTCGCTGGCCGGCTTCAAGGTGCCGAAGCGGGTCGAGCTGGCGGCGGCGCTGCCGCGCACGCCCTCGGGCAAGCTGATGAGGCGCGCCCTTCGCTAGCCTGCCGCTCATGCCCAAGGACATCTTTTACGACTCAGACGCTGACCTCTCGCTGCTCCAGGGAAAGACCGTTGCCATCCTCGGCTACGGCTCCCAGGGACACGCGCACGCCCTCAACCTGAAGGACTCGGGGGTCGACGTCGTCGTCGGCCTGCGCCCGGATTCCTCCAGCCGCGCGAAAGCCGAAGAGGCCGGCCTCGAAGTGCTCGACATCGCCGAAGCCGCCAGCCGCGGCGACGCGGTGATGATCCTGCTGCCCGACGAGAAGCAGGCCGAGGTCTGGGAGGCCGAGATCTCCGACGGGATCGCCCCCGGCAACCTGCTGCTCTTCGCCCACGGCTTCGCCATTCACTTCGAGCAGATCGTGCCGCCCGCCGGCGTCGACGTCGGCATGGTCGCGCCCAAGGGCCCGGGCCACTTGGTCCGCCGCCAGTACGAGGAAGGCCGCGGCGTCCCCTGCCTGATGGCGGTCCAGCAGGACGCCACCGGCAAGGCCCACGACCTCGTCCTCGCCTACGCCGCCGGCATCGGCGGCGGCCGCGCGGCGATCATCGAGACGACCTTCAAGGACGAGTGCGAGACCGACCTCTTCGGCGAGCAGGCGGTGCTCTGCGGCGGCGCCTCGGAGCTGGTCCGCGCCGGTTTCGAGACCTTGGTCGAGGCCGGCTACGACCCGCGCCTCGCCTACTTCGAGTGCCTGCACGAGCTCAAGCTGATTGCCGACCTGATGTACGAGAAGGGGATCCAGGGCATGCGCTACTCGATCTCCAACACGGCCGAGTACGGCGACATGACCCGCGGCAAACGCGTCATCGGCGCGGAGTCGCGAGCAGCGATGAAGGAGATCCTCGGCGAGATCCAGTCGGGCGAGTTCGCCCGCGAGTGGATCGCCGAGAACCGCGCCGGGGGCGAGAACCTTTCGCGGATGCGCGAGGAAGGCGCCAAGCATGAAGTCGAGAAGGTCGGCAAGGGCCTTCGCGACACGATGCCCTGGATCGACCAGGAGTTCTGAGCTTCAACTTCAAGCGTGGGGGACGCCGGCAGCCCCTCTCCCTGAAGCCGTCGCGCGGCTGAGTCGTTCCCATGCTTCGAAGCGTGGTCCCCAAGCTTCATGGAGAGGGGCTGCCGGCGTCCTTCAAGTTTTGAGATGCAGCGCAAGAGCACGTGGGAGGGATCCAGGTCCCCCTCTCACGGAGGCTCAGCGATCACGTACGGACTACCGGGGACGATCAGCTGCGCGACGGTCTCCGTGGGAGGGGGACCTGGATCCCTTGCGCCTGAAGCTTTAGCGGTGCGTCTCGCCCTCGGCCAGTTTGCCGTCGCGGCCCACGTAGCCGTCCTTGCCGCCGACGACGACGTAGACGGCCTCTTCTGAGTCGCTGAGGTTTCTCAGCCTGCGCTCGGTCGAAGCGTCCACCCAGGCTAGGCCGCCGGGCTCCAGCTCGTGGCTGCTGCCGTCGCCGAACTCGATCGCGACGTGGCCGCTGTGGAGGAAGTAGAGCTCCTCCTGCTCGTCGTGGTAATGGCTGCCGGTGGCATAGGTGGGCGGCAGCACGATCGCGTTGACGCCGAAGGCGGTGACGCCCAGGGGCTTGCGGATCTTGCGGAATCCCGGTCCCTCGCCGAGGTCGCTGAGGTTGGCGACGGCGTAACCGTCGCCCTTGCTGATGGCCTGCTCGTTGGTCTCGCTCATGGCCGGCAGCCTATGCGGACGGCCTGCCTGAGGTCCAACCCCGCCGGTCAATAACCTAGGCCGCCGCGCCGTGAACCGGCCACTTTTCACCCCGATGACCCCAGCCACGGACATAGCCCAGATCCCCACCGAGCTCAAGCCGGCCGATGGCCGCTTTGGCTGCGGGCCCTCGAAGGTGCGCCCCGAGGCACTCGAGAAGCTGGCGCAGCAGTCGAAGCTCATGGGGACCTCGCACCGGCAGGCTCCGGTGCGCGATCTGGTCGGACGGGTCCGCTCCGGCCTCGCCGAGCTCTTCGCGCTTCCCGACGGCTATGAGATTGCCCTTGGCAACGGCGGCACAACCGCCTTCTGGGACGCCGCCTGTGCCTGGCTCGTGCGCGAGCGTGCCCTGCACCTCACTTATGGCGAGTTCTCGCAGAAGTTCGCCAAGGCGACCAAGGGCGCGCCGTTCCTGCAGGACCCGATCGTGATCGAGGCCGATCCCGGCGCCGCGCCCGCGCCCGTCGCCGACCCCGCGGCCGACGCGATCGCCTGGGCTCACAACGAGACCTCAACCGGGGTGATGGTCCCGGTGCGGCGCCCAGATGGCTCGGGCGACGCCCTCGTCCTGATCGATGCCACCTCGGGCGCCGGCGGCCTGCCGCTCGACGCAAGCCAGGCCGACGTTTACTACTTCGCTCCGCAGAAGGCCTTCGGCGCCGACGGCGGTCTCTGGCTGGCCGCGCTCAGCCCGGCGGCGATCGCCCGCATCGGCGAGCTTGACGGCGCCGATGACCGCTGGCAGCCCGACTTCCTCTCGTTGCAAACAGCGCTGGAGAACTCGCGCAAGGAGCAGACCTACAACACGCCCGCGCTTGCCACCCTGCTGCTGCTTGCCGATCAGGTCGAGTGGATGCTGGCGTTGGGCGGGCTCGACGGTTGCGTCGAGCGCACATCCGCCTCCTCCGGCCATCTCTACGGCTGGGCCGAGGCGAGCGAGTTCGCCACACCCTTCGTCGCCGATCCGGCCAAGCGCTCGCTGGTCGTTGGCACGATCGATTTCGAGGACTCGGTCGACGCCGCCGCGATCGCCGCGACGCTGCGCGCCAACGGCATCGTCGACACCGAGCCGTACCGCAAGCTGGGTCGCAACCAGCTGCGGATCGGCATGTTCCCGGCGGTCGAGCCGGCTGACGTAGAAGCCCTGACCGCCTGCATCGATTGGGTGGTCGAGAACATGGGGGAGGCCCGCCTGTGAACGTTGCAATCGTCGCGGTGATCGCCGGTCGTTCGAATCCGTGTCGATCGCGACGTGAACGAAAGGCTGTGCGATGAAAGTCCTGGTCAAGGAGAAGATCGCCGACTCGGGGGTCGACCTGCTGCGGCAGAACTTCGATGTCGACCTCGGCCTCGAGATGTCCGACGAGGAGCTGGCCGAGAAGATCGGTGGCTACGACGCGATCCTGATCCGCTCGGCGACGAAGCTGACGCCGGAGCTGATCGAGCGGGCGGACAACCTCAAGGTGATCGGCCGCGCCGGCACCGGCGTCGACAACGTCGACATCCCCGCCGCGACGCGCCGCGGCATCGTCGTCGCCAACGCGCCCGAATCGAACTCCGTCGCCGCTGCCGAGCACACCCTCGCGCTCGCCCTCGCGCTCTTCCGCAACGTCCCGCAGGCCCATGGCGCCCTCGTCGACGGCCGCTGGGACCGGGCCAAGTTCAAGGGCGCCGAGCTCTACGGCAAGACGATCGGCATCGTTGGGTTCGGCCGCATCGGCCAGCTCGTCGCCAAACGCGCCCAGGCCTTCGAGATGGACGTGATCGCCTTCGACAAGTTCGTCTCCGCCGAGCGCTTCCGCGAGCTCGGGGTCGAGGGTGCGGAGAGCCTCGAGGACCTCTTCGGCCGGGCCGACGTCGTCACCGTGCACGTGCCCAAGACGCCCGAGACCATCAACCTGATCGACGCTGAGGCGATCGCCCAGATGAAGCAGGGGGTGCGAATCGTCAACTGCGCCCGCGGCGAGCTGGTCGACCTCGATGCGCTGGTGGCGGGACTGGAGTCGGGCAAGGTCGGTGGCGCCGCGCTCGACGTCTTCCCGTCGGAGCCCTTCACCGAGCACCCGATCTTCGCCCGCGGGGACGTCGTCGTCACTCCGCACCTGGGCGCCTCCACCGCCGAGGCCCAGGACCGCGCCGGTGTCGTCACCGCTGAACAGGTGACCGCGGCGCTGACCGGTGCTGTCGTCACCAACGCGGTCAACATCGCCGCGGTGCGACCGGAGGAGATGGAAGCGCTCTCGCCCTTCGTGCCGCTCTGCGAAAAGCTCGGCCGCCTGGCGGAGGGCCTCGGCCAGGGCCCGGTTGACCGGGTCGCGGTCGAGTTCCGCGGGAAACTCGCTCAGCACGACACCCGCCTACTTGGCATCGCCGTCCTGGTCGGGATCCTCTCCGGTCACACCGAGGAGCCGGTCAACCTCGTCAACGCGCCGCAGATGGCCGAGGAACGCGGCGTCGACCTGGTCGAGACCAAGGAGTCGAGCTCGGAGGACTTCACCGAGCTGGTCACGGTGCGCCTGGGCAGCGGCAGCGACGAAGTCGAGGTGGCCGGAACCGGCGTCGGCCCCCATAACGAGCCCTACTTGGTCTCGGTCTGGGGCGAGAGCTTCTACCTGCCATTCGCTGAGCACATCGCCGTCTTCCGCTACGCTGACCGTCCCGGCATGATCGGCCGGGTCGGCACGATGTTCGGCGAGGAGAGCGTCAACATCGTCTCCGCCGCCGTCGGTGCCGAGGAGGACGGCGAGCGCGCGGTGATGGCGCTGACCACCGATGCCGCTGTGAACGAGGCGACGATCGCCAAGATCCTCGAGCTCGACGGCTTCTCGGTCGGCCGCTCGGTCGATCTGTAGTCCAGGACCGGTCAAGTAGGCTGACCCGGTGAAGGCACTGGTACAGACAGGGAACGGTGGACCCGAGGTGCTGCAGGTGCAGGAGCGCCCCGATCCGCCGGTCGCTGCCGGCGAGGTCCGGATCGCGGTCAAGGCCGCCGGCATCAACTTCGCCGACACGATGGCTCGCCTCGGCCTCTACCCGGACGCGCCCAAACCCCCCTGCGTGATGGGTTACGAGGTGGCTGGAGAGGTCGAGAGCCTGGGTGAGGGGGTGAGCGATTTCGCGGTCGGCGACAGGGTCATGGCGGGCACCCGTTTCGGCGGGCAGGCTGAGCTGGTCGCGGTTCCCGCCGTGCAGGTTCTGCCGCTGCCCGATCGACTCAGCTTCGAGCAGGGCGCCGCCTTCCCGGTCAACTACGGGACCGCCTACGCCGCCCTGATCGTCATGGGCAGCCTGCGCGAGGGCGATCGTGTGCTGATTCACGCCGCGGCCGGCGGGGTGGGCATCGCCGCCACTCAGATCGCCCGCAACGTTGGCGCCGAGATCTTTGGCACCGCCTCGCCCTCCAAGCACGACGCGATTCGCGCCCAGGGCGTCACCCACGCGATCGACTACCGCAGCCAGGACTTCGCGGCGGAGACGATGCGGATCACCGCCGGCGAGGGTGTCGACCTGATCATCGACGCGCTCGGCCCGACCTCGTTCCGCAAGGACTACCGCTTGCTGCGCTCCGGCGGCCGCGTTGTCATGTACGGCCTCTCCGAGGTGACCAAGGAGAGCGGCCGCGACCTTCCGGCGGCCCTCAAGAGCCTCGCCAAGATGCCGCTGGCGACCATCCCCTGGTGGAAGAGCCTGGCGTTGATGAACGAGAACAAGGGGGTCTTCGGCCTCAACATGCTCAAGTGGTGGGACCGCGAGGGCAGCCTCGACCGGGTAACCGAGCCGCTGATGGCGGACCTCGAGGCGGGGCGCCTCGAGCCGGTCGTCGCCGAGGCGTTTCCATTCGAGCGAGCCGGTGAGGCGCATGAATTCATCGCTCAGCGCCGCAACGTCGGCAAGGTTGTGTTGTTCCCTAACTAGGACCCGGCTCGGCGGGGGCTTTTCCTTATGAAGAAGGCGATCTTGATCCTGCTCGCGACTCTGGCGGCGCAAACAGCGTCGATCGCCCATGCCGAAACCACCTACACCGTGGTCTTGGCCGGTGGTGCGACGCAGAACTCGATCCGCATCTGGCCCACGCCCGATGGCCGCAGCTACGTGATCGACTCTGCCGCGCCGCTGGAAGTCGGCGGCACGGTCTGCGAAAACACGCCCGGCGTGCCGAACGAGTTGACCTGCAAAGCGCCCCTCGTCGCCGGCTTCGAAATCAACGGTGGCGAAGGCGATGACACGTTCTCCGTCTCGAGCGCGATCGAATTGCCGGTGACGATGCGCGGCGGTCCCGGCAACGACACCCTGGTGGGCGGCAGCGGCCCGGACAAACTGATCGGCGGAGAAGGCAACGACAAGATCGCCGGCCGCGGCGGCAGCGACGTCCTCTACGGCGGGCCTGGCAAAGATGAACTGCTCGGTGGCCCCGGCAACGACGTGCTGCGCGGCGGCAGCACCGACATCATGGACGGTGGCAGCGGCCACAACACGCTGATCCGCGGCAACGTCGTCAAGCCCTCTGTCTGAGGGACGGTTCGAGGCTCAGGCCGAGGCGCGCTGGGCAGGCCGCCGATCCAGCAACCGCCCGCCGACGAAGAAGAGCGCGACGAGGAAGCCGACCAGGGAGAGCGCGGCGTCGAGTCGAAAGGCTGCCTCGATGCCGTCGATGAAGGACGCCTGCGAGGAGAAGACGGTCGTCGTCAGGCCCAATCCGATCGAGCCGCCGGCGATCTGGAACATGTAGACGATGCCGCCGGCGAGGCTGGTCTGGGATTCGTCGACCGAGGTGACCCCCGCGGTCGTGGCGGTTGGGTAGAAACTGCCGATCCCGATCCCGAGCACGACCATGCCGGGGATCAGCGAGGCGTAGCTCGAGCGCGAGGCGACGAGCGAGAAGATGAATGGCGAGATGGCGATGCAGCCCGCGCCGGCCGTCGCCAGCAGCTTTGCTCCCAGCCGCTCGTAGAGCGGGCCGGCGACGAACGAGACGCAGGCGAAGGTTGCGAGGAAGGGCAGCAGCCCGACCCCCGCTTCCAGCGGCGAGTAGCCAAGCTGGTGCTGCATGAACTGGGGCAGGTAGAGCAGGGCGGCGAAGAAGGTCGCCGACATCAGCAGGATCGCCAGGCAGGAGGCGCGGAAGCTCTCGTTCGCCATCACCGCCCGCGGTATCAGCGCGTGCGCTCCGGCGCGGCGCTCGATCGGCACGAAGGCGATCAACAGGACCGCGGCCAGGGCGAACATGCCGAGCACCCGCGGATCGCCGAGGCCCCAGTCGTCGATCTGGTCGAGGGCGACCAGCAGTGAGACGAGGCCGACCGAGATCGCGGCGATCCCGGGATAGTCGATCTGCTGGCGGCCCTCGTCTGGCTCGGCGACTTTGACCAGGCGGTAGGTGACGAGCACGGCGAAGATCGAGATCGGCACGTTGAGGAAGAAAATCCAGCGCCAGCTCAGCGCGTCGGTGAGCACGCCGCCGATCAGCGGCCCGATCGCGTTGCCAAGGCCGGCGGCACCGATGATGATCCCGCCCGCCAGCCCCGCCTTGTCTTCGGGGAGCAGGGCGTAGGTCATGCCGAGGATCGCCGGCCACATCAACGCCCCGCCGATCCCCATCAGCGTCCGCGTCACGATCAGCCAGGTCTCCGTCTGCGCCGCGCCGCCCAGAGCCGACATCGAGGCGAAGATCGCGGTGCCGAGGAAGAAGGCGTTGCGCCGGCCGAACATGTCGGCAAGCCGGCCGCCGGTGACGATCATCACGCCGAAGGTCAGCGCGTAGGCGTTGACCACCCACTGGATCGTGTTGACGTTGGTGTCGAAGTCCTTCTCCATCGTCGGCAGGGCGACATTGACCGCGGAGAAGTCGTTGGCGATCACCACCACGGCGATCCCCATCGCGAAGAGGGCGAACCAGGTCGAGCGGGGGATCGTGCTTGAGGAAACCTCGCTTGCGATGCGCGCAGCCTACGCTAAGCTGAGGCGACCGAATGACTCACCGGCCCGACAGCCTCGCGCTTCTCCTTCTCCTCCCCCTCCGGGGGGAATAGCGCTGGGCGGCGCGATAGCCGCGAGAGAAAAGGTCATTCGAAAGCAGCAGAGAAGGAGGAGGACCCAGTGGCACCAGTAGACGACGCAAACCGCGTCCACATCTTCGACACGACACTGCGAGATGGCGAGCAGTCGCCGGGGATCTCGCTGAACATGGGCGAGAAGGTCGAGATCGCCCAGCAACTGGCCCGCCTGGGCGTCGACGTGATCGAGGCCGGCTTCCCGATCACCTCGCCCGGCGACTTCGAGGCGGTCGAGGCGATCGCCCGCGGCGTCGAGGGCCCGGTGATCTGCGGCCTGGCCCGCACCCACAAGGCCGATATAGACGCTGCCTGGGGGGCGATCAAGGACGCGGCGCGGCCGCGCATCCACACCTTCATCTCGACCTCCGACATCCACATCGAGCACCAGCTGCAGACCGACCGCGAGGACGTCAAGGGACAGGCGCGGGCCGCCGTCACCCTGGCCAAGTCCTACTGCGAGGACGTCGAGTTCTCGCCGATGGACGCGACCCGCGCCGACATCGAGTTCACCGCCGAGGTCTGCGCGATCGCGGTAGAGGAGGGCGCGACTGTGATCAACATCCCCGACACGGTCGGCTACACGACGCCCGAGGAGTACGCCGAGTACTTCCGGCGCCTCTACGAGCTGGTGCCGGGGCTGCGCGAGGTAGAGGTATCGGTCCACTGCCACGATGACCTGGGCATGGCCGTCGCCAACTCCTACGCTGGCGTGCTGGCGGGGGCGCGGCAGGTCGAGTGCGCCGTCAACGGCATCGGCGAGCGCGCCGGCAACTGCTCGCTGGAGGAGATCGCGATGCTGATCAAGGTTCGCGAGGACGTGCACGGCCTGAGCACCGGCATCAACACCCGCGAGCTGGCCCGCACCAGTCGCATGGTCTCGCGCCTGACCGGCTACGCGATCCAGCCCAACAAGGCGATCGTCGGCCGCAACGCCTTCGCCCACGAGTCCGGCATCCACCAGGACGGCGTGCTGAAGGAGCGCACCACCTACGAGATCATGGACGCGACCGAGGTCGGCCTGGAGTCGAACTCGATCGTCCTGGGCAAGCACTCCGGCCGCCACGCCCTGCGCGACGCGCTGGACCAGCTGGGCTTCAAGGTCGAGGGCAACGCCCTCAACGCCGCCTTCAAGCGCTTCAAGGAGATCGCCGACCGCAAGAAGCAGGTGACGGCGCTGGATCTGGAGGCGATCGTCTCCGACGAGATGCGCGAGAAGGACGATTCACACGAGCTGGCCTGGTTCGAGGTCGAGGCGGGCTCACGGAAAGAGCCGTTGGCCCGCGTCGCGGTCAAGATGCCGTCGGGCGAGGAGGCCGCCGGCGAGTCCGGCGGCGACGGCCCGGTCGATGCGATCTTCCGCGCGATCCAGAAGGCCGCCGACACCGAGTGCGAGCTGCGCCAGTACACGGTCGAGGCCGTGACCGGGGGAGAGGACGCCCTCGGCCAGGTAACCGTGATGCTGCGCGCCGCCGGCCGCCTGGCCACCGGCCAGGGTGTCGCGACCGACATCCTGGAGGCCTCTGCCCGCGCCTACGTCCGCGCCCTGTCGAACGCCCTGGAGGGCGCCGCCATCCGCGAGGCCGAGGCCGTGACGTCGGAGGCTGCGGTGGAACGAACCCCGGGCCCATGACGTCACAGATTCCTTAAACGCCGCGCACCACCCGTAACGCCGCGGGCGAGACCATCGCTCCATGCCCGCCGAGATCGCCTCAACCCGCCTATATCGCGGGCTGAGGCGATCTCGTGATGGTCCCGACGTGATGATTGCCGAGATGGCCGCGAGGCAGCACGGGGTTGTTGCTCGGTGGCAACTTCTGGAATGGGGTGTGGGGGAGGACGCCGTCGATCATCGGTTGGACGCCGGCCGTCTGCATGTTGTGGCGCACGGGGTCTATGCGGTGGGTCACAGGGCTCTTTCTCCGATGGGTAGGTGGATTGCCGCTGTGCTTTCCTCCGGCGCAGGGGCGGTCCTAAGTCATCACTCGGCCGCTGCGCTTTGGGGAATCAGCAATCCGCGGCGTGGCCCGATCCACGTCACGGTTGCAGGAAGGAGCAGGTCATCTGACCTCATCCGGCGACATCACGGCGGGCTGCCTGACGACGAGATAACGACATGCGAGCGGATCCCCGTGACCACGGTTCCACGTACGGTGCTTGACCTCGCCGCCACGTCGTCAACCGACGAAATCGAGGTCGCCATTCGCCAAGTCGAATTCCTGCGTCTCTATGACCGCCTGTCGTTGCCGGATCTGATTGAGCGCTACCCAGGACGGCGCGGGGTCGGACGCCTGCGAGCGGCTCTGGTCCGTATTGAAGCTCTGCCTGCTGGGCGTGTTCGCAGCCCATTGGAGACGAGGTTTCTCCTTTTCTTGCGACGCCACCGACTTCCGCGCCCTCGCCTCAACGATTGGATCGTCGTGGGTGGAAGGCGATTTCAGGTCGATTGCCACTGGTCGGGGACCATGCAGATCGTCGAGCTGGACAGCTGGCAAGCGCATGGGTCGCGGTCCGCGTTTCGGGAAGACAAGACTCGCGACCGCACTCTCCGCACTGTCGGCTACGAGGTCACGCGAATCACCTCGAGGCAACTCGATGACGAACCGGAGGCGATCGCATCGGACCTGCGGCAGCTCCTCGCCGGCTCCCGGCGAACGGAAGGCGAGGCGAGACACGCTAGTTAGCAATTACAAACGTATGTGATAACGTACGCGCATCGTGACCACCGCATCGAAAGCGAACAAGCCCGATTCGCCCGCCGCCGGCGAGGCTGTGGCGATCGGCGATCGCGTTCGCGCCCTGCGTGAGGCGATGGGATTCTCGTTGCGCGACCTGGGTGAGCGTTCCGGGGTCAGTGCGCCGATGCTGTCGCAGGTCGAGCGTGGGGAGACGAGCCCGACGCTGGCGGTGGCAGCGAAGATCGCCTCCGGGCTGGAGTTGACGCTCTCGCAGTTGCTGCGCCTCGACGAGGGCGAGCACGTCGCGGTCAGTCGGGCCGGCGACCGGCGCACGCTGGAGCGTGGCGGCCATTGCTTCGAGGAGCTGACGCCGCCACTGCCCGGCCAGCGCGCCGACGTCTCGTTGCACACGCTGGAGGCCGGCGCGACGACCGGTGGTCGTAACGATCCGCCGATGCACGAGCCCGGCAGCCGCGAGACCGCTGTGGTGCTGGCCGGCACGCTGGTACTGGTCGTCGATGGCACCCGTCACGAGCTGAGCGAGGGCGACAGCGTCACCTTCGATGCCGATCTTCCCCATCACTTTGAGAACGAAGGCGAGGAGCCCACCCGCTTCTTCGCCGTAATCGCCGCGGGCCTGAGGAGGGGCTAGCGGCCCCCGGACGCGGAAGTGAGGAGCAAGATTTCCGGTGATTATGAATGTGACGAACGAGAGCAGAGGAGGCCGCGACTGACCATGCCACAAACCATGTTCGACAAGCTCTGGGAGGCCCACGAGGTCTCCGACGGCCTGATCTACATCGACCTGCACCTGGTCCACGAGGTCACCTCGCCGCAGGCCTTCGACGGCCTGCGGCTGGCGGGTCGCCCGGTGCGTCGCACCGACAAGACCCTGGCCACCGCCGACCACAACACGCCAACCGACGGCACGATGGCGGCGCGCCTGATCGCCGACGAGCTCTCGCGGGTCCAGGTCGAAACGCTGGAGCGCAATTGCGAGGAGTTCGGCATCCCCGTCTACTCGCTGGGCTCCGACCGCCAGGGGATCGTCCACGTGATCGGGCCGGAGCTCGGCGTGACCCAGCCCGGTATGACGATCGTCTGCGGCGACAGCCACACCTCCACTCACGGCGCCTTTGGCTCGCTGGCCTTCGGCATCGGCACCTCCGAGGTCGAGCACGTGTTGGCGACCCAGTGCCTGGTGCAGAAGCGACCGAAGACGATGCGGATCTCCTACTCCGGCGAGCTCGGCTCGGGGGTCACGCCCAAGGATCTGATCCTGGCGACGATCGGGCGTTTGGGCACCGGCGGCATGACCGGCTACGCGGTCGAGTACGCCGGCCCGGCGATCGAGTCCCTGGAGATGCCGGGCCGGATGACGATCTGCAACATGACGATCGAGGGCGGCGGTCGCGCCGGCATGATCGCCCCCGACGAGAAGACGATCGAGTGGGTCCGGGGCCGCCCTGGCGCCCCCACTGACTTCGACGCCGCGGCCGAGCGCTGGCGGCAGCTGCCGAGCGACGACGGCGCTGCTTTCGACACGGAGGTTGACGTCGACGCCGGAGCGATCTCGCCGATGGTCACCTGGGGGACCAACCCCGGCATGGTCTGCGAGGTCACCGACAGCGTCCCCGACCCGGCGGCGATGGACTCGCCGGCCGATCGCGAGTCGGCCGAACGCGCCCTCACCTACATGGGCCTGGAGGCCGGCACGCCGATGACCGAGGTGGCGCCCGAACGCGTCTTCATCGGCTCCTGCACCAACTCGCGGATCGAGGACCTGCGCGAGGCCGCCGAGATCGTCGAGGGCCGCAAGGTCGCCGGCTCGGTGCGGGCGATGGTCGTGCCCGGCTCCCGACAGGTCAAGGCGAACGCCGAGGCCGAGGGGCTGCACGACATCTTCCGCGCGGCCGGCTTCGAATGGCGCGAGGCGGGCTGCTCGATGTGCCTGGGCATGAACCCCGACACCCTGATCGAGGGCGAGCGCTGCGCCTCGACCTCGAACCGCAATTTCGAGGGGCGTCAGGGCAAGGGCGGGCGCACCCATCTGGTCAGCCCGAGGATGGCCGCCGCGGCGGCGATCGAGGGACATTTCGTCGACATCAGGGATTGGAGCTGAAGATGAGACCGATAGACGTGATCGAGGGCAAGGTCTCGGTGCTGGACCGCGCCGACGTCGATACCGACCAGATCATCCCCAAGCAATTCCTCAAGCGGGTCGAGCGGACCGGCTTCGGCGAGTTCCTCTTCTACGACTGGATCCGCGACGGCGAGATCAAGCTGGAGAAGAACCCGATCCTCGTCACCGGCCGCAACTTCGGCTGTGGGAGCTCGCGCGAGCACGCTCCCTGGGCGCTGGAGGACTTCGGCTTCGAGGCCATCGTGGCCCCGTCGTTCGCCGACATCTTCTACACCAACTGCACGAAGGTCGGGCTGTTGCCGGCGATCGTCGACGAGGCTCACTGCAAGCTGATCGCCGAGGCCGGCGAGGCGCGGATCGACGTCGACGACGAGACGATCGACTGCGGCACCACCGGCGTCTTCCCGTTCGAGGTGCATCCGGAGGTCAAGCACCGACTGCTGAACGGGCTCGATGACATCGGCATCACCCTGCAGAACGCCGGCGCGATCGACGCCTACGAGGGCTCCGGCCGCATGCACGGCCCGGTCACGACGAGCATTTAGGACCACGAGGGAGGAGCACCACATGGGCGAGTCGACGACCCGCGATTGGGACGCCGCAACGTATAAACGCGTCGCCCTGCCCCACGAGGAGTGGGCGCGGGCCGTCCTCGACCG
>DATBAV010000030.1:0-4845 GCA_036271315.1 Solirubrobacterales bacterium | reverse complement strand
CCGACATGTGCATGGAGATCGACGCCGCCCGGCTGCTCGTGTGGCGCGCGAGCTGGATGGGCCGCACGGGCCGGCGCTTCACCAACGCCGAGGGCTCGATGAGCAAGCTCAAGGCCGGCGAGGTCGCCGTGTGGTCGACCGAGCGCGCGATCCAGATCCTGGGCGGCAACGGCTACACCCGCGAGTTCCCGGTGGAGCGCATGCACCGCGACGCCAAGATCTACACGATCTTCGAGGGAACTTCGGAGATCCAGCGGCTGGTCATCTCCCGCTCGATCTCTGGCGTCCACGTCAAATAGCCCTGATTCAGGGCCTCGACCACGTGCAGGTCGCCGCGCCGGTCGGTTGCGAGGGCGCGGCGCGGCGGTTCTACGGCGAGCTGCTTGGCCTGACGGAGCTGGAGAAGCCAGAGGCCCTGCGCGGCCGCGGTGGCGTCTGGTTCGCCTGTGGCGCCCATCAGCTCCATATTGGGGTCGCACCGGATTTTGTGCCCGCGACCAAGGCGCACCCAGCGCTGCGGGTCGCACCGTCGGATCTCGATCGGCTCGCCGAGAGGCTGGACGAGGCTGGGGTGGAAGTGCAATGGGACGACACGATCCCCGGTGTGCGCCGTTTCTACGCTGCCGACCCCTGGGGCAACCGGATCGAGCTGACCGGCGCTAGCTGACCGGCGCTAGCTGCGGGTCAGCGCCGGCGCCGCTTGAGACCGGTCTTACGCAGGCGCTTGGCCGCCAGCACTTCTTTGCGGTCCGCGCCTTTCTTGTCGGGACCCGGGGTCTCCAGCGTGGCGGGCAGGCCCTGGAAGCGGGGCTCGGAGAGGAAGGCGGCGAGGCCTTGTTTGCCCATCTCGCCCTTGCCGAGGTTGGCGTGGCGGTCGCGACAAGAGCCGAGCGGCGCTGCGGCGTCGTTGACGTGCAGGCACTGGAGGCGGTCGAGGCCGACCTTGGCGTCGGCTTCCTCGACGACCTTGTCCAGGTGCTCCTCGTCAGTGATGTCGTAGCCCTGGACGAAGAGGTGACAGGAGTCGAGGCAGAGCCCGAGGCGCTTGCCGCTGCCTGCCAGCTCGATCAGCTCCGCGGTCTGGTCGAAGTCGCGGCCGAGCAGGCCCTTGTGGCCGGCCGTCTGCTCGAGCAGCAGCGGGCAGCGCTCGCTGTCTTTGAGCGCCGCGGCTATCGTCTTGCCGGCACGTTTCATCGAGGGCCCCAGCGGCTCTTTCACCTGCGCACCGGGATGCAGGACGACGCCGGCGGCGCCGATTTCATCGCCGATCCTCAAGGCGTGGGTGAGCGAGGCCTGCGACTTCTTACGCAGCTCTTTGTCCTTGCTGGCGCAGTTGATCAGGTAGACGGCGTGGATCACCACGGCTTCGACTGGCGAGTCCGCCATCGCCTCTTTGAAGGCGGCGAAATCCTCCGGGCCGTACTTGGTCGGCCGCCACATCCGCGGGCTCTGGTTGAAGATCTGGATCGATTCGCAGCCGCGCTCTGCGCCGCGCTCGATCGCCTTGTCGAGTCCGCCAGATGTGGAGACATGCGCGCCGATCAGCATCAGAGGCGCATCTTATGGAGCCAACTTCGCAAGGCGTCTGGCTATCCCAAAGTCTCGGCCTATGTTCGCTGCGTCCCCCGTAGCTCAGCGGATAGAGCACGCCTTTGACTAAGGACGAGGTCGCGGGTTCGAATCCCGCCGGGGGGATGCAGCATGCCTTCCAGTTCGAGCTCTGATTTCTGCGCTACGCTCTTACTCTTAGTCAAAGGCGTTGCTGACGCTGAGAAGGGTTCGGCTCTTGGCCGGGCTGCTAGCGGAGCAGCTTCTTACACAACGGGCTCGCTTTGGCGGGCCCGTTGTGCGTAGGCACAGTGGCAGGGGTCGTTCATCTAGATTGCCTGCGTGCCTGATGACACCCCGATCCGAGTCCGGTTTGCCCCATCGCCAACCGGCGCCCTGCACATTGGCGGCGCCCGCACCGCTCTCTACAACTGGCTTGCGGCTCGTCACGGCGGCGGCGAGCTGGTGCTGCGGATCGAGGACACCGACCGCGAGCGCTCGACCGAGGAGAACGTCGCCCAGATCCTCGACGCGATGGAGTGGCTCGAGCTCGACTGGGACGTGGGCCCGGTCTCCCAGGCCTCGCGGGCCGATCTCCACGCCGAGGCGTTGCAGCAGCTGCTCGACTCCGGGGCCGCTTACCGCGACTCCGCCACCGCCAAGGACGTCGAGGCCTGGAAGGCCGAGCACGGCGCCGACCGCGGCTACCGCGGCGAGCCGACCTCCGACGATGGCGCCGCGGTGCGCCTGCGCGTGCCCGACGACGGCGAGACCGTCGTCCACGACCTGATCCGCGGGCCGGTCAGCTTCCCCAACCGCAGCTACGACGACTTCGTCATCGCCCGCGGCGACGGCTCGGTCCTCTACAACTTCGCCGTCGCGGTCGACGATGCCGAGATGGGGATCAGCGAGGTGGTGCGCGGCGATGACCACCTCTCCAACACCCCCAAGCAACTCCTTGTTCTGACCGCACTTGGCCACGAGCCGCCGCGCTACGCGCACCTGCCGCTGCTGCACGGCCCCGACGGCAAGAAGCTCTCCAAGCGCCACGGCGCCGCCTCGGTGCAGGAGCTGCGCGAGGCGGGCTATCTGCCGGCCGCGGTCCGTAACTACCTCGCACTGCTCGGCTGGGGCACGGACGACGACACCACGGTGATGGCGACCGAGGAGCTGGTCCGCCGCTTCCGGGTCGAGGACGTCGGGCGCTCCGCCGCGATCTTCGACGAGAAGAAGCTGCGCTGGCTCAACGGTCGCTTCATGCGCGAGCTCTCGCTCGACGAGTACACGGCTGCGGTGGCGCGCCACCTCGGGCGGGAGGCCGACGCGCGCCTGCGCGCGGCTTGCGCGATCGCCCAGGAGAAAGCCCAGACGCTGGAGGAGGTCTGGGCGCTGATCCGCTTCCTCTTCGAGCCACCCGTGGATGACGAGAAGGCCTGGGCCAAGGTGATGAAGGACGGTGCGCTGGCGGCGCTGGAGGCATCCCGCAGCGCCTTGGCCGAGGTATCCGCCTTTGACGCCGAGTCGGTCGAGGGCGTCCTCGACCCAATCCCCGAGCAGCTCGGCGCCAAGCCGGGCAAGGTCTACCAGCCGATCCGGGTCGCGATCACCGGTACCTCGGTCTCGCCCGGGATCTTCGAGTCGCTGGCGGCGCTCGGGCGCGATGAATCGTTGACCCGCATCGACGCCGCGGTCGCGCGCCTGCGTTCCTAGCGGGACAAGCAAAACCGCTGGAATCCGCCTAAATGGACATATGGCGTTTTTCTGCACCTTAATTTTATGGATGGTCGGGCTAAACCGTGCGTCCTTTGCTGCCGATGAGGCAGTCGAGGACATTTCTCGCAATGGAGACGACCAAGCCCCATACCAACGGCAAAGCCAAGCCGGGTGCCGCCGCTAAAGACGCCAGCGGCAGGCCCGCGCCGGGCGCCCGCCTCGCCGCCGCTTTCGAGGCGGTGGAGAAGTTCCCGGTGCTGCTCGAGTCGCGAGCCCGCGTCATGCAGGCCGCCACGGCCGAGACCAGTCGCATCGGCGATCTGGTCGAGGCGGTTGAGGCCGACGTCGGCCTGGCGATCGCCGTGCTGCGCTTTGCCAACCGCTCCAGCTCGCCCGTCGCCAGCGTCGGCTCGGTTCCGGCGGCGATCGACATCCTCAAGCCCTCGGGCGTGCTCGCGATCGCCGGCAC
Organism: Solirubrobacterales bacterium; assembly: GCA_036271315.1. Taxonomy (GTDB): domain Bacteria; phylum Actinomycetota; class Thermoleophilia; order Solirubrobacterales; family 70-9; genus VRUE01. Next base: position 1,115 of record DATBAV010000030.1, on the reverse strand, counting down.
CGCGCCGGTCTTCGACTTCTTCGAGACCAACGGCGGCCGCGAGATGCGGCCGGAGCGTTTTCGCGTCCACGCCCTCGCCACCCAGCAGGCGGCCGACGAGATCGGCCGCGCCATCGGCTGGGAGGATCGCGACGAACTCGCCGTCGCCTCGCTGCTGCATGACGTCGGCCGCCTGGTGATCGCCAATCTGCACCCCGGCGATCGCGGCCACTTCGACGTCCTCTCGCGAACCCCAGAGCAGCGCTTGCGCGAGGAACGCGACCGGCTGGGCATCGATCACGCCTTGGTCGGCGGGGTGCTGGCGCGACGTTGGAGTCTGCCGCAGCGGATCGCGGTTTCGATCGAGCGCCACCACGCCGACGACGCCGATGGCCTGGCTGCCCTGGTTGGAACCGCTGACATGGTCGCCCACTACAGCCAGGGAGAGGCGGTCTCGCCCGAGCGCCTGCACGCCGCGGCCAAGCGCTGCGGCCTCAGCCCGGACGCTCTTCGCGACCTGCTCTACCAGCTGCCCTACGCCCGCAACGACGTCTCGCGCGTCTCCGAGCCCTGCCCGCTCTCGGCCCGCGAGCTCGACGTCCTGCGCCACCTCTCCGAGGGCATGGTCTACAAGCAGATCGCCGGCGAGATGCAGCTCTCGGTCTCGACCATCCGCACCCACCTGCACAACGTCTACGGCAAGATCGGTGCCGTCGACCGCGCCCAGGCAGTGCTCACCGCTCGCGACCGCGGCTGGATCTGACGCTGGGTGCCCTCGGCGCCGCTAGACGATCAAGGATTCGCGTAGGCCGATCGCGACAGCGTGGCTGCGGTTTTTCGCTCCGAGCCGTCCCAAGGTGTTCTTCATGTGGGTCTTCACGGTCTCCTCGGAGAGGCCGAGGCGGCGGGCGGCGACGGTGGTCGACTCGCCGTCGGCGAGGAGCTGGAGGATCTCGCGCTGGCGTTTGGTGACCACACCGCGGGAGCCTTTCGGCGGCACGTCGCCGTCGACGAAGCTCTCTTGGGCGATGGCTGCGTCGACCGCGGCGCGCAACTGGTCGGCGGCGGCGGTGCGGGCGACGTAGGCGGCGGCGCCGGCGCCGATCGCGGCGTTGACGAGGTGGCGCTCCGGCCGG
>DATBAV010000029.1:0-30394 GCA_036271315.1 Solirubrobacterales bacterium | reverse complement strand
GACTAACCGCGCCGTACCCCGTGAGTTCCTACAATCGGGCCGAATGCCCGGAGAGGTGGCCGAGTGGCTGAAGGCACTCGCCTGCTAAGCGAGTAGGGGGCGCAAGCTCTCTCGAGGGTTCGAATCCCTCCCTCTCCGCTCCGGTGGGCGGCGGGTGCGTAAACGCCTTTTGCAGGAGCCTCAGCTGCGGCTGCGCAAGACAACGCGGCCGCCGCGCGACGGAATCATCGTCACGTTGCGGTGCAGGGCGTGCTCGGGCTCGGGCTCGGCGGCCTCGAGATCGAGCCGGCGGGCGGTTGCCTCGAGCACGACGCGCATCTCGGCCATCGCCAGGGCGGCGCCGAGACAGCGGCGGATGCCACCGCCGAAGGGGATCCACTCGTAGGTGCCGGGTTTGCGGCCGAGCCAGCGCTCGGGGCGGAACTCGAACGGTTCGGGGTAGAGGTCCTCGCGGTGATGAACGAGCAGGATGCTCATCCCGATCGGCGTGTCGGCCGAGACGCCGTAGGGACCGAGCTGCCACGGCACCGTCACCCGGCGGCCGATGAAGGGGACAACCGGGCGCGAGCGCATGCTCTCGATGATCGTCGCCTCGACCTGCTCCTCGGCGTTGGCGCCGTTGCGGGTCGCCTCGCGCAGGGCCTCGTGCGCGTCGGGGTTGCGGACCAGGCGCTCCCAGGCCCAGGCAAGCGAGTTGGCAGTGGTCTCGTGGCCAGCAAGGACGAGGGTGAGCAGCTCGTCGCGGACTTCTTTGTCGTCCATCGCCTCGCCCTCCTCGGTGCGTGCCTGCAACAGCAGCGAGAGGATGTCGCGGCGCTCCGCCAGGTGCTCGTCGGCGCGGCGGGCCTCGATCACCGCGTAGGTGGGCCGGTCGAGGATGGCGACGCCGAGCTTGATCACGCCGACCGCCTCTTCGCGGCCGATGTTGAGCAGTTCGCCCGCCTGGCCAACCAGCGAGGTGGAGGCGTTGACCAGCTGCTTGACCGTCATCCGCATGCGGTGCTCCGGGGTCCCCCGTTTGGGCCGACCCTCGATGCCGAAGATCCCGGCCATGATCACGTCGAGCGTGATCGCCTGCATGCGCGGCGCCAACGCGAAGGGCCGGTTCAGCGGCCAGCGGTCGAGCTCGCGTTCGGTCGCCTCGGCGATCATCGCCGTGTAGCGCTCGATCGCCTCGCCGTGGAAGGGCGGCAGCAGCAGCTTGCGCTGGCGCATGTGGCGCTCGCCGAGCGAGGTGAGGACCGAGCCGGTGCCGAGGATCGGCCGCAGCGGCGACTCGCCGGTCAGCGAGGGCGCCAGCTCGGGTTTGGCGGTGAAGAGCGAGCGGACGTGATCGGGGTGGCTGGTGACGACGGGCCCACCCGGCATCGCGGTTCGCATGCGAAAGGTCTCGCCGATTCGGCGCTGGGCGCCGAAGACGTACTCGATCTGGCGCATGCTGAAGCGCAGCATCTGCGCGGTGCGCGGCAGCGGCACGGCCGGGGGCTTGCCGAGCTTCTCCAGCTCGGCTGGCTCGATCGGTCCGGCCGGGGAAGGGGGCGCCTCACCGACGAGATCGGGGAAGGCCGGTTCGTCGGTACTGGGAGGACGCTCGGCGACGCTGTTCACTGCTTCATTGTCACAGAGATCGGTGTAAAGGTCGCGTTTTCACAGGGTGCGATTCGTCACTCTCTACAGTCAGTGGAAATGCATCACGGCAGGCGCACGAAGATCATCGCGACGGTAGGACCGGCCAGTTGGGACCCGGACACGTTGGTGCGCCTGATCGAGGCCGGCGCCGACGTCTTCCGACTCAACTTCTCCCACGCTGATCGCGACCGGCATGCGCGCACGGTGGAGGCGATCCGTGCGGCGGCCGAGCAGGTAGGCGAAGAGGTCGCGGTGCTCGGCGACTTGCCCGGCCCGAAGCTGCGGATCGGCGAGCTGCGCGACGACGTCGCCGAGCTCGAGACCGGCATGCACGTAAAGCTAACGCCGCAGGAGGTCGAGGGCGACAGGGAGACGATTCCGGTCACCTGGCAGGGGGTGACGTCGCTTGCCCAGGACGAGCCCGTTTACCTTGCCGACGGCTCGATCCGGCTGCGCGTGCGCGGCCCCGAAGACGGCGGCATCGACTGCGAGGTCGAGGTCGGCGGCACGCTCTCCTCGCACAAGGGCATGAACGTGCCGGGGATCAAGACCCCGGCGGCGACCACGGGCGATCTGGGCTGGGTCGAGTTCGCGGTCGAACAGGGGATCGACCTGCTGGCGGTCTCCTTCGTCTCGACCGCGGCCGACCTCGAGCCGGTCTACGAGCGGCTGCGCAGCCTCGACTCCGACATCCCTCTGATCGCCAAGATCGAGAAGCAGCAAGCGGCCGAGAACGCCGAGGAGATCGTCGCGGCGGCAACCGGGGGAGTGATGGTGGCTCGCGGCGACCTCGGGATCGAGGTGCCGCTGGCGCGGGTGCCGGTGTTGCAGAAGCGGTTGATCCGCGGCGCCGGCAAGCGCTCCAAGCCGGCGATCACGGCGACGCAGATGCTGGCTTCGATGGTGATCGCGCGGCGGCCGACCCGGGCCGAGGTGACCGACGTCGCCAACGCGATCTATGACGGCACCGATGCGGTGATGCTCTCCGAGGAGACCGCGGTCGGCCAGCACCCGGTCGAGGCGGTGCGGGTGATGGACCAGATCGCCCGCGCCACCGAGCCCGACCTCCCTTATGGAGACTGGCTCTTCGGCCGCACCGACCAAGCGACGCAGGACGTCGCCGACTCGGTTGCCCAAGGGGCAGTCGGGGCGGTGTATCGGCTGGGACTGGCGGCGCTTGTGGTGCCGACCAGCAGCGGTCGCACGGCGCGGCTCGTCTCCGCCCATCGACCCAACGTGCCGGTGCTTGCGGTCTCGCCGCGGATCGAGACCGTGCGCCGGCTGAAGCTACTCTTCGGCGTCACCGCGGTGCTCAACGAGCACGAGAGCGACGTGCGCGGCCTGCTGCAGGACTGCGCGGCGCTCGCGGCCAAATACGGCATCGCTGCCTCTGGCGACCTGATCGCGATCACCGCCGGACTGCCCGAGCAGGAGCTGGGGACGAACCTCTTCGAGGTCCATCGCGTGCCATGATCCCGGCGCGATGAGCGTGGCGGCGGGCCCAATACGAGTAGAGCGCGACGACGCCGGGCTGGCGACGATGACGCTCGACAGCCCGCCGCTGAACCTCTTCGACCGAGCGATGTTCGAGGGCCTGCAGGCCGGGATCGCCGATGTGGAGGGTGACCTGCCGCGGGCGCTCCTGATCCGTGCCGAGGGCCGTGCGGTCTCGGGCGGCGTCAACGTCGCCGAGTTCGACGGGCTGACGCCGGAGCGGGCGAGCGCGCTGTGGGACGAGCTGATCGGCGCGGTCGAACGGGTGGAAGCGCTGCCGCTCCCCGTCATCTTCGCCGCCCACGCGCTGACCCTGACCGCGGCCTTCGAGCTGGCACTGGGCTGCGACCTGGTCCTCGCCGCGCGCTCGGCCAAGTTCGGCTTGGTTGAGAAAGTCGTGGGGCTGACGCCCTCTATGGGCGGGACGCAGCGGTTGGCCGAGCGGGCCGGCAGCGGCCGGGCGCGCGAGTTCGTGATGACCGGCGAGCTCTTCAGCGCTGAGCAGCTGGAGGGCTGGGGCGTCGTCAACCGGGTCTACGAGGACGAGGGCTTTGACGCGAAGGCGCGGGCATTCGCCGCCGAGTTGGCGACCGGCCCGACCAAGGCGCACGCGATGACGAAGCTGGTCCTGCGCCGCTTCCGCGAGGGTGGCATTCCCGCTGCGGACGAGGCGATCCGCACCGAGGCCGGCGAGCTCTTCGCCAGCGAGGACCTGCGGCGCGCGGTCAAGACCTTCCTCGAGCACGGTGGCCCCGGCCACGCCAGTTTCGAGGGTCGTTAGGGTCTCGCCGATGGTTGACTACGACGCAATCGCCCAAGGTATGACCCAAGCTGTGCCGTTTGCCGGTTTCCTCGGCGTGGAAATCACAAGCCTCACCGCTGGTGAGGCGACCGCCCTGCTGCCCGGGCGCCCCGAGCTGAAGAACCACGTTGGCTCCCAGCACGCCGGCGCGCTTTTCACCGCCGCCGAGACGGCCTCTGGAGCGGCCTTCGTCGGCGCCTTCGCCGAGCGCATGGGCGACGTCACGCCACTGGCGCGCAGTGCCGAGATCTCCTACGAAAAGATCGCCAACGGGCCGATCGAGGCCAAGGCGACCTTGGGCGTTCCCGCCGACGAGGCACTGGCAACCCTCGACGCCGAGGGCAAGGTCGTCTTCCCCTGCCAGATCGAGCTGACCGACGCCGACGGCCAGCGAGTCGCCACCGCCACGGTCGAGTGGCACGTGCGGCTGAACAAGCCCAGCGAGCCGCAAGCGGCCTAACCACCGCCCCAAGTCCCTAGAATCGCCACCTCGGGCTACCCAGCCCATTCCCGCGCCTGTAGCTCAGTTGGATAGAGCGTCGGTCTACGAAACCGAAGGTCACAGGTTCGAATCCTGTCAGGCGCGTTCCTTCGTTCCGAGCGGGGGCTCGGTGCTCAGGACCGCTTGAGCACGACGGACTTGGTCTGAGTGGCCGCTGTGCCGCCGTTCGGGGTGAAGCTGATTTCGAACTTGATCTTTGCTTTGCCTGTGTTCTTCAGTGCTTTGCGGGCTTTGGCCTTGGCCGTCAAGGGGAGCTTGATGACCCCAGCAGCGCTGGCGGTTTTGGTCTGGCGCTTCACCGATTTGCCCTTGAGCAGAAGAGTTCCAGCGCCCCCGACAGTCACCTTGAGGACTCCGGTGCCGCGTTTCTTGTTGCGGCCGACTTTCTTGGCGAGCTTGAAGGTCTCGAAGTTCGCGCTGACCGCCTTGGGCGCGTCCATGGTCAGGGTGCAACTCGCTCCGCCGCAGGCGCCGGAGTAGCCGGCGAAGGCGAATCCATTGTTGGCGGCTGCTGTAAGCGGGACGGAACTCTGGAAGGTGAATACCGCGCTGCAGGTCGTGCCGCAGCTAAGTCCAGGTCCGCTGACGGTTCCGCCCACCGGGTTCGAATTGGTCACCGTCAGCGTCTGACGGCCCAGCCAGTGAACGGCGTTAACGGTCAGGCGGCCGAAGTCGCCGCTCCACTCGTCGGGTTCTCCGGGGTTTTGATCCCCTGTGTAGGCGCTGATCGAGACGACCCGGCCCTTGTAGGCGATCGCATCGCGGCCATCTGCCCATTTCGCCACAAGTGTCGCACCGGGGGCGAGCGTGGGGTCGGTGTTGAACTCCGCTTCGAGTTTGGTCACCCCCTGCATCAGTGGGCTTGAGGTATCGAATGTGCCGAGCGTTGTGAGTTCGTTGGGGTTTGGCCCCGGGATGAACGGCTCGTAGCCGCCGCTTGCAAACCTTCCCGTTGGGCCATTTGAGACTTCGCCGCCGTCCCAGTTGTCGTAGGCGTACTGGACCACCACGCCGCCTGAATCGACGTAGTTGGCGAGTGCGTCGCCATAGAGAGAGTTGTTTTCGTATTCGCTGTCGCTTTGGCTGACGACCATGTCGTAGCCCTCGAGGAAAGCGGCTGTCGGCGTTCCTTCGCAGCCTTTGAATTCGTCGATGACCGCGATTTCCGGCATCGCCGCAATCTGGTTGCGCAGCGTGAGCGGCGGTTCGCAGTCTGCCTGCACGATCACCACTCGGTATGCGCCCGGAGAGGCGCTCGCCGAGCTGGCGAAGGCGATAAGTCCCAGCACGGTCAGGGATAGGAGGACAACGCAAGGCTTAGAGCGCGCGAGCACGGCGCCAACTTATGCAGATTCGGGGGGATCGTCAAGCAGTGGGATCCCGGATCTTCTGTTTTCGATTTCTCGTCATTCACTCAAGTTTCTCTGAGAACTTGACGAACCCTGAATGTCGCGTTTTTGCAATGTCCTTTGTCTGCGACAGACAGAAAGGTTCAGATGAGCAATCGAACGAAGGTCCTGCGCACGTTTGTGGTGCTTGGGGTTGTGGCCTGCATCGCTGGCGCCGGGGTCTTCTCGGCGTTCTCTAGCCAGACCGACAACCCGGGCAACAGCGTCACTTCGGGCACGGTCGTGCTGTCGGATAACGATGGCGGTTCGGCCCTCTACAGCCTCACCAACGCCAAACCGGGGGACAGTCAGTCCTCCTGCATCAAGGTGTCCTACTCCGGGTCGCTCGATGCCTCGGTCAAGGTCTACACGCCGAGCACGGTGGGGGCGCTCGCCACCAGCGTCAACCTCAAAATCGAACCGGGGACACAGACGACGTCGACTTTCCCGAGCTGCACCGGCTTCTCGCCTGACGCCGGCGCCGCCCTCTATGAAGGCACGCTCGCCAGCTTTGCCAGCGAACACAGCGGCTTCGCCAACGGCATCGCCGACAACCCCGGCACGGTCGCGACCAAGTGGTCGACCGGGGACTCGGTCGTCTACCGGGTGACCGCGACGCTCGCCGCCAACGCGCCGGACTCGGCCCAGGGCCAGAGCACCGGCAGCCACATCATCCGCTGGGAGGCGCAGAACCAGTAACGGGGATGATCGCCGCCCTTTCGCAGAGCGGCGCTCCCTGCCCGCACTGGATCGCGACGGCCCATGCCCTCGAAGGCCCCCCCAACGATCTTCCGCCAGATCGTCAACGGCGTCGTCTGGGCCGTGGTCGTGGCGGCGGCAGCGCTGATCCTCGCGGTCGCGCTGCCGCTCGCCTTCGGCGACCGCCCGCACACGGTGCTGACCGGCAGCATGGAACCGACGATCTCAGCGGGCGACGTCGTCATCGACGCGCGCATCTCCCCCCTTGATGCGCGCGTCGGAGACGTCGTCACCTTCCGCGACCCCGAAGACCAGAGCAAACTGATCACCCACCGGGTGAAGCGGATCCGGCGCAGCGGCTCGCACCTTTGGTTCACCACCCAGGGCGACGCCAACAACACCACCGAGCACTGGCGGATCGCCGCAAACGGCGAGCTCGGGCGGGTCGTCTACGCCATTCCGTGGATCGGCCACGTCGCCGTGCTTACCCACACACCGTGGGGCCTGCTGCTGCTCGTGGTCGTGCCGCTTCTGCTGCTCGCCGTCGACGAGCTGGTGAAAATCTGGCGCCCGAGCCAGGAAGGGGCGATCGGTGATCCTGGCTAGGCCGCTGCCGATCGGCGTCGGGGCGGTGGTCGTCGTCGCGATCGGCTTCGGCGCGATAACCCCCAGCTTCGCCTCTTTCTCCTCCCGGGCCGACAACCCCGGCAACAGCATCACCGCCGCCAGCGACTTCCGTGCGCCGCAGGTGACCGCGGTCGCGCTGGGCAAGGCCTCCGGCGGGACGCCCGGCTTCGTCAAGCAGGGCAGCAGTTACTTCGTCTACGCCAACGTCGCCGCCGACACCGGCAACCCGGCGAGCGGCACGGCCTCGGTCACCGCCGACGCGAGCAACTTCACCACCGGCGCGACGGCAGTGTCGCTCCTCGCCGGCTCCTACTCGGCCGGCGGTGTCTCCTACAACTACCGCAGCGCTTCGCTGCTCGCCAACGCGAGCCTGGCGCAGGGCGCCAAGTCCTTCACCGTCACCACCACCGACAAAGCGCTCAACTCGGCCAGCCTCGCCGGCTCGGCCACGGTCGACAACACGGCGCCCACCGCCGCTGACGTGCAGACGACCAACGCCGGTACCAATGGTCTTGCCGAGGCCGGCGACTCCCTGGTCCTCAGCTTCAGCGAGCCGATCGAGCCGGCCTCGATCCTCGCTGGTTGGAGCGGTGCCGCGACCAGCGTCGTGGTCCGGATCAGCGACAACGGCTTGCTCGGGCTGCCGCTCGGCAACGACAGCGTGCAGGTCTGGAACGCCGCCAACTCGGCCGTGCTGCCGCTCGGCGCGGTCGACCTCGGCCGCAGCGACTACGTCGCCGGCCTGCTCGGCGGCAACGTCCGCTTCGGCGCCAGCGGCACCGCCTCGACGATGACGATGAGCGGCAACACGGTGACGATCGTGCTCGGCACCTACAACGCGACGCCGATCCTCGATCCGGCGCGAGCTACGGCGGGCGGCACCGGCACGGCGACCTGGACCCCGGTCGCGGGTCCCTACGACCGGGCGGAAAACGCGATATCGACGGCTGCCGCGACAGAGTCCGGCGCGGCGGACAAGGAGTTCTGATCGTGCGCGGCATCGTTATCGCGTTCCCGCTCACCCTCGGGGCGATCGCGGTCGTCGCCGCGGCCGCCGGTCACGGCGATCCCCCGCCGCCACGCCCGGTCGCGACTGTCACCAGCGGCAGCTTCGACCTCGCGAACTCGCGTGGCGACATGCCGATCTTCGAAGCGAGCGACATTGGCCCTGGCGACGGCGCCAGTGGGACGGTGACGATCGCCAACGAAGGCGATGAAGCCGGCGAGCTGACGTTGAGCCAGCACGACGTGGACGACACGCCCGGTGCCGGCGGCGGCCTGCTCTCCCGTCGAATGTCGATGCGGATTCGGGAGGTCGGCGATCCCGCCAAATCAAAATCCGTCTACGACGGCGCGCTCGCTCCGATGCCGGCGCTCGAGCTCGGTCCGCTTGAACCGGGGCAGTCGCGGGTCTTCGAGTTCGACGCCGCTCTTCCCGACGGCGGCACACCGACCGGGGCGGCAATCGGCGACAACGCCTTCCAGGGCGCGGCGCTGAGCGTCGGCTATTCCTGGACGGCCACCGAACTTCCGCCGGCTCCCCCCGTCGCTCCTCGGCCGACAACGTCGGAAACAGGTTCGCCAGGCGCATCTACATCTACGCCGCGGAACGCCCAGTTGACGATCTTGCGGATCCGCGCGGCCATCTGGCACCGCCGCCTCGTTCTCTGGGCGTACTGCGGACCCGGCACCTGTCAGGTCCTCGTCCGCTTGCGCTTCAAGGCGCATCGTTTGCCGGGATCGCGCGGCAAGGCGCTCGGCTCGGTGCGCCGGGAGCGCCTCATCGCCGGCTCCCAGAGGCTTGTCTTCAAGCTTTCACCCAAGCTGCGACGCGCTCTGCGCGTGGCTGCTGAAAAGCACGCAAGGGCGACCGCCAGCGTCTTCCTCGTCCTGCGCGACCGCGAAGCGGAACCGGCAACAGCCCGCGGCGCGGTGCGACTTCGCCATCTCCAACCCGGCGTCCGGCACGGGCGGCGGTAACCCCCAGAAACCGGAGGAACCATGCACGCCACCACTCAATTGAGATCCGCCAGCCACTTTTTCTGGCTGCCGTTCTCGGCAGCGATCCTGCTGCTCGCTTTCTGCATCGCTTGCGGTTCGGCAAGCGCGAAGCCGCGGGCGAGCTCGGCGGCGGTGCACACGGTCCAAGCCTGCGCCGTCAAGGCCGGCAAGCACCGCGGCTCCCTGCGCCTGGTTTCCGCAGGAAAGCGATGCAAGCGCAGCGAGCGGCTCATCGTCTGGAACGTGCTCGGCTCACAGGGCCCGCAAGGTGCTGTCGGCACAACCGGCTCGCCGGGCGAAAAGGGCTCGCCGGGAAATGCCGGCACCGAAGGGGCGGTCGGGCCGGAAGGGAAAGCGGGCACGGAAGGTCAGGCGGGCTCCCCCGGCACTCCCGGTGCGGTCGATCCCTCGCTCGAAGAACTGGTCGAAACGCAGGGCGAACAGATCGAAACGCTTACCGAAAGCCTGCAGACGACCACGTCGCTGCTGCAGGGAGTGACTCACCAACAGCTGACCACGGCAGTCGATGCCGGCGTCAAGCTCACCGGCATCACGACGGGTGAACTGAACGGCGCGATCGCCAACGCCGCCAAATTGAGTGGAATCGCCGCCACGGAACTGAATAACGCGATTGCGACCATCCCGAAAGTGACCGCGCTTTGCACCCGCACCACGGCACTGACGAACCAGGCCAACTCGCTTTTGACGGGGCTCGGCGGAATCGGCCTCGGCGGCCTCCTGCCGGTTGGGCTGGAACTGAAAATCCCCTCTCTGCCGTCACAGCTGACGGCGTTCGCCTGCCCGTAAAAAGCGACGCTTCGAGAAAGGGAACGCCCCGGCATCGGACGGGGCGTTCCCTTTCTCTCCGCGCCCGGTTAGGGTGGGTGCATGGCAGTCAAGCTGCATCGCTGTTCGGCTGAGTTCGTGAAGATCGAAGCTCACCCCTGTTGGAAAGTGCAGAAGGCGCTCGACGAGCAGGGAATCGAGTACGAGATCGTCAAGGGCCCGCTGCGGCCGGGCAAGCGCAACGAGCTCGAGCAGCTCTCGGGCCAGCGCAAGTACCCGGCGATCGAGTTCGAGGACGGCCGGGTCTATCGCGAGGAATCGAAGGACATGGCGGCGCGGATCCGCGCCGGGAAGCTCTTCGACGCTTAGCGGTGTCCAGGCTCAGGTTCCAAACCTCGGTCTCGCTCGACGGCTTCGTCGCCGGTCCCAATCCGAGCGAGGAGCATCCGCTAGGCGAAGGCGGCATGCAGCTGCACGAGTGGGTCTTCAAGCTCGCCGCCTGGCGCAAGCCGCACGGCCGTGAGGGCGGTGAGGTCAACGCCAGCAGCGCGGTGGTGGAGGGAACGCGCGAGAACGTCGGCGCCACGATCATGGGTCGCAACATGTTCGGCGGCGGCCCTGGTCCCTGGGGCGACGATCCCTGGGGCGGCTGGTGGGGCGACGATCCGCCCTTTCACCACCCGGTCTTCGTGCTCACCCATCACGAGCGCGAGCGCCTCGAGAAGGACGGTGGCAATAGCTTCACCTTCGTCACCGACGGGATCGAGTCCGCGCTCGAGCAGGCCAAGGCGGCGGCGGGTGGCAAGGACGTCTCGCTCGGCGGTGGCGCCCAAGCGGCCCAGCAGTACCTGGCGGCGGGGCTGATCGACGAGTTGCTGCTCAGCCTGGTGCCCGTCCTGCTCGGCTCGGGCACGCGCCTGTTCGAGGGCCTCGGCGAGGTCTCGGCGATCGGCCTGGAGCAGGTGCGGGTAGTCGATGCGCCCGGAGTGGCGCACCTGCTCTACCGTCGCGCCTAAGGACCGGCCCGACGGCCTAGACCTCGATCCAGGTTCCCTTCGGCCCGAGGTTGCGGACCGGGGTATCGCCGATCAGGCTCTCGCATCCCCAGGACTCATGGATGTGGCCGCAGACGGCTAGCCGCGGCGCCTTCTCTTCGATCGCTTTCAGCAGCGCGGGGCTGCCGAAGTGCATGTCGGCACCGTTGCTGTCGCAGTGATCGCGCGGGGGCGAGTGGAGGACGAGGACGGCGTTCTTGGGGCAGCCGGCGAGCATCTCGCCCGCCGCTTCGTCGTCGAGATCGAAGCTCCACTCCCACGGGGTGACGGGAATGCCGGCGCCGAGGCCGTAGAACTCGGTTCCATCGATCTCCTTGCCACTGCCATGCAGGACTGTGGCGGCGCTCCAGTCGGCGGCGGCGTCGCGCAGCGCCTGCTCGGTCTCGTTGTTGCCGGGAACCAGCACGGTCGGCGTCTCGATCGCCGCCAGTGCGTCGATCGTCTCGCCGAGGCCCTTGTGCACCGAGGCGAAGTCGCCGGCGCCGATGACGACGTCTGCCTTGGCCGACATCGCGACCAGCTCGGCCGCCTGACCGAGGTCGCGGTGGAGGTCACTGAAGGCGAGCAGCTTCACCGGCCGAAATCTAGCTGGCGTCGCTCGGGGGCGCGAGCGTCTGTACTATCGGATGCAGACGAAAAGTTTCGAACTCATGACATTCAGCGCGCAACGGTTGCGGCCGGCCGAGGCACACTGGAGGCATGGAGGCGATGCGAGTGAATTGGACAGACGACCGGCTGGGCGAGCGCTTCGACCGCATCGACGAACGTTTCGATCATGTCGAGAAACGCTTCGACCATGTTGACGAACGCTTCAAACAGGTTGACGAACGCTTCAAGCAGGTTGAGGAGCGCTTCAAACAGGTTGAGGAGCAGGTGAACGAGCGTTTCAAGCTGGTCGATCATCGCTTTGATCGCGTTGAAACTGACCTTCGCGAGCTACGGGTCGAAATGAAGGGTGGGTTCGACAAGATCGATGCTCGTTTCGATGCCATGCAGCGGACCCTCTTTTTGGCCGCGGCAGGCATTGTCGCCGCCCTGATCGGCGTGATCGCAACCCAGCTCTGACGGCTCAGGCCTCGGCTGCCGCTGCTCTGCGGGGCCAACGTTCGCGCCAAGGTTTCGCCGGCTCTTCTTCGACCCGGACCCCGAGGTCGAAGTAGAGCAGCGTGCGGCCGAGCGCCACGTAGGGGACGAGCAGGGCGAAGACGACCGAGCCGATCACGTTGATCCAGAGCAGGGAGAAGTTGGTGAAGATCAGGGTGAAGCCGAGCACGGGTCCGGCTGCGATGCTGAGCAGCCAGAAGAAGCCGAGCGCTCGGATGGCATGCCACCAACGGCCGCGCACCCGCTCGGAGCTGCCGCGGAAGGCGTCGCGGATGCCCTTGTCGCCGATCAGGATCTCCTGCTGGACGAACTGCCAGCAGACGAACTTGTAGATCGCGAAGGGGATGCCGATCACGGTGATGAAGAGCGCCAGCGCCGCCACGTACGGCAGCAGCGAACCAGCGACGACGCGCCAGAAGCGGCGCAGCATGCCGCGCCAGGAGTCGAGGAAGCCCATCTCGCCGGTTTCGACCAGCAGGCGCACGGCGAAGATCACCACCGCGGCGACTATCGCCCCGGCGATCGGCTGCCCGAGCGATTCGATCGTGTCGGCGAGAGCGAGGTGGGTGCCGGCGCGGCCGGTGGCGCTGTCGACGCCGCGCTGTCCCGCGAGCAGGGCGGCGAGGCCGCGCACGGCGCCGACGAGCACCAGTGCGCTGAGCCCGATTGGGACCATCGTCCGCCAGTGCCGGCCGTAGAGCCGGCGCGCCGCCCGCACGATCTGGCCGAAGGCCCGGCGCTGGCGCAGCTCGGTCAGGTCGACCGGTCCCCACCTGGTGACGCCGACGAAGAGGATCAGCAGCAGCGCCGGGATCGCGATCATCGCGATCGCTGCCGGCCGCGAGCGCGACTCGACGTTGATCACGTCGGAGACCGTGGAGACGGCCCCGCAGAAGGCGCCGGTCACGGCGGGGCCGGCGAACGAGCCACCCGGCAGGCGCGGACTCGTCGTCCGCTGCTTTTCCATCCAGGAGAACGGTTCGAGCCACTGCGTCTTCGTCAGCGGACCGGTCGGGCCGTTGTTGAAGCCCTTCTCCTCCTGGCCCCAGTGGCCGAAGTAGGTGAGCCACTTGAAACGGCCGGTGGTGGTGGGAAAGGTCGGGATCGCGACCGGGTGGGGACGCACTTCGCGCAGCGGTTCGCTGGTGTTGTCGCAGCCGACGCCGGAGCCTTTCGCGCCGTTCTGCACGTAGACGGTCGAGTCGTAGAAGGTCGCATGCGAGCCGGCCGCCGGGTAGACCACCGGGTGCGTCCCTTCCTTCTCCACCTTCGAGTCTTCCCAGTCGGCGCGCTCGCCACCGGCGTGCTGGAAGAGGATCATTTCGCTCGGGCCTTCGGCCAGCGCCCGCCGCGCGGTGTCCGCTTCGAAGGCGATCTGCATTCCCTCCCAATCGCCCTCGTGCAGATCGTTGAATTGGTTGAAGTACCAGAAGAACCAGTACTGGAGCGCCAGGCCGTGGCGGCCGACCTGATGGGCGATATGGGCGTAGGCGGTCGGCGGCGCCTTGCCTTCACTCTTCAGTCGGGCGAAGTCGCGCGCGTAGACACAGGTGTCGCCAAGTGGATCGCCAGGCAGTTCGAGATGAAAAGGGTCGCCGAGCCCGGCGATGTCCGCCGCGGTGGGTGCTCGCTCGATCAACCTTTCCGGGCCGCCTTCTTCGACTCGCTTGAGGCTGACCGATGGGTTGCCAAGCACGGTCGAGACGCTCGTCGGTTCGTACTGCTCGGCCGAGGTTTCACACGGCGGGTTCTGCTCTTCGCGCAGCATCGTGATCGGCGCGTAAGCGTCGATCAGGCGCTGGGCGGGGCTGGACGCGGTGGCCGCTGCCGGTTGACCGACCAGTGCTGCCAGGACGAGCAAGGGGACGAGACGAATGACCCGGGCGATCACGCCCGGCAACGTACGGCACTACCTATTGAGGCGCAACGCCCGGCTCGTCGACCTGCTCTTCGACCTTGCCGGGCTGCATCGTGGCCAGCGAGATGACGAAGGCGAGCGCCATCACCCCTGCCATCACGTAGAAGACCGTCTGCGTGGCGAGCGCGAAGTCGTGGGGGATGGTGTCGACCACCTTGGCGAGCGCGCCGCTGACGTGCGCTGGCGCTTCACTGGCGCCGCTGCCTTGGCTGATCGTGTCGGCGATTTCGTCTGCGGCTGCCTTCGGCACGCCGTGGGCGGTCGCGGTCGACTCGAGGTTCGCCTTGTTCTGCAGGATCAGGATCGTGCCGAGCACCGCCATGCCGAGGCTCGAGCCGAAGTTACGCACGGTCTGCGTGATCCCGGTCGCTTCGCCGTAGCGGTTGGCGGGCACGCGGTTGAGCGCGTCGGTGTTGGCGGGGGCGAGCACCAGGCCGACCCCGGCTCCGGCCAGGACGATGTAGTACCACTGCGAGCTGACCGAGAGGTCGGGCATCGAGTGCGCCCAGAGGGCGAAGCCGACAGTGGCTACCGCGCAGCCCAGGATCACCGGGGCTCGAGCCCCCGCTTTGTCGAGCATCCGCCCACCCCACTGCGAGGCGGTGGCGAAGCCGGCGAAGAAGATCAGCAGGTAGAGGCCGGTTTCCGAGGCGCTTTCGCCGAGCGAGATCTGCGCGTACATGCTGGCGAAGAAGAAGAGCGGGATGAAGGGAATCATCAGCAGGAAGAGGATCGCGTTGTCCGCCGCGAAGGCGCGGTCGGCGAAGATCCGCACCTGGATCAGCGGGTTCTCGATCC
The DNA here is from genome assembly GCA_036271315.1 of Solirubrobacterales bacterium. Classification (GTDB taxonomy): domain Bacteria; phylum Actinomycetota; class Thermoleophilia; order Solirubrobacterales; family 70-9; genus VRUE01. The sequence continues at coordinate 15,591 of DATBAV010000029.1, read as the reverse complement.
GCAGCTCGTAGAGGACGAAGGCGGCGAGGATCGCGATGCCGGCGGCGATGCAGATCCAGGTGATCGGGTTGCCCCAGCCCCAGACGCTCGACTGCTGCAGGCCGAGCACGGCGAGGCCCATGCCGCCGCAGACAAGCGCTGCACCGCGGTAGTCGAGCGGCGCCGGATGCTTGGTGTTCTCCGGCTTGGCGATCGCGGTGAGGACGAGGGCGATGATCGCGACCGGGATGTTGACCCAGAAGATCGTCCGCCAGCTGATTTCGACCAGGTAGCCGCCGGCAAGCGGGCCGATCGAGGTCAGGCCGCCGGTGATCGCGAAGAAGATCGCCAGGGCGCGGCCGCGCTCGTGCACCGGGAAGGCGCCGAGGACGATCGCCAGTGCCGCCGGGAACATGATCGCCGCGCCGGCGCCCTGGATCACGCGGAAGGTGATGATCCAGGCCTCGTCGAGGCTGCCGGTTGGGGTGGCGCCGCAGAGCGCCGAGGCGGTGGCGAAGACGATCACGCCGAGTACGACCATGCTGCGGTGGCCGGCGATGTCGGCGATGCGGCCGCCGAAGGCAAAGAGCGCTGAGAGCGAGAGCAGGTAGCCGTTGACGATCCACTGCACCCCGGTCGAGGAGAGCGAGAGGTCGTCCTGCAGGCTCGGCACGGCGATCGCGACGATCGTCATGTCGATGAAGGTCATCGAGACAGCGAAGATCATCGCCGCCAGGATCAGGTTCTTGTTGGTGCCGCCGCTGGTCTCCATGCTCGTCCGCTTTGCCAAGAGGCCGCCAAATCCTCCCCGTTCGATAGTCTCGCGGCGCTCATGCCGGACGTATTTTGGGTTGGAGTAGTTCTCGCGGGCGCGATCTTTCTGATCAGCGTCATCGCCTCGATGCGCTCGCGCACGACCAGCGTCGCCACCGGCGCCGCGATGGGGGCCTATCTCGGCATCATGCTGGCCTTCCCGCTGCTCGCCATCGGGATCGCCACCAGCTAGCTCCAGAGGTGCCGCGTAGGCTCGGCCGCAGCGGGTAGTTGAGCGGCTATGACGATCCCCAGCCTCACCCTCCACGACGGCATCGAGATCCCCCAGTTGGGCTTCGGCGTCTTCCAGGTCCCGCCCGAGGACACCCAGGAGGTCGTCGAGCAGGCGCTTGACGCCGGCTACCGCCACATCGACACCGCTGGCGCTTACCGCAACGAGAAAGGCGTCGGCGCGGCGATCGCCGCCTCGGAGCTTGCGCGCGAGGACCTCTTCGTCACCACCAAGTTGTGGAACTCCGAGCAGGGCTTCGAGACGACCCTGGCGGCCTTCGAGGCAAGCCTCGGCCGCCTCGGCTTCGATTACGTCGACCTCTACCTGATCCACTGGCCGGTGCCGAGGGAGGGCCGCTTCGTCGATACCTGGCGCGCCTTCGAACGCGTCCACGGGGAAGGGCGGGCGCGCACGATCGGGGTCTCCAACTTCCGCGTCGAGGACCTCGAGCGGCTGGAGGCGGAGACCGAGGTGCGGCCGACGGTGAACCAGATCGAGCTACACCCGCGGTTGCAGCAGGCCGAGCTGCGTCGCTGGCACGCCGACCACGGGGTCGTCACCGAGGCCTGGAGCCCGCTTGCCCAGGGCGAGCTGCTCGACGACGAGACGATCGTCGCAATTGCCGAGCGGCACGGCAAGACGCCCGCCCAGGCGGTCCTGCGTTGGCACCTGCAGCTGGCCAACGTGGTCTTCCCCAAGTCGGTGACGCCGGAGCGGATCCGCGAGAACATCGAGCTCTTCGACTTCGAGCTCAGCGACGCCGAGATGGCCGAATTCGAGAGACTCGACCGCGGTGAGCGCATCGGCCCAGACCCGGGGACTTTCGTCTCGCCGTAGCGCGCTGGTCAACGCGGTCGCGGCGACCGCCTTCCTGATCGGCGGCTCGCTCTTCGCCCTCGGCGCCGCCCTGGCTCAGGCCGGCGTCAACCCGACCGCCTGCGCGACGATCTACCTCGTCGGCGGTGTCTTCTTCAGCACCGGCGGCTACACCTCGGTCCTGCAGGTCGTCAACGAGCCGAGCTCGCCCGGCGCGCCGCCGCCTCGCTGGCGCTGGTGGTCGCGCGAGCCGCGCCGCCTGCAGTGGTTGAGCGCCGTCGTCCTCTTCGCCGGCACGCTCGTCTTCGCGATCAACCTGGTCGACTCGTTCATCCAGGAACTCACCCCGGCCGCGTTCGATCGCCTCGTCTGGTCGCCCGACATGATCGGCTGCGCGCTCTTCCTCATCTCCGGGCACCTGGCGATGGCCGGGATCGCCGGTCGCTTCTGGCGCATCTGGCACCGCCGCGACCTCGGCTGGTGGATCATCGCCGTCAACCAGGTCGGCTCGGTCCTCTTCATGGTCTCCGCCGTCGCCTCCTTCGTGCGCCCCTCCTCGGGCGACATGGTGGCGACCGGAATCGCCAACTGGGGCACCTTGCTCGGCGCCCTCTGCTTCGCAATCGCCGGCCTGATGCAGGAGTTCGAGCACCCGCTCGGCCCGCGCCGGCGCCGTGAGGCCGCGGTCTCCTCGGAGAGTGGCGGGAAGCGCGGCGGCTAGGCCGCCTGGGTGCGCCGCAGTTCCTGCCGCCCCTCGCCGTACATCCGAGTCTCGTAGACGATCATCGCCCAGATCAGGACGTTGGCCACCGCCAGGGCGATCAGCGCCGGCACCTCCGTGGCCACCGGGACGAGGATCAGCAGCACGATCGCCAGGCCGAGGCGCCGCCGGTTGATCGAGTGGACGTGGCGATAGCGGAAGGCGACGAGGCCGAGCAGGTAGACGGCGACGCCGCCGAGCAGGGCGAAGGCGGGAACGGTGTGGAGGTGATCGCCGAAATGGCCGATCGTCAGCTTCAGCCCGAGCGCGGCGAGGACGATGCCGGCGACCAGGATCAGGTGCAGGTAGGAGTAGGAGTCGCGGGCCATCTCGTTCTGGACCTTGCCTGGCTCGGCTTCGCCGAGGCGGCGGGCGGAGATGATCGCGACGACGTCGAAGTAGATCCACCACATCGCCGCCGTCAGGGCGACGCCGAGGACGGCGGCGGTGCCGATGCCGAGGCTGAGCTCGTGCGAGGCGCCGACGCCGATCGCGACGATCGACTCGCCGAGGGCGATGATGACGATCAGCCCGTGGCGCTCGGCGAAGTGTCCCGGCACCAATTTCCAGCCCTCGGAGCCGAAGAAGTAGGGCCCACCCATGTCGAGGAAGAGGGCAAGCGCCCAGAGCGCGCCCTGGGCGAGGCCGTCGAAGAGCGAGGCGGTGGCGAGCAGGGCGACGGCGATCACGGTGCTGACCGCGAGGCCGAGGACCGAGTGGCGCAGGCCGTCGTCGTCCGGGCTGGCCAGCATGAAGAGGCCGATGTGGGCGACGCGCACGACGCCGAAGATCAGGGCGAAGGCGAGCGCGAGGCCGCCGAAGGCTTCTGGCACGCAGAGCGAGACCAGCAGCAGCGCCGCCATCGCGCCGAACATGACCAAGCGCACCGCTCCCTCCTCGGGGTCGATCACGCTGGTCAGCCAGGAGTAGCCGGTCCAGGACCACCAGAGCATCCCCAGCACCAGCAGCCCCTGGGCCAGTCCCGACCAGGTCGGGTGGTGCGCCATCAGCGCCGTGCACTGGGTGATCGCCAGCACGAAGACGAGGTCGAAGAAGAGCTCGAGCGGCGTTACCCGCTCGCCTTCGCGCAGCGTCGCGCCGAACCTTGATTGCTGCGAGTCGCCGGGCGTCGCCATCGCGGCATCTTCGCAAGCCGCTGCGGTCGGCTAAGCGGTGTCTTCGGCGTTGTACTGAGCGAGCAGGCGCTCCTCCTCGTCGCGCTTGGGGAAGGCGAAGAAGACGAGGGCGGCGCCGATCAGGACGGCGATGATGCCGGCGCTGTAGGCCCAGGCGTCGCCCTGCAGGAAGGATGCTTTTGCCGCGGCGATGATCTGTTCGCTATGGCGTGGGTACTGGGAGGCGAGGTCGGCGGCGCTGGAGAAGGACTTGGTCAGCTCGCCTTCGACGTTTTCGCTGACCTTGGCCGATTCGCCCGAGGCGGCGATCGCTTCGCTGGCGGCGACGGCGTAGCCGGCGGTCAGCAGGGCGCCGAGGATCGATTGCATGATCGCGCCGCCGAGGTCGCGCTGCAGGTCAGCCGTGCCCGAGGCCATGCCGGCGCGCTTGACCGGCACCGAGCCGGTCAGCGAGTGCGAGGCGGGAGTGCCGGCGAAGCCGACGCCGATGCCGATGAAGGCGTAGCCGAGGCCCACCTTCCAGTAGGGGATGCCGGCTTTCCAGAGCAGCAGCATGGTGAGGAAGCCGAGCAGGCAGAAGACGTAGCCGATCAGCAGCGTGAAGCGGGCGCCGCGGGCCTCGACCAGTTTCGCCGAGCGCGGTGCGACCACGACCATCAGCGCCGCCGCCGGCAGGATCGCCAGGCCCGAGTCGAGGGTCGAGTAGTCGAGCACGTTCTGGAGGAACTGCTGGCCGATGAACATCGCCCCCATCAGCGAGCCGAAGACGATGATCCCGGCGCAGGCGGCGACCCAGAAGATCCGCCGCCCGGCGATCTCGAGATCGTAAAGCGGTGACTTGGCCCGGCGCTGGCGCATGATGAAGGCCGCCGCCGTGGCGAGCGCGATGATCCCGAGCCCGACTGCCAGGGCGCCCTTGCCGGGAACCGGGGCGAGGTTGATCCCCATCACCAATGCCGCGATCAGCAGGATCGAGAGGATGCCGCCGAAGTTGTCGACCGGCTCGGTGGTCTCGTTGACGTGGGCGGGGACGTAGCGCCAGGCGAGGAAGAGGGCGACCGCCGCCAGCGGCAGCGTGATCAGGAAGACCGAGCCCCAGTCGAACTGCTCGAGCAGGGCGCCGGAGATCAGCGGTCCGAGCGAGGCGATCGCGCCGCCGATCGCCGACCAGAGCGCGATCGCCCTGGTCCGATCGGCGCCCGACCAAAGTGCGGTGATCAGCGCCAGCGTGGTCGGGAAGGCCATGCCGGCGGAGATGCCGCCGATCACCCGCGCCGCGAAGAGGATCCCGATCGAGGGGGCGAAGGCGGCGATAAGGGCCTGCGGGATCGAGAGCGCCATGCCCAGCAGCAGCATCCGCTTACGCCCGTAGCGGTCGCCGAGCGCCCCGAGGTAGAGGACCGAGGTCGCCAGCCCCAGCGAGTAGCCGACCGCGACCAGGTTGAGCGAGGTCTGGCCGGCGTTGAAGGCCTTGCCGATGTCGGGCAGGGCGACGTTGGCGACGGCGAGGTTGAGGTTGGCGACGGCGGCGACGAGGATCAGCGCCGTGAGGACGAGTCCGGCGCGCTTGGGGCTGCTCGACTCCATCTGCGCAAGCAACCTATCCGAGCATGACGGCGGTCACGCGGGACTGACACTGCGCCTGAGAGGATTCGCGCGATGGCCGATCAGCGCAAACCCGAGGCGCCGCGCGGCGAACGGGTCCTGCCCGGCGTCTGGCGGCTGCGTCTGGCGCTTCCCTGGCCGGGTGTGCCGCACGGCAACGTCTGGGCGGTCGCTGCCGACAGCGGCATCGTCCTCTTCGACACCGGCATCGGCGGCAAGGGACGGATGCGCCAGTTCGACCTCGCCCTCGCCCAGGTCGGCTTCAGCCTCGAGGACGTGAAGCTGCTGGTCTGCACCCACTCGCACACCGACCACTACGGCCTGGCGGCGCCGATCGTCGAGGGCGCCGGCTGCGAGCTCTGGATGCACCCCGCCTGGGAGCACGTGCGCCTGCTTGCCGACGACCCGGCGGCGGCGCTGGAGCAGCGGCTCGAGGTGGCGCGCCAGAGCGGCGTGCCGGTCGCCGGGCTCGAACGCTACCGGGAGCGCAGTGACAACAGTGACAACGGCATCGACGCGATCGTCGAGCCCGACCGCGAGCTGCTGCCCGGAGTCGAGGTGGAGACCGACCTCGGCACCTGGCAGGTCTATGAGACGCCCGGACATGCGCCCTCGCACGTTGTCCTGCACCAGCCCGAGCGCAAGCTGATGATCTCCGGCGACCACCTGCTCGGCCGCACGGTGCTCTTCTTCGATCACGGCCACAGCCCCGACCCGATCGGCGAGTTCCTCGCCAGCCTCGACCGGGTCGAGCCGCTCGAGGTCGAACTCTGTCTGCCCGGTCACGGCCGGCCCTTCCGCGACCCCAAAGCCAAGATCGCCGAGGCCCGGCGGCAGGTCGCCGAGCTGCTGGAGAAGACCCGCGAAGCGCTCGGCGAGGGGGAGAGGACGGCGTTCGAGGTGGTCGCCGAGATCGTCGGAGCCGAGAACGTCAACACCCCGGTCAGCGCCTGGGTCTTGCAGATCGTCCTCTCCTGTTTGGATCACATGGTGATCGAGGGTGAAGTGGCCAAGGTAGAGGGGACCGATCCCCAGCGATGGAGGCTGGACTGAGGGCCACCCGGCCCTCCCGATAGCCTTCGCCGCCGTGGCCAGCTTCACTTTCACCCGCGAGATCGCCGCGTCCCCCGAGACGGTGTTCGAAGTGCTCACGGATCACCGGCGATATTCGGAGCTGACGCCGCTGCGCAAGTCGGAGCTCGAGCGCGAGGGCGAGCCTTCACCGAATGGACTTGGCGCGATTCGTAAGCTGACTGCGGTCGGCCCCCCGCTGCGCGAGGAGGTGATCGCTTATGAGCCGGACGAGCGTTTCTCCTACAAGCTGCTCTCCGGCCTGCCGGTTCGCGATCACGTCGGCACGGTGAAGCTGACCGCCGCCGGCGCGGGCACCGAGATGGTCTACGCGGTGCGGATGCAGCCGACCGTGCCGGTGGTTGGGGCGATCGTCGTCGCCGCGGTCAAGCAGGCGGTTAAGGGACTGGTCAACGGCGTCGTCAAGGAGTCCGAGCGACGCGCCGCGGCGGGGGGTTGAGCGGCAGCGCCAAAACACTCCTCGCCGGTCTGTGGGCGCAGGCGGAGCACCTCTGGAAGCAGCACCGGCGTCTCGCGGTTGGCCTGATCGCAGCCGGCCTGATCGCCGTCTTCGGCGCCGGGGTGCTCGCTTACGAGCTGCTCAAGCGCCCGGCCGACGTGCACAACGAAAACGCCGTCTTCGTGCCGCAGAAGCCGGCCAAGCCGGAGGCGAAGACCGTCAACTGGCCGATGTACGGGCTCAATCCGGCCCGCACCCGCTACCTGCCGGCCCAGGGAATCAAGCCGCCGTTTCGCAAGCTCTGGCGCTACACCGAGCACCCGCTGCTCGAGTTCCCGCCGATCTACGTCGCCGGCAAGCTCTACTTCGTCAACAACAACGGCACCGCCTACGCGCTCGATGCCGACACCGGCAAAGTGCTCTGGGAACGCAGCCTCGGCCGCCTCAACGCATCCTCGCCGGCTTACTCCAAGCATCGCCTCTACATCGTCAACCTCGTCCCCGGCCACATCGTCAAGCTCGATGCCAAGACCGGCAAGATCATCTGGAAGCACTCGCTGCCGGGCCGGGCCGAGTCCTCGCCGGTGGTGATCGGGCGCACCGTCTACTTCGGCTGCGAGGACGGCAACCTCTACGCGCTCAGCACGATCAGCGGCAACGTGCGCTGGGCGACCCAGCTCGGCGGCCCGGTCAAGTCGGCCCCCGCCTACTACGGCGGGCGCCTCTACGTCGGCGACTACGGCGGCGACATGAACGCGGTCGATGCCAAGACCGGCAAGCTGATCTGGCAGACCTCCTCGCTGGGCCAGGGGTTCGGCACCTCGGGCCAGTTCTACTCGACCCCGGCTGTTGCCTTCGGCCGCGTCTACGCCGGCAACAACGACGACCGCGTCTACAGCTTCGACCTCAAGGACGGCACCCTGGCCTGGAGCTACTCGACCGGCGGTTACGCCTACTCGGGCCCGACCGTCTCGACCACCCGCCACAGCCCGCCGACCGTCTACATCGGCTCCTTCGACGGCAACATCTACGCGCTCGACGCCAAGGACGGCAGCCTGCGCTGGAGCCGCTCCGCCGGGGGGCAGGTGGTCGGCTCGCTCTCGGCGATCGGCGACATCGTCTACGTCGCCGAGTTCACCAACAACACGACCAGCGGCTTCATGATGAAGAGCGGCCGCAAGGTCTTCAGCTACCCCCGCGGCACCTACTCGCCGGTGATCTCCGACGGTCGCCGCATCTACCTCACCGGCTACTCGAGCATCACCGCCCTGCAGCCCTACAAATACAAAGCGGCGGTGGGGCCGGGTGTTGCCGCGCCGCAAGGCAAGCCCGCCTCTAAGGCGCAAGACCGCCCGGCGGGGGCGGCGGGGCAAGCGGCGGGTTCGGCGCGAAAGCGGGGAAGGCAGAGTGGTGCAGCGCGTCGCTGAGGACGGACAGGCTGGAGGGGTAGTTCTGGATCCGGTAGGAGCTGGTCGAGCCGAAGTCCTGATAGTAGATGAGCATCTTGCAGCGCTTGTGGCCGCGGACCCAGCCCAGCAGGCGTTCCATGTAGGCGGGGTCGTCGGCGCCGGTTGAGATGCCGAACTCGGGGATCGCGAAGGGCTTGTCCGAGAAGCGGTTGTAGAGGCCGGTGAGCGCTTTCCAGTCTTGGTCGTCGGAGTAGAAGTCGGTGCCGACCCAGTCGACGTATTTGTCGCCGGGGTAGAAGTATTTGGGCCGGTTCTGGGGCACGGTCGGCGAACCGGCTGGCAGGGTGCTCCAGAGCACCGCGACGGGCGCGCGGGGCAGGCCACCGCCGCCGGCGCGCAGCGGCGGGAGACCGGTTTCACCTAGCTCGGCGTTGATCTTGGCGCGGCTGCCACCGCCGTGGACGAGGATGTAGATGCGGCGGAAGGCGAGGCGGTACCAGCGCGGCTTGTGGGCAGCGTCGCGCAGCTTGCCGGCGCAGTCGTAGGCGGAGTAGACGTTGAGGCAGCGGTTGGGCTCGCCCAGGGGGCGAATGTAGGCGGCCATTTTCTTCTCCCAGAACAGCCGGTTGAGCCGGATCAGGTATTCGTCGCCGTAGCCCTGGGCGATCGAGCGCGGGCTGATCAGCTCGTGCCCGTCGCCAGAGTCGGCGGTGGTCAGGTGCAGGACCGGCCGCGCCCGCGCCGCCTGCCAGCGTTCGATCGAGTCGGGGAATTCGGCGCCCCAGCTGCGGAAGCTCTCGATCAGCGCCGGGTGCTTGTGCAGGTCGGCGGAGAAGTGGCCGAAGTCGGCCGGGTTGCCGGTGTCGCTGACCCCAAAGAAGATCTTCTTGCCCTTCGGCAGCAGGGTGCCGGCCGGCGCCGCGGCGGGCAGGGCAGCGCAGAGGGCGGCGACGAGCGCCAGCGCGAAGAGGCGTTTCGAGATGCGGCGATTCATCGAGGGGACTTCGATCCGGGTTGGCCGACCACCTTGCGACAACACCGTCGCCGGCGTCGGGTTGCCCTGGCTACTGGGCGACGAGTTGCAGCACTTCGTCGGCGTACTTGGCGACGAAGCTCGGCCCGACGCCGCTGATCTCGGCCAGGCTGGCCTCGTCAGCGGGACGGCTGGCGGCAATCGCCGCCAGCGTCTTGTTGTGGGCGACGGTGTAGGCGGGCTTGCCGGCCGCGGCCTTCAGCCGCCAGGCCTTCAGCTCCTCGAAGAGCGGCGCGTCGGCTTCCGCCAGCTCGGCCGGCGGCGCCTTCGGCTTGGCCGTGCGGCGCACCACGATCGTCTCCGGGTCGGGCAGCCAGCCAGCGCCGTCGCAGACGTCGCAGCAGCGGCCCAGTGGCCGGCCGGCCTCGCGATCGCCGAAGTGGTCGAGGATGCTGCGTCGCCGGCAGCGATCGCCGTAGATGAACGACTTGATCGTGCGGTAGTCGCGCCAGCCGCGCTCGCGGGCGATCGTCAGCTCGGGGTCGCGCTGCTCGATGAAGCGCACGAGGCGGCCGAGGTCGGCCTTCATCGCCAGCAGCACCGCCTTCGCCGGCAGGCCGTCGCGGCCGCCGCGGCCGGCCTCCTGGTAGTAGGCCTCGAGGCTGGTCGGGATCGCCATGTGCCAGACCGAGCGCACGTCGGCCTTGTCGACACCCATGCCGAAGGCGTTGGTGGCGACGATCACTTCCGCGTCGCCTTCCATGAAGCGGCGCTGGGTCGAGGTGCGGGCATCGGACTCCATGCCGGCGTGGTAGGCGAGCGCCCGCAGGCCGGAGTCGCGCAGCGCCTGGGCGACCTCGTCGGTGTCGCGGCGGGTGCCGCAGTAGACGATCGCCGGCCGGTTCGCGGGGTCGGCGAGCCCGCCTTCGAGCAGGGCCAGCCGCCTCGCCTTCGAGCCCTTGCCTTCGAGGCGCACGACGTCGAAGGAGAGGTTGGGCCGGTCGAAGCCGGAGCGCACCTGCAGCGGTTGCTCGAGGCCGAAGCGGGAGACGATCTCGGCCGCCACGGCCTTGGTCGCCGTTGCCGTGCAGGCCATCACCGGCGGCCGCCCCAGTCGCTCGGCGATCTCGGGCAGGCGCAGGTAGTCGGGACGGAAGTCGTGCCCCCATTCGGAGACGCAGTGCGCCTCGTCGACCGCCAGCAGGTCGATCCGCCGCTGCGCCAGGGCGTCGAGGAAGACGGTCGAGGCGAAGCGCTCCGGCGAGCAGTAGACGATCCGGGCCGCGCCGCCGCGGACCTGATCGAGGGCGTTGCGGATGCCCTCCGGGCTCATCGCCGAGGAGATCATCGCCACCGGGTGCCCGGCGGCGGTGAGCCGCCGCCACTGGTCCTGCATCAGCGCGATCAGCGGGCTGACGACGATCGTCAGGTCCTCGCTGGCCAGGCCAGGCAGCTGGTAGCAGAGGCTCTTGCCGCCGCCGGTCGGCATCACGATCAGCGAGTCGCGCCCCTCGAGCCCGGCCTCGACTGCCTCGCGCTGTCCGGGCCGCCAGCTCTCGAAGCCAAGTGCTTCGAGCAGCTGGTCGGCCCTGCCTGTGGTGACGACGGTCATGTAGACCAGGCTATGGGTCTCAGCCGACGATCTGGGCCGGCACCTGTGACAACTCTTCGGCGAGAGCGTCGATTTCCTGGGCCAACTTGCGCGTGTCCGCCTTGGTCAGTTCCGTGTAGGAGACGAAGCCGTCGCCGCGCCGGTAGGGCCTGAGCGAGGCGTAGACGTCTTCGAAGCTCGCTTCGATTTCCTTTGCCAGCTTCGGGTCCTTCTTGGAGAGCAGCGGCTCGACCGCTTCGAAGGCCACCTGGGAGCCTTCGACGTTGGCCTGGAAGTCGACCAGGTCGATGTGCGAGTAGCGCTCCTCCTCGCCGGTGATCTTCGAGGCCGAGACCTCGCCGAGCAGCTCGTTGGCGCCGTTGGCGATCTGCACCGCCTGCAATTCGACGTGCTTCACCTTCTGCCGCAGTTCTTCGACGTCGGCGAGCAGCTGTTCGGCCACCGGCGCCATGCCCTTGGCGGTCTCTTCTTCCCAGAGCGCCTTCTCGATCCGGTGGAAGCCGCCGAACTGACTGGCCGGCACGTCGTTTTCGCGCGCGTCGATGCGCGGATCGAGGTCGCCGAAGGACTCGGCCACCGGCTCGATCCGCTCATAGGGGATGCGTGCCGCGGGGTAGAGCGCCTTGGCCTTTTCGATTTCGCCCGCTTCGACCGCGGCGACGAAGGGCGCGGTCGTCGCGACCAGCTCGTCGGCGTTGCGCTCGAGGTACTTGCGGTAGTCGGCGACAGCCGCTTCGGCTTCGGGGTTGGCCTGCGCCTGGGCGCCGCCGGTCACGGTCAGCGTGCCGTCTTCGTTTTCGCCGCCGTTGCAGCGCAGCGTGTATTCGCCCTTCTCCAGTTTCAGCGAGAAGCTGCCGGAGAGGCCTTCGGAGAGGTTCTCCACCTCGCCCAGGAGCGTTTCGCCGTCGAGCACCTCGAGCTCGGTGACGTTGGAGGAGCCGGCGTTTTCCACCTCGAAGCTGATCGGGCCCGCCGGCGCTTTCGCGTCGTGTGGGTCGCAGCCGGCGTCGGTCAGCTTGAAGGACATCCTCTTGGCGCCGGCGGGCGCATCGTCGCTAGAGCCGCAGCCGGCGGCGAGCAGCGCGACCAGGCCGACGGCCAGGGCGGCCAGCGAGAGGCGGACGGGGAATCGATTCATCGGTGGGAGGCTCCTGTGTGGAATTGAGAAAAGTTAGGGCACCCTAACAAAGACCGACAGATTAAGTCGGAATACCCGAGGCCGGGCTCAGCCGAGCAGCGTTTCGCCGACGTAGCCGCCCTTGCGGGCGCCTGGCGGGACCGCGAAGAGGGCGCTGCCGACATGCTTGATGTACTCGTTGAGGGCGTCGTTGAAGCCGAGCCGGCGCTGGATCGGGACGAACTGGGAGCGCGGGTCGCGCTGGAAGCAGATGAAGAAGAGGCCGGCTTCGAGCTCGCCAAGGCTCTCGTCGACGCCGTCGGTGAAGGAGTAACCGCGGCGCAGGATCCGCTCGCCGTCATTGGCCGAGGCCGAGGCGAGGCGGACGTGGGCGTCGACCGGAATCAGCGGTTCGCCGTCCTTTTCGGCGTCGAGGTCGAGCGGGTCGAACTCTTCGCTCTCGCCGAGGGGGGCGCCGCTGTACTTGGCGCGGCCGATCGTCTGCTCCTGGTCTTCCAGCGCGGAGCGGTCCCAGACCTCGAGCAGCATGCGGATGCGGCGGCTGACCAGGTAGCTGCCGCCGCGCATCCAGGCCGGTCCTTCGCCGCCGACCCAGACGTAGCGGTTCATCGCCGCCGTGTCCTCGGCCTTGATGTTGGCGGTGCCGTCCTTGAAGCCCATCAGGTTGCGCGGGGTCTCCTGGCTGCGGCTGGTGCTGGCGGTGCGGCCGAAGCCGAGCTGAGACCAGCGCATGACCACGGTGCCGCGGCCGATCCGGGCCAGGTTGCGGATCGCGTGGAAGGCGACCTGGGGATCGTCGGAGCAGGCCTGCACGCAGATGTCGCCGCCGCTTTCGAGCTCGTTCAGCTCGTCGGCGGGCAGCGGTGGGATCGGCGCCAGCGCGGCGGGGTGCGAGCCCTTCAAGCCCAGCTCGCGCCGTTCGAAGAGGCTCGGCCCGAAGCCGAAGGTGACGGTCAGCCGCGAGGGCAGCAGGCCCACGGTCTCACCGGTGTCGTCGGGCGGCGCCAGCTCGACCCCGTTGGCGTCGCCGATCATCTGCCCGGCGGCCATTTCGGCCGCCGCACGCGACCATTCCTGCATCAGCTCGCGCAGCGCCGAGCGGCTCGGGTCGATCAGGTCGAAGGCGGCGAAGTGGAGGCGGTCCTGGGCCGGAGTGTCGATCCCGGCCTGGTGCTCGCCGTAGAAGGGGACCGAGCCGGTGCCGTCGCTTGCCTGCGCGGAGTCGCTGCCGACCAGGTATCCGGCCGCGCCGCCGAGGCCGATGCCGGCGGCGCCGACGCCCGCCGAGGCCAGCAGTCGCCGCCGTGTCAGCTCGGTCATCGCCAGGCCGGACGCGGTCTCACGCCGGGCTCTCGACCGGCGCGCCCTGGCGCCCCTCGACCCGGCTGCGCCGGCCCGGGCGGAAGCGATCCGGCCAGATCACGTAGAGCCCCATCGGCACCGCGTAGAGCCCGTAGGCGAGGACCTCGATCACGGTTGGGGCCGGCTGCAGGCCCAGCATCCCGGTCAGCAGCGAGCCGGAGACCGTGCCCGGCTGCACCAGCCAGGTCAGGTCCAGGGCCTGTCCCTGCAGGCCGTTGATCCAGCCCGCCTCGTGAGCCGTGTGCATGGCGGTTGCCAGCAGCCCGGCGGCGACGAAGACCAGGACCAGGCCGGTGACGCGGAAGAAGCGGGTCAGGTTGATCCGCACGCCGCCGCGATAGAGGCCGAGGCCGATCGTCACGGCCGCGATCAGGCCCAGCACCGCGCCGGCACCGGCGGCGGTGGTGTCGGTCGCGTCCTGGAAGGCGGCGAGCAGGAAGACCGAGGTCTCGAAGCCCTCGCGCAGGACGGCGAGGAAGGCCATGCCGACCAGCGCCATGGCCGAGCCGGCGGCGAGTGCCGAGGCTGCCTCGCCTTCGAGGGTGGCCTTGATCTCGCGCGCGTGGCGGCGCATCCAGACGATCATGTAGGAGATCGTCGAGACCGCAATCAGGCCGATCACCGTCTCCAGCCCCTCCTGCTGGCGCTGCGGCAGCTGCTGGCCGACGACATCGAGGGCGACGGCGACGGCGGTGCAGAGGACGATGGCGATCCCGACCCCGATCCACATCTGGCGGATCGCGTCGCCACGGCCCTCCTTGACCAGGAAGGCGGCGATGATGCCGACGATCAGCGAGGCCTCGACGCCCTCTCGCAGAGTGATGACGAAGGTGGGGATCATGTGGTCAGACGGTCGGGAGCGCCTGGTTAGGCCTCCCTAATTAGGGGTCCCAAACCTAGCACGGCGGTCGGGATTGCGTCCTGGCGAGTTGCTAGCTGGGCAACCAGGGCTTGCGCCACTGGGCGATGCCGCGGGTCAGCTTCTCCGCCTCGGGCGGCCCCCAGGTGCCGGGCTCGTACTGATGCACCGGCCCCGGTTCGTCGAGCAGGGGTTGCACGATCCGCCAGGTCTCCTCGACGGCGTCCTGGCGGGTGAAGAGCTGGTGGTTGCCGGCGATCGCGTCGCCAAGCAGCCGCTCGTAAGGCTCGGGCTCCTCGCCCGGCACCTTTTCGAAGAGGACCTCCATATCGGCCGGCTCGAAGGCCTCTTCTCCGGCCCGCTTGGCGAAGAGGCGCATGCGGGCGCCGGGCGTGGGCTCGATCCGCACCGTCATCTGGTTCGGTTCCGGCCGCTTGCCAGCACCGACGCCCAGCGGCGGCGGCCGCTTGAAGACGACGGTGACCTCGCTCGACTTCGCCGGCATGCACTTGCCGGCGCGGATGAAGAAGGGCACGCCGCTCCAGCGCCAGTTGTCGACCGCCAGCTCGACCGCGGCAAAAGTCTCGGTAGTGGAATCGGGGGCGACGTCCTTGACGTCGAGGAAGCCCTTGTACTGACCGCGCACGTAGCGCTTGGGGTCGGCGGTCCGCGTCGCCTTGAAGAATTCGAGCTTCTTGTCGCGGACCGAGTCGTGGTGGTTGCCGGTCGGCGGGCCCATGCCGACCAGGGCCAGCACCTGCAGGGCGTGGTTCTGGATCACGTCGCGCATCGTCCCGACCGCGTCGTAAAAGCGGCCGCGGTCGTCGACCCCGAAGTTCTCGGCGATCGTCATCTGCACGTGTGAGACGTGCTGGCGGTTCCAGATCGGCTCGAGGGTGGCGTTGGCGAAGCGCAGGTAGGTGATGTCCATCACCGGCTCCTTGCCCAGGTAATGGTCGATCCGCAGGATCTGCTCCTCGCGCAGCACCTCGCGCAGCTCGGCGTTGAGCTCGCGGGCCGACTCGAGGTCGTGGCCGAATGGCTTCTCGATCACCACCCGGGCGTCCTCGGAGAGCCCGGCGTCGGCGAGGCCTTTGACCACCGTCGAGAACAGCGAGGGCGGGACCTCGAGATAGAAGACCGGCCGGCGCTTGCCCTCGATCGCCTTACCGACACGCTTGAAGGTCTCGGCGTCGGCGTAGTCGCCCTGCACGTAGGAGAGGCGGCCCATGAGCCGCTCGAGGACCTCGCTGTCCGGCGAGCTGACGGTGTTGGTGATCGCCTCGGTGGCGTGCTCGTGGAGCTTCGCGTCGTCCCAGTCGTCGATCGCGACGCCGACGATCGGGCACTCGAGCTTCCCCCGGGC
>DATBAV010000028.1:0-57834 GCA_036271315.1 Solirubrobacterales bacterium | reverse complement strand
CAGAAGCTGATCTCCGAAGGCGCGCGCGAGTTCGCCGACCGCGAGATCCTCCCTCGCGTCCGCGAGAACGATCGCGCCGAACGCTTCGACCGCGAGCTCGCGACCAAACTCGGCGAGGTCGGCTTCCTCGGCCCGCACCGTCGTCTCGGTCCAGACCTCGCTGGTCGCCGGCTCGATCGAGCGCTGGGGGACCGAGGAGCAGAAGCAGAAGTGGCTGCCGAAGCTCTGCTCGGGCGAGTGGCTCGGCTGCTTCGGGCTGACCGAGCCCGACACCGGCTCCGACGCGGCCAACCTGCGGACCCGGGCGACGAAGACCGACTCCGGCTGGTCGATCAGCGGCCAGAAGATGTGGATCTCGCTCGGCAACTTCGCCGAGGTGGCGCTGGTCTTCGCCCAGACCGACCCGGAGAAGAAACACAAGGGGCTGGCCTGCTTCCTGGTCCCGACCGCGACCGAGGGCTTCTCCACGCAGGAGATCCACGGCAAGCTCGGGCTGCGCTCGTCCGACACCGCCTCGCTCGCCCTCGACCAGGTCGAGGTCGGCGACGAGACGATGCTCGGCGAGATCGGCGACGGCTTCAAGGTCGCGATGAGCGCCCTCGACAACGGCCGCTACAGCGTCGCCGCCGGCTGCGTCGGCATCTGCGAAGGCTGCGTCGAAGCCTCCGTCGCCTACGCCAAGGAGCGCAAACAGTTCGGCGTCCCCCTCGCCCGCTTCCAGCTGGTCCAGGAGATGATCGCCGACATGATCCTCAAGCGCGACGCCAGCCGCATGCTGGTCTACCGCGCCGGCGTGCTCAAGGACGAAGGCAAGCCAAACACGACCGAGACCTCGGTGGCGAAGCTCTACGCGACCGAGTCGGCGGTCGAATGCGCCAACCTGGCGATCCAGGTCCACGGCGGTGCCGGCTACGTCGACGACTACCCGGTCGAGCGCTACCTGCGCGACGCCCGCGTCACCACGCTGTACGAGGGCACCTCGCAGATCCAGAAGATGATCATCGGCCGCGCCGCGACCGGGATCAACGCGATGACACCCCTATGAGCCGAGCGAACAAGCATCCATATCTGATTCTTTGCGCCGTGAGCGAGGCGAATATTTGATGTTGGGGCCGCGTTGAGCGACCTCGTCCAATTGTCCGTAGACGGCAACGTCGTTCTGCTCCGCCTCAACCGGCCCGAGGCGCGCAACGCGCTCTCGCCCGAGCTGATGGAGGAGTTGGCCGGCGAGCTGGAGCGGCTAGACCCGGACCCCGAGATCCGCTGTGTCGTCATCGCCGGCTCCGACAAGGTCTTCGCCGCCGGCGCCGACATCAAGGCGATGAGCGAGCGTACTTTCGCCGAGGCGCTGCGCCACCCAGCGCAGTCCTTCTGGCGCCGCCTGGCCGCGATCAAGACGCCGATGATCGCCGCCGTCTCCGGCTACGCGCTAGGCGGCGGCTGCGAGCTGGCGCTGGCCTGCGACATGATCGTCGCCGCCGAGGGTGCCAGCTTCGGCCAGCCCGAGATCAACCTCGGGATCATTCCCGGCGGCGGCGGAACCCAGCGCCTTGCTCGGGTGCTCGGCAAGCAGCGCGCCATGGAGCTTGTGCTGACCGGCGAACGCTTCGACGCCACCGCCGCGCTGGAGCTGGGCTTGGTCAACCGCGTGGTCGAGGGCGATGGCTGGCTGGACGAGGCGATGGCGCTTGCCGCGACCGTCGCCGAGCGCCCACCAATCGCCGCGCGCCTCGCCAAGCAGGCGGTGATCGCCGCCGAGGAGACCGCCCTCAGCGCCGGCCTGGAGAACGAGCGGCGCCTCTACGAGCTAGCGATGGCGACCGAGGATCGGGTCGAGGGCATGACCGCCTTCCTCGAGAAACGCGAGCCGAAATTCGAGGGCAAGTGAGCGCCGCCGAGGTCGAACGAGTCGGCGTCGTCGGCGCCGGCACCATGGGCGCCGGCATCGCCCAGATCGCGGCGCTGGGCGGTTATGAGACCCGGCTCTACGACCCGGTTCCCGCCGCCCTGGAGTCGGGGCTAGAGAAGCTCAACGCGGCCCTCAACAAGGGCGCGACGAAGGGAATGTGGAGCGACGCCGATGCCGATGCCGCGAGCGGGCGCGCCGGCGGCGCCCACAGCCTCGCCGACCTCGCCGAATGCGACCTGGTGGTCGAGGCCGCGCCGGAGGACCTGGCCCTGAAGCGCAAGCTGTTCGCGGCGCTGGCCGAGGCCTGCGGGCCAGAGACGATCCTCGCCAGCAACACCTCCTCGCTGCCGATCACGGCAATCGCCGCCGAGGTGCCGGGGCCCGAGCGAGTCGTCGGCATGCATTTCTTCAACCCGCCAGCGCTGATGAAGCTGGTCGAGGTCGTCGCCACCGCCGACTCCGCCCCGGCGGCGCTGGACGCCACCACCGCGGTCGGCCTGCGCATGGGCCGCGCCCCGATTCGGGCCAAGGACAGCCCCGGCTTCATCGCCAACCGCCTCGCCCGCCCCTTCACCCTCGAGTCGCTGCGCATGCTCGCCGACGGAGTCGCCGACGCGGCGACGATCGACCGCGTCTGCCGCCAGGGCGGCGGCTTCCGCATGGGCCCCTTCGAGCTGATCGACCTGATCGGCCTCGACGTCAACCTCAGCGTCGCCCGCTCCTTCTACGCCCAGGGCGGCGAGCCCGAGCGCTGGCGCCCCAGCCCGATCCAGGAGGGCCTCGTCGCCGAAGGCCGCCTCGGCCGCAAGAGCGGTCAGGGCTTCTACGACTACAGCGACCCTCCGAACCCGTCCTCCGCAACGCCTTCGCACCAGCTGTCACGGCAAGGCGAGAGCGGGAGCGGCGAGCTGACGGTCGACCCCGACAAGCTCGCGGAGATCGACCCAGCCGCCCCCGCCATCCTCCCCCGCCTCTTCGCCCAGATCGGCAACGAGGCTGCCTTCGCCCTCGAAGAGCAGATCGGCTCTCCAGCCGACATGAACACCGCGATGCGCCTCGGCTTCAACTGGCCCCGCGGCCCGCTCGAGCTGACCAAGCTGCTCGGCGCCAGTCGAGTCGTTTCGCTGCTCGGCGAGTTGCAGGCCGAGAAGGGCGAGGCCTACAGGCCCGCGCCCAGCCTGAGCGCCGCCGCATAGGCCTGACGATCGCAAGTAAAGACAGAGAGAGATGCGACCACCAAGGGGCAACTTGAAACAGGCGGGAGCGATCATGCTGGCGACAACCGTGCTCTGCCTCTGCCTGGCGTCAACGGCGTCGGCGCAGCGGTTGATCTTCTGGAGCAACTCGCTCGCCAACAAGATCTCTTATGCATCGCTGCTCGAAGGCCACCGTGCCGGGGACCTTCCCATCGATCCTGCTGATGTGAACGATCCATACGGAACCGCTATCGATGCAAGCACCGGCAAGATCTACTGGCTGAACAGGGGTGGTGGAGGCTCAATCGGGTGGGCGAACCTGGGCAGCCCGGGTGCGGGCATCCTCAACACAGCTGGTGCCGCCTTCGCCGATCCCTCCGGCCTCGCCATCTATCCGGCGACAGGCAAGATCTACTGGGGGAACTCCGAAAGCGGCAACGGCTCGATCGGCTACGCCAACCTGGACAACAGCGGCGGGGGGCTTCTCAAACCGACAGGCGCGACGCTCGAACCGAATGCCGTCGCCGTCGATCCCGCCGCCGGTCGCCTCTACTGGAGCAATTTCGCCGCCAACACGATCTCCTATGCCAACCTTGACGGCAGCGGCGCCCGGGACATCGACACCGCTGACGCCGCGATCGACGGCCCCAAAGGGCTGGCAGTCGACACCCGGCTCGGCAAGGTCTATTGGGCCAATTGGAAAGGAGACTCGCTTGGCTACGCGAGCGTCAACGGCGGCGCGGGCGGAGAAGCCTTTCTCAACGAGGTCGTCAGCAAGCCAATTGGACTCGCCACTGCCGGGGAAGCCGTCTACTGGGCAAGTGAAGAACGCGAAACTGTCGTAGCCGGCAACTTCGGCGCCTGCTGTGTGGTGTCGCTGGAAGCGATGGGAGCAACCCAGAGCGGTGTCGCGTTTCCAGTAATTCTCGAAGGACCTCGCAGCAACGAAATCACCAAAGTCGAAGGAGCCCACAGCCCCGGCTCAACGCTCTCCTGCTCGCCCGGCAGCTGGGATGGCGACGAAATCGGATCGTTCTTCTACCGGGCGCCGCAGTCGACCGCCTATCAGTGGTTCCGCAATCTCAAACCGATCGCCGGAGCAACGGCCCGCACCGTCACTGCCAGCAAAGTGGGCTCCTACACCTGCGAACTGACGGCGACCAACTTCGCCGAGGCCAACCACGAGCTCAGCCCGCACAAGTTCAACGTCAACGCCACCGTCGTCCTCAAGAGGGTCGCCTTCAACCGCAAGAAAGGCACCGCCACGCTGCGGGTCGCAGTGACCGGCGCCGGCCGGCTCGACCTCTACGGCGCAGGCGTCGCCAACGTGAGCCGGAAGAAGGCCACGGGCACTGCCAAGCTCGTCGTTCGCTCCAGCGGCAAGGCACGCATCAAGCTGAACGAGACCGGCAGGGCCAAGGTCAGGGCGACAATCTCCTACACGCCCGAAGGCGGCAAGGCGATCAAGCGGCGCAAGACCGTCGTGTTGAAGAAGAAGCTGAAGCGCTAGGGCTCCGGCAGCGTGGGCCGATCAGCGAGCAATGCGGAGCATCAGTTCGTCCTCGTAGCACCAGCTCCAGTCCTCGCCGGGCTCGACCGAGCGGATGATCGGGTGACCGGTCTCGGCATTGTGCGCGGTGGCGTGCTTGCCCTCTGAGTTATCGCAGCAGCCGATGTGCCCGCAGCTCTGGCACATGCGCAGGTGGACCCACTGCATGCCCAGCTTGAGGCACTCCTCGCAGCCGGCGATCTCTGCCGGCGGATCGAAGATCTCGATCGTGCGGATGTGGGAACAGGAGGCCATGCATTCCCAAGATAGCGCTCTCGGATCGTCACATCTGAAAGGCTGAAGCGATGGATGGCACCGAAACGACAGGCGGAGAGCCGATAACCGAGGAGGGCATGGCTGCCCTACGCGAGGAAATCGAGCAGCTCGAAGGAGATGCCCGAACCAAAATGGCAGCGCGGATCAAGGTGGCGCGCGAGGAAGGCGACCTCAAGGAGAACGCCGAGTACCACATCGCCAAGGAGGACCAGGCCCATCTCGAGACCAAGATCAAGCGCCTGCGCGAGCGCCTGCGCACTGCCGTCGTGGTCGAGATAGACGCCACCGCCGCAGACACTTTCGCCTTCGGTCGCACCGCCGAGGTCCTCGACGAAGCAAAAGGCGAGGCCAACACCTGGACCCTGGTCGGCTCAACCGAAGCCAACCTGGCCGAAGGCCGCCTCTCCGCCGAGTCCCCGATCGGCCGCGCCCTGCTCAACGCCAAGGTCGGCAAGCCGATCAAGATCGAGACGCCCAAAGGCTCCCGCACCTTCGTTGTTCAGAAGCTGGTCAGCTAAGAACCCGGCGTCGGCGCTACCTCTACTGGCTCGCCGCCCGGCAGCCAGTGCGCCTCGGGTGAGGGCGGCGTGTCGCGCAGGTACCACTCGGCGTCGAGGGCGCCCTTGCAGCCGCTGCCGGCGGCGGTAACCGCCTGGCGGTAGATGTGGTCGACGACGTCGCCGACGGCGAAGACACCGGCCAGGTTGGTGCGGGTCGAGTCGCCCTCGGTGAGGATGTAGCCGTTCTCATCGGTGTCGACCTGACCGGTCACCACCTCTGAGCGGGGGATGTGGCCGATCGCGATGAAGGCACCGTCGGTCTCGACGTCCTCGACCTCGTCGGTCTCGATGTTGCGCAGGCGCACGTGGTCGAGGCGGCCCTTGTCGCTGGCGACGAACTCCTCCGCCACGTAAGGGGTCTTGAAGCTGATGTTGCCCTGCTCCTTGGCCCGGTCGAGCATGATCTTCGAAGCGCGGAACTCGCCGCGACGGTTGACCACGGTCAGCTCGCTGGCGTACTTGGAGATGAAGATCGAGTCCTCCATCGCCGAGTCGCCGCCGCCGATCACGATCACTTTCTGGTCTTTGAAGAAGGCCCCGTCGCAGACGCCGCAGGTCGATACGCCGCAACCGCTGAGCTCGCGCTCGCCGGGGATGCCGAGTCGGCTCGGCTCCGCCCCCATTGCCAGGATCACCGCTTTGGCCTGGTACTCCTCGTCGCCGAGGAAGACCTTCTGCACGCCGCCGTCGGAGAGCTCGACCCGGTCGACGTCGTCGGTGACGAAACGGGTTCCGAAGCGCTCTGCCTGAGCGCGGAACTCGTTCATCATCTCCGGCCCCATGATCCCTCCCGGGTAGCCGGGGTAGTTCTCGACGTCGGTCGTGTTCTGCAGCTGCCCACCCCACTGGAAGCCCTCGAAGACGAGCGGCTCGAGGTTGGCGCGCGCGGTGTAGAGCGCAGCCGTATAACCGGCCGGCCCACCGCCGACGATGATTACGTTCTCGACCTTCTTTGCCTCTGTCATGTCCGCCTCAAGTCTAATGGCGTTGCCAATACTTCACTTTTTATAGTACTCCCCCGCTCACCTCTCCCGCAAGTTCCGGCGGCGGCTTGCGGTCGATCGGCAGCCCCTCCGTTTCCCAGTGATGGACCCGGGTTCGGAGCTGGAAAAAGGCGGCAACGCCGAAGGGAATCGGCATCCAGAAAGCGATCAGGCGGTAGACCAGGATCGCCGGGAAGACGGTCGTCTCGGGAACGCCGAAGAGGACGAAGGCGCCGATCATCCCGGCGTCCACAGCTCCCACTCCAGCGGGCGCGAAGGGAATCAGGTTGGCGACCATGCCGAGGAAGAAGCCCTGAACGACGACGGCAAGCGGCACATGGACGCCGAAAGCGTGGAAGGAAGCCCAGAGAATGCCGATGTTGGCGGCCCAGAAACCGGCGGCGCCAAGCACGGCGAGGCCGCCCTGGCGCGGATGGGTGAAGAGGCCGATCGCGAAACGGAACCCCTCGGCGAAGACCGCTGGCACTTTGGCGATGTTCCTGGCGATCTCCTGACCGCGTTTGCCGTGCACGAAGCGGGCGATGCGGGGACCGAGGTCGGGTGGGACCAGGGCAAAGAGCAGGCCGAGGGCGAGCAGCAGGCCGGCCACGCCCGCCGGGACGATCGTCAGCTCGATCGAGGCCTTGCCGTTGAGCACGCCGGTGCGCAGCAGCACGCCGAAGAGGATCAGGGCCAGCGGATAGAAGGCGTAGTGGAGGGTGAGGAAGGCGACCATGCGCCGCGCCACTTCGTGCCGCGCCATGCCCGCTTTGCGCAGCGCCCAGAAGGTGAGCACGATCCCCCCGGCCCCGGCCGCCGAGAAGAGCAGCGTCGCGGCCAGGCCGGCCATGTTGATCTCATAGGTCTCCAGCCAGGTAAAGCGCAGGACGTCGCCGCCCACCACCGCCTTGAAGAGGGCGATGTAGGTGCCGAAGGCGACGATGTTGAAGCCGATCGCGATCGCGATCCAGAGCGGATCGGCGTCGTCGAGCTTGCCCAGCGCGTTGCTCAACCCGACCAACTTCGGGAAGAGGAAGTAGATGCCGACCAGCAACGCGACAACAATGACCGCCGTCTGGATCAGTCGCCGTCGCGTGAAGATCGGCAGTTCGGCGGCATCGTCGCCGTTAACCGGACCCTCAGGAGACACTCTTTAGAAACTACCCGTTGGCGAGGCGCTCCAAGCGCTGCAGGCCTCGATTCACCGCCAGCACGGCGGGTTCGGCCAGCGGCTCGCCGCGACGCACCGCGGCGACCAGGCCGGCCCCGGCGAGCAGATCGGTGACGTAGTGCTCGCCGAGGTAGACGAGGGCAAAACCGAGCGTCAGCGAGTAGGTCCAGCCAACCGCGCCCTCGACCGGGCCCGCCTCGGTGAGCTGGATCGCCGCCATCGCCGAGGTGGCGAAGTGCAGCGAGGGCATCGCCGCCCAGGGGTTGCCGCCGAGCGCGTTGTACATCTTCGGCCAGGCCGAGCCCCAAGTGTCTTCGCCGACGCCGATCATGATCCGCTCCACCTTCTCGTCAGTAAGGCCTTGCTCGGAGGCCCACCACGGCGGCGAGGTCGGAATCACGAAGTAGGCGATGCAACCGATGTCGAAGACGGCCGCCATCTGACGGGCGGCACGCGGGAAGCGCTCGGGGTGGCGCAGCAGGATCCAAGTCAGGGCGAGGTAGGGCTCGAAGAACCAAAGCCAGTGCGCCCAGGTAAGAACTCGATCGATGGTGCCGGCGCGGCGCAGCCGCGCGATACCTCGCTGCAGGCGGCCGTTGGGCAGGCGCCCGAGGCCGAGCACCCGGTCGGTGACGATCGGGTAGCGGCTGCGCAGCCGCGACTCCAGCTTCTGGGGATCGTCGTAGGGAAGCTCGTGGACCATGATGAAGGCCCACATCTGCATCGCGTACAGGACCACGTCGCGTTTGCGCGAGCGAGGGGCGAGAACGGCGACCGCCAGGGGCCCCGCGGCGCAGGCAGCCACCGTCACCGGAGTGGGCACTCGCAGCCTCTTGCGCAGCAGGGGCACGGCCACCGCGGCCGCCACAGCACCCGCTGCTCCGGCACGTACGGCGAGGCGAAGCGCCGGAGATGGCCGCGATCGCGCCTTCATCAGGTCGGCGAGTATAGGTCGGCGGCCGAGCGACGGGCACGGCGGCGCGCCGCCCCGCGTGATTAGAATGGCCGCGCTTTGGCGCCCCACTCTCCTGGCACCGACCAGATCGACACCCTGCTTTGGATTGGCTTCGTCGCCGCGGCGATCGTCATCGTCGCGATCAACGGCGCGCTGATCTACGCGCTGCGGCGCTATCGCAGCGAGCGCGGCGACGAGCCGCGCCAGATTCGCGGCGGCCGCGGCACCCAGCTGCGCGTCGGCGCCGTGCTCACCGTCTTCGCCGCGGTGATCCTTGTGCTCAGCTTCATCTTCACCGACAAGGCGCGCGAGATCCCGACCACCGGCCCGGCCGGCCTCGCCTCGGCGAAGTCGGCGCCGCTGAAAATCGAAACCACCGGCCAGCAGTGGCTATGGCGCTACGACTACCCGAACGGTGCCTTCTCCTATTACAAGCTGGTCGTGCCGGTCGACACCACGGTCGAACTCAACCTGATCTCGACCGACGTGATCCACACCTGGGACGTGCCGGAACTGGCCCCCAAGCGCGACGCCGTGCCGGGCAAGATCAACCACGTCGTCTTCCGCGCCGACGAAGAAGGGACCTTCGACGGTCAGTCGGCGACCTTCTCCGGCCAGGCCTTCGCGGCGATGCGGACCGAGGTCGACGTCGTCTCACCGGCTGAATACGAAGCCTTCGTCAAGCGGCAGAAAACCGACATCCAGGCAGCCCAGGACCGCGTCGTGGGCCTGATCGAAAACGGAGAAGTGCCATGAGCGACCCGATCGACACGGTGACTTCCGGGGGCTCGATTCCGGGTCGATCGGGGCGCGAGTCCGGTGTGAAGCGCGCTCGTCCCGAGGTCGTCGTCGACGGCTTCCCCCGCCGCCGTCCCCACTGGATCGAGGTCGTCACCAGCGCCGACCACAAGGACGTCGGCCGGGTGATGATCGGTGCCGCGCTCGGCTTCCTCTTCATCGCCCTGGTCGAGTTCCTGCTGATGCGGCTGCAGCTGGCGATCCCGGAAAACAGCCTGCTGACGCCGGTCACCTTCAACCGCATGCTCTCGCTCTACGGGGCGACCGCGATCTTCCTCTTCGCCCTGCCGCTCTGCCTCGGCCTCTACTACTACCTGGCACCGCTGCAGGTGGGCGCCCGCGGCACCGCCCTGCCGCGCGTCGGCCAGCTCGGTCTCTGGCTCTACGTCGCCGGCGCCACCGTCCTCTACGCGGGCTTCCTCTTCACCCCCTCCGAGGCCGGCGTCAACCCGCTGGCGCCGCTCTCCGAGCTGGCCTTCCTGCCCAACAACGGCGTCGACGCCTGGGCGGCGGCCTGTGGGCTGGCGACCCTCGGCTTCGTCCTGATCGCGATCAACCTGGTGGCGACCCTGCGCCGCATGCGCGCCCCGGGCATGGCCTGGCGGCGGGTGCCCGTGTTCGCCTGGGCTGCGGCGGTTTCCTCCTGGCTGCTGATCGTGGTCGGCACGGTGATGCTGGCGGCGATCACGATGCTGCTGATCGATCGCAACTTCGACGGCATCTTCTTCGCCGACGGCTCCGGCGGCGCCCCGCTGCTCTGGGAGCACATGAGCTGGATCTTCTACACCGGCACCTACATGCTTATCCTGATCACGGCGCTGGCGGCGATCGCCGAGATCGTCCCGGTCTTCGCCCGCAAGCCGCTCTTCAACCGCAACGCGGTCACCGGCTCGCTGCTGGCGATCGCCGTGATCGGCACGCTTGCCTGGATGCAGAACATGCTCACCTCGCCGATCGGGATCGGCTGGATGTACTTCGCGATGATCATGTCGCTGGCGCTAATCGTGCCCTTCGGCCTGATCGTCTTCAACCTGATCGCGACGATGATCGGCGGCACGCTGCGGATGCGGGCGCCGCTGCTCTTCTCCGCCGGCGCCGTCTCGATGATCTCGATCGGCCTCGGCGCCGAGATCTCGCACTCGATGGTCGCCGTCGCCTGGCGCCTGCACAACACGACCGACGCAACCGCCGCCACCCACTTCGCGCTCGTCGGCGGCGCCGTCTTCGGCGGTTTCGCCGCCCTCTACTACTGGTTCCCCAAGCTGACCGGCCACACGATGGGCGAGACGCTCGCCCGCGCTTCCTTCTGGGCGATGGTCGCCGGCATCCTGCTCACCTTCGTGCCGCTCTTCATCAGCGGCGGAGATCACGGCCAGGTTGCCGACGCCTACAAGTACTTCAGCGGCACCGGCGTCAGCACCGAGAACCTGATCTCCTCGATCGGTGCCTTCGTGCTGGCGATCGGGATCGTCCTCACCCTGATCAACGCGATCGCCAGCCTCAACAACGGCGGTCGCGCCGGCCATGACCACTGGGGCGGCAACTCGCTCGAGTGGTTCGCCCTCTCCCCGCCGGAGCCGCACAACTTCGACGTGCTGCCCGACGTGCGCAGCGACCGACCGATGCGCGACATCCGCGAAGCGATCGCCCATCGCAGTCGCCGCGCCGCCAAAGACGCGGCTCGCGAGTCCCAGCCGGTAGCCTGAGCACCGTGAGCGGCGCCGAATCCGCGGTCGTCGCGCAGCGCCCCGCTGTCTTCGGCGTCCTGCGCGACTACGCCACCCTGACCAAGCCGAAGGTGCAGTCGTTGCTGCTCCTGACCACGATCACGACCATGTACGTGGCCGGGGATCCCTCGATCGGCCTCGTCTTCCTCACCTGCCTCGGCGGCGCCCTCTCGGCCGGCGGCGCCGGCGCGATCAACCACGCCGTCGACCGCGACATCGACCGGATCATGACCCGCACCGCCGACCGCCCGGTCGCCAGTGGGCGGATCTCAGCCCGGGCGGCGATCGCCTTCGGCACCCTGCTCGGTTGCGCCTCCTTCGCCCTGCTGGCGCTCACCGTCAACCCGCTGGCGGCGGCGCTCTCGATCTCCGGCCTCTTCGGCTACGTCTTCGTCTACACGCTCTGGCTCAAGCGCTCGACCCCGCAGAACATCGTGATCGGCGGCGCCGCGGGAGCGGTGCCCCCCCTGGTCGCCTGGGCAGCCGTCACCGGCGGGCTCAGCGGCACCGCCCTCTTCCTCTTCGCGATCGTCTTCTTCTGGACCCCTCCGCACTTCTGGGCGCTCTCGCTGCTGATGAAGGACGAGTACGCCAAGGCCAACATCCCGATGCTGCCCGTCGTCCGCGGCGAGGACGAGACCCGCCGCCAGATCCTGCTCTACACCGTGCTGCTCTACGCCGTCACCCAGCTGCCCTTCTGCGCCGGTGGCTTCAACGTCGTCTACCTGATCACCTCGATGACGCTCGGCGCCGGCTTCATCTACTGCGCCGTGCGCCTGCTGCGCAGCGCCGATCGTCGCTGGGCCCTGCGCACCTATCTCTACTCGCTCGCCTACCTGGCATTGCTCTTCATCGCGATGCCGCTCGACCGCCTCTTCTAGTAAAAATCCGGGCGTGGATCGCGAGACCGCAAGAGCGAACATGAGCGCCGGCTTGGTGGCCGGCGGCATCGCCGCGGCCGTCTTCGCCCTCTGCTTCGTGGCGGCGATGCTCTACATCGCCTCGTGAGCGAGCACCGCCACATTCCCGAGCCTGGCGAGGTGATCTACCAGCCGCGCTCCTCCTGGGCACCGGCGGTCTTCGGCTTTGCCCTCGCCCTGACCATCTGCGGCATCTTCGCCGAGGGCTTCATGGTCCGCGGCTGGATCTACTCGATCATCGGCGGCGTCATCGCCCTCTTCGCCTTCCGGGCGATGATCCAGGACGCGATCCGCAGCTACTACCGCCTGCCACGCAAGCAGCACGTGCGCGGCGCGGTGCTGCCGGTCGAAACCATTTCGTCGCCGCGCTCTTAGCGCCCGATTCGCAGCTCAGTCGGGCGTCATGCCCGAGGTTGCACCGTCGCTCGTCCAGACCCGGACGATGTCGCGCATCGAGAGCACGCCGGCGAGCTCTGGCCCGTCGTAGACGACGAGGTGACGGATGCCGCGGCGCGACATCTCCGCGGCGGCGCGCTCGAGGCTCCAGTCCGGCGCAGCGGCGATAACGCTGCCGCTCATGTGGTCGCCCACCCGCTCGGCATCGGGGTCCTCGCCGGCGCCAAGCGAGAGCAAGATGTCGCGCTCGGTGAGGATGCGGGCCACCGGCGTCTCGTCATCGCTGACCAGGGCGGCGCCAATCCGCTTCTCCGCCATCATCGAGGCCGCCTCGCGCAGTGTGTGCGTGGGGCCGACCGTCAGGACCACCTCCGACATCCCATCCCGTACCTGCATCTGCCGCCTCACCTCCAGGTTCGCGAGTTAGTGAGAATCGCCTCAAGCCTACCCGACGTCAGGCAGGGGTAAGCCTGCTTTCGGCCGGGCGGGACATATAGACTCCGGCGCGCTTTGCGCCGCATGTCCAAGCTCGCCAACCCCATCCGCCCGCTGCTCGTCCTCGCCGCCCTGGCGGCGGTGGCGCTGCCCGCTTCGGGCTGCGGAACGACGACCGCCGACCCCAATCGCGGGCGTGTCCTCTTCGTCGAAAAGTGCGGCGTCTGCCACACGATGGCCCAGGCCGGGACAACCGCCCAGGTCGGCCCCAACCTCGACGACGCCTTTGCCGCGGCCCGCTCCGCCGGCGAGGGTGGCGACACGGTCGAAGGCATAGTCAAGGCCCAGGTCGAGTTCCCGCGGCCAAGCAACAGCGACCCGGCGGTCTCGATGCCGGCCGACGTCGTCACCGGCCAGGACCTCGACGACGTCGCCGCCTACGTCGGCCTCTACGCCGGCGTGCCCGGTGCCGCGCCGCCGAAAGTGCCCGGCGGTCCGGGCGCTCAGGTCTTCGCCAACAACGGCTGCGGTGGCTGCCACACGCTCGCCGCCGCCAAGTCGGGTGGCGTTACCGGTCCCAACCTCGACGAAGTCCTCCCCGGCCAGACCGAAGCGATGGTCCACGAATCGGTCGTCGACCCCAACGCCAAGATCGCCACCGGCTACCCGCCCAACGTGATGCCGGAGAACTTCGAACAGAAGCTCTCGCCGAAAGAAATCGAAGACCTGGTCAAGTACCTGCTCGAATCGACCAGCGGCGGCAAGGGCGGCTCGAAGAAGAGCGGCTGAGCCCGTCGCGCGGCCCAGGGGCGGCCGCTGGCATCATCAGCTGAGGCAACCTATGCGCGACCGCCTCCGCATCACGCCCGAGCTCTACGCCACCGTCTCGCTGGTCGCCCTCGGCGCCCTGGCGCTGATCGTGCTGACCGGCGCCGGCGTGCGCCTAACCGGGTCGGGCCTCGGCTGCCCGGACTGGCCCAAGTGCTACGGCAGCACCGCGCCGCCGCTCGAAACCCACGCCGTGATCGAGTTCGGCAACCGGGTCCTGACCGGCTTCGTCGGGCTCGCCGTGATCGCCGCCAGCGTGCTCGCCTGGTTCCGCGTCCCCTTCCGCTGGCACCTCGCCTTCTTCGGCGCCCTGCTGCCGCTCGGCGTGATCGGCCAGGCGATCCTCGGCGCCCTGGTGGTCAAGTACCACCTCGCCCCCGGCCTAGTGATGAGCCACTTCATCCTCTCGATGCTGTTGCTCGACGCCTCCTTCGCGCTGGCCTGGTGCTCGCGCTACGAACCGTGGCAGCGGCGTCGCTCCAGCGACCGGCTCGGCGTCTGGTCGGTGCGGGCGCTGATCCCGCTCGGTCAGCTGACGATCGCCGCCGGCACGGTCGCCACGGCCTCAGGGCCGCACGCCGGCGCCCATGCCGGGCAGCTCGTTCACCGCTTCGACTTCGAGGGAACCGGGACCCTGGAATGGGTGGTCCAGCGCCACTCGGCGATCGCCACCGTCTTCGGCCTCGCCGCGATCGGCGTCTGGTTCCTCCTGCGCCGTCCAGGAGGCGATAGCAGAGCGCTGAAGCCGCTGACCGTGATGATCGGCCTCCTGGCCCTTCAGGGCGTCGTGGGCGGCGTCCAGTGGGCTCTGAAGCTGCCGGGCGAGATCGTCTGGGTCCACGTCGCCCTGGCGACGGCCACCTGGCTGGCGATGCTGTGGACGGTCGCGACGGCAGGGCGCCTCGAGCCACGCTCGGAGGAGAGTGGGACAGGGCCAGATCGCGCGGCCGATGATGCAGAGACACGCGCAGCGGCACTGACTTAACGTCGCGCGGACCTCAGGAAGCGAGCAGAGCGGCGATGCCCGCGACGACCGCCGCCCCGAGGAAGCCCAGCGAAAAGCGGGTGAGCGTCGCGTGCAGGCCGATGACCATCTCCTGCGTGCGAGCGATCTGCGCGCTCACTGCTTCGAATTTCGCATCCACCTTCTCAAAGCGCCCTTCCAGACGATCGAAGCGAGCGTTCATTTCGTTGCGCTGCTCAGCGAATCCGACCTCCATGCGACGACCGAATTCGTCGACCTGACGCTTGAGGTCATCCATCCGGTCATCGGTCCAGCGCGAGGTCATCGTCTCCATGTTGACAGGCTAGGAGACAAAACGTTTCGCGTGGCGTGCTAAGCGTGCCGAAACCGCGACGAACCAATCACAGCATCGCGCGGCCGGTGGCGAGGTCGACGACCACGTGGGCGATCGGCAGGTCGATCTGCTCGCGGGCCTTGTCGACGACACCGTGCTCTAGCCAGCGCGAGCGATCGGGGGGATGGGTCGAGATCAGGATCTCGTCGGCGGGGAAGATCCGCAGGGCGTCCTCGATCGCCACGTTGGGATCGGAGTCGCCGATCTCGCCTTTGGCCTTGAGGCCGAGCTGCTTGATCTCGATCAGCGAGAGCTCCATGCGCTGGCGGGCGAGCTCGATCGCCTCGTCGATGTCCGATGTCCAGTGCGAGGTGCGCGAGGCGGCCAGGGCCGGCGTCACCACCATCACCTCGCAGCGACGGTCGCGGCAGCGATCGCGGATCTCCTTCAGCAGCGCCTCGCCCTGGACCGTCTCGTTGGCGACCACGAGCAAGCGGAACTTGCCGTCGCCACCCTGGGTCACCTCGACGCTGCGAGGCAGCGACCCACGGGCGCTGCGATAGCCGAAGCCGATGCCGAAACCAATCAGCAGGGCCGTCCAGATGACGCCCACTACCGGCCGAGTCAACAGGGTCAAGACGATCGCCGACACAACGGCGGACCCCACCACCAAGAGCCACCTGAACGCGTCCTGCTCGGACCTCAGGGGATTGTGCATACCCCTGTTTTACCGCGTGATCAGAGGATGTAAACCGTAAAGAAGACGACGAGCCACATGATGTCGACGAAGTGCCAGTAGATACCCGGCACCTCGACACCAAGGTGGTCCTTCTCCTCGGTCCCAAAATGGCCGCGGAAGGCGCGGATCGAGGCGAAGGTGAGCAGGCAGAGCCCGACGAAGACGTGGGCACCGTGCAGGCCCGTGAGGCTGTAGAAGATCGAGCCGAAGCCGAGATCGCGGGCGCTGAAGCCGAGGTGGACGTACTCGTTGAGCTGGATGAAGAGGAAGGTCGCGCCGAGCATCCAGGTCAGGACCAGCCCCAGCTTCAGGCCGGCGCGGTTGCCGCGGCGGATCGACTCCAGCGCGTAGTGGATCGTGAAGCTGGAGGAGACCAGGATCGCCGTGTTGACGCCCGCCACCGCGACCGGGAGTTCGTAGGGGTGCGGCGGCCAACTCGAGGGGTGGACGACGACCCGGAGGAAGAAGTAGGAGGCGAAGAAGGCGCCGAAGAGCATCACCTCGGAGACGATGAAGAGCAGGATGCCCAGCGTCTGACGGTCGATCCGCGAGCTCTGGTTGGCCTCGGGGGGGCCGTGGTGCTCGTCCTCGTGGGCGTGCCCCAGCGTGACCGTTGCGCTCTCCATTAGTGTCGCCTCCCGTGGGTACGGCCCGGCTCTGGCGAGTGGCTGGGCGTGACTGGCAAGTTTGGTGAACGAAGGCGATGCAACGCATCGACGAGTTCGCTGGACGCAGCGAGGGGCGTCCAGACGCCGCCAGAACGGGGTGTACTCGCGTGAGTCGGCACTAGGCCTCCCCTCCCTCGGCGACGGCTGCGGCCACGACGGCGGCCGGGCGGCCGACCTCGAGGTGCTCGACCGGCTTGTCAGTAATCGCACGGACGCGGCCGATCAGATCGTCCTCGAGCCAGCGCGAGGTCTCGCCGGCGAAAGTCGAGATCAGCACCTCGTCGACGCTGTAGTGCTCGATCGCGTTCTGCACCGCGTGAAAGGGATCGGGGCTCATCGGCTGGCCGGTGGCGTCGATATCGGCGCGATAGAGCTGGGCCAGGGTGGCGGCCAGGTCGCGAACCATCTCCGGCTCGGTCACGTCCTCTGTCCGCGGGCAGATGATCGTGTAGCGATGCGGGTGCCCGGCGGCGCGCTCCTTGAGCCGACCGACCAGATCGGGCGCGGCCACGGTCTGGCTCGCCACCACCAGCGTGTGGCTCTTCTCCCAGCTGATCGAGTCGTCGGCGATCCGCACCGGGATGTGCGTCACCGGCACCTCCGGCTCGAAGCGCGCTTCGGCCCAGGAGACGAGATCCTTGCGGGTGAAGCCAAAGCGGGTCCCGGCGGCGGCGGAGAGCAGCACCTCGCCCGGTTCGTGGGCGCGCACGGCATCGTCGAGCGCCAGCGAAGGCTCCGGGTCCATCACCTCGCCGACCGATTCGATCCCGTACTCGGAGAGGATCGACATCGTCACCTCGACCCGCGCCCTCGCCGCGTCGCGAAGCTCGCCGGAGTCGATCAGCTGGCCAACCGCCGGCTGGTTCTGCGGCGCCGCGACGGCGACGAAGGGAACCTTGTCGGCGCGCTCCTGCACCGCGGCCAGCAGCTTGCGCCCACCGGCAACCTCGTTGAGGAAGACGAGCAGGGGCTTTGCCCCAGATGCGTCGCTCATGCCGAGCCCACCACGGTCGGCTCCGGTGTCGGCACCTCAACCGATTCGCCGGGCATGATCGCGTGGCGGGCACCGGGCACGCCGTACTCGTAGGGACCGCCGACGACTCGCGGGATCTCGGGGAAGTTGTAGATCGGCGGCGGCGAGGAGACCTGCCACTCGATCGAGTTGGCGCGCCAGGGGTTGGCCGGGGCCTTGGGACCGAAGCGCCAGCTGACGATCATGTTGTAGAGGAAGACCAGCTGGATCGCGCCGAGGATGAAGGCGCCGCAGCTGATCAGCAGGTTCCAGTCGCCGAACTTGGTCGCGTAGTCGGCGACGCGGCGGGGCATGCCGTCCATCCCGATCCAGTGCATCGGGATGAAGGTGACCCAGGTGCCGAAGAGCGTGCCCCAGAAGTGGACGCGGCCGAGTTTCTCGTCGTACATGCGCCCGGTGATCTTCGGGAACCAGTGGTAGATCCCGGCGAAGATCGTGAAGACGGAGCCGCCGAAGAGCACGAAGTGGATGTGGGCGACGATGAAGTAGGTGTCGGAGACGTGGATGTCGATCGGCACCATGCCCAGCATCACGCCACTGATCCCACCGATCGTGAAGGTGACGATAAAGGCGAGCGCGAACAGCATCGAGGTCGAGTAGGTATGGATCTTGCCGAAATAGAGCGTGCCTATCCAGGAGAAGATCTTGATTCCGGTCGGCACCGCGATCAACAGCGTGGTGATCATCATCGGCACGCGCAGCCAGCTGAACATGCCGGCGACGAACATGTGGTGGGCCCAGACCGAGTAGCTGAGCACGACGATGCCGATCAGCGCCAGGGCCATCAGCCGGTAGCCGAAGATCGGCTTGCGGGCATGGGTCGATATGACCTCGCTGATGATCCCGAAGCCGGGCAACATCATGATGTAGACGGCAGGGTGCGAGTAGAACCAGAAGATGTGCTGGTAGCTGACGACATCACCTCCGCCAGCGAACTGGAAGAAGTTCGTGTGCAGGAGCCGGTCGAAGAGAACCATGAACTGGACCCCGGCGATGAAGGGCGTCGCGGCGACGACCAGCAGCGAGGTCGAGAGGTTCGCCCAGACCAACAGCGGCATCCGCCAGAAGGTCATCCCCGGCGCCCGCATGGTGATGATCGTGACCAGGAAGTTGAGCGCGGTCGCGATCGACGAGGCGCCGGCGAACTGCACGCCGAGGTTGAAGAAGGACTGGCCAAGCGGCGCCCCGGTCGAGAGCGGCGCGTAGCCGGTCCAGCCGGCATCGAAGGCGCCGCCGGGGGCGAGGAAGCTGCCGATGAAGAGCAGCCCGGCCAACGGCAGCATCCAGAAGCTGAGCGCATTGAGGCGCGGGAAGGCCATGTCCGGAGCGCCGATCATCAGCGGCAGGACGTAGTTCGCGATGCCGGCGAAGACCGGGATCACGAAGACGAAGATCATCAGCACCGCGTGGGTGGAGAAGAGGCTGTTGTAGGTGGCCGCGTCGACGATCTGGGTGCCGGGCTGGGCCAGCTCGGCCCGGATCAGCATCGCCATCAGGCCGCCGACGAAGAAGAAGAAGAAGGTGGTGCAGATGTACTGGATGCCGATCACCTTGTGATCGGTGTTGAAGCGGAAGTAGTCCTTCCAGCTCTTGGCACCGTGCTGGGAGTGGTCCTCGGGAATCGTCGGCATGCCGGCGGCCCAGCGCAGCCAGTAGTCGAAGCAGCCGAAGCCGAGCAGGAAGCCGAGCGGGCCGGTGATCAGCGGCACGACGACCTGCGGGTAACCGGTTTGTTCGGTCTGGTAGGCGGGCAGCCCAGAGGCCTTGCGCAGCGCAACGACGAGCGCAAAGCCAAAGGCGGCGCCGAGGATCGCGCCCAGTGCGCCCCTAATCCAGCCCGGGTGCTTGATCGCAGCCGTCATCAGCAGGCCTCCATTATGCCCCTCCGGCGTTGAGCGGCGTCGGGTTGGTCTCGGTGTCTTGGGTTATCGATTCGGCCAGCGGTGCCGGAACTTTTTCTTCCAGGCTGCTGACCCATTTCTGGAAGCTGGCCGGCGTTTCGACCACGACCTTGGCTCGCATCGAGGCGTGGCCGAAGCCGCAGAGCTCGGTGCAGATCAGCTGGTAGGTGCCGAGCTTGTCCGGGGTGACGATCGCCGTCGTCGTGATACCCGGCACGTTGTCCTTCTTGATCCGCCACTCGGGCACCCAGAAGGAGTGGATCACGTCCTGGGCGTGCATCTTGAACTGAATCTGGCGGTTGACCGGCACGTGCATTTCGCCCTGAACGTAGACGTCGCCTTTGCCCGGGTAGCCGAAACTCCAGGCGTACTGCTGGGAAAAGACGTCGACCGTGAGCGGGTTCTTGTCGAGCTTTTCGATGTCGTTGAGTACCGACCAGCTGTAGCCGGCGCCGAAGAGCACGATGATCGTCGGGATCACGGTCCAGGCGATCTCGAGTTTGGTGTTGCCGTGGATCGGCTCGCCGTCGGATTCGTCGCCCGGCTTGGCTTTGAATTTCCAGAGGGCGTAGAAGAGCGCGACGATCACCAGCGAGAAGACGAAGGACGAGAGGACGATCATCACGTTGAGCAGATCGTCGATCTTCGGCGCGGCCGTCGAGGCCTCCGGGCCGTCCCAGTTGATCGACAGCATCACGGCAGAGATTGCCGCGGTCATCGCAACTGTGGCAGCGAGCATCTTCGCTATCGGGAGGCGGCCGTACATGAGGCGGCGGGCATTCTATTGAAGCGACGGCCGGAAGCTTTCAGGCTCTGGTGACGCTCGGCACTAGCTACTCGGGCGAGAACAGATCGTCGAGCTGCCCCGACGCCGCGGCAAGCACTCCGCGAGCCACGCCCTCCCAGCTCCAAAGCCGCCGCGCCGCCGCGACCAGAGCCTCGCGCGCCTCAACCCGCTCTTGCTCGGGGAGCGCAAGCCAACAGTTCAGCCGCTCGGCAATCGCCTCGACCGCCCCGGCCTCAACCGGGAAGGAGGTCAGCCGACCGACCGCCGCGGGTAGCGCATCCATCAACTGACGGGAGACCTCCAGCATCCCCGAGTGCCCCGCCGAGACCGGCAGCACACCACAGGCCGCTGCCTCCGCCGCGACCATCCCGAACGCCTCCGGGAAGGTGCTGGGCATCACCAGAGCTTCCGCCCCGGGCAGCAGCTCCGCGACCTGATCGTGCTCGAGCCGGCCGATGAACTCGACCGAGCCGGCGGCGTCCTCGGCGGCTTGGAGGTAGCCGGCTGGTGGGTCTGCCAGAAAGGCGGAAAGGATCGGTAGCGGCTTCTCCTCGCCGCCCTCGATACCCCACCCGGCTAGCGCAACCTCCCGAGCGTCGTTGATGTCCCTACGCTCCAGCGCCGCCAGCAAGCGTCGCAGCCCCGCCTCGTACTCGCCGAACCCCGCCACTTCCAACTCTGCTCCCGGGTGCTGCGCCCTGACCAGAGGCCATGCCGCCAAGAGCAGATCGACCCCCTTGGACACGATCAACTTGCCAACGAAGACGATCCTCCGACGGGAGGCGGGGTCGGGTCCAGCGGGAACTCCTCGCGAACGCGAGCCCGCTGGACCCGACCCCGCCTCCCGCGGCCGAAACGCCTCCGTATCAACGCCCGGCGGCCCAAGCCGCGTCTTCTCCTTTAGCCCAGCGACCTCGGGCAACGCCGCCCAGAGCGACTCGGCGGTATGCCGGGACCCGACCAGCACGCCCTGCGCCGCTTCCATGCCTTCCCGCGCATAGGGAAGGAACCGCGGATGCGGCTTGACCGTGTACTCGAGCGCCGAGCCGTGAATCTTGGCGGCAAAGGGAGCGACCTCGGCACGGGCGAGGATCGCCGGCCCCATCACCAAGTGGTTGGCGAGAGCGAGGTCGATGCCCCCGGCGCGCTCGGCCACGCCACGGACAGCCGCCACGTTGGCATCGATGTAGCGATCGAGCTCCTCCTCGGTCATCTCCGGGAAGGCCTTGACCTCGAAGCCCTCATAGGGATCCTTGACGTAGACGGGCAGCAGGCCACCGATGTCGGGGTTGTGGATCTCGACCCCCTCGACCTTGGTCTCGCGGTCCTGGCAGAGCAGGTGCACCTCGTGGCCGAGCTTGGCCAGCGCCCGGGCGAGATTGACGTTGTAGATGTTGCTGCCGGTGCCGCGCAGCATGTAGCCGTGGAAGACGAGTATCCGCATCGGTTCCGCAGAAGCTATTAGTCTTCGCCGCCGTGAACTCGAAGCAGCTCTACAGAATGCGCGCCCCGGCCTCCGGCCGCGAGGCACTCACCCACGCCGAGCCGGGCCAGGTCTACCTCGACCGCGAGACCGGCGAGGAGATGGAGCCGGTCGCCATGGTCCTCCCCTTGGCCCCCAGCGCCTCCTCCCTTCCGCGCACTCCCGAGAACCTGCGGGCTTGCCGTCGATGCGATCAACTAATTGGTCTCGACGTCAGCGACTGCCAGTACTGCGGGCTTCGGCAAGAAGCTCTTTAGCTCGTAGCAGCGGGAGTCGGTAGGGCCTCCTCACTCGCCTACCTGGCTGAATCGCCTGCCGCCGTCCGAGACCCTTTCCGGGCCAGCGGCGCAAAACGTTCGGAGGCCCTACCGACTCCCGTTCCAAGGGGCTAACGGCTTAAGGCCCAAGCGCACGATGAGTTCGTAGCTGACGCCCATCCAGCAGAAGCTTCTGCGATTCGGGGCGATCCGAAGCTCGTGAGCTCTCGACACGGCGACGTCCCTCGAAGCTTCCATAAATCGGTGCCATGGGGTTGGCCCGGAGCGTCGGGTGCCCCTGCGAACGTTTTGCGCCGCTGGCCCTACCCCAATCTCGGACGGCAACAGGCGATCAGCCAGTCAGGCGAGTGAGCGGGGGCACCCGACGCTCCGGGCCTTCCCGATGCCCGGATCTACGGTTTCTTGACCAACGTCGCCGTGTAGAGCAACCGCGCGCTGGAGTAGAAGCAGCCGTAGGTCTTGATCTTGCCCACACCCTGCTGCGGGTGCCCACCCTGGATGTCTTCCTTGGAGGCGCAGTGGTCTTCGAGGCGGCTGCCGCGCCAGGTGTCTTCTTCGGAGACGTCGAAGGCGAACATCGGCGCCCAGGTGGGGACGGTGAGGGCGACGATCTGGCCGCGCAGGACCGAGAGCGGGTGTTCGAGGGTGAAGATCGGGGTGCCGCCGAAGTAGGGGTTGAGCACCTCGAGCGGGCTCTGGCGCACGAGGGTGAATTTGGGGGGTTTCGATTCTTCGACCGGGCGCAGGACGCCGATCCGCGCCTCGGAGGGGTTGCCGAGGAATTCATTGAAGAAGCCGACCTCGTTGGTGGTCGTTTTGGTGTCGGTACGCGAGGGCTTGGCGAGGGTGATCGACCAGGCAACGATCTTGCCGTCGAAGGGCACTTCGTAGGGGTTTTCGACCCCGCCGGCTTTGGTCTGGTAGCCGCTGACGTGCCCCTCGACTCGGCAGGGAACGATCTCCATGCCGTTGACGACCTTGCCCGGGCAGGAGGGCGGCGGGGTCGTCGTCGTCTTGCCCAGCACGACCACTCCCAGCGGCGCCGAGTCGGCAGCCCCCGGCCAGACAGCGACAACGAGGGCGACCAGCGCGCAGGCAAAACCGGCCGCGAACGCGGCAGGGGACCTGACGAGACGGTTTTTTGCTGCTCCTTGCACGATCTCAAGCTGCAAACCCCGCCCCTTGGCAAGGGTTGCGGGCTCGATTCTGCCTTCCGGGCCGGAGCGATGCCGCGACAGCGTGCGCTTTGCACGATCCCGGCCAGGTTGCGTCAGTAGGGTTGCCAACCGATGCCGGCAATCGTCGTAGAGGGTTTGCAGCGCAGCTTTGACGAGGTGCTCGCCGTTCAGGGCGTCGACCTGAGCGTCGAGGAAGGTGAAATCTTCGGCTTCCTCGGGCCCAACGGCGCCGGCAAGACGACCACCGTACGGATGCTGACGACGCTGCTGCTGCCGACCGGCGGACGGGCGACCGTCGCCGGGCACGACGTGGTCAAGCAGGCACGGGCCGTGCGCGCCTCGATCGGGGTCGCCCTGCAGGAGGCGGCGCTCGACCCGCTGATGACCGGGCGCGAGCTGATCCGACTACAGGCCACACTGCAGGGCATGCCCGGCGCCGAAGGCAAGCGGCGCGCCGACGACCTGCTCGAGCGGGTCGACCTCGCGGCGGCGGCCGACCGCCGGGTCGGCGGCTACTCGGGCGGGATGAAGCGCCGGCTCGACCTCGCCGCGGCGCTGGTCCACGGGCCGAAGGTGCTCTTCCTCGACGAGCCGACCACCGGCCTCGACCCGGTCAGCCGCAAGACGATCTGGGAGGAGGTGCGGACGCTCAACGACGAAGGAACGACGGTCTTCCTCACCACCCAGTACCTGGAGGAGGCCGATCAGCTCGCCGACAACGTGGCGATCATCGACAGCGGCCGGATCGTCGCCGAAGGCACTCCCGACACGCTGAAGACCGAGTTCGGCAACCCCCACATCCAGCTGCAGATCGCCGCCGGCTCGATCGCCGAGGCGGAGAAGGTCTGCGCCCAGGTCGGCAAGCTGCTGCCGCCAGTCGACGGGCGCACGGTGCTGGTCGAAGCCGCAGACGGCGCCGCCGACATCCCCAAGGTCGTGCGGGCGCTCGACGATGCCGGGATCGCGGTCGAGTCGCTGGAGCTGGTCCGTCCCACCCTCGACGACGTCTTCGTTGCCAAGACCGGGCACCACCTGGAGAAAGAGGAGCAGGACGAGGCCGAGCCCGAGGCCGTCGAGGCATGAGCGAGCTGGCGACCAACGCCAGGGTCGTGCGGGCGCTCGGCATGCGCTCGATCCGCCAGACCTTCCGCCGCCCGCAGCTGATGGCGCCGATCGTCGTCTTCCCCACCCTGCTGCTGGCGATCCAGACCGGCGGCGCCGGTGGCGCGATCAACCTGCCGGGCTTCCCGCCGGTGCAGAGCTTCCTCCAGTTCATGCTCGCCGGGGCGATGATGCAGTCGCTGATGCTGGCCGGCAACAGCGGCGGCATCGCGCTCGCCGTGGACATCGAGATGGGCTTCACCGACCGCCTCTTCTCCGCCCCGATCCCGCGCTACACGATCGTCCTCGGGCGCCTCGCCGGAACTGCGGCGTTGGGGCTCTTCGGGTCGCTTTGGTTCCTCGCGATCGGGCTGATCTTCGGTGCCCACATCGAAAGTGGCGTGCCCGGCGCCCTGATCGCGATCGCCCTGGTCACCGCGACGGCGATGGCGGTGGGTGGGATCGGCGCCGCGATCGCCCTGCGCACCGGCAGCGCCAGCGTCGTCCAGGGGCTCTTCCCGCTGGTCCTCGTCGTCCTCTTCCTCTCCTCCGCCTTCTTCCCCAACGAACTGATGATCCAACCGGCCAAGGCAATCGCCGAATACAACCCGCTCAGCTTCATCGTCGAAGGCATTCGCGGCCCGATCATCTCCGGGGTCGACGCCTCCGAACTGGGCGAGGCGGTGCTGGCGATCGCCGGCATCGTCGTGCTCGGGCTCGTGCTCAGCGCCCGCGCCCTGCGCCACCGGCTGCGGGTGGGCTGATGGAATCGACCGTGGCTCTGCCGCAGTGGCGCGCCAACCTGGCGACGATCGCGGCGCTGATGGCGCGGGCCAAGAACGAGCTGCTGCGGGTGCCCGGCGCGGCGATCCCGGGCGTGCTGGCGCCGACGATCTTCTTCCTCGGCCTCAACGGCGTCTTCGGCGCCCTGACCCAGCTCAAGGGCTTCGGCACC
This sequence comes from Solirubrobacterales bacterium, assembly GCA_036271315.1. GTDB lineage: Bacteria > Actinomycetota > Thermoleophilia > Solirubrobacterales > 70-9 > VRUE01. The sequence goes on along the minus strand of DATBAV010000028.1, from coordinate 32,710 downwards.
GGCACGTATGAGAGCTACATCGTGCCGGTCAGCATGCTGCAGGGCGCCGGTTTCACCGGTGCCGCCGCCGGGGTCAACCTGGCCCGCGACATCGAGGGCGGCTGGGTTGACCGCCTCTTGGTCTCCCCCGCGCCGCGCTGGGTGCTGCTCGCCGGCACCGTGCTCGCCGCCAGCGCCCGGGCCCTGATCCCGGCCACCTTCGTCTTCATCATCGCCCTGATCCTCGGCGCCGGCTGGCCCGGAATCGACGGCCTGCTGGTCACCTACTTCATGGTTGCGGCGATGGCCGCGGTCGCCGCCTGCTGGGGATCGGGTCTTGCGCTGCGTTTTAAGAGCCAGTCCGCCGCACCGCTGATGCAGGCCGGGATGATGGCGCTGATCCTCACCACGACCGCCTACGCGCCGCTGGCGCTGCTGCAGCCGTGGATGCGCAGCGTCGCCGAAGTGAACCCCGTCACCCACGTGATCGAAGCGGCCCGTCAGGGCTTCCTCGGCGGCGTCAGCTGGGCCGAAACCTGGCCCGGGATCGTGGCGTTGATCGGCTTGCTCGTCGTACTCGGCGCCTGGGCGCTGCGCGAAATGCGCCGTACGGCGCTGTGAACGCGGAGCGAGCAAGCGTCCATATCTGGTTCTTCGCGCCGCGAGCGGAGCGTGAACATTCATGAAGGCCGCGTCGGCAAGCGCTATCGCCGAGCGCGTCCTGCGCGGCAATTGGCTGGAGGGGGAGCGCGACGGCACCCGCTTCGCCTACACCCGGCCCAGCCCCAGCCGCTATCCCTGGCAGTGGTACTGGGACTCCTGCTTTGCCGCGATCGTCTGGCGGCGCTTCGGGCCGGCCCGGGCCCGGGCCGAGCTGGAGACGCTGCTGGCGGCGCAGCGCGACGACGGCTTCATCGGCCACACGATCTTCTGGGACCGGCCTGTCTCGCTGGGCCGGCTGCCCTTCTACAACGTCACCTCCCGCCACGCCTTCCAGACCGAGACGATCCAGCCGCCTCTACTCGCCTGGGCCTGGAAGATCGCCGTCGGCGATCCGCGCGAGGAGCCCCGGATCGCGGCGCAGGCCGAGTGGCTCGCCGCCGAGCGCGACCTCGAGCGCGACGGCTTGCTCTGGATCGTCCAGCCCGACGAGTCGGGGCTCGACGCCTCGCCGAAGTTCGAGCCCGTCTGGGGCTGGCGAGCCAACGCCAGGCCGGGCTTCCCGCTGCTGGTCCGGCGCAACCACCGCCTCGGCTTCAGCGCCCGGCGAATCCGCGATCGCGGTGGGCCGATCCTCTGCGAGACCCTGGTCAACACCCTCTGGTCGCTCTCGCTGCAGGCGCTCGGGCGCCCCTCGGCGACACCGGCCCTGGTCGATCGACTCTGGGACGAGCGCCGCGGCCTTTTCGTCGATTGGGCCGAGCCCGGACGGATCCGGCCCGAGGTCGTCACCTGGGACGCGCTGGCGCCCCTTGCCCTGCCCGACCTGCCCGAGGGAATCGGCCGGCGCCTGGTCGAGGAGCATCTCCTCAGCGAGGGAGAGTTCCTCACCCCGGTCGCACCGCCCTCGGTCTCGGTCTCCGAGCCGAGCTACGAACCCGGCGGCAGCCACGGGGCGATACGCCGCTACTGGCGCGGCCCCACCTGGGTCAACTCGGCCTGGCTCGTCTGGCTCGGCCTGCGCCGGCTCGGCTATGAAAAGGAGGCGGCGCGGCTGGCCGATGGCATGATCGGCGCGGCCGAGCGCGAAGGGCTGCGCGAGTACTACGACCCGCGCACCGGCGCCGGGCTCGGTGCCAGGGATTTCGCCTGGTCGGCGCTAGTCGCCGAGCTGGCCGAACCGGACCCGGAGGCGACGCGCAGTCACCTCTAGGACCTCTAGGGCAAAATGCCGTCGGTGCCTCGTCCGCTGGTCAGCGTCGTCATCCCCGCCTTCAACTCCGAGCGCTTCCTCGGCGAGGCGCTCGCCAGCGTTTCCGCTCAGACCTACGCGCCGGTCGAGACGATCGTCGTCGACGACGGCTCGAGCGATGACACGGCCGCGGTCGCGCGCGCCCACCCCGGCATCGCCCTGATCGAGCAGGAGAACAGCGGGCCGTCGGCCGCCCGTAACCGCGGCTTCGCCGCCAGCCGTGGCGAGTTCGTCGCCTTTCACGACTCAGACGACACGATGACGCCCGACAAGCTGGCCGTGCAGGTGAGCCACCTGCTCGACAATCCCAAGGTGGGTTGCGTGCTCGCCGAGCAGGAGCTGATCGTGGAGGAGGGCGCCGAGCTGCCCTTCTGGGTCGAGGGCACGGAGGTGGAGGTGGTAATGCCGCCGCGCCCACCAGAGCTGGAGGACGAGCCCCAGGTCCACCCGATGACGATGGTCGTGCGGCGTGAGACTTTCGAACAGGTTGGTGACTTCGACGAGTCGATGCGGGCCGCCGAGGATTTCGACTGGATGCTGCGCGCCGCCGAGCAAGAGGTCGAAATCGCCCGTCTCCCGGAGGTGCTGCTGCGACGCCGGGTCCACCCCGGCAGCCTCACGCAGAACGCCTCGGCTTCGCGGGCCGGCCTCTTCCGCGCCTTCAAGGCGCGGATCGAGCGACACCGCGCTCGCGCCGGCGGCTGAGCGCGCGAGCCCCGTGCAGCGGCAGCTGCCAGACGCTCTCGAGGCCCCAGAAGCGGCGCGCGAACCCGACGAAGCTGCCCGGTGGCGGGGCGCCCGTATCGAGATCGCGCAGGCGCCGGTAGCGGTCCCAGGCCATGCGCAGGGTGCGCAGTGGAGAATCGGGTCGGCAGGCGGCACGAAAGGCGGCTCGCTCATGCCGCGAGGCGGGCACGGCGCGCAGGTCGGCCAGAACGGCTTGGGGGACGGCCGCCCCGAACTCCTCGCTCAGATAGTCGAGCGCAGCGGCGACGGGCACCGTGAGCTGCCGCCGTTCGGCCTCGGCGACGAGCCGGGCCCAGTCGAGCTCCTCGCCCGCGGAGCGGATCACCGTGACCGCGTCGGCGATCCAGCGAAACGGCGGCAACGGGCTCCACGGCGTGCCGTGCACGCAGGCAAGCAGGAGCTGGTCCGCGGGGCAGGGTGCGAGGGTGGCAGCCCCCGCCAGCTCCAGCGGCACCGAGGCTTGCCAGAGCTTCACGTCGCTTGCCGGCTGCCAGAGCGAGAACCAGTGCAGGTCGACCTCGCCGCGATCGGCCCCGGCGAAGCCCAGCGAGTGATGCACCTGGGTCCAGGCCGGGGGATCCTCGCGATCCGGCTTCCAGCCGGCCTCGCTCAGGGCGTCGATTGCGTCAATGGTGCGCTCGATCGGCACCAGCACGTCGACGTCGTCCATCGGCCGCATGCCGACGTCGCCGTAGGAGAGCAGGGCCAGCGAGGCGCCCTTGGTGACCAGCGTCTCGATTCCGGCCCCGCCGAGCACCGCAAGCGCTTCGGCCGCTCGCTTGAAGATCAGCTGGTTGTGACTCCAGGACCTCCTGTAGAGACCCCTTAGGCGCCCGGCAACCTCGGCGTCGAAAGCCCCGGAGCCGAGGTTGCGGTAGACCAGCGGCAGCAGGCGGGTCGAACCGTGATCGACGTCGTCGAACTCGACCGCCTCGCGCCAGCGCTGCCAGGACAGCGCCGCGGCCGGAGCGGGATCCAGGGCCGCGTGCAGGACGAGCAGCTGCTCGGCGGTGGGCCGGTTGCCCAGCGCCTCGCTCACGAGGCCGCCCCGCGGCGCCGGTCGAGCGAGCGTTTCAGGTGGCGAGCAAACTCGCTGCGCTCGTTGCGGTTGTGGATCGAGTGGTTGGCGCCGTGGACGCGGCGCAGGGTTACCGTCTCGGCCAGCATCGCCTGGGCAAGGCCGAGCTCGCGAGCGCGCAGGAGGAAGGTGAGGCCATCGCTGACCCGCACGTCCTCCGGCCACGGCCCGATCGCCTCGATCGCCGCCCGCCGCGCCAGCATCGCGCCGATGTGCTGACCGGGCTGAGGGGCCGGCGGCACCCGTAGGCCCTCAGCCTCCTCGCTGGCGAGATCGGAGCTGACGAACTGCCGCACGTGGCCGAAGACCAACTGCAGTCGCGGCTCTGCCTCGAAGGCGGCCAGCTGGACCGCGGTCTTGTCCGCTTCCCAGAGGTCGTCGGCATCGAGGAAGGCGAGGTAGTCGCCGCGCGCCGCGCGCAGAGCCGCGTTGCGGGCGGGACCGATGCCGGGGCGGGGCTCGGGCACGACCTCGACCGCCGAGCCGAACCCGACGGCGATCTCGGCGCTGCGGTCGCTCGAGCCGTTGTCGACGACGATCACCTGGTCGCAGGGACGGCTCTGGCCGAGCACGCTCTCGATCGCCTCAGCGAGGTAGGCCTCGCCATCGCGCACCGGGATCGCCGCGGTGATGAGCGGCTCAGCCAAGCTCGGCCACCAGGCGATCGACGGCCGCGGCGTTCGCGTTTGGGTCCGGGCTGAGCTCGAGTGCGTAACTGGGGACGCGGCGCACGAGGTCGGCGAGCGTGGCAAGCGAACCGCCGCCGCCGCCGAAACCGGCCTGGACGATCGTGCTGGGCGCGACCGCTCGCAGCGCCGCCGCCGCCGAGATGGGCCGTAGCGCTCCCTCCCCGCTAAAGGTTGGGGCTACCACGGCGGCAACGGCTAGTTTTCGCCTCAGGCTCCCCGGTGCCAGGTCGGGGATCCGCGCCAGGGCCTTGGCGGGCCCCTCGAGGGTCGGCTCGAAGCCCGCCACGTCGATGGCGCCGGCGGGAACCCCGAGCCGCGCGGCGCTGTCCTCGGTCAACTTCGCGGTCGACTGCATCGCGTGCGCGATGGGCGGGCCGGACTCGAGCAGGACGTAGTCGTCGGCGACGATCTCCATGCCGGCCAGGGCGCAGGAGAGCGCCAAGGTCGACTTGCCAGATCCGCCGCGGCCAACGAGAAGCACGCCGCGGCCGTCGCGGCCGACAGCGCCCGCGTGGGTCATCAGGCGCCCCCGCGCAGCCATCAGCAGCTGTAGCGCCTCGCGGATCGGCGCCGCCCGCTCGCTTGCCGGGATCGCGGCGGCGTCGGGCAAGTGGAAAACCGCGACCCCCTGCGCCGGCAGCGCCGCGGTGAGCCCCCGGCTGCCGGCAGCGGCGAGCACGCAGGCCCGCTCGGAGCGGAGGCGAGCGACCGGGTTGGCACCCGGCGCCGCGACGACCGGCTCCCACGGCGGTGGCGGTGGCTCGACCCCACTCGAAGCGGTGTCGAAAAGCGAGATCGTCAGATCGGGATCGCCAGCTTCATCGCAGGCGAGATGCTCGAAGGGCGCCAGCAGGCCGCCGCGCAGGCCGCCGCCCGCGTATCGCAGCCGCAGCCGCAAGCCGGCCATCTCCAGGTCCAGCGCGCCGGCACCTCCCACCGCAATCGCGGCCCGCTCGTAGCGGTCGAGCAACTGTCCGAAGTACTCGCCGGCGAGGTCGTCCCCCGTCGCCCGCAAAGCCGGCTGCCCCGGCACGCGTCAGGCCGCCGGCCGCGGCCAGCCGGCGGTGTCGACCTCGTGAATCGGGTCGAGCAGGAAGTAGTCCTTCATATCCGTGTAGCGCTCCAGGCGGGGCGCCTCGAAAGGCGCCTTCTCCTCAGATGAGGAGACCGTCGGAGCATTGGCAGCGGCCCCGGCCTCGCTCACAATCAAGCCGTTCTCCTGCAGCTGAGCCAGCAGCTCCGACACGGCGGTGGCGATCTCGCCGTCCTCCGCTTCGAATCGGCCAGCCAGGGCGGTCCCAACCTCGGCCTCGCCGACCCCCCGAACGAGCAGCTCCCAGATCGCCGGCCCGCTGCCGGCAATGCTGTAATAGCTCCCGTTGGCGAGGTCGATCGCGATCACCTCCCCGTCGACCGTCTCGTGGACGATCTCGGGACCGATGCGAAAACGCGACTCGCTCACGCCACCGCCTATTTGTAGCGGTAGGTGATGCGGCCCCGGTCAAGGTCGTACGGCGAAAGCTCGATCTTCACCCGATCGCCGGGGAGGATTCGAATGTAGTGGCGGCGCATCTTGCCGGAGATGTGACCAAGCACATCGTGGCCGTTGTCGAGTTTCACCCTGAACATCGTGTTGGGGAGAGCCTCGGTGATCTCGCCCTCCATCTCGATCTTCTCCTCTTTCGCCATGCGGCGGGCAGCGTATCGGACCGCCCGCTCAGCCGCGCAGGGCTCGGGCGTGACTGAGCGCTTCCTCGCGACTGCTTACCTCGCCCGCGTACTGCGCGGCCTCCAGCTCGGCCAGCAGCTCGCCGAGCTCGGGACCCTCGCCGAGGCCAAGCTCGGCGGCCAGCTCATCGCCGCGCAGCAGCGGCGGCGGCGGGCCTGCGCGGCGCCAGTCGAGCGAGTCGGCGAGCATCTGCCGGGCCAGTCTCAGGTGCGCCTCGATCGCCTCCTCGGTCGCGAATGGACCGGAACCGCGGGCGGAGAGCCGGTCGGCGATCGTCAGCAGGGTCACGTCGGCGCCGACGGGCTCGGTCGCTCGCAGGTACTCGTGCACCCGCCGCGCCGGCAGCGGCGCCTCGCGAACCATGAAGCCGAGGCGAAGGTGATGCAGGGTGAGGTCCTGCAGGTGGCGGGTAAGGACGCGACTGGCGCGCAGGCGCCCGCAGAGCGCCCCGACGATCTCAACGCCGTCGCGGTCGTGCCCGACGAAGCTGACGAATCCATCCCGCTCCGAGCGCGTCGCCGGCTTGCCGATGTCGTGCAACAGGGCGCCGAAGCGCAGCGCCGTACCGCGGTTCATCTCGTCGGCCAGGGGCTCGGCAAGCAACGCCCGTAGCTCGTCGCCGCGCTCGCCACCGAAGCGATCCAGGTCGCGCTCGACCTCGAGCGCGTGCGCGAGCACGGCCATCGTGTGGCCGTGTACGTCGAGGTGGTGGTTGGGCCCCTGTTCGACACCGTGCAGCGCCTCCAGCTCAGGCAGGACGATGGCGGTGAGGCCGAGCTCGTCGAGTAGCTGCATGCCACGCAGCGGGTCGGGGCCGCCAACCAGCTTGCGCAGCTCGACCAGCTGGCGCTCTCCGGCGGGCTCGCCGGCGCGGGAGGCTTCCGCTCGTGCCAGCACCGCCGTGTCCGGGTCGATCTCCAGCTCGAGGCCGGCGGCAAAGCGGGCGGCGCGCAGCAGGCGCAGCGGATCGGCGGCGAAGCTGCGCTCGCCCACGACGCGCAGCAGGCCACGTTCGAGGTCGGCGAGACCGCCGAACGGGTCAAGCGGCTCGCCGCCGGCCAGGGGCACGGCGACAGCGCCGATCGTGAAGTCGCGCTCCCCCAGGTCGGACTCGATCGTCGGGCCGCGCAGCGCGGTGACGTCGATTTGCCAGCTGTGGTCGGCGGCAACGGCGCGCCAGGTGGCGAACTCGGCGGAGAGCTCGAAGGAGTGACCCGCTCCCGCCCGGGCGATCGCCTTGGCGAGCTGTGCCGGGTCGCCGGCAACGGCGAGGTCGAGGTCGACCACGTCGCGCCCCAGTGCCGCGTCGCGGACCGCGCCGCCAGCGATCCAAACCCCCTCCTGCTCGCCAAGCGCACCCCGGGCGAGGACCGCCGGTGCCGCCGCGGCGAGCCGCTCGGTGGCGGCGCTCATTGGAGAACCTCGCGTTCGCGTCCCGATCGCCACGGCTTCGAACCCCCGGCGATCACCGTGACGATCGGGACGCTCACAGGGGCTCCCGCGGCACCCTGGCTGAGATCCCGCAGGTGACCTCGTAGTTGATCGTGTCCAGGCGCCCAGCCACCTCCTCGCTGCGAATCGACTCCTCGCCCTGACCGCCGATCAGCACCGCCTCATCGCCGGGCTCGACCTCGGTGTCAGGGCCGAGATCGACGGTGACGTTGTCCATCGAGACCGTGCCGACGAGGGGGTGGCGACGGCCGCGGATCAGCACCTCGGCATTGTTGGAGAGCCCGCGCCGCACACCGTCGCCGTAGCCGAGGGGCAGGACGCCGACCCAGGTCTCAGCCGGGGCGCGCCAGGTCTGCCCGTACCCGGCGCTTGCCCCCGCCGGAAAGCGCTTGACATCGGCGACGTAGGAGCGCAGCGAGAGCGCCGGCTCGAGCCCGCGCTCGGCCGGATCGCCCTGAAAAGGATCGAGCCCGTAGATGGCGACGCCGCAGCGGGCCATATCGAAGTGCGCGCGCCGATCGCGAAAGACCGCAGCGCTGTTGGCGGCGTGGGCGGTGACCTCAGGGAACTCGTCCTTGACGGCCTCGACAACCGCGGCAAAGCGCTCGAGCTGCCGATCGAAGAAATCCGAGTCAGGTTCGTCGGCGCTGGCGAAATGGCTCCAGATCCCCGCCAGCACCAGGTGCGGGTCCTCGGCACAGGCACGAGCGAGCGCCAGCACCTCCGCCTCGTCGGGGTTGCCGAGCCGGCCCATGCCGCTGTCGAACTTGACGTGAACCCGGACCCGCCGCCCCTGCGCCCGGCCGCGCGCGCCGGCAAAGGCACGGAAGCCCTCGCGCCAGACGGCGATCTCGGCACCGGCGGCGAGCGCGTCCTCGAGATCGCCAGGGGTGAGCGCACCCATGGCCAACAGCGGTACCTGGGGGAAGCGGCGGCCGATCAGCGCCGCCTCGGAACCGGTGGCGACGGCAAGGCGGGTGGCGCCGCCGGCGAGCGCTGCCGTGGCGCAGGCGTCGGCCCCGTGGCCGTAACCGTCGGCCTTGACCACCGCGCAGAGCTCGCTGTCCGCGCCCAGCTCGGCCTTCAGTCGGGCGCAGTTGCGCTCGACGGCGCCAAGGTCGATCCGGGCTACTGCCCGCTCCATCGGACTAATCGCTGGCGACTAGCGCGGCCAACGCGTCGGCCCGGGTGACGAGCCCGGCGAGGCGGCCCTCGCTGTCGACAACCGGCAGGTGGTTGTGGTGCTTCTCGGCGATCGTGCGGGCGACGGTCTCGGCGTCATCGTCGCTGCGAGCGACGATCGGATCGGCGGTCATCAGCTCGGAGACCTTGGTCGCAAAGGCCTTGTCGAGGCGCTTCTCAAAGCCCTTCATCGAGCCGACGAAGACGATTCCGCCCATGATGTTGAGGTAGTGCGGCAGATGCAGGTCGGCCTCCTCGTCGCTGAGGATCAGGTCCGACTCGCTGACGATGCCGACCACTTTGCGCTCCTTGTCGATCACCGGCAGAGCGCCGATCTCGGTCTTTGCCAGCAGCTCGATCGCTGCCCGGGCGTCGGCCTCGGGCGAGACGGTGGGCACATCGGCGTCCATGATCTCGGCGGCAGTCTTCATAGGCAAGTGTCGGCGGAGGGAACGTGCATATCTGATTCTTCGTGACCGGAGCCGACGCGCAGGCCCCTTATTCGTACGAGGTTATTCGACCGGCACGCCGGCACGCATTCCCACCGGGATCGAGTCGATCACGTCGGTGGCGATCACCGACTCGACCAGGCCGATCCTGCGGGCGGCCTCGTGACCGGCCCGGGCATGGACGAATACGGCGGCGCAGGCGGCCGCGAACGGCTCGAGCCCGCGGGCCAGCATCGCCGCGGCGATGCCGGAGAGGACGTCGCCGGTACCGGCCGTTGCAAGGGCCGGAGCAGCGAGCGCGTTGACCGCGACCCGCTCGCCGTCGGTGACGATCGTGTCGTCGCCCTTGAGCACGACGATCGCCCCGGCCACGCTCGCGGCTTCGCGTGCCGCCGCGAGCCGCTTGGCGGCGATCTCATCGGAGGGGCGGCCGAGCAGCCGGCCCAACTCCCCCGCGTGTGGGGTGAGGACGGTCGGGGAGCCGCGCTCGCCGAGCAGGGCGATCTCGCCGGCGAAGGCGTTGAGGCCATCGGCGTCGACCACCAGCGGCGCCTCGATCGTGGCAACCGCTTCGCGGGCCAGCGCCACGCTGCCGGGGTCACGGCCCATGCCGGGGCCGAGCACGCCCGCCGCGGCGCGCTCGAAGGCCTTGCGGATCGCCTTCAAGCCGGCCGGCGCCAGGCAGCCGTCGCCACCCGGACAGCCAACCGACATCACCTCCGGCTGCGAGCCCTCGAAGATCGCCTCGAGATCGGCGGGCACGGCGACGGTCGCGTAGCCGGCGCCGGCGCGGATCGCGGCCAGCGAGGACATCCTCACCGCCCCCGTCAACCCGCGCGAGCCACCGGCGATCGCCACCTGGCCCGAACTGAACTTGGTCGATCGCGGCCCGCGCCTAGGCAGCAGGCCGAGGACACCGGGCGCGATCGTCCCCGCGACAGGGGCGCTCGGCGCGCCATCCGGAATGCCGATCGGCTCAACCCACAGCTCGCCTGTGTGCCACTTGCCGGGCGCGACCCGGTGGCCGAGCTTGGCGGCGTGGAAGCTGACCGTGAGATCGGCCTCGACCGCGGCACCCTCGATCTCGCCGCTGGAGGCATCGACGCCCGAAGCGATGTCGCAGGCGATCGTCGGGGCGCCGCAGCGATTGATCGCCTCGATCGCGCCAGCGGCCGGCTCTCGCGCCGCGCCTTTAAAGCCGGTGCCGAAGATCGCGTCGACCACGGCTCCTGACCCCTGCAGCCAAGCATCGAGGTCGCCCGACTCGGCCTTCTCCAACTCCAGCGCCTCGACCTCGAAACCCATGCCCCGCAGGTGCCGCGCCGCGACCAGGCCATCGCCACCGTTGTTTCCCTTGCCGCAGACGATTCGCACCGGACCCTGCGGAGCCAGGCCGGCGACGGCCTCGGCCAGCGCTGTGCCCGCCGCCTCCATCAGGTGGGCACCGGCGATGCCCTGCTCCTCGATCGCCCATCGATCGACCGCCCGGATCCCGTCAGCGTCGAAGAGGGGGCTGAGCCACGACTCCATCTCAGGCAGTGTCGACGATTGCCACCGCCGCCGCAAAGTCGCGCGAGTGGGTCAGCGAGATCTCGACCCGCCTGCCCGCGGCGGCATCCGCTGCTCCGCCCGAGAGCCTCACGATCGGCGGCTCGCCGGCAACCACCTCTATCTGACCCAGGCCGAAGCCCCCGCTGAGGCCAAGCGCCTTGACCACCGCCTCCTTGGCGGCAAAGCGAGCCGCCAGGTGGCGAGCCGGTCGCGCTCGGGCCTCGGCGTACTCACGCTCGGCGCGGGTGAAGACGCGCTCGGCGAGGCGCGGGTGCCGCCTCAGCGCTCGCTCCAGGCGATCGATCTCGAGCAGGTCGATCCCGACGCCCGAGCTCATCGAGACTTATTTGCCGATGCCCGCGATCAGCTTCGCGGTCGCCACTTCGTCGCTCGCACCCCTGCCGATGCCGATGTAGGTGATCTTCTTCAGGTAGGGAACGGCTTGCCAGAAGTCGGTCTTGGAACGGGGCACGAGGGCTTCGGCCAGGCTCAGCGCTGCCGGGCCGTCGACGTAGGCGCTAATCGGCGTCTTGCCCAACGCCGAGACCGCCGCCTTGTAGCCGGGGGTGCTCGAAAGGGTCGCCCCCGAGCCACTGTTGAGAATGGCCAGGGCCGGCGCCAGGCCGTAGCCGATCGCGATTCGGTCGTCTTTGGCGACGACGACGATTGGCTTGTCGCCGAGATTGCTGCTGCTGACCGAGAAGCCACTTACCTTGCCGCCGACCGCGGTGATGCCGGGAACGTGGGCGCTCCGCAGCAGCGTGCCGAGGCTGGCGACCGCGTCGGCGGCTTCGCTCGACTTGCTGGTCACGACCATGGCGCCGCCGAGACTGCTGCGGCTGTTGCCTTCGGCGAAGACAGCGGCTTCTTCAAGTGAGTCGGCAATTTTGTCGAGGTTGACCCCCGCCTGTTCCAGGGAGCTCTTCAGTTCGCCAGGCTTCAGGTCCGGTGGGATGCCTTCTTCGTCGAGGTTGTCGATCGCTTCTTTCAGCTGCGTGCTGAATTTGGAGGTGGAGAAGGCGGCGAAGGAACCGGCCGGCAGCGAGCCGAGCAGCTTCGAGGCGTTACCCGTCGGGGCTTCCCGACCGTCCAGTTCGCTGCTCAGGTCGACCACGATCTGATTCGACTGGGGAATAACGCTCGCCACCGCGGTCGCTTCGCTCGGGTCGATGCCCGCCGCCTGCAGGACCCCTTTGGCCTGGGCCGCCGATTCGTCGTTTTCGGACTGCTCGATGATCCCGCCGACGTCGACGTAGATATCGGCGAGCCCGCCGTTCGATGCGTTGGCGATCGTTTTCTGGAAGCGGTCTTCGCCGCCAAGAGATTCGCCCTTCGAGGCGTCGACCGCTGCTTTGAATTCCTTTTCGCTCTGGGCGAGAACGACGGTTTCGCCGACCAGGCCGACCGCGTTGTCTTCCGGGCCGCCAACCTCGAATTTGACTCCATCGTAGGAGACGCTCTTTGACTGGCTCTTGCCCTGTGTGGCGTGTTTATCGACGAAGGCTTGGGCGGCTGCGGCGTTCGTGGTCTGGACGACGATCAGCGGTTCGGAGAGTTCACCGGCCTCGAGGTGTTCGAAGGCGACGCCACCCTTTTCGCCCAACCACGGTTCGACTTCCTTGGCGAAGTCGAGGGATTCGCCTTCGGCGCGAGCCGAGCTTTCCAGTTCGGAGATGATGAACTGACCCAGTCCTTCGCCGCCGGTGAAGGACTTCGCGACCGAGTCGGTGTTCTGCTGCAGTTCGCCCTTCGGCCGCAGCTGAGCTTCGACAAAGACGAGCGAGCCGGGCGAGGCGAGGTTGGCCAATTCCGAGCCACTGGAAGAGCTGTCGCTACTGCTGCTGCCGCAGCCGACGATCAAGAGTGCGACGATCGCGGCGAAGACTGGAATGGCGTAACGAAATTTGACCATGTTGGCGAGAAAGAGTAGCGCGGCCGCGCCTACTCGACAGTTACGGTCTTAGCCAGGTTGCGCGGCTGGTCGACGTTGAGTCCGCGAGCGCGAGCGATTTCGTAGGCGATCAACTGCAGCGGCAAGATCGCGAGGATCGGCTGCAGGATCCAGTCGGTACGCGCGACCTCGACCGCCTGGTCGGCCACCGCCACAGCCTGCTTGTCACCCTGGGTGACGATCGCGATCGTTTCCGCGCCGCGGGCGCGGACCTCTTCGACATTGGAGAGGACCTTGTCGAGGACGGGACTGTCGGTGGCGACGCAGATCACCGGCGTCGACTCGTCGAGCAGGGCGATCGGCCCGTGCTTCATCTCCCCCGCCGCGTAGGCATCGGTCGGGATGTAGGAGATCTCCTTCAGCTTCAGCGCCCCCTCGAGGCAGACCGGCAGGCCGATGTGGCGGCCGAGGTAGAGGAAGAACTCGTGCTCGGCCTGGGCGGCGGCGATCTCTCGCGCCGGGCCTTCGCTGGCGGCGATCGTCGCGTCGATCTTGGATGGAATCGACTTCAGCTCGGCGACCAGCTCGGCGATGCGCGACAGCGGCATCGTGCCCCGCGCCTCGGCCAGTCGCAGGCCAAGCAGGTACATCGAGGCAACCTGGGCGACAAAGGTCTTGGTCGCGGCGACGCTGACCTCCGGGCCGGCGCGCGTGTAGAGGACGGTGTCGGCGTCGCGGGTCGCCTGGCTGCCCATCACATTGGTCACCGCCAGCACCTTGGCGCCGTTCTCGCGGGCAAGGCGCATCGCCGCCAGGGTGTCGGCCGTCTCGCCCGACTGGGTGATGCCGATCACCAGATCGTGCTTGCCGATCACCGGGTTGCGATAGCGGTACTCCGAGGCGATGTCCATCTCGACCGGCACCCGCGCCCACTCCTCGATCGCGTAGCGGCCGACGAGACCGGCGTGGTAGGAGGTGCCGCAGGCGACGATCACGATCCGCTGCACGCCGCGCAGGTACTCCTCGTCCAGCTCGAGTTCGGAGAGATCGACGCGCTCGTCGTCGGGCAGGCGGTCGGCGATCGTCTCGGCGACGGCGTCGGCCTGTTCGTGAATCTCCTTAAGCATGAAGGTCTCGTAACCGTCCTTCTCGGCCGCCGCCTCGTCCCAGGAGATCTCTTCGCGGCCGCGCTCGACCGGGTTCCCCTCGGCGTCGGTGATCGTCACCCCGGAGGCGTCGATGCTGACGATCTCGTCGTTTTCGATCGCCACCGCCTCGCGCGTCTCGGCGAGGAAAGCGGGGATCGCCGAGGCGAGGAAGGCCTCGCCCTCGCCGACGCCGGCAACCAGCGGGCACTCCTTGCGGGCGCCGACCAGGTGCCCCGGCTCGTCGGCGTGCATGGCGACGAAGGCGTAGTGGCCGCGCAGTTCGCCGAAGGACTTCCGCACCGCGGCGGTGAGGTCGCCGTCGTAGTTGCGCTCGATCAGGTGGGAGACGATCTCGGCGTCGGTCTCGGAGCTGAAGTGGTGGCCCTGCTCGCCCAGCTCGCGGCGCAGCTCGGCGTGGTTCTCGACGATGCCGTTGAGGACGATGTGGATGCGGTCCGTGCAGTCGCCGTGCGGGTGGGCGTTCTCCTCGGTGACGCGACCGTGGGTGGCCCAGCGGGTGTGGGCGACACCGGTCGTCGCGTCGGAGGTCGCGATCGCGACGCCACCGCGGCTCTCGGCCTGCTCGGCCACGGCGGCGCGCAGGTTGTCGAGGTTGCCGACGGCGCGCACGCTGTCGATCCGGTCATCGTCGATGACCGAGATCCCGGCCGAGTCATAGCCGCGGTACTCCAGCTTCTCGAGCCCTGCGACCAGGAGGTCCAGGCAGGGGCGAGCGCCGACATATCCAACGATTCCGCACATAGGGAGGCGATTAAGGGTAGAGGCCGCGGATCTAGGCGAGCTCTTGGCGGACCAGAGTGACAAGCCGCTCGCAAACCGAGTCGGCCTCCTCGGCGGTCGGCGCCTCGACCATCACCCGCACCAGCGGCTCGGTGCCGGAAGGGCGCAGGAGCACCCGGCCGCGTCCCTCCAGCGCCTCTTCCTCGCGCTCGACGGCCTCCCAGACCGGCTTGGCGCCGGCGATCGCCTCGCGGTCCGCCACCTTGACGTTGACCAGCGTCTGCGGCAATTTCTCCATCGTCTCCACCGCGGCGAGGTCGCCGCCGCCGAGCTCGCGGATCGTCGCCAGGGCAGCCGCAATGCCGTCGCCAGTGGCGACGATGCGGGTGTCGATGATGTGGCCCGACTGCTCGCCGCCGAGCGCCCAGTTGCGCTCGCGCAGCTCGTCGAGCACGTAGCGGTCGCCGACGTTGGTCACGGCGACCTCGATCCCGGCCTGCTCCATCGCCTGGTGGAAGCCGTAGTTGCTCATCACGGTCACCGCGACGCCGCCGGGCAGCTCTCCCCGCCCGGCCATCCCGCGCGCGATCAGGGCGATCAACTCGTCGCCGTCGTGACTACGACCGCTGCCGTCGACGGCGAGGACGCGATCGCCGTCGCCGTCGAAGGCGAAG
The DNA here is from genome assembly GCA_036271315.1 of Solirubrobacterales bacterium. Classification (GTDB taxonomy): domain Bacteria; phylum Actinomycetota; class Thermoleophilia; order Solirubrobacterales; family 70-9; genus VRUE01. The sequence goes on along the minus strand of DATBAV010000028.1, from coordinate 17,488 downwards.
CCGATCGTCGCCTCGGAGTCGGCGACCGCACTTGCGAGATGCTCGAGGTGGGTGGAGCCACAACCCTCGTTGATGTTGCGCCCGTCCGGCTCGGTGCCGATCATCTCGACCGTGGCGCCGAGCCGCTCGAAGATCGCCGGCGCGGCGCGGAAGGTGGCGCCGTTGGCGCAGTCAAGCAGCACGTGCCGGCCGGAGAGATCGAGCGGAAAGGCGCCCTGCAGCGCCCGCAGGTAATCCTCGAGGCCGCCGTTGAGCTCCCGAACCTGGCCGGGCTCGGCGGCCTCGGCCTCGACATCCAGCAGCGCCTCTATCCGCGCCTCGGCCCCATCGTCGAGCTTGGTGCCCAGCGCGGAGAAGAACTTGATCCCGTTGTCGCGGTAGGGGTTGTGCGAGGCGGAGACGACCGCGGCGAGGTCGAGGCCGAGGCGCTTGACCAGCACCGCTGCGGCGGGAGTCGGCAGGACACCGCCGAGCAGGGCGTCGCCACCGGCGGCGGCGATCCCGGCAGCCAGGGCCGACTCGAGCATCGGCCCGGACTCGCGCGTGTCGCGGACGATCAGCACTTGCGGCCGCTCGACCTCGAGCGATGCGGCAGCGGCCTTGCCCAGCGACGTTGCCAGCTCGGCGGTGAGAAAGGTTCCAGCCTCTCCCCGGACCCCATCGGTTCCGAAGAGCTTGCGCCCGATCGCCAAGCCGCGACCTAGCGCTTGGAGAACTGCGGCCGCTTGCGCGCCTTCTTGAGGCCGGCCTTCTTGCGCTCCTTGGCCCGGGCGTCGCGAGTCAGGAAGCCGCGGCGCTTGAGCTCGCCGCGCAGCTCCGGATCGACCTCGGTCAGCGCCCGGGCAATGCCGTGACGCACGGCGCCGGCCTGGCCGCTGATGCCGCCACCGTGGACGCGAACCCGCACGTCGACGCTGCCGTCGTAACCGGTGATCGTCAGCGGCTGCATCGCCATCGTCTGGTGCAGCGGCCGCGGGAAGAACTCCTCCAGCTCCCGTTTGTTGATCACGATCTTGCCGCTGCCGGGGAGCAGGGTGACGCGGGCGATAGAAGTTTTGCGCTTGCCGGTGGCGAGGTAGCGGGCGTCGCCCTCCATCTTCGCCGGCGCGCGGCTGGCGGCACTCGGCTCCTCCTCGGCCTCGCCGGTGAGGGCGGCCTCGCGTTTGGCCCGCTCCTCCTCTTCGGCTTCCTTGCGAGCCTGCTCCTCAGCGCTGAGCGGCCGCTCGTTCTGCTCAACCGCGATCGGCTCCAGATCAGCCCCCGGAATGACGTCTTTCTTCTTCTCCTCGGCCGCCGGCTTCTCAGCCTCCGGCTCGGGAGCGGGCTCCTCGACAACGGGCTCGGCCTCCTCCGCAGCGGACTCATCAACGGCCTCTGCGTCAGCCACGGGCGCCTCGTCAACCGGCTCCTCCGCAGCGGACTCCTCGGCGGGCGACTCGGCGTCCGCGGCAGGGTCGCCGGCCGCCTCCGAAGGAGTCAGAGATGGATCGGAGTCGGCCGGGGACGGCGTCTCATCAACCGCCGCCTCCTCAGCTTCGCTTCCGGGGGCGGCGGGAGTAGCGCCACCGCCCTGGGAACCCTGGTCCTCCTGATCCGCGACTTCGTCGCTAGCCCCAGCGTCTTCAGGTTGCTGGGTGCCCTCGGTCTTCTCTTCTTCAATCAAGTCTTGATCTCCATCGGCTTTGGCTGCTGGGCAGCATGGGGGTGCTCCGGCCCGGCATAGACCTTCAGCTTGGTCAGCTGTTGGCGGGCGAGGCGGTTGCGCGGCAGCATTCCCTTCACCGCCTTGCGGATGACCTCCTCGGGGCGACGGTCGAGCATCTCGGCCAGGGTCCGCGACTTGATCCCGCCCGGGTAACCGCTGTGGCGCCAGTAGCGCTTCTGGTTCAGCTTGTCCCCGGTGACGCGGATTTTCTCCGCGTTGATCACGACAATGAAGTCGCCGGTGTCGCAGTGCGGCGTGTACTCGGGCTTGCGCTTGCCGCGCAGGGCGTCGGCGATGCGGGTCGCCAGCCGGCCCAGGGTCTGGCCCTCGGCGTCGACGACGTACCAGTCTCGCTGGCGGTTGGCGGGTGTGGCGACGTAGGTCTTCACCGGCGGGGGATCATAGGGAACTGGGCGCGACAGCAAGGTTTCCCGCATATGGCAAGGCCGAAGGCCGCAGCCATGGGCGTTGATTCGCCGCCGCTCGGCGACGATCACAGTCTGATTCCTCGTCGTCGAGCGGCGGCTCTATACTGCCGCGCCAATAAGTGCCTAATCCCAGCCGCACATGGCGGGTGGGAGCGGAGGAACCGCAGGAACCGTTGCAGGTTCCAGGGGCGAATCGGCCGAAAAGGTCGTAGCGCATCTCTTTCAGCGCGAGCCCGACAGCTAACTCCGTAGGCGAACGAAAGAGAGGGACGTGGCAAGCAACAGGCCCCGGCCTTGGTTGGCGGGAGTGTCGTTCACATTCGCAGCGTTCGCGCTGCTGCTCTGCCTTGCCTCAGGCGCGGCCGCGACGACCGGTGGCGCGCCCACCGCTGCCGGCGCCCCGGCGGCGAGCGGCAGTCCGACCGGAACGCCGGCTGCCGAAGCCCCCAGCGCCGGTGCGCTCAGCCTCGTCTCCGCCCAGACGACCCCGCATAAATCCTTCTTCTACGGCTACCGCTATCCGAGCGTGCGCTTCTCGATCGCCAGCAGCCAGCAGCAGAACGACCTGCAGATCGACGTCGTCAACTCGGCCGGCGAAGTCGCGCGCAGCTACTACCGCAATGACGTCGAACCGAACGTGGAAGTGAAGATCCGCTGGGACGGCACGACGAGCGAAGGGCGGCCCGCCCGCAACGGGCGCTACAGCTTCCGCATCGAGCCCCAGGGCGGCACCGAAATCGCCGCGCGGGCGTCTTCGAGCCAGTCGCTCAGCCTCGGCTTCGCCCTCTACGGATACGCCTTCCCGATCCTCGGCCCGCACGAATTCGCCATGGGCGCGGGCCGCTTCGGCGCGCCCCGCGCCGGTCACACCCACGAGGGGCAGGACACGATGGCGGCCTGCGGTACGCCGTTGATTGCCGCCCGCGGCGGCACGGTCCAGTACGCCGGCTACCAGTACGCGGCCGGCAACTACATCGTCATCGACGGCAAGGGCACCGGCCTCGACTTTATGTACGCGCACCTGGCAGAACCGTCGCTGCTAAAGACCGGCGAAGCGGTCCGCACCGGGCAGCCGATCGGGGTCGTCGGCGACACCGGCGACGCCACCGCCTGCCACCTCCACTTCGAGATCTGGACAGCGCCGGGTTGGTATCAGGGCGGCAGCCCGATCGACCCCCTGCCCTACCTCGAAAAGTGGGACGCCTACAGCTGATCTGCACCAAGGAAGCGGCGCAGGCTGCGCCGCGCCGCCGGTAGCCGCCGACCGGCATCGAGCTCGCGGATCGCGATCTCCGCCGTCATCGCGGCCAGCAGATGGGAGGCAGCTGCCGCGTCGGGCCAGCCCATCGCCTTGAAGCTGGGCACGGCGGAGAGGGCGAAGCGTTCGTGGCGCTCGGACATCGGCGCCGCCAGCGAAGGATCCGAACGGGCCTCGAGGGCCAGGGCCTTGACCGCGCTGTCTTCGAGGCAGACGTCGAGATATGCCTCGACCCCACGCAGGATGCGATCGGCGCCGGGCGGGAGGTCCTCGGTCGCGGCGAGGACCGCACCCTCGACACGGGCGTGAAAGCGGGCGTGGAGCGCGTCGACGAAGGCCTCGCGGTTCTCGAAGTGGACGTAGAAGGTGCCCTTGGCGACGCCGGCCTCCGCGACCACGCGATTGACGCTGAGACCCGACAAGCCGTAGGCCTCGGCCACCGCGACGCCGGCGTCGAGCAGCACCTTGCGGGTGCGGGCGCCGGCGTTGAGGAGGACCTCTTCCGCGGCCACGCCCAGAGCCTAGCTGACCGCTCGGTCACCTAATATGACCGACCGGTCAGTCATTTGCTAGGGTCGCCGCGTGCTGCTCGATACGACCAGCGGAACGATCGCCTATGACGAGCGCGGCAGCGGCAGCCCAATCGTCATGCTCAGCAGCGGCGCCCACGACCGCCACGATTTCGACCAGTTGCGCGAGCTGCTGCCCAGCGGCTTCCGCTCGATCGCCCCCGACTGGCCGGGCCACGGCGAGTCGCCTGCCGGCAACGCGCCAGCGAGCGCGATGGGATTCGCCGACGTCGCCGAGGAGCTCGTCGCCGGCCTCGCGCCCGAGGGCGCGGTCGTGCTCGGCAACTCGGTCGGCGGCTTCGCCGCGGCGCGACTGGCGATTCGCCGCCCCGAGCTGGTCCGCGGCCTGGTCTTGGTCGACAGCGGCGGCTTCCTTCCCCGCTCTCCCCAGGTCCGCATCTTCTGCGCGCTGATGGCGCGACCGCGCTTCCTGCGCGCGATCTACCCCTGGTTCGCCAACCGCTACATGCGGCCACAGAGCGAGGCCGACCGCCGGGTACGAGACGTCGGCATCGCGACCACTCGCCAGGACCCTGGGCTGGCGGCGGCCAGCGGTCTGTGGCGGAGCTTCAGCTCGCCCGAACACGACCTGCGCAAGGAGGCAGCTTCGATCCAGGCGCCGACGCTGATCGTCTGGGGGAAGAGGGATCCCGTGATCCCACCCAAGGCCGGGCGCACTATCGCCGCGACGATTCCCGGCGCGCGGCTCGAGCTGCTCGATACCGGCCACGCACCCCAGGTCAGCGACCCCGATGGCTTCGCCGCACTCTTCGTCCCCTTCGCCGAACGGGTCTTCAGCGGCGAGACAAGCGAGGGACCTGAATGAGCGAGGCGCACCGCTGGCGCTCGGAGCTGTTGGGTGAGCCCCGCACGCTGGAGCTTGCCGACGCCACGCTCGACTACTTCGAGCGTGGCGAGGGCCCCGTCCTGCTCTTCAGCCACGGCTGGCTTGCCAACGCCAACCTCTGGCGCAAGGTCGTCGACCGCCTACACGGTGAGTTCCGCTGCCTCGCCCTCGACCTGCCACTCGGCTCCCACCGCACCCCGATGGCGGCCGGGGCCGACCTCTCCCCCCTCGGCGTCGCCGGCCTGATCGCCACGGTTCTCGAGCGGCTGGACCTGCGTGCGGCGACGCTGGTCGGCAACGACTCCGGCGGCGCCTATTCGCAGATCGCCCTCGCCAACTGCGAGGCCCAAACCGCCGAGCGAGTCTCCGGCCTCGTCCTCACCACCTGCGAGACGCCCTATGACGAGTGGCCGCCAGCACCCTTCGACGGCCTGCCCGAGGCCGCGCGCGACCCCGAGGCCCTCGGCCAGCTCCTCGCCGCGCTCGAGGACCCGGCAGTGCGTGCCGCCCCCGTGGCCTACGGCCTCCTGCTCAAGCACCCGACCGAGGCATCCGATTCCTACGCGCTTCCAGCTAGCCGCGATCCAGGCGTGCTCCGGGATGTCGCCAAGGCAATGGCCTCGGCGACGACGGCGCCGGCGCAGGCGGCCGGGGAGGCACTGATCGCCCACGGCGAACTACCCACCTTGCTGATCTGGTCCGAGGAGGACGAGGTCTTCCCCCTGGAGCACGCCGTGCGCTACGCCGAGGAGCTCGCGAACGCCCGGCTCGTGCGCATCGCCGACTCCTACAGCTTCACCCCCGAGGACCAGCCGGAGGCGGTGGCAACGGCAATAAGGTCGTTCGTGAAGGAGGACCTGGAATGAAGATCGAAATGCTCAACCTCGGCTGGATGACGGCCCCGGCCGGCCTCTGGCGCCAGGGCGATGAGGAGCCCGAGCGCCCGCTCCGCCTGCCCGTTCCCGCCTACCTGATCGAGACCGATAGCGAGCGCATCCTGATCGACACCGGACTGCATCCGGACGCCGTAACCGATCCCGAGGCCCGCTACGGCGAGGGCACCGCGCTCGGCCACTTCGGCTTGGAGCAGGAGCAGGGACTTGCCGAGCAGGTCGACCTCGGCACCGTGACCCGGCTCGTGCTCACCCACCTGCACTTCGACCACGCCGGCGGCCTGGCGCTGATCCCCAAGTCGGTGCCGATCGTCCTCCAGCGCGCCGAGTGGGAGGCCGCCCACGACCGGGCCGGGGTCGAGCGCAACTTCTTCCAGCCGGCCGACTACGCCGACGCTCCGTCCGGCCTCACCCTCCTCGACGGCGACCACGACCTGCTCGGCGACGGCTCGATCGAGCTGCTCAGCACGCCCGGCCACACCTCCGGGCACCAGTCGGTGCGGATCGGCGACCTCGTGCTTGGCGCCGACGTCGCACTCTTCGCCGCCGGGCTCGACGACTTGAGGTTTCCGGCCTTCGGCGCGGACCAGGACGCCCAGGTCAGATCGGCCGAACGACTGCGCGAGCTGCGCGACGCCGGCCTGACGATCCAACCTGGCCACGACCCCGACGTGCTCGTGCCGGGGCCCGTCACCGCGTAGGCACCGCAAGCCTCGGCCGGCGCCGCCGCCACTGGATCAGGGCGAGCGCAAAGGCAACCGGCACGGTCGAGGGCAGCTCGTCGACGGCGAAGAAGAGCAGGTCGAAGAGGAGCACCAACACCGCCACCAGGGCCGCAGCCAAGAGCTGGCGCCTATTGGCGGCCACCCGGTCGGCGTCGCCCGCCAACCCCTCGGCGGCGAACAGGCAGCCAACCAAGGCGGCGACGAAGAGGTCGCCGAAGCCCATCAGGGCCGAACCGAAGTGAACGGCCTGCAGCCGCGGCAGCCCGGCCGCGGGAGCGGCGGCGTTGAGCACGGCGTTCGGCCCCTGCAGCAGGTCCGAGGCCACGTAGACGGTGTCGATGACGGCCATCGCGTAGACCCCGAGGCGCAGCCACCTCGCCGGCACGCCGCAGACGAGCAGCCAGCCCAGGGTCACGCAAGCGAGCCCCGAGAGAGCGGTCGCCGCCGCCTCGCCAGCAAGCGAGTGCGGTGAGGCCCAGGCAAGCGCAAAGAGCGCCGTCGCGACCGAGATCGGCGCCAGCCAACTCGAGTCGCCGCGCGAGATCGCCTCAACCCGCCATATACGCGGGTTGAGGCGATCTCGCGTCAGGGCCCCAAGCGCGTAGGCGGCGAGCGGGGGCACGGCGACGAGGGCGATGTAGGTGAGCGCGTCCGCCGAGCCTGGAGAGATTTCGATCGCTCCGATCACAACGGCGATCGAGAGCGCCGGGACCAGTGCCCACCACGGGCTGCTCAGCCGCTCGATCCACCCCGGTCGCGGCCGCGGGGCCGGCAGCGCCACCAGCGCCGCCTGGACCAAGCCGAGAATCGAGATCGAAACCGCGAACGAGGGCACTGGGTGCCCTACCTCGTCACTCCCACTCGATCGTCGCCGGCGGCTTCGAGGAGATGTCGAGAGCCACGCGATTCACGTCGGTTATCTCGTTGATGATCCGGTTGGAGACGCGCTCCAGCAGGTCATAGGGCAGGCGAGCCCAGTCGGCGGTCATCGCGTCGTCGGAGGTGACGGCGCGGATCACGATCGGGTAGGCGTAGGTGCGACCGTCGCCCTGGACGCCGACCGAGCGCACGACCGGCAGCACGCAGAAGGACTGCCAGAGCTGGCGGTAGAGATCGGCGGCGCGGATCTCCTCCTGCAGGACCGCGTCGGCGGCGCGGAGGATGTCGAGCCGCTCCTTGTTGACCTCGCCACCGACGATGCGGATCGCCAGGCCGGGGCCGGGGAAGGGCTGGCGCCAGACCATCCGCTCGGGCAGGCCGAGCTCGGCGCCGACGGCGCGAACCTCGTCCTTGAACAGCATCCGCAGCGGCTCGACCAGCTCGAACTCGAGGTCATCGGGCAGGCCGCCGACGTTGTGGTGGGACTTGATCGTCGCCGCGTTGTCGCTGCCGCCCGACTCGATCACGTCCGAGTAGAGCGTGCCCTGGACCAGGTAGGCGGCGTCCTCGAGCTTGGCCGCCTCCTCCTCGAAGACGCGGATGAACTCCTCGCCGATGATCTTGCGCTTGCGCTCCGGCTCGTCCTGGCCGGCCAGCCTGTCGAGGAAGCGCTGCTCGGCTTCGACGTGGACCAGCGGGATGCCGAACTGCTCGAAGGCGGCGACGACCTGCTCCGCCTCGTTCAGGCGCATCAGGCCGTGGTCGACGAAGACGCAGGTCAGCTGCTCCCCGATCGCCTTGTGGACGAGCAACGCGGCGACCGAGGAATCGACGCCGCCGGAGAGCCCGCAGATCACCCGTCCCTCCCCCACCTGGGCCTGGATCTTCGCCACCTGTTCGGCGATCACCGATTGCGGCGACCACTGCTCGACGCAACCGGCGACATCGCGCAGGAAGCGGGTGAGGATCTCGGTGCCGTAGGGCGTGTGGACGACCTCGGGGTGGAACTGGATGCCGTAGAGGCCGCGGTCGGGATACTCGCAGGCCGCGACGGGCGAGCCCGGACTCGAGGCTAGAGCCGTAAAACCCTCCGGCGGCTCGAACACCGCGTCCCGGTGACTCATCCAGCAGTGCTGCTCCTTGGGTAGGCCACCGAGAAGTCGACCGCCGCCATCGGTCAGCGTCAGGTCGGTGCGCCCGAACTCGCCGGACTCCGCCGCCTCGACCCTTCCCCCCAGCGCCTGGACCATCGCCTGCATCCCGTAACAGATCCCCAGCAGGGGAATCCCCAGATCGAGCAACTCGGTCGGAAATGCCGGCGCCCCGGGCTCATAGACGGATGCGGGCCCACCGGACAGCACAAGCCCCTTGGGGGCCCTGTCCCTGATCACCTCAAGCGAGGTGGTCGAAGGCAGCAGCTCGGCGAAAACTCCACATTCGCGGATGCGTCGAGCGATCAGCTGGGAGTACTGGCCGCCGAAGTCGAGGACGAGGATCTCCTCGACCGCGTTCCTGCCGGCGGGTGGCGCGGCGACCGAACCCGCCGACACGGAACGGTCAGTCATCCGAGACAGCAACCCCCGCGGACACAGCCGCCCTGCCGTTCGATCCCATCCCGACCTGCTGCTCGTTCTGCAGCTTCTTACCCTCGCTCATCAGGGCGGGAGCGACCATCACCTCGGCCCGCTGGAAGGAGCGGATGTCCTCGTAGCCGGTGGTGGCCATCGAGGTCTTCAGCGCCCCCATCAGGTTGAAGGTGCCGTCGTTCTCCTGGGCGGGACCGAGGAGGATCTCCTCCATCGTCCCGTCCTGCTTGGTCGAGACGCGAGTGCCGCGCGGCAGCGAGGGATGGAAGGTCGCCATCCCCCAGTGGAAGCCGCGGCCGGGGGCCTCCTTGGCGCGGGCCAGGGGCGAGCCGACCATCACCGCGTCGGCGCCGCAGGCGATCGCCTTGGAGACGTCGCCGCCGGTGCGCATGCCGCCGTCGGCGATCACGTTGACGTACTCGCCGGTCTCGAGCATGTGCTGCGAGCGGGCCGCCGCTACGTCGGCGATCGCCGTCGCCTGCGGAACGCCGATGCCGAGCACGCCGCGCGTGGTGCAGGCGGCGCCGGGGCCGACCCCGACGAGGACGCCCACTGCGCCGGTGCGCATCAGGTGCAGCCCGGTCGAGTAGGAGGCGCAACCGCCGACCACGGTCGGCACCGGCACCTCGGCGATGAACTCCTTCAGGTTGAGCGGCTCGACCGTGGTCGAGACGTGTTCGGCGGAGATCACCGTTCCCTGGATGACGAGGATGTCGATCCCGGCCTCGACCGCGATCTCATAGTGCTCGCGCACTTTCTGCGGCGTCAGCGAGCCGCAGGCGACGGCGCCCCGCTGCTTGATTTCGGCGATCCGCTTGCCGATCAGCTCCGGCTTGACCGGCTCGGTGTAGATCTCCTGCATGATCCGCGTCGCTTCGTGCTTGGGCGCCGCGGCGACCATCTCCAGCTTCTCCTCGGCGTTCTCGAAGCGGGTCCAGATCCCCTCCAGGTTGAGCACTCCCAGCCCGCCCAGCTCGTTAACGAGCACGGCGGTGTCGGGACTGACGACCCCGTCCATCGCCGAGGCCACCAGCGGCAGCTCGAAGCGATAGGGGCCAAGGGTCCAGCTGATGTCAATGTCGTCAGGGTCGCGGGTGCGGCGCGACGGAACGATCGCGATGTCATCGAATCCGTAGGCGCGCCGCCCCTTCTTGCCTCGACCGATGTCGATCTCCAAGTTAAGTCCTCCAGGGTGGCGTTGAGGACCCAGCCTACACTTCGGCGGGGACCTCCAAATCCTGGACGTGGACCTCGCCGAGGAGGCGCTCGACCTGGTTACGGTCGACCGCGCCGGCGCCGAAATGCTGGGTCGACTCGGCACCGCAGGCGACCCCGTAGGCGAGACACTCGTCGGCCTCCTTGCCGTCGTAGCGGCCGGCGACGTAGCCGGCCAGGAAGGCATCGCCGGAGCCGACCGTGGAAACCGGGTCGAGCGGCTCGGTGCGGACCTCGAGAAAGCGCTGCTCCGAGCCATTTCCGATCACCGCAACGCAACCGTCGGGCCGCGTGATCGCGGCCTCGCCGGCACCGAGGCGGACCAGCTCGGCAAGCCCCTGGATCAGGTCGTCGCGGTCGGCGAACTCCTGGCCGACCAACTCCTCCGCCTCGCGCTCGTTGGGGGTGACGACCGAGGCGCCGGCGCGCAGGCCGCCGAGCATCGCGCTGCCCTCGGCGTCGAGCACGACCGGCACTCCGCGTTCGCCGAGGTCCTTGACCAGGCGGGCGTAGAGATCGTCGCCGGCGCCCGGCGGCAGGCTGCCGGCCAGCACGCAGAGCTTGGCGCCGTCGGCCAGGTAGCCGACGCGGCGTACGAAGGCCTCGACCTCCTCCGGGCTCACCGCCGGGCCGCGCTCGTTGATCTCGGTCTGCTCGCCGGAGGTGGGATCGATCACGGCGAGGTTGATCCGAGTCTCGGCGGCGATCCGGGTGAAGTCGGTCAGCACCGCTTCGGTGCGCAGCTGTTCCAGCAGCCTGTTGCCGGTCGGGCCGCCGGCGAAGCCGGTGGCGATCACGGGCCGGCCGAGCAGCTTCAGGGCGCGGGCGACGTTGATCCCCTTGCCGCCCGCCACCGTACGGCTCTCGACGGCCCGGTGGCGGTGGCCGAGACGGAAGTTGGGTACCGCGACGGTGCGGTCGATCGCGGCGTTTAGCGTGACGGTGAGGATCATCGTGAGAAGCGCCTCAAGAGCACTGCTCCAACCAGTATCACGCAAAGCGCAATGCCGACGGGAATCTTCTCGTCGTCGAGGAAGCTGCCGACTCGTTCGAGCAGGCTCGCCTCGGCGACCGCGTGCGCGGCGCGCAGCGGCACCGAAGCCGCGCGCTGTCCGTCGACGTAGACGCTGGCGTGACCGAGCGCCGCGCCGCGCTCGATCGGCCCCTCGACTTCATCCGGGGCACTGACGACGACGCTCATGCGCTGGTCGCGGCGTACGCCGACGGCGACGGTCCGAGCGGCGCGCAGCGGCAGCTTGCCGCCGCTGTAGCGAATCGCTGGCTCGGCGAGCGCGGCGCCCGCTTCGATCGGGGCCCGCCGCTTGTAGAGGGAGAAGCCGTAATCGAGCAGGTCGATGTTGTCGCTGAAGCGGTCTTCGTCGGTCGGCGCCCCGACCGCGACCGAGATCAGCTTGACCCCCCGGCGCTGTCCCGAGCCGACGAGGACGTAGAGGGCACCGAAGGTGTGACCGGTCTTCACCCCGGTCACCCACGGCGCCATCCGCAGCAGCTCGTTGATCGTCACGATCCGGCGGCGCGGGTGGACGCTGCGCAGCACGGCGCTGCGCGAGTCGGCGATTCGAGCGAAGGCCGGGATCGCCAGCAGGCGCCTGGTCAGGGTCGCCAGGTCGGCGGCGCTGGAGTAGTTGCCGGGCTGGTCGAGGCCGATCGGGTTCGCGTAATGGGTGTCGGTGAGGCCGAGCGCCGCCGCGTAGCGGTTCATCTCGGCGACGAAGCTTTTCTCCGAGCCGGCCGCGGCGAGCGCGAGGTCATAGGCGGCGTCGTTGCCGCTGCGCAGGATCAGCCCGTAGAGCAGGTCGCGCACGCTGATCCGCTGGTCCGGGCGCAGGCCCAGCAGCGACTCGCCGTATTCGGCCTCGTAGGGCGCGGCGCGGACGACGCGATCGAGCGGCAGCTCGTGCAGGACCACGTAGGCGGTCATCAGCTTGGTCGTGCTGGCGATCGGCAGGTGGCGCTTGGCGGCGTGGGAGACGAGGACGTCGCCGCTGCGAGCGTCGATCAGGGCCCAGGAGCGAGCCTCGATCTGGGGGCCCCTGGCGAAGCTGACCGCTGGCAGCGCCAGCACCAGCAGGGCCGCCGCAAGCAGAGCTAGACATCGCCTAAACATCAATGGTCTTCGCGCAAGATCGCCCCGGACCTGAATACCCGGCTGTCACCGTGGCGATTTTGCACTCGCCTAGCGGAGCTTCAGCTGTTCGCCGGCAACCAGGATCTGGGGATCGACTTCGGGATTGAGTTCTTCGATCGTCCTCACCGGCACCCCGGTGCGGTGGGCGATCGAGATCAGGGTGTCGCCGCTCTCGATTTCGTAGGTGGCGGGCACGTGCTTGTGATGGGTCTTGTGCGCGTGCTTGTCGCCGTGCTTGTCGCTGCCCGCGCCATTCGAGTCGTTGCCACCCAGAGCGCCGCCGATCGCGACGATGGCGATGACGAAGGCGACGACCAGAGCGGTCACCGCGAGAACCCGGGCGGAAGCTGAAGTGCGCTTGTTCATTGGACGTGACCGGCGAAGGGATGAGCGCCGCAGATCGTATATACGGTCAGGGCAGTTTTAGGCGGTCGAAACATCCCAAACCGCACTGCGTAGGTTCTCCGCCGCCACCCCCGGATCCTCCGCGGCGGAGATGCCGCGTGAGGCGGCGACGAGCGCCGAGGCGGGCCCGGCGCTGAAGGCCGGCCCGAGCGCGTCCGGTCGTCCGCCCTGGGCGCCGACGCCGGGGATGAGGAAGATCGAGCGCGGCATCAGCAAGCGCAAGCGACCGATGTGCTCGGGAGCGGTGGCGCCGACGACGGCGCCCATCCCGCTCAGCCCGGCGGCACCGAGCAGTCGCGGTGCGAGGCCGTCGACCAGTTCGGCGAGGCGCTCGTGCAGGGGCTGCTCGGGAGCGGGGCGGTCCTGGATGTCGGCGGCACCGGGATTGCTCGTCCGCACCAGTGCGAAGATGCCGGCTCCGGCCGCCTCGGCCGCCTCGATCAGCGGCTCGAGCGCGTCGCTGCCGAGCAGCGGGTTGGTGGTGAAGGCGTCGGCGCCGAGTCCCGCGACCGATCCCCAGGGGGTCGGCGTCTCACCAACCAGGGCCTGGGCGTAGGCCGCCGCGGTGACGGGAACATCGCCGCGCTTGCCGTCGGCGATGACGAGCAGGCCGGCTTCGCTCGCCGCCGCGCAGACCTCGGTCAGGGCTGCCCAGCCGGGCGCTCCCAGGCGCTCGAAGCAGGCGAGCTGGGGCTTGACCGCGACGCAGGCCGGTCCGGCCTGCTCAATCAGCAAACGGCAGTGCGCGACCACCGCCGTGGCCGCACGCTCGGCGGCCGTGGCGGTGGGAACGTCCGGCGCGGACCCGGAGAGCTTCGACGGATCCGGGTCGAGACCAAGGCAGACCTGGCTGCGGCGCTCTTCGACGAGCGCCGCAAGCCGATCTGCGAAAGGGTCTTGGCTCAGCCTTTGACCTTGGTCTTGAGCGCCGAGCCGGCGGAGAAGCGCGGCACCTTGCCGCCCGGGATCGTGATCCGCTCGCCGGTGCGGGGATTTACGCCCTGGCGCGGGCCGCGCTCGGCGACGTGGAATTTGCCGAAGCCGGTGAAGCTGACTTCGCCACCACCGCTCAGAGTGTCGGTGATCGCGTCGAGCACGGCGTCAACCGCGTCGCTGGCGGCTTTCTTGCTGCCCAGCCGCTCGTCGCCTGCAAGTTGGTCCAGAAACTCAGCCTTAGTCACGTCGAAGCTCCTCCGTCGATGGGTGGTTTGAAATCGGCGGCAATCTAACAGCGCTCACGGCGTAAAAGCGCTTGGGACTCAGGATCCCGCGACCGTCATCTCGCCGACGAGCAGCGACGGGGTCTTGACCGAGCCGCCAAAAGGCACCCAGCGGGAGTCCGTTCCGACGGCCCGCACGGCCCGCAGCATCGAGACGAGGTCGCTGGCGATCGTGAACTCGCGCAGCGGCTCGGCCAGCTCGCCGTCGCGGATGAGGAGGCCGGAGGCGCCGACCGAGAAAACCCCTGAGACCGGGTTGACGCCGGAGTGCAGCCCGGCGACGTCGGTGACGAGCACGCCGTCGCCTGCCTCGCTCAACAGCTCGGCGAAGCTGAGCTCGCCGGGCGCGACGATCAGGTTGGAGGCCGAGACCGAGGGTTGGGAGCGGTAGCCGCTGCGACTGGCGTTGCCGGTCGAGGCGGCATCGCCGCGATTGGCCGTGTAGGTGTCGTAGAGGTAGGTGTGCAGGGCGCTCGCCTCGATCAGGGCGGTGCGGCGCCGCGGCACGCCCTCGGCGTCGAACGGGGCCGAGGCGAAGCCCTCGGGGTCGAGGCCGTCGTCGTGCAGAGCAAGAGCCGGATTGGCCACCTCCTCGCCGAGCCGCTCGGCAAATGGCGAACGCCCGCGCTGCACCGTGCTTGCCGTCAAGCCACTGCCGATGAGAGCGACGAAACTGGCCGCGACTGTCGGGTCGAGGACAACCGGGCAGGAGCGCGACTTCGGCTTGCCGGCCCCGATCATCGCGGCGGCACGCTCGGCGCCCTCGCGGCCGATCGCGGCCGGGTCTAGCACCGCCGGGCCGCGGCCGAGGTCGAAGCCGAGTCCGGTCTCGCGGCCGTCATCGCCCGCGGCCAGGGCCTGGACATAGCCGTAGCAACTGGAGCTCGAGTACTCGCCCTCGACCCCAAGCGAAGAGGCGATGGCGACGCTCTCGGCGGAGTCGGCGTAGACGGCCTGCTCGACCCCCGCGATTCGCGAGTCGGCGCCGAGCGCCGCGGACTCGATCGCCAGAGCGAGATCGGCGAGGCGATCGGGCGACCACTCCTCGAGGGTCGGGTCGCTCAGCTCCAGCTCCCGAGCGGGGCCGCCTGCGCTGCGCTGCGGCGGGCCGGCGAACTCGTCCTCGTCGGCGACCCGCGCCGCTTCCGCGGCTCGCTGCGCCAGCGCCGTCACCCCCGCCTCGGAGAGATCGGTGCCGTAGGCGTAGCCGACCCGCTTGCCGATCCAGGCCCGGATGCCGATGCCGCGCTGGGTGGCGGCACTGAAGCTCTCGACCTCGCCGCCGTGGGCGCGCACCTCGCGGCCGCCGTCCTCGGCCGCGTAGGCCTCGGCATCGCTCGCACCGGCCGCTGTTGCCGCTTCGACCGCCCGCCGCGCCAGCTCGATCAAACCTCGGTCCCCCCTACCGTCATCGCCTGGATGCGAACGTGCCCCTGGCCCGTCCCCACCGGCACCCGCTGGCCGGCCTTGCCGCAGATGCCGGTCTTCATCTCGAAGTCGTTGCCGACGGCGTCGATCGCCGCCAGCGCCTCCAGGCAGTTGCCGATCAGGGTCGCGCCGCGGCAGGGCCGGGTGACCCGCCCGTCCTCGATCAGGTAGCCCTCGGAGACGCCGAAGACGAAGTCGCCCGTGGCCGGGTCGACCTGGCCGCCGGCGAAGGAGACGGCGTAGAAGCCACGCTTGACCTCGGCGATCATCGCCTCGGGCTCGGCATCGCCGGGGGCGATGTAGGTATTGGTCATGCGCGGCACCGGCAGGTGGCGGAAGCTCTCGCGGCGACCGTTGCCGGTCGGGGCGGCGCCTTCGCGGCGAGCGGTGACGCCGTCGTAGAGGAAGGCGGACAGGCGCCCCTCCTCGATCACCCGCGTCTTCTGGGTCGGCACGCCCTCGTCGTCGATCGCGTCGCTGCCCCACTCGTTGGGCAGGCGACCGTCGTCGTAGGCGGTCAGCAGCGGCTGGGCCACCTGCTCGCCCATCTTGCCGACGTAGACGCTGGCGCCCTTCTGGATGTGGTCGGCCTCGAGCCCGTGACCGGTCATCTCGTGGAAGAGCACGCCGCCGAAGCCGCCGCCGACGACCACCGGCATCGAGCCGGCCGGAGCGGGGCCGGCATCGAGCAGGGCCAGCGCCTTGCGCGAGGCATCGTCGGCAATCGCGCCGGGGTCGTGGTCGAAGAGCTCGAAGCCACGGTGGGCGCCGAGCGTCTCGGCGCCCGTCTCGACCGTGCCGTTGCGCCGCGCAACGGCCTGGGCGCCGATGCGCACCCGGGTGCGGTCGTCGCCGCTGAAGAGGCCCTCGGAGTTGGCGATGCTGACCTCGCGGCGCACCTCCGCGTAGGAGGCGGTGAACTGGGCGATCTCGGCCCCCGCTCCACGCCCGCGCCGATCCAGCTCGCGCAGCAGGTCCGCCTTGCGCTCGGCCGGGACCTCCGCAGGCGCCACCTCGATCGGCAGCGGCTCGACCCGCGTGGCGCTCAGCGGTCGCGGCTCGGCCCGCTCGGCTCGCAGCGCCGCCGCCGCCTCACCGGCAGCGCGCTCGATATCGGCGGGCTCGAGACCGTCGACGTGGGAGAAGTAGGTAGTGGCGCCGCTGATCACCCGCACGCCGGCGCCCGCGGCCGCTCCGGCCTGCACCGCTTCGACCCGCGACTCGTCGATCGCCATCGTCAGCCCGGCGCTGCGTTCGGCGAAGACCTCGGCGAAATCGCCGCCGTTGGCGAGCGCCACGGCGAGGACGCGCCCGGCCACCTCGGCATCGATCAGCTCGCTCACCCGCGCACCCCTTGTTCGCGCCGCGGCCGCTTCCCGGCGACCTCGATCAGGCGACCGGCAGCGACGAACAGCTCGGCGCCGGCGAGCGAGTCGCCGGCGTGGTCGCTGGCCCGGCCCTCGGCGTAGTAGAGCCGCGCAAAGGGTTGGCGGGAGACGCGGCGGCGGCGCATGTAGGCGGCCGCCTCGTCGGCGTATCCGGAGACGCGGTCAAGCAGGATGCGGTGCGGCTTAGGTGGCATCGAGACCCTTTCCGTCGCCGCCCTCGCTGAGGTCGCGAAGCACGGCGCGCATGTCGAAGAAGAGCAGCGAGGCAAGGGCAAAGCGGTCGGTAACCGCGATCGCCGCCAGCCCGGCGTGGCGGACGGCGAAGACCTCGCCCTGCTCGGTGGCGATGTGGGCCTGCTCGACCGGCTCGCCGCCGGCGCCGTCGGCCACCTCGAGCAGGGTCGCGGCGTCCTCGCGCCAACGCTCGGGCCGGTCGCTGGCGGCAAGGACCGAGCCGCCCGACTCGAGGATCGCGCCCCCGCGCAGGTCGGGTGACATCTCGGTCAGGTAGGCCAGCGCACTGGCGGCCGCATCGGCCGATACCGCCTCGCTCGTCTCACCGTCGGGCATCTCGGCCAAAATAGCGACCCGTGTCCCTGGCCCGAGCTTCCTGGATCACCGTCGTCTCGATCTGCGCGATCGCCGTGGTCCTCTTCGCGATCAGCGGCTACACCGGTTACTCGATCACCGTCGGGGCGGTGGGCTTGGCCGCGGCGGTGAATCTGCTGCCTAGTCCCTAAGGGACGGAGGGGTGTCGGGTGTCCTTCCCAGGCCGCTTCGCGGGAGTTCCTGG
>DATBAV010000027.1:0-31486 GCA_036271315.1 Solirubrobacterales bacterium | reverse complement strand
CCTCGACGGCGCAACAGCGGGGAGGCGCCGTCGAGGCACACCCGACTCCCTTTCCCAGCGCGACTATGGTTCGCCGCCGTGAAGGCGGTGCAGATAGAAGAGTTCGGCGGTCCGGAGAAGCTCCAGGTACTCGAGATCGAGGAACCGACCCCCGGCGAGGGCGAAGTCGTCATCGACGTCGCTCGCAGCGGCATCAACTTCGCCGACACGCATGCGACGCGCAACGACTATCTGGCCGAGCAGTCGCTGCCGTTGATTCCCGGCACCGAGGTCAGCGGTCGCACCGCTGACGGTCGGCGGGTCGCGGCTTTGCTCGGCAACGGCGGCTATGCCGAGAAGGTCGCCGTGCCCGAGGCGCTGCTGATTCCGCTGCCCGATGAGGTCGACGATGACCAGGCGGCGGCGCTGCTGTTGCAGGGCCTGACCGCGATGGCCCTGGTCCAGCGCTGCGCGCGAATCGAGCCGGGCGAGACCTTGGTGGTCGAGGCCGCCGCCGGCGGCACCGGCGGTATGGCGGTGCAGCTCGGCAAGCGCGCCGGGGCGAAGGTGATCGGCCTCGCTTCCAACGAGGAGAAGCGGGCGCTGGTCGAGAAGCTCGGCGCCGACGCCACCGTCGACTCGCGTGCCGAGAACCTGGGCGAGGCGATCCGCGCGGCAAACGGCGGCGAGCGCGTCGACGCCGTCCTCCATATGAGTGGCGGCAAGGCGTTTGACGAGGAGCTCGGGATCCTCGCCCCGCTTGGTCGCATGGTCGTCTTCGGCATCGCCTCGCGCGAGCAGCGCGAGGTCTCCACGGCGGCGCTGCTGCGCGGCTCCAAGACCGTGGTCGGCTTCTGGCTCCTGCACCTGCTGGCTCGCCGCGAGCTGGTCGCGCCGATGATTGGCGAGCTGCTCGGCATCGTCGCCAAGGGCGAGCTCGAAGTCACCATCGGCGGCGTCTACCCGCTCTCCGAAGCGGCCCGCGCCCACGAAGACCTGGTCGCCCGCCGCACCAGCGGCAAGCTCCTCCTGGATCCGTCGAAGTGATCTCCTTCAAAGAGCTCGGGCTCTCACCTCAAATTCAGCAGGCTCTCGACGAGCTTGGCTTCGACGAGCCGACGCCGATCCAGGACCAGGCGATCCCGGAGTTGCTCGACGGTCACGACGTGATCGGCCAGGCCCAGACCGGCACCGGCAAGACGGCAGCCTTCGGCCTGCCGCTGCTGCAGTACCTCGACCCCGATAACGACGAGGTGCAGGCAGTGGTGCTGACGCCGACGCGCGAGCTCTGCATCCAGGTGACCCAGGCGCTGCGCTCCTACGCCGAGCACCTCGACATTGAGATCGTCGCCGTCTTCGGCGGCGCTCCGATCAAATCGCAGCAAGCGCAGCTGCGCTCCGGCGCCCATGTCGTCGTCGCCACCGTCGGCCGGATGATGGACCTGATGAGCCGCCGCTCGCTGGTCCTCACCGCGGCGCGTTACATCGTCCTCGACGAGGCCGACGAGATGCTCGACCTTGGCTTCATCGAGGACGTCGAGAAGATCCTTCGCATGTGCCCGAGCGGCCGCCAGACGGCGCTCTTCTCGGCGACGATGCCGCCGCCGGTCAAACGCCTCGCCGAGAGCTACATGTATGACCCGACGACGATCAGCATCACGCCGAAAACGCTGACGGTCGACGCGATCGCCCAGGCCTACGTCGAGGTCGGAGCGAAAGAGAAGGCGGCGAAGCTAGTCGAGCTGCTGAAGATCGAGGAACCCGAGCAGGCGATCATCTTCTGCCGCACCAAGATCGGCGCCGACCGGTTGGAGAAGACGCTGAAGAACAAAGGGCTCGACGTCAAGGCGCTGCACGGCGACATGAGCCAGGGCTCGCGGGACGGCGTGATGATCGCCTTCAAGGACCACCGTGTGCGCCTGCTGGTGGCGACCGACATCGCCGCCCGCGGTCTCGACATCGAGCACGTCACCCACGTGATCAACTACGACGTGCCGGCCTCATCGGAGGTCTACGTTCACCGCATCGGCCGCACCGGCAGGGTCGGCAGGACGGGCCGCGCAATCACCTTCGTCACCCCGGCCCAGCGCGACGAGATCGGCCGCATCGAGCACGACGTGAAGACGACGATCGGCGAGTGGGAAACCCCGGAGGAGCGGCTCGAGCACGCGCCGCGCCCGCGCCGTCGCGAGCGCCCGGAGCGCAGCAAGGCGGCCGAGATATCCAAGCCGCGCGACGAGAAACCAGCCAAGGGCGAGGCTCCGCCGGAGGTTGACTCTGACGAGGCCGATACAGACGAGGCCGACTCCGGCAAGTCGGTGAAGCTCTTCGTCAACCGCGGCGAGCGCAGCGGCATCTCCGAGGAGGACCTGCGCTGGGCGCTGCGCGAGGGCGCGGTCCTGCCCGAGGAGGCGATCCACGACGTCCACGTCCTGCACCGCTTCTCCTTCGTCCACATCGACCCCGAGGTGGCCGAGCGCACGGTCGAGTACCTCGACGGCACCAAGGTCAAAGGCAAAGAGATCCGCCTCGAGGTTGCGAAGAGCTGAGGCCCGGCGGGCGCTAGTCGGTCAGCTCGGCGATGCGGCTGAAGAGCTGATCGAAGTCGATCGGCTTGGTGATGTAGCCGCTGACCTCGACGTTGGTGGCGGCACCGGCGTCCATCTCGTCCTGGTGGGCGCTGACGATCAGGACGGGAGTGTCGACGCCTTCGGCGCGCAGCTCACGCAGGGCGTCGATGCCGGACTTGCGCGGCATCATCGCGTCGAGCAGGAGGATTTCCGGTTTCGGCTCGGAGGCGCGCTGCATCGCCTCTATGACCTCGACGCCGTCCGCCGCTGTGATCACCTCATAGCCCTCCATCTCCAGCCGCGTACGCAAGAGGAGCAGGATCGTCTCCGAGTCATCGGCGATCAGTACCCGCGTGCTCACAACGTCTCCTCCCGGTATTGGGCCGAAGCCCGATCCACGTCGTTGTTTCGCGGCTCTTCGACTCCGTTCCCCGCAAGTGCGGGCAGCCAAACCCTGAAAGTCGACCCCTGACCCTCGACCGATTCGGCGCTGATCGCGCCGCCGTGGAGCTCGACCAGCGATTTCGAGATTGCCAGGCCGAGGCCGGTGCCGCCGACGTGCTGGGTCAGCCCGGCGTCGCCGCGGGTGAAGCGCTCGAATATGTGGTCAAGCTGGTCCGCTGCCATCCCAGGCCCGTTGTCGTTTACCGAGAGTTCCACGCCGCCTCCGTTGCTGTTCGCCGTGACGTGGATCGAGGCGCCAGCGGCACAGTACTCGTGTGCGTTGGTCAAGAGATTCACGAGCACCTGGCGGATCCGGTCACGGTCGACGCTGACCGGCGGCAGGCCGGGAGCGATCGCCTGCGTCAGCGCCTGATTCTTGGACTGGGTCTGGCTCAGCATCGTCCGCACGGGGTCTTCGACCAGCGAGGCGACGTCGGTCACCGCCGGTTTGATCGTCAGGCGGCCGGCGTCGCTGCGGGCCAGGTCGAGCAAGTCGTTGAGCAGACGCACCAGGTGGCGGGTGTTGTCGAGGATGATCTCGACCGTGTCAGCCTGCTTAGGGCTGAGCTTGTCGCGCTCCAGCATCAGCAGCTCGGCGAAGCCCTGCACCGAGGTGAGCGGGCTGCGCAGCTCGTGCGAGGCAGTGAGCACGAACTCGTCCTTCATCGTTTCCAGCTGGTCGCGCTCCCCGGCGCGGCGCTGCAGCTCCCCGGCCATTTCGTTGAAGGCGGCGCCCAGGGAGGCGGTCTCGGAGAGGCCGCCGATTTTGACCCGGGTGTTGAGGTCGCCAGCGGCGAGGCGGCCGGAAGCCTCGACCAGCTCCTCGAGCGGGCGGCGCATCGAGGCGATCAGGCCGCTGAAGAGCAGTGCCGCGCCAGTCAGCCCGGCAATCAGTCCCGCCCCGACCAGGAGCGCAGTGTCGCGGGTCTCGCCGCCGATGTCGTCGCGCAGCCGTTCACGCCGGTGCTGTTGGGCGAGGATCGTCGAGCGGGCTGCCGCCGGGTGCACGCCGTTGGCCAGCCGGGTGCGGGCGGCGATCTCGACCTGGTAGGAGCGAGCCGTCGAGTTCTCGAAGTCCTGGCGCTGCTGCAGGAAGCGCGCTACGCCGACCACGGCGAGGCCAGTGAGCACGGCAAAGGCGATCGCGAAGCCGATCGTCAGCCGGTTGGCGAGCGACGGGCTGAGCCGGAAACGGCGCCGGGAATATGCTTGCCCCTCGATGGGAGACGAGGCTACAGGCACGGCCGACGGCACTGCCGAGGCGCCGGAGGGGATTGATCGGGCCGGAATCGAAGCATGGTTCGGCGAGCACATACCCAGTGCTGAGACGCCCCTCACCTTCGAGCGGATCTCCGGCGGCCACTCGAACCTGACTTACGGGGTTCGCGACAGCGCCGGCAAGCGCTGGGCACTGCGCCGGCCGCCGCTCGGCAAGCGCCTCGGCTCCGCCCACGACATGGGCCGCGAGCAGCGTGTCGTCTCGGCGCTGGCGGCGACCCCGGTGCCGGTCGCGCCCATCGCCGGTTTCTGTGAGGACGAGAGCGTCAATGAAGCGCCCTTTTACGTGATGGAGTTCGTCGAGGGGCCGATCCTGCGCGGTCTCGCCGAGGCAGATGCGTTCCCCGACGAGAGCGACCGCCACGCGATCGGCGCGCGCGTCGTCGACACCCTGGTCGATATCCACGCCGTCGATCCCGACGCGGTCGGCCTCGGCGACCTTGGCCGCAAGGAGGACTACGTCGCCCGTCAACTGCACCGCTGGCAAGGCCAGTGGGAGAAGTCGAAGACGCGCGAGCTGCCGGCGATCGACGCTGTGCACGAGCGGCTCGCGGCGAGGATCCCCGAGCAGGGCCCAGCGACGATCGTCCACGGCGACTACCGGCTCGACAACATGATCCTGACGCCCGCGGGCGAGGTGGCGGCGGTTGTCGACTGGGAGCTCTGCACCCTCGGCGACCCCCTTGCCGACGTCGGCCTGCTGATGGTCTACTGGCCCGAGGCCGGCGAGGACGACATCTCCTTGGGCCAGCCGGCGACAATGGCCCCCGGCTTCCCCAAGCGCGACGAGCTCAAGGCCCGCTACGCCGAGCGCTCCGGCCGCGACCTCTCCCAGCTCGACTTCTTCGTCGCCCTTGGCTACTGGAAGTTGGCGATCATCCTCGAGGGCGTATACGCCCGCTACGCCGCCGGCCAGTACGGCAAGGTCGACCCAGGCATAGAAGCGTTTGCGCGCTTGGTCGAGCGTTTGGCCGAGGCCGCCGAGCAGGCCGAGCGCGGTTAGCGTCGAACAGGGTCCAGTTAGCTTGACATTGCTCTGCCGGACCTGAAAGGGTCGGCTTTGCAGGAAAAAAACTGAGTAGCGCGCAAGCGCCCTATCTCAACCCTCAAGGAGAGAAATTACGTGAAGCAGATTCGCAAGCACATCACGTTCGCAAACGTGATGTCATCGATCGCCGTCTTCCTCGTTCTCGGCGGTGGCGCCGCATACGCCGCCAAGAAGATCGGCTCGAACGAAATCAAGGGCAACTCGATCACGACCGGCAAGCTGAAGAAGAACGCCGTGACCGCGTCGAAGATCAAGAGCAACTCGATCACGACGGCCAAGATCAAGAATGGCGCCGTGACTGGCCCCAAGATTAACCTGACCACGATCGGTACAGTGCCGAACGCGACTCACGCAACGACCGCTGACACCGCCACGAATTTCAGCCGTTACTTCACCAGTGGCCTTAAGAAGGCAAGCGTCGGGAGCAATGTGGTCCTTGGTTCGATCGGGCCATTCACCTTTACCGGCAAGTGCATTGACAACGGCGGAGGTACCTTCGAAGCAGCTGTCTACGCAACCACCTCGGCGGCCGGCTCGTTCGTCTACACGGCCGAACAAGGCGGATACTCCGACGGGGAATTCAACCCCGGAGTCGAACAGCAGATCGACTACGGAGTAGACACCACCGGTAAAGAATGGGCTGCCTACTCATCACGCTACAACTCGTTCTCGGCGGCTAGCCCCAACGGTTCGGTGCTGCTCGACGGCGTCGCCAACAGCGGTGTCCACGTCTTCGGGGCCGACTGTGCCTTTGAAGTTTCTGCCACAAACGGCGCCTAAGCACATATCTAGTCTCTTGGAGTTTTCTGCGAAAGGGCGCGGCTTTTGCCGCGCCCTTTCGAATCTCTGGGCGGCATCGTCCAGCGGTCCTTGACAGCGCTGGAGAGGCTTGCAATCGTCGGCGGTTATGCAGCAGATCCGCAAACGCCTGACCTACGCGAACGTGATGTCCACGCTTGCTGTCTTTCTCGTGCTCAGTGGCGGGGCGGCCTACGCCGCCAAGAAGATCAGTAGCCACGATCTGAAGGGCGCCTCGGTGACGACGGCGAAGATCAAGCGGAACGCGGTCACGACGGCGAAGATCAGGAACGGCGCGGTCAAGACGGCGAAGATCGCGGCCGGCAATGTGACCAACGGAAAGCTCGCCACAGGCTCAGTCACGGCGGAAAAGCTCGCCCCCGGATTCGTTGCGCCCGCAGCCGAAAAGTTGTCGCATTCGGCCCGGATCTCGAGCAGTGGCGCCGTCCTCCTAGGTAGTCAGGGCATTTCGCAGGCAAACGTCTCCCACGAATTCCTCGGCTTCTATTGCATCTCCGGTTTGAATCCCCCGCCCGTCGGAGGCCAAGCCACGGTTGACTACAGCGAATCGGGCGAAAACGTTGAGATTCAGCTCGGGATAGGACAGGGAAGTGTCTGCCCCGTTGGGACTCAGGCTTTCGTCAATACGCGAAGACCTATCTCTTTCAAAGTAAAAGAATCGACTGAATCGATCGAAGCCGGCTTCTTCCTGCTGCTCTACTAGCGCGTCAAATAGCTCGCCGGGCGTGCTTCGGGTCCAACTCTCCCGCGGCCTCGGCCTCGGCACGTTTGGACCAGCGGTTTAGCTCGCGGCGGGCGAGGACCATCTTGTGGACCTCGTCGGGACCGTCGGCCAGGCGCAGCATGCGGCTGAAGCGCCAGAGGGCGGCTAGGGGGGTGTCGTCGGTCATGCCGAGGGAGCCGTGGATCTGGATCGCGCGGTCGAGGACGTCCATGACGATGTTGGCGGCGACGATCTTGATCGCCGAGATCGACTGGCGGGCGGCGCGCTTGCCCTCGGTGTCCATCTTCCAGGCGGCGTAGAGGGTGAGCAGGCGGGCCTGATCGATCTCCATCCGCGAGGCGGCGATCGCCTCTTGGACGAACTGCTTCTCACCCAGCGGGCCGCCGAAGGCTTCGCGCTCGTTGGCGCGGTGGCACATCATCTCCAGCGCTCGCTCGGCGGTGCCGATCGCCCGCATGCAGTGGTGGATGCGGCCGGGGCCGAGGCGGTCCTGGGCGACGACGAAGCCCATGCCCTGGCCGCCGAGCAGGTTGCTCGCCGGCACGCGGCAGTCTTCGTAGCGGATCTCGCAGTGGCCGGGGCCCTTGTCGTGGCCCATCACCGGGATCGGGCGGACCAGGTTGAAGCCGGGGTTGTCGGTCGGCACGCAGATCATCGAGGCGCGCGCGTAGGGGTTGGCCTCGGGGTCGGTGACGACCATCGCGATCGCCAGCTCGGCACCGACCGCGCCCGAGGTGAACCACTTGTGGCCGTTGATCACCCACTCGTCGCCGTCGCGCTCGGCGCGCGCCTGCAGCAGGGTCGGGTCGGAGCCCGATACCTCGGGCTCGGTCATCGAGAAGCACGAGCGAATCCGTCCCTCGAGAAGAGGCTCCAGCCAGCGTTCGCGTTGCTCGTCGCTGCCATGCTCGGCGAGGATCTCCATGTTGCCGGTGTCCGGTGCCGAGCAGTTGAAGGCCATCGGCGCCGCCGCGGGGCTGCGCCCCATCTCCTCGCAGAGCAGCCCGTACTCCCAGTTGCTCAGGCCTGGCCCGTAGCGCTCATCTGGCATGAAGAGGTTCCACAGCCCCTCCGACTTCGCCTTCTCGCGGATCTCGACCAGGATCTTCGGGTAGGGGACGCCGGGGCCGACCTCGGCGTCGAGGGCCTCCATGATCTCGCGCTCCTGCGGGTAGATCTCCGCGTCCATGAAGTCGAGAATGCGCTCGCGCAGGGTCTCGACCTGGGGGCTGGGCGTGAAATCCATCTGCTGGGTCCTCTCCTCGGGGCTGGGTCGCCCGAACGCTAGCGGCCGGCGGCTAGTGGCGCCGGTAGCGGGCGAAGAGCTCGCCGTCTTGCTCCAGTAGCCAGGCAAGCTCGAGCTCGGCCGTTTCGGGCAGGACGCCCTCGACGATCCGGGGTCCCTCACCGCCAACCAGCTTGGGCGCGATGGTCAGGAACAGCTCGTCGACCAGTTCCTCTACCTGGAGGGCGCCGTGAAGAGTTGGCCCGCCCTCGCAAAGCAGTGCCCTGATGCCTTCCTCGCGCAGCGAGCGCAGTAAAGCGGAGAGATCGACCCTTCCGTCCGGCCCGCTTTCGACCACGATCAGGCGCTTGTCGAGACCGCTGTAGCGCTCGGCCCGCATCGTGCCGGCGCCGATCATCACCGCGTCGAAGCGCTTGCGCAGGCCGACCAGCATCGCGGTGTCCGCGTCGGAGCCGATCGGTCCCGAGACCCCACCGATCGTCGCTCGTCCATCCACAGTCGCGGCGAAGTTGACCGCGACGAAGGGCCGCCCCTCGCGCTCTTCCTCCCACGGGTCGTAGGAGTCGAGCTGCTGCTCGACCGTGGTCTCGCTGGGATCTGGGGTCAGGCGCCGCACAGGCGGAGCCTAGTGCCGGGCGCTCAGGAGTAGTCGTGCCAGCCAGCGAACTCGCGGCCGGCGAACTTCTGCAACTCGGCGACGTCGGCGGTGAAGCGGGCGCGGACGGTCTCGAAGAGGTCGTCCGGCAGCTTTGGCTTCGGCGCCGGGGGCTTCTCGGGATCGTGGACGAGCTTCTCGACCCGCCAGCGCAGCGGCTCGGGCAGGCGGTCGAAGTTGCGGTCGAGGGAGCGGAAGCCGGGCAGCTTGATCAGCTTCTCCATCAGCTGGTATTTGTCGCCCTCCTTGGCCCCGGACTTCTCCCACTCGCGGTCGAACTGCTCCGAGGTAAAGGTCTCATCGACGCCGGCGAAGGCGAAGGCCTTGCGCATCGTCTCCTCGCGTTCGGACTGCAGCTCCTCCTGGGTGATGATCTCGATCTGCTCGCGGTTGAAGTGCTCGAGGTAGGGCTGCAGCTGCATCCAGTACTTGGAGCGGTTCATGTAGGCGGTGTCGGGGTTGGAGAGGACCTCGACCAGGTCACCCGTCTCGTAGCCGGCGCCGGTGGCGTGGACCCAGTGCGAGAGGATGCGCTTGATCGGGTCGCGCACCATGTAGAGCAGGCGGGCGTCGGGGCAGTGCTCGCGGATGCGCGCCGGAACCCCAGTGAAGCACGGCAGGTTCGTGTAGTGGGGGGAGGACTCGCCGCGGACCTTGAAGCGGCTGTCGAAGCGGCTCGCGTACCAGTCGAGGCCGAGGTCCCAGTTGAGCTCCTCGCAGAAGAAGTTGAGCTCCTTCGGCTTCGACATCTGGATCTCCGGATGCAGGCCGAGGTAGTGGTGGATGCTCGTCGTACCGCACTTGAGGCCGCCGATGATGATCAGGCTCGGCATCGCAGCGTGGCGCTTGCGGCGACGGCGGAAGCGGCTTTTGCGATCGGCGGCGTAGCGCTCGCGAGCACGCGCGCACATCGCCTCGTCGGCGGGGTCGCGGGTGGCCTTCGCAGTGGCGATCTGGGTCTGGGCCTCTGACACGCGCGGGCTAGTGTAGCTGCGATGCCCGTTGCCGATCTTGCATCCAGCTTCAACTCGTTCTTCCACGCCTCGAGCTCGTTCTTCGAGCATCTTTCCGACATTCGCTGGACGCCGTTCATGGTCGCGCTCGGCTTCCTGCTGGCGATGCAGCTCTGCCGTGCCTGGGCCTGGCGCAACGTGCTGCGCGCCGCTTATCCCGGCAAGTCGATCTCTTTCCTGCAGCTCGGGGCCGCCTATCTGGCGGGGGCGGGCATCAACGCGATCCTCCCGGCACGAGCCGGCGACGTGACCAAGGTCTTCCTGGTCAAGCGCCAGATCCCCGACTCCTCCTATCCGGCGGTCACCTCGTCCTTCCTCGTCCAATCGGTCTTCGACACCACGGTTGGCATCCTCGTCTTCCTTTACGCGATCACCCAGGGACTGCTGCCCGAACCGCCGGAACTGCCCGATTCGCGCGCCTTCGAGATCTCCTTCTGGGTCAACCACCCGCAGACGCTGCTGATCGTCACCGGCGTGCTGCTGGTGGCGACCGCGATCGGCATCTATTACCTGGCCCACCACGTGCGCCGCTTCTGGGCCCGCGTTCGTCAGGGCGTGGTCATCCTCGGCCAGCCGCGCCGCTACCTGCGCCAGGTGGCGGCCTGGCAGGGAGTGGGGTGGATCTGCCGCTTCCTCGCCTTCTGGTTCTTCCTCGAGGCCTTTGGCATCGGTGGCTCGGTCGGCAACGTGCTGCTGGTGATGAGCGTGCAGGCGATCGCCACGATCGTCCCCTTCACACCAGGTGGCGCCGGAGCCCAGCAAGCGCTGCTGGTGGCAACTCTGAAGGGCCCCTCGCGCACCGCCGTGCTCTCCTTCTCGGTCGGCACCCAGATCGCGATGGCGGCCTGGTCGGTCGTGCTCGGCTTCACCGCGATCCTGCTCGTCTTCAGGACGACGGACTGGAAAGGCCTGATCCGCCAAGCGCAGGACGACGCCGAGCGAGAGGAAGCCGCGCAGCCGAGCCCCTCGACCGCCGGCACGCGCTAAGCCTCCAAGGCGTCCTTCCTTCCAATGAGAATTGCCGCGATGAGCGAGACGACGGACCCAGGCCAGAGCGCAAGCCCGAATCCAACCACGGTCACCGCGCTTCTCGGGGAGGTGCGGCGCACCCTCGACGACGAGCGCACGCATGGCGAGGGCCTCGACGCGAGACTGGGTCAGTTGACCGGATTCTCGGGAGTGATCCTCACCCTGATCGCGCCCCTTGGGGCGGCGCACCTGGACGATGGCAATGGGACGCCGTTCGAGATTTTCTACATCGCCTCGGTGTTGCTGCTGGCCGGGGCGGCACTGATTGCGGTCACCAGTGGAATTCGAAAGAGAACCGTGATGATCGGGACCGAACCGGCGCAGGTGCCCTGGCACCGGATCGGCGTGGAGGCAAAAGTTCTCGAGAAGTTCAGCGGCCCCTACACGGTTTTGGACACGGTTTCGACCGAGCAGACGATGATTGCGTCGACGGTGAAGGCGATCAAGGACCAACGCGAGTTGAACAGCCTCAAGAACAACCTGACGCGATGGGTAACTTTCGGCTTGGTGGGCGGCTTGCTTGCGGTTGCCGCCCAAGCCCTTACACTTGCCTCATGAAGCACTTGCGCCAAGCTCACGCCCTTCCGCCCAATCCGGTGGAGCCTTGGCCTATGGAACCGCTCGGCAGCTAATACCCGTGGTCTGACCCCAGCGGGTCTCGGCCGTCCCAGCTACCCCGTGAGGCGTAGGGGCGGAAACGGATGAAAGCGGATTCGTGGTGGAAAGGATTGGCTCGGTCGGCCCGGGTCGCGGTTGGATGGCCGCCGTCGCTGCGGCCGCGGGCGTAGGCCCGCATCGCCTCGACGTCGCGCCAGAGCGAGAAGGTCGCGACGAGGCGCGGCGGTCTCGCCAAGCCGGTCAAGGCGAGGACGTTGGGATTGGCCACCGCCTCGGCCTCGGCGCCGGCGCTCGCTTTGAGGAAGGCGGGCAGGCGCCGAAGACGCGGCCGGCCCAGGGTGAGGACGGCGACCGGCTCGTCACTGCCGATCTCGACTTCGCCCTCGGGCAGGCCGGGCAGGCGCGGCCACGCTCCGTAGACATGGAGGGGCTGCAGGCGCACCTGCCAGCCGAGGGAGAGCCGCTCGGCGAGCGGGTGGCTTGCGGAGAACGCCTCAAAGGCGTCGTCGCTCTCCCAGGCGGCAACCAACGCCACCCGCTTGAGGCGCGGGGAGGGAAGCAGGTTGGTACTGAGCGGCGCCGTGATCGTGGTCTCGGCATAGGTGAGGCCGGGCACCTCCGCGGGTCGCGGCGGGCGCCGCAGGGTCCTGGCCGCGGTTCGCAGGTCGAGGTCGCAGATGTGGGCTGTGAGCAGCATTTCCGCCTCCTGGGAGTCTAACCTAGTGGCCACTAGGTTAGAGCAAGATTGGATCCCGAGGCCCAACCACGCAAACGGATGAGCGCCGCCACGCGGCGCGCGTCGATCGAAGACGCCGCCACGGCGCTCTTTGCCGAGCGCGGCTACCAGGGGGCCTCGAT
The DNA here is from genome assembly GCA_036271315.1 of Solirubrobacterales bacterium. Taxonomy (GTDB): domain Bacteria; phylum Actinomycetota; class Thermoleophilia; order Solirubrobacterales; family 70-9; genus VRUE01. The sequence goes on along the minus strand of DATBAV010000027.1, from coordinate 19,205 downwards.
CGATGAGATCGCCAGGCGCTCGGGTGTTACGCCGCCGGTCCTTTACGACCACTTCGCCTCCAAGCAGGACCTCTACCGCCGCCTGCTGGAGCGTCATTTCGCCGAGCTGCGCCAGGTCTGGCGCGAGAACTTCGTCGGTGAGGACCCGCCCGCCCGCCGTGTCGCCCGCTCCTTCGACGCCTGGTTCGCCTACATCGAGGCCCATCCCTTCGCCGGCCGCATGCTCTTTCGCGACACCACCGGCGATCCCAAGATCGAGGCGATGCACCAGGAAGTGGCGGCGAGCAGCCGCGCCGCGATCATGGGTCTCTTCACCGATCAGCCCGAAGTCGAGAGGGTGATCGGGCCGGAGCTGGAGGAGGGCCTGGAAATGGCCTGGATAGTGATGCGCGGCGTGCTCCAAGGCCTTGCGATGTGGTGGTATGAGCACCCCCGGGTGCCCCGCGAGCGAATTGTCGCCACGGCGATGAACGCCCTTTGGATCGGCTGGGAGCGGACCCAGGCGGGCGAAGCCTGGTCGGCTGAGGGCTGAGCCGGTCAGCTCGACCAGCCCGGGTAGCGCCCGGCCACGCGCCACTGCCAGGGCGGTCGTTCGGAAGCGGGGAAGTCGTAGTGGTTGCGGCCCGGGAGGGTTTCGAGCGGGACCAGAGCCGGGTCGTCTTGGAGGAGCACGGCGACGCCGCTGGCCGCTCTGACATCTGCCTGGGTGGCGCGACGGGTCTGGCGTTCCCAACCGAGGCCGGGGCGGTAGAGCCAGTAGGTCAGCTCGACCCAACCGCTCGAGCGCCGCCGGTCTTCGATCTGGGTGAAGGCTGTGACGCGGCGGCGCGAAGCGGTCAGGTGGGGCCCAGCGGCGACGGCGCAGCTTTCGCGGCGGCAGTAGCGGAAGTCGACCGGGACCAGGGGCAGGCCCGTGGGGCCGGGCCTTGCCTCGGGCGGCGGGGCTAGCGCGCGGGCGAGGCGGGCTAGCGGCCAGCCGTAGGCCGGCACGAGCGGGTGATGGCGGCAGGCATCGGGAAGGCGCGGGGCGCAGGCGATGCGCTTGGAGATCACGCCGGCGAGCCCGCGGCCCGCATCGATTTCGCCGCCCGCGGCGACGGCCGCGATCGCGGCGAGCAGCAGCAGGGCGATCAGGGCAACGAGGCCGGCCTGCTCGACGCTCGCCGATCCGCGCTCGGAAGCTCGTTCGCGATCCATCGTGGCGACGCTAGGCAAGGAGGGCGCGCGGGTGGTGCGCAGGGTGTCGCGACTTCGCCCCACAACGCCCGTCTGCTATTCATGTGCGAGATGGAGGGCAGCCCCTTCAACCTCTTTGGCGATCCCGACGAGTTCCGCGCCCGCATGGAGGAGCTCTCGGAGCAGATGCAGTCTTCCCAGCGTGTTGCCTGGGCAGACAATGCGATCAAGCTCGCGGTCGAGATGACCGTCGCCTCGATCGGCCAGCTCGACCTGACCGGCGAACCCGATCAACAGGCCATGCAGGTTCGCGACGCGATCCGCGTTCTCTTTCCCGAGGCGGTCACCCTCGTGCGCGAGGCGCGCGAAGGCCTCTCCTGAGGTCGTCGGGCCGGCGCATCTCGGCGTCCTCGGTCGCTTGCGTGCAGAGCACGCGGCGCTCCCTGCGTCCTTGAACTGCTTGCCCCGACGACCTCAGAGGAGTTCGTAGCGCAAATTGATCACGGCGCCGCGGCGGAAGACCGCCGCGATCAGCTCCAGTGGCACGGCGACGAGGAGGGCGGGGATTGCCGCGAGGACGCTGATCAGCAGATCGAGCCGGCGCTGCCAGGGCCGGCGGGCCGGCACGGCTGTGGCGCGGCCAAACGCCCCGAGCGCGACATTGCGCCCGAAGGTGAGGCCGTTGAGCAGGGTCTGCCACATCGAGGCGATGCCGGCGCCCGGCATCCAACGGGCGCTGACGACGACCTGGTCGCGATTGGCGACGAGGCGCCGCACTGCCTCCGGCGTGAACAGGTAGTGGCTCTCCGGCTCGAGGCCGACCCAGCCGGCGCTGCCGATCCAGGCGGCGAAACTGGCCCGGCTGACGATCCGGGTCGCATCGCCGCGACCCAGCCGATCGAGAGCGACGAGTGCGTCGGCGCTCCCGTCCGCGGCTCCGATGACGCCGAGGCCGCAGCTCTCGCAGCGCCGCACCGGGCCGTGCAGGCCGGGCCTGGCGTCGAGCCAGCCGAAGAGCGGCTCACCGCAGGCCGGGCAGGGTGGGTTGTCCGGGCCCGCCCCTGCCTCGAGCGGAACGACGGGTGTGCGCTCACCGGCTCGCGTCGAACTCATCGCAGGTAGCGTACGCCCCGTGAACCGGAGAAACGTCTTGGCCTGGGAGGAGCGCTGGGCAACCCCGACCGCCCTCGCTGCCTTTGCCGCGGTTATCTTCATCGTCGGGGCGATCGTCGTCGCCACCCAGGGCGTCGGCAGTGCCGGCGGCGACTCGGAGCTGCTGCGCAACGTCGATGCCCACCGCTCGGCCCAGTTGATCTCCAGCATCCTGCAGGCGATCGGCATCAGCCTGCTTGCCGCGCCGCTCTATTACCTCTTTCGCAGCGCCAAGGCACGCAGCGATCGCATGCGCGGCCAGCTCGTCGGCGTGGTCATTGCCGCCCCGCTTTTCCTCGCCGTGCTGGCGATCCTCGGTGGCGTCTCGACCCTGCACGCGGCCTCGGGCTTCGTCAGCAACGAAGTGCCGCATCTGCTCGCCAAGGGCGTCAAGTTGAACAGTGATCACGCCAACGAAATCGCCACCGAAACGATCGACGAAGCGCCCCTGCGCCCGCTCGCCGCCGGTTTCGGTCTCGGCGGCCAGATCGGCTTCGTCGTCGCCATGGTCTACACCTGCCTCTACGCGATGCGGGTCGGCCTCCTGACCCGCTTCTGGGGCTCCCTTGGCATGGCCCTCGGCGCCGTCTCCTTCCTCTTCTTCCAGTTCACCCTGCTCTGGTTCATCTACTTCGGCATCCTCCTGCTGCGCAAGAGCAGCCAACCGCCAGCTTGGGCCGCGGGCGAACCCGTTCCTTGGCCTACCCCAGGGGACAAAGCGGCGGCCGCGATGGAATCGTCGCCGGACGACAACGGCACCCTTCCTCCACAGCTGGAGGCACCCGAGCCCGAGGATATGCCGCAGCTTGAGGATCCCGAGGATCCGGCCGGGGCGGGCCGATCCCAGTAGGTCGGAACGTCTTGTACTTTTTTGCCGCCTCCGCTCTCGGACGGCCCCAGCCGTCCCACCAAAAAAGTTAAGTGAAGGCCTACTGGGATCGGCCCGTCGCCGCCTGCTTCCTGTGGGTCCGAATCTCGCTCATTATGCGCTCCAAGCGAGGCTCGCAAGAGGTGTCGACGAAGTTCATGGTTGCCGCAACGCCCGGGTGGATTGCCTCGATTCGCTCGTGCATAGCTTGGGCGACGGCTCTATAGGTGGGATGGCCCTCGCGGCCTGAGCGGAGCTCGATCAGGTGCATTGCCTCGCGAGCGTTCAGGTCCAAGGTGTAGCGGATGCGGTAGGCGAGGCTGAGAGCGTAGGAGGCCTGCTCGTGGAGCCCGGCATCGACCAGCCGCTCGTACTCGGCCCTGGAGATCTCTAGGGCTCGCTCGAACTCGTCGCCTGCCCCTGCTTCGCGGACCTCCTCGGGGATGCCGGCTCCCAGGTCCGGCCCGAGGCGTTGCCATTGGACGGTCAGCATGCGGTGGCGCTGGAGGTCGCGGAAGGCGCCGTAGTCGGAGACGATCTCGAAGCGATAGCGCAGGGCCTCGAAGCCGCGGCCGGGGCGGTGGCGGCGGTTCTGGCGCTCGCCGACCATCGCTGCGAGCAGCGCGCCCCGCTCGTCGCGGTCGAGCACGTCGAGGCGGGCGAGGACCTCGGTCTCGGGCACCGAGGCCGACTCGAGCAAGCAGGCCGCAAGCAGGCTCTCTTCGCTGCCGTCGACGTGGACCAGCTCGACCGAGGGACTCGCCTCGCCGTCTCCGCGCCGGTCGAGGCCAAGGCGCGAGACCCACTGCTCGGTCTGCTCGCGGCGCTGCTGCAGGAAGGCGATCCACTCGCCACCGCGGTCCGGGCGATCGACCCGCGAGACGAAGCTCGGCATCACCTGCTTCAGCTCGTTCAGGATCATGCCGCCGTACTCGCGTGCCTCCGGCAGCGGCGAGGCCATCAGCCGCAGCAGCATCTGCTCGTAGGCTTGGCCGGAGGCGTAGATGCCGACGTGACTCAGGGTTGCCGCCGGCAGCAGCCCGCGCAGCAGGTCGAGTGCCTTGGCGCGGATCGAGCGCTGCCATGGTCCCTCAGGTTCATCGTCGCCGCGCGGCCAGCGCTCCGCCGCCCACTGCTCGACCTGCCGCAGCGAGCGCGAGTAGATCGAGAAGATCTCGTCCATCGCGGCGCCGAACTCCGGCCCGAGATCGTCGCCGCGGTAGTAGCGGTAGCCGCCGCCGTCGGGCATCGGCTTGTCGTAGGGGATGTAGCGGGTCGACTGCTCCAGGTAGGCGGCAAGGCGGCCGCGCTGCAGCACCTTGGTGAGCACGTTGGAGACCCACTCGCAGGCGATGTGGGCACCGCCGACCTGGGCGATCGAGTCATCGCCGTAGCCGAGGAAGACGCGTTCGTAGAGGCCGGCAGCGCGCTCGCCCTCGGCGCCGTCGAAGGGCCGCTCGCCGGCCGTCGTGTCGGCGGCGAACTCCTCGAGGTAGAGCCTGCGCACGGTCCCGGAATAGCGCGAGTAGCGGGCAAAAAGCGCCCCCTTGACCGTCTCCGGCAGGTTGACCAGGGCGAAGACGGGCCGGTCGAGGTTGGTGAAATGGGGGGCGAGCAGGGCTCGCTCCTCGGCGCTGAATTGCTCGACTGGGTAACGCACCGGGGCATCGTAGCCGCGCCTTCGGCGGGGACGGTCCCGGCCGCGAGTACGTCTCAGCCCGTGTCATGGGCGGGTTGAGACGTACTCGGCGCCAAGCCCGGCGTCAGTCGCCACCCGCCGGCGGCGCGGCCATCAGCTCGACCCGGTGGCCGCCGGGAGCGATGACCCGTGCGCGGGGAGCGCCCCAGTGTTCGCGGCGGCGTTCGATCTCGAAGCTGCGCTCAGCCAGCGCCGCGAAGGCGCCCTCGAAGTCGACGACGACGATCGCGGTGTGGCCGCGCGGGGGAACCGTTGGCGACTCGGTCGGCATCAGGTGGACCTGCGTCCCCTCGCGTTCGAGCCAGGTGAACTCGCTCAGCGAGGCGGGCGGCTCGACCAGCTCGAAGCCGAGCAGCTGCCAGAGCTCGACCGTGCGCTCGATGTCCACCGGCGCGACCTCGATCCCGACGTGGTGCAGCATCAGAACAAGAGGGATAGCAGGGCGGCGGCAACGACGATCGCGGTCGACCAGATGACGGCCTCGGCGGTGATCTCCATGTCGAGGCCGTAGGCGTGGGCGACCACGAGCGAGTTGAGGCCGGACGGCATCGCCGAGAGCAGGCGGTAGGCAGCGGGTAGGTCGATCAGCGGCGCTGCCATCAGCATCAACAGGCCGGGGACGACCGCGAGCCGGGTGGCGATCGTCAGCGCCACGGGGCGCGTCATCGGCGGCGGAATCGGCAGTTCGCCGTGCTCGGCGTTCTCGGCCAGGGTGGCGCCGACGGCGAAGAAGCCGATCGGCAGGATCGCCACGATCAGCGCCTGCGAGATGTCGACCAGCTCAGTGGGCGCCAGCGACCTGGGGGCGAGGATGCCGGCGATCGCGGCGTAGAGCGCCGGGTTGCGGGTGAAGAAGGCGCGCACCCGCTCGCGCGGCGTTTCCCCCACCTTGGTGCCGAAGGCGGCGCCGACGGCGAAGGCGCCGAGCAGCAGGCAGGGGCCGGTGACGAGCACGTCGTAGAGGACCGCGGTCGAGAGCTGGTCGCGGCCGAGCAGGGCCACGGTCAGCGGGTAGCCGAGGTAGCCGGTGTTGACGCTGAGCACGGTGACGACGACGGCGCCGGTCTGGAAGCGGGGCAGCTTCAGCCCGCGGTCGGCGACGAGGAAGGCAAGCAGGGCGCCGAGCGAGGAGGCGACGATGCCGAGGATCAGGCCGACGCCGTGGCTGAGGTCGATGTTCGCCTTGGCGATGTTGAAGAAGATCACCGGCGGCAGGAAGACGTAAAGCAGCAGCGTCAGCGCCCGCCGCGATGCCAACGCCGCGCCCGCCGGCCAGCGGTGCTCGGAGGCAACGCCGATCGCGACCGAGATCACGATCGCCGCAGTTGTGAGGAGAACGCCGATTGGCGGACCCTTTCAAGCTCAAGGGAGAGGCGGCTTTGCCGTGAACGCTTCTCGCGGGGGGTGGCGCCGTAGGGGGACCCACCCCTGAGGAAGCTTTAGCTACCGGAAGGGGTGGGGGTTCCTGCGGCGACAGGACCCGCCGCGCCGATGCGCTACGCGTAAAGAGACTCGATCTCCGCTTCGTACTTGCGCTCGATCGGGCGTCGCTTCAGCTTCATCGTTGGAGTGAGCTCCTCGCCCCCTGGCAGCCACTCGCCCTCGAGCGCCTTGAAGCGCTTGATCTGTTCGACCCGGGAGAGGCGCTCGTTGGCCTCTGTGACAGCGCGCCCGATCTCCTCCGTGACGGCCGGGTCGGAAGCGGTCAGGCCGCGTGCGGCCAAGCTTTCTTGATCGAGCGCGATCAGTGCCACGTTGTAGGGCCGGTTGTCGCCGATCGCCACAGCCTGGGCTATCAGCGGCGTCGCCGCCTTCAGCTTCGCCTCGATGTTGGCCGGCGACATGTTCTTGCCGGCCGCGTTGATGATCAGCTCCTTCTTGCGGTCGATGATCCGCAGGTAGCCGGCCTGGTCGAACTCGCCGATGTCGCCGGTCAGCAGCCAACCGTCCTCGGTCAGCGCTTCGGCGGTCTTCTCCGGCATGTTGCGGTACCCGGCCATCACCTGGGGGCCTCGAACCATCACCTCGCCGTCGTCGGCTAGCTTCACCTCGGTGTTGGGGATCGGCGGGCCGACCGTGCCGACCCGCGCGCCGCCGGGCGGGTTCAGGGTCGTGATCGCGGTGGTCTCCGACATTCCCCAGGTCTCGCGGATCTCGATGCCGAGCGCGAGGAAGAACTCGAGCACCTCCGGTGGGGTCGGTGCCGCGCCGACCACGAACGATTCGACTTGGTCGAGGCCGAGCATCGCGCGGATCGTCGAGAGCACCTGCCGGTCGGCTTGCTTCCACTCGGCCTCGAGCTCGGCGGGCGCGCCGCCGTCCATCATCGCGCGTGCGCGACGACGGCCCAGCTCGATCGCCGCCACCGTCGCATCGCGTTTTGCCTCGTCGGGCTCGGCGGTGATGCCGATCTCGATCGCCGTCTTCAGCTTTTCCCAGATTCGCGGCACGCCGCCCCAGACCGTGGGCTTGACCTCGATCGAGTAGGCGACCATCTGGCGCGGGTCGGGGCAGCAGTAGACGCAGCTGCCGTAGAACATCTGTGCGTAGATCCCCGCCCAGCGGTCGGCGATGTGGGCGCTCGGGAGGTAGGAGATCATGCGGCCACCCGGGACGGTCTGCTGGACCTCGTCGCAGGCTCGCCAGACCGCGACCATGTTGTGGTGAGTCAGCTGCACGCCCTTGGGCGGCCCGGTTGTGCCCGAGGTGTAGATCAGGCAGAGCACGTCCTCGGGCTCGACCGCGCGCCAGGTTGCCTCGAAGTCAAAGTCCGGCTCGCCCATCTGCTCGAGCTCCCCGATCGCGATCGTCCCCTCCGGCGCCTCGCCGTCGATCACGACAACGTGCTCCAGCGTGTCGACCAGCTCGTGTGCTGCCAGCACGGTGCCGAGAAACTCCTGCTCGGTCACGATCACCCGATTTTCCGCGTCCCGCACCAGGTACTCGACCTGCTCGGGAGACGACGTGTTGTAGACCGAGAAGCAGGTCGCCCCCAGATGCATCGCCGCTGCATCGGTCAGATGCAGCGCGGGCCGATTCACGAGCATGAACCCAACCGTGTCGCCCCGCTTCACCCCCAGCTTCGCCAGCCCTGCGGCTCGCTTGCGAACGGCCTCCGCGTAGTCCACCCAGCTGGCCTCGTAGTCGCTGTCCTTCAGCCGCAGCGCAGGACTATCGGCCCACTCCGCAGCAGTGAGCTGAAACGCCTCACACATCGTCGAGGCCGACAGCGCGGCCGGTCGATCTCCCATGCGCTGACCTTATCGATGACTCTGCGATTGGTACTGCATGTGCGCCCGAAAGATGAAGTCAGCAGCGGGGAGCTCAGCAGAAGAGGGCGATGCTGAAGCCGTCTGAGCCGCCGCCGCTGTTGAGTTCTTCCAGTGCTCCCGCGCTATTCCTGAAGAGGACGAGCAGGCTGTCGGTGGGGATGCCCACGGGGTGACCGACCGAGATCTCGCCATCGATCGGGAAGGCCGCATCCTGAGAGCCCTCGCTCACGAGCGGAGCGCATTGCGCCACACCCCCGCTCGGTAGCAGGCTGGTGTCGAAGGTCACTTCATACTGGCCAGCGCCGTTTATTTTCGCCGCCGTCACCCCGTGCCCGTTGATGATTTGGGGCGGGTTGAGAGCCGGCGCCCCTCCACAGCACCCCCCAGTGCGCACAAATGCGTAGATCCTCGTCGCTGGCGCTCCGGGAGTGCCCGGGGAGCCGGCCTGGCCCGCGGGCCCCTGCTCTCCCTTATCCCCCTTGTCGCCCTTCAGCAGCGTGCCTTTGGCGAAGTCGTTTGCCTGCAGCGAGAAGTCCTTTACCTCGGCCGAACGCACGGCGCCGGCCTTGATCTGCTTGGCCCCGACACTGTTTTCGGGGAGTTGGGTGACCGCGACCGCGCTGCCGCCGAGGGCGATGAAGACCGCCGTCACCGACATCACGTTGGCGAACGTCAGCTTCTTGGTCAGCCGCTTCATCCGGGCCATACTAAGGCCAGGGAGCGTCCATTGGACGAGTAGGCCTCTAAAAGAGCGAGGCGCCGGCGTGTTCGGCGAACTCGACCAGCGGCTGTGGGATGACGCCGAAGAAGACCACCGCTGCGGCGGCGAGGAGAGCGGGACCGACGAGGTAAGCGCGGCGGCCGGCCTCGGGGTCGATCGGGTCCGCTTCAGGCGAGGCGCCGGCAATCGCCGGGGTGGCGGCGGTGCCGCTCTCGGGCCGCATCCACATCGCCGCCACTACCCGCAGGTAGTAGGCCAGCGAGATCATCGTGCCGACGGCGATGAAGACGGCGAGCCAGGTGTAGTCGCCTTCGACCAGGGCCTCGATCAGGTAGAGCTTGCCGATGAAGCCCGCCGTGGCAGGCAGACCGGCGAGGCCGAGCATCGAGATCGTCAGCGGCCAGGCCAGCTGCGGCCGCTCGGCACCGAGGCCGCGCACCGCGGCGATGTCGTCGCCGTAGGGGGTCTCGCGCTCGCGGGCGATGACGACGGCGAAGGCGGCGAGGTTCATGAAAGCGTAGGCGGCGAGGTAGAAGACGATCGCGTTGATCCCCGCCTCGCTGGCGACGACGAGGCCGCCGAGGATGTAGCCGGCCTGGGCGATGCCGGAGTAGCCGAGCAGGCGCTTGAGCGAGTTCTGGCCGAGCGCGCCGACGTTGCCGATCACGATCGAGATCGCCGCCAGCACGGCGAGCGCCGGCTGCCACTCGCTCGCCTGCGGCGCCAGGGCGACGTCGAAGAAGCGGATGAAGACGGCGAAGGCCGCGGCCTTGGTCGCCACCGCCATGAAGCTGGTGATCGGCGAGGGGGCACCCTCATACACGTCGGGCGTCCACTGGTGGAAGGGTGCGATCGAGGTCTTGAAGGCGAGCCCGACCGCGGTCATGCCGATCCCGATCAGGATCAGGGGATCGCTGAGCACGCCCTTCTGGGCGATGCCGTGGGCGATCCCGCTGAAGTCGGTGGAGCCGGTGCCGCCGTAGAGAAAGGCCATCCCGTAGAGCAGCGTCGCCGAGCCGAGCGAGCCGACGATCAGGTACTTGAGCCCCGACTCGAGCGACTTCTCGCGCCGCATGTTGGTGGCGCAGAGGATGTAGAGGGGGATCGAGAGCGTCTCCAGTGCGACGAAGAAGGTGACCAGGTTTTGCGCCTGGGCAAGCAGGACCATGCCCAAGACCGAACCGAGCAGCAGCGCGTGGTACTCGCCCTTGCCTGCCTGCTCGGTCGCTGGCTCGCGGATGGAGAAGAGGACGGCGAAGGCGGCGGTGAGGATCGCGATCAGCGAGATCGCGATCGCCAGGTCGTCGATCCGCAGCGCGCCGGAGACCAGATCGGTCGGATCGTTCCACTGGATGACCAGGCGCCCCGCCGTCACTGCCAGGACCGCCAGCGTCAGCCATGGCGCCATCTGTCGTGTGGGCTTGAAGACGCCGCTCAGGAGGACGACGCAGAGTCCGGCGGTTAGCGCCAGGACGGGCGAGAGCGCGCCGTAGTCGATGTGGGGGGCGTGGAAGTTCACTGGCTTGCCTTGGTGGGGTCGGGGGCCGTCAGGTGGGTCTCCCAAAACGCGACTCCGCGGAGCTGCGTCGGTTGCTCTCCGGGACTTGGCGGCCGCTTCGCGCTAAGTGTTTTGGGAGACCCACCTGACGGCCCTTCGGTCGCCGCCACGGATCTCGCCACTGAGGTGTCCGTGCGCTTGAGGATCAACTGCGGGTACAGCGCGAGTCCCAAGATGCAGAGCACTAGGGGGACGAGCACGATCCCGTCGCGCCAGCTGATCTCGCGCGAGATCAGGCCCGCCGGCTTGCGGTTGTGCATCGTGCGCTGGTAGAGCCTCAGCGCGTAATAAGCGCTCATCGCCACCCCGGAGATGGCTACAAACGCGAAGACGATCTTGGAATCGAAGAGGCCGTTGAGGATGTAGAACTCGCCGACGAAGTTGGCCGAGCCGGGCATTGCCAGCGTCGCCAGGGTGACAATCAGGAAAAGGGCGGCAAGCACCGGTGCCTTCATTGCCATGCCGCCCATCTCGCGCAGGTCTTCGGTGCCGGTGCGCTCGACCAGGAGCGCGATGATCACGAAGAGCGGCGCGACGACGAGGCCGTGGTTGACCATCTGCAGGATCGCCCCGTCGGAACCGTCGGCGGAGAGGGCGAAGATCCCGGCGGTGATGAAGCCGAGCTGCGCCACCGAGGAGTAGCCGGCGATCAGCCGCACGTTGGTCTGGGTGAAGGCCATCACCGAGCCGTAGAGGATCGAGGCCAGGGCGATGACCAGGATCACCTCCTGGAATTCGATCGTCGCCGCCGGGAAAAGCGGCAGCACGACGCGCAGGAAGCCGTAGGCGCCGACCTTGGCGAGCACGCCCGAGAAGACCGCCAGAGCCGGCAGCGGCGCCGCCCGGTAGGCATCGGGCATCCAGCCATGCAGGAGGAAGGCGGGCATCTTGACCAGGAAGGCGGCGGCGAAGAACCAGAAGATCCAGCGCTGACTGCCTTCGCCGATCGGGTGCTTGGCCAGTTCGGCGATCGAGAAGGTGATGTGACCGCCGTCGGCGGCGATGATCGCCGTGGCGATCGCTCCGACCAGCATCAGCAGCGAGCCGATCAGCGTGTAGACGATCATCTTCAGCGTCGCCGCCGAGGCGCTCGGGCCGCCCTCGCGATCGCTGCCCCAGGCGCCGAAGAGGAAGTAGAACGGCACCAGCATCAGGTCGAAGAAGAGGACGAAGAGCAGCAGGTCCTGGGCCAGGAACGAGCCCAGCGTCGCGGTCTCGCCGATCAGCATCATCAGGAAGAAGAGGTGGGGGCGATCCTGCTGGCGGAAGGCGGCGAAGGCCGTGCCCGCCGTCCACAGCACCGTGGTCAGCAGGATCAGGAAGACGTTGAGGCCGTCGATCCCGAGGCTGTAGTCGACCCCGAGCCCGGGGATCCAGTTGACGTCGACGGTGTCCTGCAGGCCGGAAGCGCCCGAGTCGAAGCCGGCGACGAGCGAGATCGCGATGCCCAGCGTCGCCACCGCGCCCAGCGTCGCCCACCAGCCGGCCAGCCGCCTGGGGAGGAAGAGGCCGATCAGGCCGAAGGCAAGCGGGGTCCAGAGCAGCGCGTTGATCATGAGCTGCTCAGCAGAAAGTAGAGGGCGAGGCCGGCGAAGCCGACCAGCAGCAGCAGTGCGTAGCTGCGCACGAAGCCGCTCTGCACGACGCGGACGAGGCGGCCGCTGCCACCGACGACGTCCTCGGTGCCGCTGATCAGGCCGTCGACGACGAGGCGCTCGAAGGTGCGGTTGGCGAAGCGGCCGATCGCCAGCGCCGGGCGCACGATCAGGAAGTCGATTGCCTCGTCGAAGTACCACTTGTTGATGAGGAAGGTGTGCAGCGGGCGCAGGCGCTCGATCAGCATCGCCGGCGTCTCCGGGCGGGCGACGTAGAGCCAGTAGGCGATGCCGATGCCGGCGATCGAAATCGCCGCCCCGATCGCCAGGCCGACCCAGGAGGCGCCGACCGAGGGCACGATCCGCGTCAGCGGCGAGTCGGCGAAGACCGGGTCGAGGAACTTGGTCACGACATCGTCGAGGCCAGGCACCTGGATCAGGCCGGCGAAGAGCGCCAGGAAGGCGAGCACGCCCATCGCCAGGCGCATCGGCCAGGACTGCTCGGCGATGTGGTGGTCGGCGCCGGGGAAGCCGACCCCGGTGTCCTCCTCTTCGCCCGTAGCCGGGTTGAAGGGGTGGGCGTGGTGGACGTGGCCGGTGTCGATCAGCTCCTGTGCCTCGGGGCAGGGCTTGCCCGGCAGGACGCGGAAGATCAGGCGGAAGGTGTAGATCGCGGTCAGCAGGGCGCCGAAGTAGCCGAGGATCTGGAAGATGTCGTACATGCCGCCGCGGGCGTGGGCGTAGGCGAGGATCTCGTCCTTGGAGAAGAAGCCCGAGGTGCCGGGGAAGGCGGCCAGGGCGAGGCCGCCGCAGAGCATCGTGATCGAGGTGAAGCGCATCGCCTTGCCGAAGCCCTTCATATCGTCGATGTTCTGGTTGTTGGCCATCGCGGCGATGATCGAGCCGGCCGCCATGAAGAGCAGCGCCTTGAAGAAGGCGTGGGTCATCAGGTGGAACATGCCGGCGCTGTAGGCGCCGATCGAGACGCCCATGATCATGTAGCCGATCTGGCTCATCGTCGAGTAGGCGATCGCCCGCTTCAGGTCGGTCATCACCAGGGCGATCGTGCCGGCGACCAGCAGCGTCGCCAGGCCGACGAAGGCGGCGATGTCGGCGGCGGTCGGGGCGAGGACGAAGAGGACGTGGGTGCGGGCGATCAGGTAGACGCCGGCGGTGACCATGGTCGCCGCGTGGATTAGCGAGGAGACCGGGGTGGGCCCCTCCATCGCGTCGGGCAGCCAGGTGTGGAAGGGCAGCTGCGCCGACTTGGCGAAGGCGCCGACCAGGAGCAGCAGGCAGATCGCGGTCACGGTCCACTCGTTGGTGTGGAAGACGTGGGGCGCCTTAGCGAAGACCTCGCTGTATTCGAAGGTCCCCAGTTCGCGGAAGATGAGGAAGGCGGCGAGCACGAGTCCTATATCCCCGACGACGTTGATCACGAAGGCCTTCATCCCGGCCTTGGTCGCCGTGGCGCGCCGGTACCAGAAGCTGATCAGCGCGTAGGAGGCGAAGCCGACGAAGGCCCAGCCGACGATCAGCAGCACGAAGTTGCCGGCGAGGACGAGCAGCAGCATCGAGAAGACGAAGAAGTTGAGGTAGCTGAAGAAGCGGTGGTAGCCCTCGTCGGACTGCATGTAGCCGAACGAGTAGAGGTGAATCAGGGTCGAGACGCCGGTGACGATCAGGACCATGAAGGTGGAGAGGGGATCGAGGTAGATCCCCAGCTTGATGTTCAGCCCTGCAACCGAGGCGTAGTCCCAGAGCGCCGAGGCATGGTGACGGGCGTCTGGGGCTTCTCCCAGCAGGTTGATCAGTGCAGCGACGCCGCACGCAAACGCAAGTCCGATGGCAAGCGTGCCGATTGCGCCCGCGGCCTTGGACGGCAGCACTTTGAAGCCAAGCGCGATCACGATCGACCCCAGCAAGGGGAAGAGCAAGACCAGCCAAGCCCACCCGGTAGCGCTCACCCGCGAAGCTCCCTCAGCGCGTCAACATCAAGCGGCAGCTTGCGCCTGAAGATCGCAACGATCAAACCCAGCCCTACGACTACCTCACAAGCCGCTACAACCATCACGACGATGGCGAAGATCTGACCTTGTTGGTTGCCGACCATCCTGCTGAAAGCAACCAATGCCAGGTTGCCCGCATTCAGCATTAGCTCGAGGCAGAGCAGGATCACGACCGGGCTGCGCCTCAGGAGAAGGCCCATCGCGCCTACAGCGAAGATGAGCGAGGAGAGGACGATGTACCACTCGACGTTCATAGGGAGGAAGGCACCTCCTCTGAACGCGCCTTTGGCGCTGAGTGTTCCGAGGAGGTGCCTTCCTCCCTATTGCGACCAGCAAGGACTACTGCGCCCACCGCTGCAAGGAGCAGAAGGATCGACGAGGCCTCGAAGGGGATCAGGAAGCGTTCTAGGAGCAGGCGGCCGATTGCGGCGGGATCGCCGAAGCCTGGGTTGACATCAGGTCCGTGAGTTCCCAAGGCCAGCAGCGAAGAAGAGAGCACGGCCACGGAGAGCTCGATGAAGAGGGCTGCTCCCAGGAGGGGCGCGAGGAAGCGTTGGCCGGGGATCGGCTCCCAGGCGGACTCGGTGTCGCCGCCTACGTAGGCGACCACGAAGACGTAGAGGACCATTACGGCGCCGGCGTAGACGACCACCTGGGCGGCGGCGACGAAGGCCGAGGTGAGCAGGAGGAAGAGGACCGCGAGGGAGAAGAGGTGGACGATCAGCGCTAGGACGCCGTAGAAGGGGTTGCGCATGGCGACGACGCCGACCGCGCCGCCGAGGGCGCCGATTGCCGCCAGGAAGAAGAGGACCGCTTCCACTTACTCGCCCTCTGCCCGCAGCGGAGTGCGCTCGATCGACTCGGCGAGCAGCATCTCCTTGGTGAAGATCAGGTCGGTGCGGTCGTAGTCGGACATCTCGTAGTCGTGGCCCATCGTGATCGCGTCGAAGGGGCAGGCGATCTCGCAGTAGCCGCAGAAGATGCAGCGCGAGAGGTTGATCTCGTAGATCGCGGCGAAGCGCTCGCCGGCCGAGACCCGTTCGCCGGGGATGTTCTCGGCGGCGACGACGCGGATGCAGTCGGCCGGGCAGGCAGCGGCGCAGAGCGAGCAGCCGACGCACTTCTCCAGCCCGGTGTCCTCGAACTTGTGCAGCTTGTGGCGGCCGCGGAAGCGCGGGTAGACCGGCGTCTTCTCCTCGGGGTACTCGATCGTCATTGGCCCCTCGATCAGCCGCGCCATCGTCGTCTTCAGCCCTCGCAGCGTCTCGCCGAAGGCGCGGTAGGCGCCGCCGACGCCGCCCGGCTCGGGCCCGCGCTGGACCTCGACCACGCTGTCGTCTTTGAGGTAGGGGAACTCGCCGCTCATGTCGTCACCACCAATACCGCGGTGACGAGGACGTTGAGCGTCGCCAGCGGCAGCAGCACCTTCCAGCCGAGGCTCATCAGTTGGTCGTAGCGCAGCCGCGGCAGCGTCGCCCGCACCCAGATGAAGACGAGGACCAGGCCGAGCATCTTGGCCAGCATCCAGATCGGGTCGAGCCAGCCCGGGCCGGGGCCCATCCAGCCGCCGAGGAACATCGCCGCGGCGACGCCGCAGACGACCAGGATCTCCATGTATTCGACCAGCAGGAAACTGCCGAAGCGCATGCCGCCGTACTCGGTCATGAAGCCCTGGACGAGTTCGGCGTCGGCCTCGGGCATGTCGAACGGGGTGCGGTTGGTCTCGGCGAAGCCCGCCAGCATGAAGATCAGGAAGCCGACGATCTGCGGGCCGATGTACCAGACGCCGCCCTGGGCGCGGACGATGTCGACCAGCGAGAGCGAGCCGCTCATCATGATCACGCCGAGCAGCGCCAGGCCCATCGAGACCTCGTAGGAGATCAGCTGGGCGGCCGAGCGCATCGCGCCGAGGAGGCTGTATTTGGAGCCCGAGGAGAAACCGCCGAGGAGCAGTCCGTAGAAGGCGATCGAGCCGACGGCGAAGAAGTAGAGGATGCCGATCGGGACGTCGATGCCGTAGAAGCCGACTCCGTTCTTGACGTCGCCCCAGGGAAGGATCGCGAGGGCCAGGACGCCGGAGAGCACCGGCAGCAGCGGCCCGAGGATGAACAGGGTCGAGATCGCGTTTTCGGGACGGAAGGACTCCTTGGAGATCAGCTTGCCGACGTCGGCAAGCGGCTGCATCAGCCCGTAGGGGCCGACCCGGTTGGGGCCGTAGCGGTGCTGGAAGCGGCCGATCAGTTTGCGCTCGACCACGGTGAGGACGGGCAGGATGCCGAAGATCACGGCGAAGATGACGATCGACTTGGCGATCATGATCCAGGTCGCTTCGGCGAACTGGGTGTCCGCGACGGGCACCAGGTGGATCACGCGGGGACCTCGACGAGCTTCTCGATCTCGACCCGCACCTGGTGGCCGTTCAGCAGCGAGTTGGCGTTGCCGCCGTCGATGCCCTCGGCGAGGAAGCAGACGCCCTCGGGGGTCCGTTCCTTGATCAGGACGGTGGCGTCGAGGGACTTGTCGCCTTGGGTGACGCGGACCTGGTCGCCGGTGGCGAGCGAGAGGCGGGCGGCGTCCTCGGGAGAGACTTCCAGGCGCTGGGAAGGCTTGAGGAATTTCAGCGGGGGGTTGAGCTCGGTGATCGGGCCGGCCCAGAGGTCGCGGAAGGTGCCGAGGGCGAGGGATGCGGTGGCCCCGGCCGCCGGCATCACCTCGCCGGACGCGCTATCGCGCTGAGTGTCCGGCGAGGCGACGCCGACACCCGGGGCTGAGCTCGGAGCGTCGGCGGCCGGCGCGGGCAGGCTCGAAGCGCTTGCGGTGGTCTGCCAGCGAACTCCGCGGCCGCCGATCGCCTCGTCGGTGATCGACGAGTAGAACGGGACCGCGCTGGTCAAAGCTGCGAAGGCGGTGGGCTGGCTCGTGACGCCGGTGTCGTGGCCGAGGGCGAGCGAGAGGCTCGACAAGGTCTGCCAGCCGGGGCGGATATCGCCGGGGCGGCCGGCGGCGGGGCGGACTCGCTGGAGGCGGCCGTCGGGGTGGGTGACGGTGCCGTCTTTCTCGGCATGGGTCTCGAGCGGGAAGAGGACGTCGGCCTTGGCCGCCGTCGCGGTGGCGAAGGTGGAGAAGGCGACGACGAAGCCCGCCGCGTCGAGGGCCTTGGTCCAGGCCGAGGTGTCGGCGAAGTCGCGCAGCGGGTCGACGCCGACCAGGATCAAGCCGTCGAGCTCACCGTCGATCAGCGCCTGGCGGATCTCCTCGGTGCCCTTGCCCTGGAGGGCGAGGGCGGCGAGACCGGGGCTCGCGTCGGGCAGCACGCCCGCCTCGCGCAGGCCGCGGGCGTTGGTCGCCTCGGGGATTTCCAGCAGACCCGCGCCCTCGGTCCCGGCGACGCCGAGCGCGTCGGCCAGGGCCGGCAGCGCGTCCGTGCCCTCGGCACCGTTCCGCTCGCCCCAGACGACGACGACCTTGCCCGCGTCGCGGAGGCTCTCGGCCAGCGGCGTCGCGATCGTGTCCGCGCCGCCGACCGCCTTGGTCAGCTCGCCGACGAAGTAGGCGGCCTGGCCGGGCGCGTAGCGGGCGATCGCCTCGGCGCCGCCGTCGAGCGCCGTCGGCCGCTCGGTCGCCACCACCAGGCGGGCACCGTTGCGGCGGATCGCCTTGC
Organism: Solirubrobacterales bacterium; assembly: GCA_036271315.1. Lineage (GTDB taxonomy): Bacteria > Actinomycetota > Thermoleophilia > Solirubrobacterales > 70-9 > VRUE01. The sequence goes on along the minus strand of DATBAV010000027.1, from coordinate 1,494 downwards.
GGATCCGCAGGTCGAGGATCGGCGAGGACTGCATCGGGTCGGTCCCCAGCACCACGATCACGTCGGCCTCGTCGATGTCGGTGACCGCGGCCTGCTTCGCCGGAGTAGCGAGGTCGAGGATCGTGTCGATCCCCGGGCCGCCCGCCGGGCGCGAGTCGATGTCGCTGGAGTGCAGCGCCCCGCGGAGGATCTCCTGGATCAGGAAGCCCTCCTCGTTGGAGGCGTCGCCGACGATCGCCGCGACCTTGCCCGCGCCGAGTTTCTTCAGCCCCGCTGCCGCTTTCGCGATCGCGTCCTCATAAGAGACCTTGTTGCCGCCTTTGGTCCGCGGCTCGGTGATCCGCTCCGCCGCATTGAACATCTCGAAGCCGTAGCGCCCGCGATCGCAGAGCCAGCCGTCGTCGACGTCCTCGTTGTCGCGGGCGATCACCCGTTTCACCTTCTCGTCGCGGACGGTGAAGCTGACGTTGCACTGGCTCGGGCAGAGGGTGCAGACCGAGCCCGCCTGCTCGATGTCCCAGGGCCGGGCGCGGAAGCGGTACGTGTAGTTGGTCAGCGCGCCGACCGGACAGATGTCGGTGATGTTGCCCTGGAAGGGCGAGACGTAAGGGCGGTCGTCGAAGGTGCCGACGTAGGTGCGGTCGCCGCGGTCGAGCAGCTGGAGCTGCGAGTCCTCGGAGATCTCCTGGCTGAACCGCACGCAGCGGTAGCAGAGGATGCAGCGCTCGCGGTCGATCGCGACCAGCGGCGAGAGTTCGACCGGCTTCTCGAAGTGGCGCTTTTCGTCGATCACCCGCGATTTGCCCGGGCCCCAGCCCATCGTGTTGTCCTGCAGCGGGCACTCGCCGCCTTTGTCGCAGACGGGGCAGTCGAGCGGGTGGTTGACGAGCAGGAACTCGATCACCGCGTTCTGCGCCGTCTTCACATGGTCGGTGCGGGTGTGGACGACCATCCCGTCGCGCACCGGGGTCGAGCAGGAGGTCTGCAGTTTCGGGATCCCCTCGACCTCGACCAGGCACATCCGGCATGCGCCGACCGGCGCGCCGAGTTTCGGTTCGTAACAGAAGACCGGGATCTCGACGTCGCCCTTGCGCGCCGCGTCGTGCAGCATCTCGCCCTCGAACGACACCACCTCGCGACCATCAATCGTGAGGGTCACCTCGCGCTTTTCCTCGCTCACGTCGCCGCTCCCAACGTCTCGACCGGGGCATCGACGACGACGTGCGGATCGATGCCTTCGGCAGCTTCCGCCATCACCGCCTCGAACTCACCGCGGAACTTGCGGACCATCGCCGCCACCGGCATCGCCATCGAGTCGCCGAGCACGCAGAGGCAGTGGCCCATGATGTTTTCCTGGACCGAGCTGATGATGTCGAGGTCCATCGGCGTCGCCTCGCCGCGGACGACCCGCTCCAGCATCTTCACCGTCCAGTTGGTCCCCTCGCGGCAGGGGGTGCACTTGCCGCACGACTCGTGGTGGTAGAAGCGCGCCGT
>DATBAV010000026.1:0-28891 GCA_036271315.1 Solirubrobacterales bacterium | reverse complement strand
GTGTGCCTCGACGGCGCCTCCCCGCTGTTGCGCCGTCGAGGCACACCCGACTCCCTATACGCTCCCGTCAATGTCCCTCACCGTGGTCGGCTCAATCGCGTTCGACAGCGTCCGCACCCCCTTCGGGGAGCGTGATCGCATGCTCGGCGGCGCCGCCGTGCACTTCTCGCTGGCCGCCAGCTTCTTCACCGAGGTGCGCCCGGTCGGGCCGGTCGGCGACGATTTCGGCAGCGCCGAGTTCGAGGTGCTAGAGCGACGCGGCGTGCTCACCGACGACATCGAGCGGGTCGCCGGCGGCGAGTCCTTCTTCTGGCGCGGCCGCTACGAGTTCGACCTCAACGTCGCCCACACCGAGGACACCCAGCTCGGCGTCTTCGGCGAGTTCGAACCGAAGCTCTCCGAGGCCTCGCGCGGGGCCGAGACGCTCTTCCTCGCCAACATCCAGCCCGACCTGCAGCGCCAGGTCCGCGCCCAGTGCGAGGCGAGCCGCTTCTCCGCGCTGGACTCGATGAACCTCTGGATCGAAACTGCCAAGGACTCGTTGCTGGCAGCGATCGCCGAGGTCGACTGCCTGATCGTCAACGACGCCGAGATCCGCCAGCTGACCGGCGAGTCCAACCTCGCCCGCGCCGCCCGCACGGTGATGGAGCAGGGACCGCGTGCGGTCGTCGCCAAGCGGGGTGAGTACGGCGCCGCGCTCTTCACCGAGGACGGCTTCTTCGCCCTGCCGGGCTTCCCGCTCGAAGAGGTGCGCGACCCGACCGGAGCCGGCGACAGCTTCGCCGGCGGCTTCATCGGCTACCTCGACAGCCAGGAGGGCGAGATCGACGACTCCTGCCTGCGCCGGGCGATGGGCTACGGCACCGTGCTCGCCTCCTTCAACGTCGAGCAGTTCGGCACCGAGCGAGTCGCCGCGTTGAGCCGCGAGGAGATCGAGGAGCGCTTCGCCGAGCTGCACGCAATGACGCACTTCGAGGCGCTGCCGGCGGCTGCCGAGTAGCACCCCTGTTCTCCGCAGCGCAACAGCCTGGGCAACCCGAACTGCGATACTTGCTGCTCCAGTTCAAACAGCTCGAGGAGGGGTGATGGCCACCGAGCAGCAGATCAGAGACGCAGCCGCAGATGGGAGCGCCAGCACCGGTTCCGAGTCGCTCTCCGTTACCGACAACCGCACCGGCAAGAAGTACGAGCTGCCGATCACAGACGGCACCGTGCGGGCGATGGACCTTCGCCAGATCAAGGTCAACGAGGACGAATTCGGCATGTTGGCCTATGACCCGGCTTTCACCAACACGGCCTCCTGCCGCTCCTCGATTACCTACATCGACGGCGAGGCGGGCATCCTCGAACACCGCGGCTACTCGATCGAGCAGCTCTGCGAAAAGTCGACCTTCCTCGAGGTCGCCTACCTGCTGATCTTCGGCGAGCTGCCGACCAAGGCCCAGCTCGACCGCTGGGTCTACGACATCACCCACCACACCTTTGTTCACGAGGACCTCAAGCAGTTCTTCGAGGGCTTCCGCTACGACGCCCACCCAATGGGAATGCTGCTCGCCGGCGTCGGCGCCCTCTCGACCTTCTATCCCGACGCCAAGCACGTCGATGACGAAGAAGAGCGCTACATGGCGGCGGTGCGCCTGATCGCCAAGGTGCCGACCCTGGCCGCGTTCTCCTACCGCCACGGCATGGGGCTGCCCTACGTCTATCCCGACAACGACCTCAACTTCGCCGAGAACTTCCTCTCGATGATGTTCAAGAAGACGGAAGCCAAGCACGTGCCGAAGGAAAGCCTCTCGAAGGCGCTCGACGTGCTCTTCATCCTCCACGCCGACCACGAACAGAACTGCTCGACCAACGCGGTGCGCGGCGTCGGCTCCTCCAACGTCGACCCCTACTCGGCCGTGGCAGCCGGGGTGGCGGCGCTCTACGGCCCACTGCACGGCGGCGCCAACGAGGCGGTGCTGCGAATGCTGCGTCGGATCGATTCGGTGGAGAACATCCCCGACTTCCTCGCCAAGGTGAAGGAGCGCGAGGAGAAGTTGATGGGCTTCGGCCACCGCGTCTACAAGAACTACGACCCGCGGGCGCGGATCATCCAACAGCACATGGACGAGATCTTCGAGGCGACCGAGTACAACCCGCTGATCGAGATCGCCCAGGAGCTTGAGAAGCGCGCCCTCGACGACGAGTACTTCACCTCGCGCAAGCTCTACCCCAACGTCGACTTCTACTCCGGGATCATCTACGAGGCGCTCGGCGTCCCCAACGAGATGTTCACGGTGATCTTCGCCATCCCCCGCACGGCGGGATGGGTCGCGCAGTGGATGGAGATGAAGGACGACCCCGAGCAGAAAATCGCTCGGCCGCGGCAGATTTACACCGGAGCCCGCGAGCGCGATTACGTGCGGATGGATAATCGCGAGGGGCCCGAGAAGATCGTTGGTCCCCCGGCGCGGCGACCCAAGCGCCCAAGGCGCGGGGCGTAGAGCACGTGGGCGGGGGAGCGGTCCTCCTCCCACGGAGACCGTCCGGCTTGCAGTTGACCTAGCTTCGAGGTCGTTCCGCTCCCAAAGCCTCCGCGGGAGGAGGACCGCTCCCTCCCTCTCGTATTCTGCTGGCCGTGTCTCGTCCGAAGTGGAAGCTGACCGTGCGACACGGGTCGGAGGTCGAACATGCTCAGTTCGATGAGCTTGGGGATGCCGTGGCCGCGATGCGGAAACGGGCGTTGGCTATTCGGGCCGAGGGGCCGGTGAAGGGCGTTGCTTCATTGCGTGACTACGGGCCCGAGCAACAGGTTCATGCGCGGTTGCAGCTAGCTGGGAAGGGCTGGCTGCGCAAGCCGATTGCCGGGATCGACGTGCGGGGGGACGGGACGTTCATGCCGTACCGGGGCGGGGTGCGGCGGGAGGAGCTGGATCCGAGTAAGCACGAGACGCCGTTCGACCTGGTGCGGGAGACTCTCGAAAGGGCAACTCCCTGACCCTTGGCGACTTTCCCGTCAAATACACGGGAAACTCGCCACACCCCCACGATGACCGAGACTGAGATTCCAAAGGGCAGCTACGCGGCCGGGCGGCGGATGAAGCTGCCGGCTGGGGCTGGAGCGCCCTACGTCGTCTACATCAACGGGGTCGAGCAGAGCGAGGGGGCCGACTACACAGTCGCAGCGGGCGAGATCGTCTTTACCCGGCCGATCATCAAGGAGAAGGTCGGGACCGGGCGCTGGCTGGCGATGTACTTGGGGCTCTTCGGCACCTACCGCAAGGACGAGACGATCGACCTGCAGTTCGAGCGCAACGGCAAGACGGAGCTGATCTCCGACCTGCCGGTCGAGCCCGACTGACCTCCGTATCCTGGCCCGATGGAGATCGGCTTCCTCATGCTCGCCGACCACAGCGAGGCGGTCAACGGCAAGCTCTACATGGTCGGCGGCGGCTGGAACGTGCTGCGCCTGCCCGAGCTGCCGCACGAATGGGGCTTCCACATCGCCCTCGGCCTCGACGTCGGCTGGAGCGAGACCAACCAGCCGCACAACCTCCAAGTCGACATCCACGACCCCGACGGGGTCGAGCTCGGCGAGGGCCTGCAGGCCGACTTCGAGACCGGCCGCCCGCCCGGCATGCCCGCCGGTCAGGACCAACGCCTGGTGATGTCGATCGGCACCACCGCCACCTTCGCCACCCCGGGTCCCCACGCCGCCGTGGTCCAGGTCAACGGCGAGGAGATCGGCCGCGCGCGCTTCTACCTGACCGAGGGCGCCGAGCCTCCGGTCACGAGCATGTAGCGACGCCGCTAGTTGAAGACGTAGAGCAGCAGGAAGGCGATCACGGCGAAGCTGCCGGCACCGGCGATCAGGGGCTTGTCATCGACGACGATCGCGGCGGTCGAGCGGTCGTCGGCGCGGTCATAGATCAGGTAGAGGTAGCGGAAGACGCAGTAGAGGACGGATGGGATTGTCCACATCATCTGGTTGCCGATCAGCGGCGAGTTGACGGCGTAGATCGAGTAGCTGATCACGGTGCCGGTGGTGACCATGGCTACCATCTGGTCGAGGAAGGGCAGCGAGTAGTGCTCGAGCACGGGGCGGCTGCTGGTCCCCTCGTGCAGCTCGGACACGGCCTCCTGGCGACGCTTGGTGACGCCAAGGAAGAGGGCAAACATGCCGGTGCAGAGCAGCAGCCATTCGGAGGCGTGGGCGTCGACGGCGACGGCACCGGCGGCGACGCGGAGGATGAAGAGGCCGGCCAGGGTCATCACGTCGACGATCACGATCTGCTTGAGGCCGAGGCTGTAGGCCATCTGGGCGACGCCGTAGCCGACCACCATCAGGCCGACTTCCCAGTTCACCGTGGCGAAGGCGATCGCGATCGCGACGATCGCCAGGCCCGGCGCGATCGCCTTCGCGATTCCCTCCGAGAGCTCGCGCGCCGCCAGCGGCCGGAAGCGCTTCTTCGGGTGCTTGCGGTCGAGCTCGACGTCGATCAGGTCGTTGACGTAGTAGCCGGCGCTGGAGATCAGGCAGAAGGCGACGAAGGTGAGGAACGCCTCGAGCACGTCGTGGGACTGGTTGAACTTGCCGGAGAAGAGCAGGCCGGCAAAGACGAAGACGTTCTTGATCCACTCCTGCGGGCGGCCGGTCTTGATCGCGGCACGCAAGGGCGAGCGCCGAGGCACGACCGGCTGGTCGAGCGGGTTCTCGGGCTTGCCGGCAGGGACCGGGACCGTCGGCTGTTCAGAAGTGATGGTTTCCACGCTGGGAGAGCCGGATCGAGGCGGAATCGCGCTTCCGGCCGGGAGATTCAGTCGCGACAGGGTACCGCTGAGCGCTGTCGGCACAGCGAAGAAAGGGCTACGGGTCGATCAGAACGCCGGGATTGAGCATGCCGGCGGGATCGAGCTCGGCCTTGGCGGCACGCAGCGCGGCGGCGAAGGGCGCGGGTCGCTGGCGGTCATACCAAGGGCGGTGATCGCGGCCGACCGCGTGGTGGTGGGTGATCGTGGCGCCGCCCTCGATCAGCGCCTCGCCGGCCGCAGCCTTGATCTCGGCCCACTGCTCGACCTCACCACCGCGAACTGCGGGAGCGAGCACGGTGAAATAGGGAGCCGGCCCGTCGGGATAAACGTGGGTGAAGCGGCAGCTGACACGCGGGGCGCCCGGCCCCTCGGCCGGTGCGTCGCAGACCTCGGCCACCTTGGCCCGCACCGCCGCCATCGTCTCGGCGTGAAACTGCTCGAAGCGATCCCAGGTGATCGCCGTCTCGAAGGTCTCGCTGAGCACGCCGCAGGCGACGAAGGTGTCGCGCAGGTAGGGGGCAAGCAGGAAAGCACCGCGCCAGCTCTCGACCGCCGATGACTCGCCGCCGTCTCCCCCAGGCTCGCGGCCCGGGGGCGGCGAGTTGGGAACGCCGCCGTGGGACTGGGCGATGTCGAGCGCCAGGCGCATCGGCTCGTCGACCGGCAGGTTCGCCGACTCGAAGCCAAGCACCAGGAGGTTCGTCTCGCCAGAGCCGGCACCGGTCGTGGCCGCCTCGAGCGCGTCGAGCAGGCGACAGTTCGAGGGATAGAGCCCTGACTGCGAGATCTCGCGCACCGCCCGCGCTGCCGCGTAGAAGTCGTCGAACTCGACCCCGCAGGAGTTCTTGAAACGGGGCCGCGGCCGCACCCGCACCCAGGACTCGGCGATCACCCCGAGGATCCCCTCTGAGCCGATCAGCGCCCGGTCCGGCGAGGGCCCTGCGCCAGACCCCGGCAGCCGTCGGCTCTCCCAAGTCCCCCGCGGCGTGATCGCCCGCACCGACTCGACCAGGTCGTCGATGTGCGTGTAGAGCGTGGCGAAGTGCCCCCCGGCCCGGGTGGCGATCCAGCCCCCCAGGGTCGAGTACTCGAACGACTGCGGAAAGTGCCGCAGCGTCAACCCGTGCTCCCGCAACTGGTCCTCCAACCCCGGCCCCAGTGCCCCGGCCTGAATCCGCGCCGCCAAGGACTCCGCGTCGACTTCGAGCACCCGATCCAACCGCTTCAGATCAAGACACACCACCGGCCGCTCGCCGAGCCGCGCCTCCACCCCACCAACCACACTCGTCCCACCCCCAAACGGAACAACCGCCGCCCCCTCGGCCTCAGCCCAATCCAGCACCGTCTCGATCTCCGACTCATCCCGCGGAAACGCCACCAGGTCAGGCGGGTTCTCAAATTCCCCCCGAAACCCCCGCACCACATCCCGATAGGCCTTCCCCAACGCATGAGCAGTCCGCTCATAGTGGTCGTCCGTGAACAGATCACCGAACGCTGCCGGAACTTTCAACCGCGGTCCACGCAGCGTCACCTCATCCAGCGGAACGGGCTGCTCCAGCTCCCCCCCAAACCCAAACCGCTCCCTGATCCCAGCAGCAGCCTCCCGGAGCTGCTCCTTAGAAGGCGCCTGATCCTCGTACCCCCACCCCCAGTGCTTGAGCCGACGCTCAGTCATCTGGCCGGCGCGTTCAGGGTGCGCTCCCGCATCCACAGGAACAGAGGGAGGCCAAAGCAGAGACCGACAAGTAGCGTTGCGGGTATGCAGAGCCACCAGCGCTTGATCCGCGCTCGCGGTCCCTCAACAGCGGCCCAGACAAAGAGGGCGAGGGCGGCGATGACCAAGTCGAGCAGCAGTTGTGTCGATGGCGTGCTGGCGGTCCAAAGCGAGAAGTAGCCACTGAGGTCGAATCCCTCTTCGGCGAAGAAAATGCCGACGCAGACGTTCGGCACGACGAAGCCGATGACGGTGAGGACCAGTAGAAGGCGTTCCTTCATACCGGTGCCTACCAGTGCACACCTTTCATCAAGTGAGCAAAAGCAACCGCCTCGGTAGATGGCGCCTTATCCGGCGCCTCCTCCGACTTCCCCTTGGCAGCCTGCGACTCCGGAAACAGTTTGTAAGCCTGGCTGAGAATCCGATCGCTGAGCTGGGGCGCTACGGCGTAAAGCAGCTCACCGAACGTGCCGAGGCGAGTCGCCACCTTCTTCGGCTGCCTCACCATCGCCTTGGCGATCATCTCCGCCGCCTCCTCGGGCGAGATCGCCGGGAACATGTCGTACATCCGCGTCGGCGCGATCATCGGCGTGCGCACCAGCGGCATGTGGATCGTCGTGATGTGGACGCCGTCGTCGATCACCTCGGAGGCGATCACGCGGCCGAAGGCGTCGAGCGCCGCCTTCGAGGCGACGTAGGCCGAGAAGCGCGGCGGGTTGGTCTGGGTCCCGATCGAGCTGATGTTGATGATGTGGCCCGACTTGTGAGCCCGCATCGAGGGCAGCAGGGCGAGGATCAACCGCACCGCACCGAGGTAGTTGAGTTGGATCGTGCGCTCGTAGTCGTGGAAGCGGTCGTAGGAAAGGCCGACCGAGCGGCGGATCGAGCGCCCGGCGTTGTTGACGAGGATGTCGACCCGCCCGTGGTAAGCGAGCACCTCCTCGGCCATCCGCTCGACGTCCTCGATATCGGCGAGGTCGCAGCGGTGGATGTGGGCGACGCCGCCGCCTGCCTCGATCTCGCGTTTGGTCTCCTCCAGCTTCTCGACCGAGCGCGCGACCAGCAGCACCGTGGCGCCGGCGTCGGCCGCCTTGACCGCGGCCGCCTTGCCGATCCCCGAGGAGGCACCGGTGATCAGCACCACCTTGCCGCGTACCGCCGCGCTCAGAGTGCGGTCCTTGAAGAGATCGGGGTCGAGGGTGCGCTCCCAGTAGTCCCAGACGCGGTCGGCGTAGGACTCCAGCGGCGGCACCGAGATCCCGGAGCCGGCGAGCGCGGCCTCGGCGTTGGAGGAGTCGAAGTGGGTCGGGTAGCTGAAGTAGCTGAGTACCCCGGCGGGGATGCCGAGCTGGTCCAACCCGATCTTCGCCGCCCGCTTCGCCGGCGGGAAGAAGCGCATGCCGGTGCGGATCAGCGAGGTCGCCGGGTCGGTGACGCCGGGATCGAGCCGCAGCTTCGCCTGCGGCGCGTCGGCGGCACGGGCGAAGAGGTTGATCATCTCGCCGGCGGTCTTCGGGTTGGGATCGGTGAGGCTGAAGGCCTGCCCATCGAGACCAGGCTTGTGGGCGATGTAGTCGATCGCGTCGGCGACGTAGTCGACCGGGACGATGTTGATCTCGCCACCCTCGACCCCGATCGCCGGCAACCAGGTCGGCAGCACCCGGCGTGCCTGCTGCAGCAGCTTGAAGGCGTAGTAGGGCCCATCGACCTTGTCGATCTCGCCGGTGCGCGAGTCGCCGACGACGATGCCGGGTCGGAAGACCCGCCAGGGCCGCGAGCACTCCTCGCGCACGACCCGCTCGGACTCGTGCTTGGTGCGGAAGTAGGGATGGGTGTCGAGCTGTTCGGCCTCGTCGAACATGTCCTCGCGCCACTCGCCTTTGTAAAGGCCAGCAACGGCGATCGAGCTGATCTGGTGGAAGCAGCCGGCCTCGATCGCCCCGGCGAGTTCGACCGCGTGGCGGGTGCCCTCGACGTTGGCGACCTCCTGCGCCTCGACGCCGGCGGTCATGTCGTAGATCGCGGCGAGGTGGAAGAAGTGGTCGACCTCGCCGCGCAGGGTCAGCAGGTCCTCCTCGGAGACCCCGAGGCTGGGCTGCGCGAGCTCGCCGGCGATCGGCACGACCCGCGCCCCGTTGGGCCCGAAGGAGGTGCGCAACTCCTCGAGGCGCCCGCGCGATCCCGCTCGCACCAGGGCGTAGACCGTGCCCTCGCGTTTGAGCAGTCGTTGCACCAGGTTGCGGCCGATGAATCCAGTGGCCCCGGTGACGAAGTAGTTCATCGCCTCAGCCTACCGCCCCCTTTTGGCTCGACCGTTCCACGGCGCCCATATTTCGTGCGATGGAACGGGAGGAAGCTGACGGCCCGGGTTTCATAGACTGACGAGAAGAAATGGCGGAGACGGCGACCGTGCAGATTGCGATGCCCGAAATGGGCGAGTCGGTCACCGAGGGGATCGTGCTCGAGTGGCACGTCGCCGAGGGGGATTTCGTCGCCGAGGGGGACACGGTTGTCGAGGTTTCGACGGACAAGGTCGATGCCGAGGTGCCGGCGCCTATGGATGGCGTCATTACCAAGCTTCTGGTCTCCGTGGACGACGAGGTTCCTGTTGGAGCCCCATTGGCTGAGATGGAACCGGGTGAGGGCTCCAACGGATCGGCCGCGGGTCCTGTCGCTGCAGGGGACCCCCCACCTCCTGCGGTCGCTAAAGCGTCCTCGGAGGCGGGCCCCCCTACAGCGCCACCCGCGGGCGAGGCGTCAGGGGCCGTCGCCGGGACCAACGGGGGCGACGGGGTCCGAGCGACTCCCGTTGCCCGCAGGGTTGCGGCGGCTAATGGCGTCGACCTGGGCTCGGTAGCTGGATCAGGGCCCGGCGCCAAGGTGACTAAGGACGATGTCCTAGCTGCTGGAAATGGAGCCGGACCGGCCGCCGCTGGGGACGAGAAGGTGCTGCGCGGGCCCGCCGCGATGCTCGCTCAGGCCATGGATGAGAGCCGGGAGGTGCCTACGGCCACGTCTTTCCGCACCATCGCGGTGGACACGCTCGATGCCAAGCGGAAGGCGATCAATGGGTTGTTGAAGGAGCGGGGGATGAAGGTGTCCTTCACTCACTTGGTGGCTTGGGCGATCGTGCTGGCGGCCAAGGAGCATCCGGTGATGACTCGGGTGTTCACGCGCAAGGACGGGAAACCGGTGGCGATCGAGAACGGGCCGGTGAACCTGGGGATCGCGGTCGACGTCGAGCGCAAGGACGGGTCGCACAGCCTGATGGTCCCCGCGATCAAGGGCTCCCAGGGCCTCGACTTCTCCGGCTTCCACAGCTACTACGAGGAGCTGATCACCAAGACGCGGGAGAACAAGCTCACCGCCGACGACTTCCAGGGCACCAACATCTCACTGACCAACCCGGGCGGGATCGGCACCGTCGCCTCGGTGCCACGGCTGCTCAATGGGCAGAGCGCGATCATCGCCACCGGGGCGATCGCCTACCCGCCCGAGTGGACTCACGCCACGCCCGAGCGGCTGCGCCAGATCGGCGTCTCGAAGACGATGACGCTGACCTCGACCTACGACCATCGGGTAATCCAGGGCGCCGAGTCCGGCGCCTTCCTGCGCAGCATCGAGCAACTGCTGCAGGGCGAGGAAAACTTCTACGAGGGCGTCGCCAACGACCTCGGTATCGAGACGGCGCCGATTACCTCGGCCCATCCCGCCTCGGCCTCGGCGCCGCCGCTCGGCGCCCCAGCCGCGAGCAGCAGCGAGGCCGGCGTCACCGCCACCCAGCCCGACGAGGAGCTGCTGCAGGCGGTGCAGGCGGCGACCTCGCTGCTCAAGGGCTACCGCACCCATGGCCACCTCGCGGCCCGCCTCGACCCGCTCGGCCGCGAGCCCAAGGGCGACCCGGCGATCCAGCCCGAGACGCTCAACCTGACCCCGGAGCTGATGTCGCGCGTGCCGGCCTCGATCCTGCGCATCGGCGTCCCCGGCGAGACCCTGCTGGAGGCGCTGCCGCGCATGCGCGAGGCCTACTGCGGCACGATCGCCTACCAGTTCGAGCACCTCTCCTCGCACCAGCAGCGCACCTGGCTGCGCGAGATGGTCGAGACCGGGGCCCATCGCGCTCCGCTCGCGACCGAGGAGAAACAGCGGCTGCTGATGCGGCTGATCGACGTCTTCCAGTTCGAGCGCTTCATCGAGAAGGCTTACCTGGGCCAGAAGATCTTCACGATCGAGGGCCTCGACGTGGTCGTGCCGATGCTCGACGAGCTGGTCACGCTCGCCCACCGCAGCGATGCCGAGGAGGTCGTCTTCGGCATGGCCCACCGCGGCCGCCTCGCCGTCCTCGCCCACAACCTAGGCCGCTCGGTCGAGTCGATCCTGGCCGAGTTCGAGGGCTCAAAGCGGATCGACCAGGTCAAGGCCGTGGCCGGGATCCCGCACGGCGGCACCGGCGACGTCAAGTATCACTACGGCCACCAGGGGGTCTACGAGACGCACGAGGGCGAGAAGATCGCCGTCCGCCTCTACCCCAACCCGAGCCACCTCGAGTTCGTCAACCCGGTGGTCGAGGGCGCGACCCGCCTGATCCAGTCCGACTTCGAGGGCTCGGCGATCGAGCACAAGCCGAAGTACGCGGTGCCGGTGCTCCTACACGGCGACGCCGCCTTCCCCGGCCAGGGCGTCGTCGCCGAGACGCTCAACCTGCAGGCACTGAAGGGCTACACCACCGGCGGCACGATCCACATCATCCAGAACAACCAGGTGGGCTTCACCACCGACCCCGAGGACGCGCGCTCGACCCCGTACGCGGCCGACATGGCGAAGGGCTTCAACGTGCCGATCGTCCACGTCAACGCCGACGACGTCGAAGCCTGCTCCGCCGCCGTGCGGCTGGCGATGGCCTACCGCGAGCGCTGGGGCCGCGACATCGTCATCGACGTGATCGGCTACCGCCGCTACGGCCACAACGAGACCGACGAGCCCGCCTACACGCAGCCCCAGATCGCCGCCCAGATCAAGGCCCACCCGCCGGTCTCTGAGGTTTACGCCAAGCAGCTGGTCGAGGAGGGCGTGCTGACCGAGGCCGAGGTCGAGGCTGCCTCCAAGGCTCGCCACGACGAGATGTCGGCCTCGCTCAAGGACCTGCGCCACAAAATGGAGCTGGGCGAATACGAGGACCCGACCGTGACCACGACCAGCACCGGCGAGCTCGACCGCAGCGCCAGCCCACCGGTGCAGACCGCCGTGCCCGCCGGCAAGCTGAGCGAGCTGAACGAGGCGCTAATCGAGGTGCCGGAGAGCTTCACGATCCACCGCAAGCTGCGCAAGCCGCTGAGCAAGCGACTCGACACGCTGGCCAACGGCGGGATCGAATTCGGCCACGCCGAGGCGCTGGCCTTCGCCTCGCTGCTGACCGAGGGCGTCCACATCCGCCTCACCGGCCAGGACACCGAGCGCGGCACCTTCTCGCACCGCCACCTCGTCCTGCACGACGAGAACACCGGCCTCGAGTACTGCCCGATGCAGAACCTGGGCGACGCCACGGCGCCGTTCGAGCTCTACAACAGCCCGCTCTCGGAGACCGCCTGCCTCGGCTTCGAGTACGGCTACTCGGCGGCGATGCCCAACGCGCTGGTGCTTTGGGAGGCCCAGTACGGCGACTTCGCCAACGCCGGCCAGGTGATCATCGACAGCTTCATCGTCTCCGGCGAGGCCAAGTGGGGACAGACCAGCCGCCTCACCCTGCTGCTGCCGCACGGCTACGAGGGCTCGGGCCCCGAGCACTCCAGCGCCCGGATCGAGCGCTTCCTCGCCCTCGGCGCCGAGGGCAACATCCGCATCGCCAACCCGACCACGGCCGCCCAGTACTTCCACCTGCTGCGGCGCCAGGCCCTGATCCGCAAGCCGCGCCCGCTGGTCGTCTTCACCCCCAAGGGCCTGCTGCGCCTCGACCGCGCCACCGCCACGCCCGAGGAACTGACCGACGGCCACTTCCACTTCATCCTCGACGACCCGAAGGCGACGGAGCGGCGCGAGAAGGTCGAGCGCCTGATCCTCTGCACCGGCAAGGTGTATTTCGACCTCGACGGCAACGAACGGCGCGAGGTTGCCGAGAACGTCGCGATCGCCCGCGTCGAGCTGCTCTATCCCTTCGCCGACAAAGAGCTGAGCGAGCTGATCGCCTCCTACCCGAACCTGAAGGAGATCACCTGGGTCCAGGAGGAGCCGCGCAACATGGGCTGCTGGAAGGTGATGTCCCGGCGCCTCCCCAGCATGCTTCCGGAGGGCGTCGAGCTCAATTACGTAGGCCGCCCGACCCGGGCCAGTACCGGCGAGGGCTACTCCGGCGCCCACGCGCGCGAGCAGGAGCGCATCGTGCTCACCGCGCTCACGCCCGGCGCTTAGCGGTTCGTGAAATCGCCACTGCGCAAGCCGGTACCGGGGCCGCTCTTTCACAAGGTGAAGGTCCTCTCCTGGATCGAGCTTGGCATCTTCAGCCTGCTGATCGTCTTCTGGTTGCTGCCGGGGTTTGAAACCGAGACGATGCTGTTCGGCTGGGCGCACGGGCTGGGGTTCGTCGTCCTCTGCATCGTGATCTGGGTCGCCTGCGGCAAGCGCGAGGCGCCCTACACCCTGCTCGCGGCAACGCTGACGCCGGTCGGCCCGGTGGGCAGCGTGATCGGGATCGAGCTGATCGAACGGCGCGGCTGGGGGATTGCGGATTCCCCGCAAAGAGTCGCGGAATCGCCGTAGATCCGCTCAGGAAGCCTTGACCTGAGGGCGTGAGCAAGGTATAGGTAGAACCTGACTGTTCCTCTGAGCAGTCCCGTTTAGGGGAACGGCCGCGTCGGCATCCCTCCCTGGCTACCGACGCGCAGGTGCAGTGAGGGTCGCGCGGACCCCCCTGCCTCCCGCGGCCCTCCTGCGCCGCCTGCCTGTGATTACCGCAGGTTTCGCAGAACGGTCTGGAGGATTCCGCCGTTTTGGAAGTAGCCGATCTCGTTCGGCGTGTCGAGGCGGACGGTCGCCTCGAACTCGACCGGATCGCCCCCCTCGCGCCGCGCCGTGACGCTGACGGTCTTGGCCTCGCCGTTTTCGAGATCGCCGATGTCGAAGATCTCCTCGCCGTTCAGCCCGAGCGACTCGACGCCCTCGCCGTCGGGGAACTGCAGCGGCAGCACCCCCATGCCGATCAGGTTGGAGCGGTGGATGCGCTCGAAGCTCTCGGCGATCACGGCGCGAACGCCGAGCAGCTTGGTCCCCTTGGCTGCCCAATCGCGCGAGGAGCCGGAGCCGTACTCCTTGCCCGCCAGCACCACCAGTGGCACGCCCTCCTCTGCGTAGGCCATCGCCGCCTCGTAGATCGACGTTTCCTCACCGTCCGGGAAGCGACGCGTGAAACCGCCAGTGCGCTCGGCCAGCAGGTTGCGCAGGCGGATGTTGGCGAAGGTGCCGCGCACCATCACCTCGTGGTTGCCGCGGCGCGAGCCGTAGGAGTTGAAGTCGCGCGGCTCGACCCCCTGTTCGATCAGCCACTCCCCGGCCGGGCTGGACTTCTTGATCGCGCCGGCCGGCGAGATGTGATCGGTGGTGATCGAGTCGCCGAGCAGGGCCAGCACCCTGGCGCCGGCGATCGGCTCGACCCCCGGCGCCTCCGCCGGCATCTGCTCGAAGAAAGAGGGGCGGCGCACGTAGGTGGAGTCGGGCCAGGTGTAGCGGTCGCCCTCCGGCACCTCGACCGCGCGCCAGGTCTCATCGCCCTCGAGCACCTTGCCGTAGTTGCGGGTGAACATCTCCGAGGCGATCGA
The DNA here is from genome assembly GCA_036271315.1 of Solirubrobacterales bacterium. GTDB lineage: Bacteria > Actinomycetota > Thermoleophilia > Solirubrobacterales > 70-9 > VRUE01. Next base: position 14,575 of record DATBAV010000026.1, on the reverse strand, counting down.
GCGGCCGACCAGCTCCTTGATCTCGGCCGCGTCGGGCCAGATGTCGCGCAGGTAGACCGGCTCGCCATCGCTGCCCTCACCCAGTGGCTCGCTGGTCAGGTCGAGATCCATGCGCCCAGCCAAGGCGTAGGCGACCACCAGCGGCGGGCTGGCAAGGTAGTTGGCCTTGACGTCCTGGTTGATCCGGCCCTCGAAGTTGCGGTTGCCGGAGAGCACCGCGCAGACGGCGAGGTCCTTCTCCTCGACCGCGGCCGAGATCTCGGCCGGCAGCGGGCCCGAGTTACCGATGCAGGTGGTGCAGCCGTAGCCGACCAGGTTGAACTGCAGCCCGTCGAGGTATTTGGTCAGGTCGGCCTTGTCGAGGTAGTCAGTGACGACGGTCGATCCCGGCGCCAGCGAGGTCTTGACCCAGGGCTTGCGGGTGAGGCCGCGTTCGATCGCGTTGCGGGCAAGCAGGCCGGCGCCGACCATGACGCTGGGGTTGGAGGTGTTGGTGCAGCTGGTGATCGCGGCGATCACGACGCGGCCGTGGTCGAGCTCGAACGTCGTGCCGTCCTCCAGCGTTACCCCGATCGCGTCCTCGCTGCCCCGCTCGGCGACGGCCACAGCCGGGTCGTGGATCGCCGGCCGTGGCCGGCCGCGCTCGTCGTCATGGTCCTCGGCCGGAGGATCGGAAGCCGGGAAGGACTCGTCGCCGGCCTCGTCGATGCCGTTGCCGAGCTGCTCGCCGGCCTCGGGGTCGAACTCCTCCATCGCCTCGAGGAAGGCCTCCTTGGCGTCAGCGAGCGGCACCCGGTCCTGCGGGCGCTTGGGGCCGGCGATGCTGGGCACGACGTCGCCAAGGTCGAGCTCGAGCAGGTCCGAGAAGGTCGGGTCCGGCGCGTCGGCCTCGGCAAACATTCCCTGCTCGCGGGCGTAGGCGTCGACCAGCTCGATCGTCTCGGTCGGGCGCCCGGTGAGGTCGAGGTAGCGCAGGGTCTCGGCGTCGACCGGGAAGATCGCGCAGGTCGAGCCGAACTCCGGCGACATGTTGCCGAGGGTCGCCCGGTCGGCCAAGCCCAGCGTCGGTAGTCCCGGCCCGAAGAACTCGACGAACTTGGAGACGACGCCGCGCTCGCGCAGCATCTCGGTCACGGTCAGCACCAGGTCCGTCGCCGTCGCGCCCTCGGGCAGTTCTCCACTCAGCTTGAAGCCGACCACCTGCGGCAGCAGCATCGAGATCGGCTGGCCCAGCATCGCCGCCTCGGCCTCGATCCCGCCGACGCCCCAGCCGAGCACGCCGAGGCCGTTGACCATCGTCGTGTGCGAGTCGGTGCCGACCAGGGTGTCGGGGTAGGCCTGCAGGACGCCGTCGCGCTCGCGGCTGTAGACGACTTGGGCGATGTGCTCGAGGTTGACCTGGTGGCAGATCCCGGTCGCCGGCGGCACGACGCTGAAGTTGTCGAAGGCCTCGCGGCCCCACTTGAGGAAGGAGTAGCGCTCGCGGTTGCGTTCGAACTCGCGCTCGGCGTTGACGGCGAAGGCGCGAGCGTTGCCGAAGGCGTCGACCTGGACCGAGTGGTCGATCACCAGATCGACGTCGACCAGCGGGTTGATCGCCTCGGGGTCGCCGCCGATCTCGGCCATCGCGTCGCGCATCGCCGCCAGGTCGACCACGGCGGGGACGCCGGTGAAATCCTGCATCAACACGCGGGCCGGCTGGAAGGGAATCTCCGTCGACGGCTCGGCCTCGGCGTCCCAACCGGCTATCGCCTCGATCGCGGCGGAGGTCACCGAGACGCCGTCCTCGAGCCGCAGCACGTTCTCGAGCAGGACCTTGATCGAGTAGGGGAGGCGGCCTACGTCGAACTTCTCGGGCAGGGCATCGAGGCGAAAGACCTCGTAATCGCGACCACCGACCTCGAGGGTCGAACGGGCGCTGAAGGAGTCGGAGGAGCTCACAACCCCATCCTAGGCAACCGGGGCGGGCGGCAGATGGGCGCCTCTCGCCCGTCCAATCGACGGCCTAATTAGGCCGTCGATTTGAGTATCCGCCCGGTCGAGAGGCGCCCATCTGCCTCTCGTCAGCGCTTGGCCAAGAAGGCCTTGGCGAGCTCATCAGCCACTGCCCGGCCCTCGATCGGCGCGTCAAGAGCAAGGACCAGCTCCCCGTCGCGCTCACCAAGGCTGAGATCGAGGAACGGGCAGCAGCGGGCCTCCGCAGCAACGATCTCCTCGAGCTGGCGGCGGGTCCTGTCGTCGCGACGAAATCGCAGTGTGTGAGCCCCGTCCTCTAGCTCGTGGCCAAGCAGGCGCTCGGCACCAAGCGCAGCGATCTCATCGAGCCGCTGGCGCAGCTGACTTGTGCCCAGCGTGCAGGCGATTGGCTTGGGATCGGTCACTCGTTCCTCCTCGGTCGACTGGTGGCTCGCGCTAGTGTCGGACCTGAACCTGGGTTGAGGTCAAGGAGGAATTGGGTGACGGATACGACGTTCAGCATCGGCGAAGTCGCCAGGGAGGCGAACGTCAGCGTCTCGGCGATTCGCTTCTACGAGCGCAACGGCCTGCTGTCGGAGGCCGAGCGGGTGGGTGGCAAGCGTCGCTTCGGGGCCGACGCGGTGAGGCGCCTCGGGGTCATCGACGTCGGCAAGCAGGCCGGCTTCTCGCTCGGCGAGATTCGCGCGCTGCTCGACTCGATCGACCGGGGGGCGCCGGCCCATGAGGAGCTGCAAGCACTTGCGGCCCGCAAGCTGCCCGAGATGGACGCGTTGATCGAGCGCGCCCGGGCGATGCGCGATTGGCTTGCTGTCGCCAGCACCTGCGGCTGCGAGTCGCTGGAGGACTGCCCGCTCTTCGCCGCTTGAACCGAGCGGCGGCTTGGCCGAGGCGCGCTAGCGCTTGTCGAGCTGGCCGCTGGCCACTGCGGCGGCGGCTTTCTGGCCGGACTCGCCGCTGGCGACCTTGACCGAGATGCCGGGGGTGGAGAGGGCGAAGTGGGCAAGAGCCCGCTGTCGCAACGGGGCCACCGCTATCTCGACCTTGTTGCGCTCGATCGCCTTGACCACCGCGTCGGCGACCTGCTTGGGCGAGCCGGTGCCGAGGCCGGGGATCGGTTTGGCGCCGGAGTCCGCGTACATGCCCGCTTCGCGGATCGTTCCGGGGGAGACGATCGAGACGCCGATGCCGAGCGGGTCGAGATCGGCGCGCAAGCCAAGGGCGAAGCCGCGCAGGCCGAACTTGGTCGCGTTGTAGATCGAGGAAAGCGGTGTCGCCGACTTGCCGGAGAGCGAAGCGATGAAGACCATGTGGCCAGAGCCTTTCTCGACCATCGAGGACTCGAGTGCTTGAGCGAGCAGCATCGGCGCCTCGAGGTTGACGCGCAGGGTGCGGGCCAACTGCTCGCCGGTCAGTTCCTGGAGGCGGCCGCTGCCCGGCAGGCCGGCGTTGGCAACGAGGAGATCGACCGGGCCGGCCTCGGCGGCGAGTTTCTCGGCGGCGCCGAGCTCGCCGAGATCGGCCGGCAGCACCCGATGGCCGTCGCCCGGCAGTTCGGCCGCAAGGGCCTCCAGCGCCTCGGCCTTGCGACCGCTCAGCGCCAGCTTCGCCCCGCGCGCGACGAGCGCCTTGGCGATCGCCCGGCCCAAACCGCCAGTGGCGCCGGTAAGGAGTGTCGTCTTGCCCGCAAGTTCCATCGCAGTGCGCAAGCTACCAGCCCCCGTGTCGAATCAGTTGTTGTGCTCGCATTTGCAGCCGCCAGGCGACAGAAATCCGCAAATTCCAGGCCCAATGCCAAGGGAAGATAAAATGTTTGTGTTTCATGAGCAGACGGCCGGTGGATCGTCTACACTGCCGCCGTTCCATACAACCGAAACGCCGAGTCCCGTGCGCAGCAAGCGTCACGGGAGCGGGGGAACCACGTTTTCGGGGCTAACTCGCCTGACACAGGCGGGGGCGCAGGCTCCTTTCGCGCCAGCCCGACAGCTAACCCCGTAGGCCGACGAAGGAGATCGGTTTGCGCACCAATACCCATAAGCTCAAGCTAGGCATAGCCGTAGCGGCAGTGTTGGCGCTATTGGCCGTGGTACCTGGCGCAGCATCCGCCAACTGCGGCGGAGGCGGCCTCTCAGCTGCCGAAACGGATATCTGCACCCCGACCGCGAAAGCGCGACTGCTTCCCAGCGGGATGCTCGTCCCGCCGGCCTCAGCGCCGGCGCGGGTCAAGGCAGTGATCGCCTCGGCCAACAAAATCCGCCTCAAGCCCTACATCTGGGGTGGCGGCCACGCCAAATGGTGGGACGCCGGCTATGACTGCTCCGGCTCCGTCAGCTACGCGCTGCACGGCGGCAAATTTCTCGAAAGCCCGCTTCCCTCCGGTCCGATGGAGAGCTGGGGCCTCGAAGGCGAAGGCCGCTGGATCACCGTCTACGCCAACCCTGGCCACGCCTACGCGGTGATCGCCGGCTTCCGCTGGGACACCGCCGGCGACTCGAGCGGCACCGGCCCACGCTGGCACGAAGAACTCCTTTCCAACGAAGGTTTCGTCGCCCGCCACCCCGCGGGCTTCTGATCTGACGCCTAGGACGTACTCCGCCCCGGCCAACTGGTCGGGGCGAGTTTGTCCTTGCGTTCCTGAACTGCTCGGATAACTTTGCTGTGTAGCCACTCCACCTGACATCCGCTTGGCCGGTCTCTCCAAGCGCTACGGAGAGGTGGTCGCGGTTGCGGGCATTGACCTCGAAGTACAACCGGGCGAGTTCTTCACGATGCTCGGACCGTCGGGCTCGGGCAAGACGACGACGCTGCGGATGATCGCCGGCTTCGAGGACCCCAGCGGCGGCACGATCGAGCTCGCCGGCGAGGACGTCCGTCGCGTGCCGCCCTATGACCGGGCGGTTAACACGGTCTTCCAGGACTACGCGCTCTTCCCCCACATGACCGTCGGCGAGAACGTCGCCTACGGGCTGCGGATCGCCGGCGTGGCCAGAGCCGAACGGACCAGGCGCCGCGACGAGGCGCTGGAGATGGTCCGCCTGCCCGGCTACGGCGATCGCCGGCCGGCCGAGCTCTCGGGCGGCCAGCGCCAGCGGGTCGCCCTGGCGCGGGCAATCGTCAACCGGCCCAAGGTGCTGCTGCTGGACGAGCCGCTCGGCGCCCTCGACCTGAAGCTGCGCGAGCAGATGCAAGTCGAGCTGAAGTCGATCCAGGGCGAGGTCGGCATCACCTTCGTCTACGTCACCCACGACCAGGATGAGGCGCTGACGATGAGCGACCGGATCGCCGTCTTCAACGAGGGCCGGATCGAGCAGGTCAGCCCTCCGGTCGAGCTCTACGAGCAGCCGGCGACCGAGTTCGTCGCCGGCTTCGTCGGCGTCTCCAACCTGCTCGAGCGCGACGGCGGCCGCTTCACCATCCGCCCCGAGAAGGTGCAGCTCCTCGACGCCGACGCGCCCGCCAACGGCCTTCGCACCGAGCGCGGTCGCATCGCCGACGTCGCCTACGCCGGCATGGTCACCCGCTTCACCGTCGCCCTCGAGCAGGGCGGAGAGCTTCAGCTGATTCGCCAGAACGTCGAAGGCACGTCGCCAGGCGCTGCCTCCGAGCAGGGGAGGGAGGTCATCGTGGGCTGGCGCCCAGACCAAACGGTCGCCATCCGTGGCCGCTCAACTACAGAGGAGGAAGCATCGTGAGAACGCAGCATGCAAATACCACCGCGCGAACCGCGTGGCTGATCGTAGGAGGCCTGCTGGCAGCGATGCTCCTGTTTGCCGGCTGCGGCTCCAGCAGTAGCGACAGCTCGTCTGGCAACGAACTGAAGAAGCTCGGCAAGGGAGAGGGATCGGTCGACCTGATCTCCTGGGCCGGCTACGTCGAGCCGGAATGGACCAAGCCGTTCGAACAGAAGACCGGCTGCAAGGTCAGCGACAAGGAAGCCGGCACCTCCGACGAAATGGTCGAGTTGATGAAAACCGGGCAGTACGACGGCGTCTCGGCCTCGGGCAACGCCACCGCCCGCCTCGTCGCCGCCGGTCTCGTCGACCCGGTCAACGTCAGCCTCGTTCCCAACTACAAAACGGTCTTCGCCGACCTCAAGAACCAGCCCTACAACACCTTCGAAGGGGTCAACTACGGCATTCCGCACGGCCGCGGCGCCAACCTGCTGATGTGGAACGGGAACGACGTCAAGCCGGCCCCGGACTCCTGGGACATCATGTTCGATCCCAAGATTGCGGCCAAATACAAGGGCAAGATCAGCGCTTACGACGAATCGAGCTATATCGCTGACGCCGCCCTCTATCTCAAGTTCCACCAACCCGACCTGGGAATCGAAAATCCCTACGAGCTGAACGAAGAACAGTTCAACGCGGCAATCGAACTGCTCAAGGAACAGCGCCAGTACGTCGGCGAATACTGGTCGGAAGCCGCCAAGCAGATCTCCGCCTTCGCCGGCGGCGACGTCACGGTCGGCACCACCTGGCAGTACCAGTACTTCGCGCTGAAGGAAGAAGGCGTGCCGGTCAAGGCGAGCCCGGCCAGCCAGGGCTTCCTGCCGAAGGAGGGCGCAACCGGGTGGTCGGACACCTGGATGATCAGCTCCGAAGCCAAGCATCCAAACTGCATGTACGAGTGGATGAACTGGGTAATCGAACCGAAAGTGAACGCCGAAATAGCGGAATTCTTCGGTGAGGCACCGGCCCAGGAAAAGGCCTGCGAACACACCGCGAACCCGAATTTCTGCAGCGAATACCACGCGGAAGAACCGGCGTTCTGGAAGCGGGTTTACTACTGGGAGACCCCGGTGGCCGACTGCGGCAACGGCGAAGAAGACTGCAAGGACTACAACGACTGGGTCAAAGCCTGGACCTCGATCAAGGGCTAGTCCGGCGGGTCTGAGCCGTGGCATCTGAAGCGGTTGTCGAGAGGAGGTCGGTGGGCCACAGGCTCGCCGACCTCTTTCACGGTCGCCGTCGCCTGCAGGTAGGAGCACTCCTTGCCGGCCCGGTTGGCTGGCTGGTGATCGGCTACCTGGGCTCGCTCGCCCTGCTCCTGGTCGCCGCCTTCTGGTCGGTCGACCCGCTCAGCGGGGCGACGGTGAAGAACTTCACCCTCGAAAACTTCGAATCGTTGGTCAACGAACCGGTCTACCGGACGATCGTCTGGCGGACGATTCGGACCGCGCTGCTGGTCACCCTCACCGACGCGATCATCGCCTTCCCGATCGCCTTCTACATGGCCAAGCTGGCCAGCCGGCGCGGCAAGGCGCTGTTGGTGGTCGGAATCCTGCTGCCACTCTGGTCCAGCTATCTGGTCAAGGTCTACGCCTGGCGAACGCTGCTCTCGGCCAACGGTGCGATCCACTGGGCGCTGAGCCCGATCGGGCTCGACACCCCCGGCTACGGGACCACGGCCGTCTGGCTGGTCTTCAGTTACCTCTGGCTGCCCTACATGATCCTGCCGATCTACGCCGGGCTCGAGCGGATCCCAAACTCGCTGATCAGCGCCTCCGAGGACCTCGGCGCCTCCCCCTTCACGACCTTCCGGCGGGTGATCTTGCCGCTCAGCTTCCCGGCCGTCGTGGCTGGCTCGATCTTCACCTTCTCCCTGACCCTGGGCGACTACATAACGCCGCGCCTTGTCTCCAACGATCAGTTCATCGGCAACGTCATCTTCAGCAATATCTCCAACAACCAACCCTTTGCAGCCGCCCTTGCCCTGGTCCCGATCGTCGTCATGATCGCCTACCTGATGGTCGCCCGGAAGCTCGGCGCCTTCGAGCACGTCTAGCCGATGAGACTCTCGAAACGCTCACGGATCCTGCTGCGGCTCGCCGTCTGGGCGGGACTTGCCTTCATCTACATACCGCTGATCGTGATCGTGCTCTACGCCTTCAACTCGAGCAAGATCCTCGCCTGGCCACCACCCGGCTGGACCACCCACTGGTTCTCCCAGGCATTCAAGAACGAAGCCGCGCGAGAAGCGTTCATTACCTCGATCAAGGCGGGAGTGGCGGCGACCGCAATCGCGTTGGTCCTCGGCACCCTTGCCTCGCTGGCGGTGGCGCGCCACCGCTTCTTCGGCCGCGAGACGATCTCCTTCCTCGTGATCCTGCCGATCGCGCTGCCGGGGATCGTCACCGGCGTCGCGATCAGCAACACCTTCACCCAGGTTCTCAACGTGCCGCTCAGCCTCTTCACCGTGATCGTCGGCCATGCCACCTTCTGCATCGTCGTCGTCTACAACAACTCCGTCGCCCGGCTGCGTCGCCTTTCCGGCTCATTCGAGGAGGCCTCGGCCGACCTCGGCGCCGATCCCTGGCAGACCTTTCGCCACGTCACCTTTCCGGGAATGAAAAGCGCGCTGATCGCCGGCGGCCTGCTCGCCTTCGCCCTCTCCTTCGACGAGATCGTCGTCACCAACTTCACGATTGGAGCTGGCGAAGAGACACTGCCGATCTGGATCTACTCCAACCTCTTCCGCCCCCACGAACTGCCGATCGTCAACGCCGTCGCCGTCATCGTGATCCTGATCTCGATCATCCCCGTCTACCTGGCACATCGCTTGACGCGCGACGAAGGCGGCGCTCCCGCCGGACGCGGCGGCAAGTTCGAGGGCGGCGGGGTCGAGACCGCGGCCACCGCGGCCCCGTGAGTTGTCGAATCGGCCCGTTCCAGCGTCCTGATTCGCCATTCGCGCCTGGTAGCAATACTGCTACCCTGGCTCCGTGGCAACCGTTCCACAGAAAGAGCTGCGCAACAACGTCGGGGAGATCCTGCGTCGGGCCGAGGCGGGCGAGGAGATCACGGTCACGGTCTCCGGGCGCCCCGTCGCTCAGTTGGGACCTGCTCGCACTCGCCAGTGGGTTCCAAGTGCCCAACTTAGTGACCTCTGGGCGGCGCCAACCGACCCCACGCTCGAGAAAGACCTCGAGGCGATGGGGGGCGAGCTGACCGACCCCTGGTCTTCTTGAGGCGTGGCGGTACTGCTCGACACGTCGGTGCTGATCGGCGCCGAGGAAGGTCCTGACGGAGACAGCGCGATCAGCGTCGTTTCGCTCAGCGAGCTCCACTTCGGCGTCCTGGCCGCAGCCAATGACGATGTTCGGGCTTATCGAATGCGTCGTCTCGCAATCATCGAGGACCGCTTCGACGCACTGCCCTTCGATGCGGAGGCGGCGCGGGAGTGCGGGAGGCTGCACGCAGCGGTGGCACAGCGCGGTGGCAAACCACGCCGCCGCGCTTTTGACCTGGCGATTGCGGCAGCGGCAAACGTAAACCGGGTACCGCTACTGACCTTCAACAGCAAGGACTTCGAGATCGTCGACGACCTGGTCGACGTTCGCAGTCCCTCCTAGTCCGCGGTGGCGCCCTCGCGAGCGAGACGCTCGGCCTCGTCGTTGCCCAGGTAGGGAGCGAGGATCAGCTCGACCAGATCGGGGAGGAGCTTCTCCAGCTGCTCGGTGTTGCCGGCGCTGATTTCACGCACGATCAGCGAGACGATGCCACCGACCAGGGTTTCCTCGGTTGCCTCGGGGAGCGGGCGCTCGCCGCTGTGCTCTGGCCGGCCGGCCTTGAGGATCGCGACGAGGCCCTGCATCGAGGCGCGGTGGCGGGCGGCGATCTCCCCCCCGGCCGCGACCGGCTCGACCATGCAGAGGCGGGCCAGCTCGGGCTCGGCGGCGAGGAAGCGCAGCATCGTCGCCAGCGCCGCGCGGACCTGCTGCGGCCAATCGCTGAAGGACTCGGCCGCCGCCCGCATCGAGGCGCGGATGTGATCGGCGACCATGTCGTAGGCGGCGAGGAAGCAGGCTTCCTTGTCGGCGAAGTGCTCGTAGAAAGTGCGGCGCGAGACCGAGGCCGCTTTGGTTATGTTGGCGACGGTGGTGGCGTTGTAGCCGCGCTCGGCGACGGTGTCGACCAGGGCGGTAATGATCCGCTCGCGCTGGTTCTGCTCAATGAACTCGCGCGGCAATCCATGCCGCCCGGCGGGCAAGCGCGGCGAAGCGCCCGCCGGTGCGGAATCGGTCGCCTTTCCCTCTTGCGCCGCCCCCTTGGCCATGAACCGACGATACTCGCTAGCGCAGCGACTGGACCAGCAGCTCGTCCTCGGCGGCGCGTGAGCCCAGGTAGGGCATCACCGCCATGTAGACGAGCTCGGGCAGGAAGTCCTCGCCGCGCTCGATGCTGCCGTCTTCGACCTTGCCGAGCACCGTGCCATAGATCGCGCCGGCCACGATTTCGGCGGTGCAGCGGGAGACCGAGTCCGGTTTCTCCAGCTCCTGGCGACCGCCGTCGAGGATGTCGGCGAGCCGCTGCAGGGCTTGGTCGCGGCGAGCCTGGGCGCCGCTGCCGGTTCCGTTCACCTCGACGACGAGGAAGCGGGCGCGGATGGGGTCCTCGGTGAGGAAGCGCATCGCCGCCCAACCGGCAGCCCAGATGCGATCGTGCCAGGAGCTCGGCCCGGCATAGGCGCTGAGGACGCGCTCGCAGAACTCGCTCGCGACCTCGTCGTGAACGCAGAGGAAGCAGTCCTCGATACCGGCGAAACAGCGGTCGAAGTGGGAGCGACGGGCCCGGGCCTGTTCGCAAACCATCTCGATGCTGGTCTGGGCGTAACCGCGAGTGCCGACCAGGTCGATCATCGCCGCCGCGATCCGGGCGCGGGCGGGATCGGCCGATGCCCGGGGCAACCGTTCGTTGCCGGTACTCACATCAGACCGGCCCTCCCCCTGCGCTCGCTTTTGTTCAAGCTGCGGCGGCGCGGGCTTGCGCCGCGTCCGCCGCCCGCCCTGCCTCGACCTCGCCGACATAGGGCGTCAACGTCACCTGCAGCATCTCCGGCAGCAGGGCCTTGATCTCGTCGACCTGATCGGCCAGGAGACGCTGGTGAACGAGCCAGGCGAGGCCACCCACGATCGCCACCTCGAGGCCGTCCGGAAGCCTGCCCGCGCGCGGGTTGTGGACCCGTCCCTCGCGCAGCTTCGGCGCCACCCGCTCCAGCATCGCCTGGTAGCGCTTCAACGCCTCTCCCCCGGCCGCCTGCGACTCGACGATGCAAAGGCGGGCGCGTGCCGGCTCCTTGGCGATCATCTCGAGCGCGATCTCGAGGCCACGGGAGATCTGCTCCTCCCAGGGCTGCTCGGGATCGAGCAGCTCCGCGAAGACCTCCGCTGCCGCCTCCATCGTCTCGTCGAAGGCGGCGAGGAAGCACTCCTCCTTGCTGGAGAACTGCTCGTAGAAGGTCGAGAGGGCGACGCGGGCGGTCTTCGCGATCAGCTCGATCGTGGTCTTCTGGTAGCCACGCTCGGCAACCAGCTCCGCGGTCGCCAGCAACATGCGCTCGCGCTGGTTCTGGGCGACGAAGTCGCGAGGCACGAGGTGCCTTCCGGGGGGCATCGTGGCGAGCCTTTCGGAGAGCGATCGCGAGTCCGCCATTCCGGCAAGGTACCAAAACATACATCTGATGTCTACTTTCTTCCTTTACAGAAAACATTGCGTTCTGGTCGCTCTAGCGTAATTACCGTTTCTGAAAGCTGCTATACCTAGACAAAAGGTCAACGTTTGCAAAACTGGTAGGACCGATGTCGGAAACGCCGAGCGCGCTCGACAGAGACGAGGAGATCGCCCCCGTAGTGCCCTTCCCGGGACTGCGGGCGCGGGCGCCGCGCGAGCGGCTGCTGGAGGCGATCCTGCTGGTCAGCGGCGAGCTCGGCTACGAGCAGGTCGCGGTCAAGCACGTGATCGAGCGGGCGCGGGCAAGCCGGGCGACCTTCTACAAGTACTTCGAGGACCGCGAGGACTGCTTTGCCCAGGCCTACGGCGATGCCAGCGAGTGGCTCTACCGGCGCCTGCTCGGCGCTGCCAAACGGCAACCGACCTGGCGCGATGGCCTGCGCGCGGCGATGGCCGAGCTGCTCGAGTTCTGCGCCAACCAGCCGGCAATCGCGAAAGCGATTTTCGTCGAGGTCCACGCGGCGGGCGAGCGGTCGCTCGCCCAAAGGCGCGATCTGATGGAGCGCCTCTCCCGCGCACTTGACAGCGCGCGCCGCGAGATTCCCTCTCGCCAAGCTCCACCTCCTATTACGTCCACCTTCATGGTAGGCGCTATCGACACTCTTGTGTGCGCGAAGTTGATGGACGGCGACGCCGCCCGCGCACCAGAGATGCTCCCCGGCCTCCTCTACTTCGTCGTCATGCAGTACTTCGGCGAGGACGCCGCCTGGGAAGAGATGACCTCAGCCTCGGTGGCGACCTGGCACTCCCGCCGCGACGCCGCTGCTCAGCTTCCCTAGTTCGACGGAGCGGTCGTCGCGGGGGTCCTGTCGTGGTTTGGGGGGTGCCTCGGCGGCCCTACGCGCTGCTCCGGGCGCCGGGATCTAGCAATGCTCGGGCTGAAGTCTTGCCCTATGCAGCCTCCGGGTCCGGCGAGGCACCCCCCAAACCACGCCACCCCCGCGACGACCACCCGGCTGAACAACTAAAGCTCAGCAGCAAGGTGTCCCACGCCGGAACCCCAGGCGAAACGGGAGCAGTCATCTCTCCTGTCGGCGGCGAAGCTAGGAAGCTCCGAAGCGATAGGGAGCATCCCGCCATTCACGTAGCGCCCGCTCGCGGGTGGCGCCGTAGGGGGTACCCGCCCCCGAGGACGCTTTAGCGACCGCAGGGGGTGGGTGGTTCCTGCGGTGACAGGACCCGCGACCGAGCCCCTCCGTCTATAGAGGGATGTTCCCGTGCTTGCGCTTCGGCTGCTCAACCCGCTTGGACTGCAGCATCCGCAGCGCCCTGATCAGCTTTGGTCGCGTCTCGCGCGGCTCGATCACGTCGTCGATGTAGCCGCGCTCGGCCGCCGAGTAGGGGTTGGCGAAGTGGGCCTTGTAGTCGTCGATCAGCTTCTGGCGACGCGAATCCGGCGTGGGCGATGAGGCGATGTCGCGGCGGTGGATGATGTTGACCGCGCCCTCAGGGCCCATCACCGCCACCTCGGCCGTCGGCCAGGCGAAGTTGAAGTCGGCCGCCAGGTGCTTGGACCCCATGACGTCGTACGCGCCGCCGTAGGCCTTGCGCGTGATGATGGTGATCTTGGGCACCGTGGCCTCCGCGTAGGCGTAGAGCAGCTTGGCGCCGTGGCGGATGATCCCGCCCCACTCCTGGGTGGTGCCGGGCAGGAAGCCCGGAACGTCGCAGAAGGTGAGGATGGGGATGTTGAAGGCGTCGCAGGTGCGGATGAAGCGTGCGCCCTTCTCCGAGGACTCGATGTCGAGCACCCCGGCCAGCTGCGAGGGCTGGTTGCCGACCACGCCGATCGAATGGCCGTCGAGTCGCGCGAACCCGCACACCAGATTGCGGGCGTAGTGCTCGTGGACCTCGAAGAACTCGCCATCGTCGACGATGCGATGGATCACGTCGCGCATGTCGTAGGGCTTGTTGGGGCTGTCGGGAACGATCGAGTCCAGCTCCGCGTCCTCGCGCAGCGGGTCGTCGGTGGGGATCACCCGCGGCGGAGTCTCCAGGTTGTTCTGCGGCAGGAAGCTGAGCAGGTAGCGGGCATCCTCCAGGCACGCCTCCTCGTCGTCGGAGGCGAAATGGGCCACCCCGGACTTCGAGTTGTGGCTCATCGCCCCGCCCAGCTCCTCGAACCCGACCTCCTCGCCGGTGACCGTCTTGATCACGTCGGGGCCGGTGATGAACATGTGCGAGGTCTCCTTGACCATGAAGACGAAGTCGGTGATCGCCGGCGAGTAGACGGCGCCGCCGGCGCAGGGCCCCATCACCAGGCTGATCTGCGGGATGACGCCGCTGCAGCGGACGTTGCGCAGGAACACGTCGCCGTAGGCGCCCAGCGAGACCACGCCCTCCTGGATGCGGGCGCCGCCGGAGTCGTTGATCCCGATCACGGGGCAGCCGATCTTGGCCGCCAGGTCCATGATCTTGCACATCTTCTCCGCCATGACCTCGCCCAGCGAGCCGCCGAACACGGTGAAGTCCTGGCTGAACACGCACACCCGGCGCCCGTCGATGGTGCCGTGGCCGGTGACCACGGCGTCACCGTAGGGCCGGTTGCGCTGCATGTCGAAGTCCAGCGTGCGGTGGCGCACGAACACATCGAGCTCCTGGAAGGAGCCGGGGTCCAGCAGCTTGGCGATCCGCTCGCGAGCGGTGAGCTTGCCCTTGTCGTGCTGCTTGTCGACCGCGGCCTGGCCGGCGTTGTGGATGGCGTGTTCGCGCAGCCCCTCGAGCTGGGCCAGCTTTTCCTCGTAGGTCTCAGGAGCCTTGTCTCGCATCATGGCGGGCGAGTCTAGGGACGCCGCCCGCGCGGCGCGACGAGGCTAGGCGCGCGAGTAGGGGCGGTGGTGGGCCATGCCCAAGCTGTCGAGCGCGGCGACGAGCGCGTTCTCGCCGGCGGGTTGGGGCGGTGCGGACTGAGCGACCGGGTCGGGGACGGGGGCGGGTTCGGGCTCAGCGACCGGCTCGGGCACCGTCTCGGCGACTGGTTCGGGCTCGGTGGCGGCTTCGGGCTCTGGCTCGGGCTCGGCGACGGGTTCGGGCTCGGTGGCGGCTTCAGGCTCGGGCTCGGGCTCGGCGCCGATCTCGATGACGGGCTC
>DATBAV010000025.1:0-40368 GCA_036271315.1 Solirubrobacterales bacterium | reverse complement strand
AGCTCTTCGCCGTCGGCTACGCCGCCTGTTTCGAGGGCGCGCTGGGCGCCGTGTCGCGCCGCGAGAAGGTGGAGCTGGGCGACGTCGCCATCGACTCGTCGGTCAGCCTCGTCACCACCGAGGATCGCGGCTACACCGTCGCGGTGAAGCTCGACGTGGCGCTGCCCGACATCTCCGACGGCGAGCAGGCCAAGGAGATCGTGGCCGCCGCGCACAAGGTCTGCCCGTACTCCAATGCCACGCGGGGCAACATCGACGTCGACCTGGTGGCCAACGGGCAGCCAGTTGGCTGACGTCGACACTCGGATGGTGAATGTGCCCTGTGAGGGCAGATTCACCATCGACGTCGGCTAACTCAACAACCCGATCCTCTGGGCGCGCTGGACCGCCTCGGCGCGGTTGCGCGCCTGGAGCTTGCGGTACACCGCGCTGGTGTGCTCCTTGACCGTGTGCGGGGAGAGGAACAGTTGCTCGGCGATCTCGCGGTTGGTCGAGCCGGCGGCGATGAGGTCCAGCACCTCGCGCTCGCGCTCGGAGAGCATCGGCGCCGGCTGCTCGGCGGTGGGCTCGAACACGGTCATCCCGCAGCCCACCATCCTCACGGCGCGGGCCACCTCGCGCGCGTCCCAGTCCTTGGAGACGAACCCGGAGGCGCCCGCCGCCCGGGCCGCCGCCGGTGACATCCGCCCGGCGCCGGAGATGAGCAGCACCCGCGTCGCCGTCGAGGCCTTGCGGATCGAGTCGCACACGTCAGCGCCCGACTCGCCGGCCAAAAACAGATCGACCAGCGCCACGTCGGGACGTAGCGTGGGCAGCAGCGCCAGCGCCTCGGCCCCCGTGCGCGCGGCCAGGCAGCGCTCCACCCAGGGCTGCTCGCCCAGCAGCACCCGGAAGCCCCAGTGGACCACGTCGTGGTCGTCGACCACCAGCACTCGCAGCTTGCGATCGGCCACGACCCGCCGGGGACCCTGAGGCGGCTGGCGCGCGGCACTCATACGCGCGCCTCCGCCAGCGGGATGACCAGCCGGACGCGCCACAGACCCTCGTCGGGCGCGCCGAAGTCCACCACGCCTCCGTGCTGGAGCGCCTCGAAGGCAGCCAGGCGCAGGCCCATCCCGGCGCCGCGCGCTCCGGGCGCGACCCCGTCGTTGCGCACCTCGAGGCTGAAGGTGTCCTCCTCGCCGGCCACCAGCACCTCCACCACCGACGGACTGGCGTGCTTGGCGGCGTTGCGCAGCGCCTCGGCGAGCACCGACTGAGCCAGCGGCTCCACCCCGGTCGGAACCTCCACATCGTCGGGCCAGCTCACCCGGACCGGCGGTCCCGGCGCTTGGACCAGGCGGGCCACCTCGGCGGCCAGCGTGGTCCCGGTGTCGGTGGAGACCGGGGCCAGCGGGCGCTCCAGCGCGCTGCGCAGATCAGACAGCGCCTCCTGCATCTCGTCCAGGCAGCGGTCGCGTTCGTCGCGATCAAGCTCCTTCTCGGCGCTCAGCGCCAGCGACACCCCGAAGAGCCGCTGCATGACCCGCTCGTGGATCTCGCGCGCGAGCTCCAGGCGCTCCCCCAGCCGGCGGTTGCGCTCCTGCTGGCGGGTGGCGTTGCGCGCGGTCGCGACGAGCGCCGCGGTCTTGCCCAGCGTCCACAGCAGGTGGCGCTCGCCGTCGGTGAGCTCAAAGCGCCGGCCGCCGCGGTCGGCGCAGATGACACCGTAGGCGCGACCGGCGGCGCTCAGCGGGGTGCACACGAGCGTGGTGATCCCGAACATCTGCGCGTACTCGGAGGGCAGCTGGTTCTCGATGCCCTCCGACACGACGACCACCTCGTCCTCGATCAGCGCGCGCCGCGCGATCGGCGCGGAGATCAGCGTCGGGGTGGGCTCCAGCGTCGCCAGCTCCGAGAAGGAGGTGCCGTACACCCCGACGACCCGGGCGCGGCGCCGGCCCGCGTCGGCCATGAAGATGGCGGCGCGGCGCATCGTCGTCAGCCGGCAGATCGCCTCGCAGATGCGGTCATAGAACTCGGTGGAGGTGGTGTCGTTGTCCAGGTCGGCCAGCAGCTCGACGAAGACCTCGAGCGGCTCGACGCCGGCGAACAGCGACGGCGGGCGCTCTACGCTCATCGCCCGCTCACCCGCGTCACCCGCGTCGTCCACGGTTCAGCCACTCACGACGCTAGGCGGCCAGCGGCTCTGGATCGAACCGGCGCCGGATCTCGTAGAGCGTGGTGCGCTCGGCGGCCGGTCGCCCGGCGCGGTGCGCGGCGGCGACCAGCTCGTGGGGCTCGAGGCGGACGCCGTGGTAGCTGCCGGCCATGCGGCTGATCGACTCCTCCATGAGGGTGCCGCCGAGGTCGTTGACCCCCCAGCGCAGCGCCTCGGTGGCGGCGTCGAGGCCCATCTTCACCCACGAGGCCTGGAGGTTGGTCACCGTGTGGCCCAGCGCCAGGCGGAAGGCCGCGGTGTGCTTGAGGTTCTCCTCGCGTGAGATCTCCTCCACACCGTGGGCGCGGCCGAGCAGCGTCTGGAACGGGATGAACGAGAGCGGCACGAACTCGGTGAACCCGCCCGTGCGCTCCTGGAGCTCGCGTACCACCCGCATGTGCTCGGCGAGCTCGTGAGGCTCCTCGATGTGGCCGAACATCACGGTCGAGGTCGAGCGCAGGCCGGCGCGGTGCGAGGCCTCGATGATCTCGACCCAGCGCTGCGCCGGCAGCTTGTTGGGCGAGATCCGCTGCCGCACCCCGTCGTCGAGCACCTCCGCCGCGGTCCCCGGCGTCGATCCCAGCCCGCACTCGATCAGGTACTCGAAGACCTCGTCCGGCCCCTTGCCCGAGCGCTCGCACATGTAGTGGACCTCCATCGGCGAGTAGGCGTGCAGGTGCAGCTGCGGCGCCACGTCCTTGGCCAGCCGCAGCCACTTGCCGTACTCCTCGAGCGTCAGGTCGGGATGGATCCCCCCCTGCATGCAGAGCTCGGTTGCCCCGAACTCCACCGCTTCGCGCACCCGCGCGGCAAAGTCCTCCTCCGAGACCTCATAAGCATCCGGCGAACGCTTCCCCTGCCCAAACCCGCAGAAAGCACAGCCAACGACGCAGATGTTGGTGAAGTTGATGTTCCGATTGACGACAAACGTGACCCGGTCCCCCGCCAGCTCCTGCCGAAGCTCATCCGCCGCAACCCGCATCTCCTCAATCACCTCAGGCCGCGTCTCGGCAAAGAGAGCCGTCAACTCGTCCTCCGAAAGCTCCTGGCCCTCGCGCCCCTTCTCGATCGCCTTTGGAGCCAGACCCTCATCGATCGTCTCGTCCCGCCGACGTCCGGACCCGCTGCGGGGAATGAAGCTCCAGTACTTCAGCTTGATCACATCGAGAACCCCTTGCTCCATCCACTCGGGGTCCATGTACTGCGGGTACACGCAGAGCCGCTCCGTCAGCGCATACCCCTTCGGCGCCAGCTCCTTGCGCACCTGATGCGGGCTGGGAAACGCATGCTCGGGCGAAATATGGTCGCCGTTGGCGGAGAGCCCACCAAGGTCCGTGGCACCCGCCTCGACCAGCTCATCCCAAGCGTCTGACAAGTTCGGCGGGACTTGAATACCGACATCCGGCATCAAACGTCGGCACTCGGAGATCAGGCGCTTGATGTCGTCGACCGAGACAGGACTGGCCCAGTCTGGAACTGGAAGCTCACTCGATCCGGCATCCCTGGGCAGAGGCGCCGGGGGCTCCTCCGCTGGAGACTTTGGGAGCGATACGACCGCGGACCCAAGCTGCGTGCCGGCCGGACGGTCTCCAGCGGAGGAGTCCCCGGCGCCCCATCGCTCAAGCGAAGCCCGATCAGCAATGTCCGCCACTTCCTGCCCGTAGTACTTCGGATGCGGCACGAAGTTCTGGAGAATGATCTCCTGAATGTGCCCGTAGTTCTCATGCAGCTCAGCCAGCGCTTCCAACGATTCGACCTGCTCCTGCTGAGTCTCGCCAATGCCAACCAGGATCCCGCTCGTAAACGGAATCTTCAGCTCCCCCGCAGCCTCGATGGTCGCCAGCCGCCGCGCCGGATGCTTGGTCGGAGATCCCGCGTGAACGGTCTCCATCAGCCGCTCTGAGACCGACTCCAGCATCAGGCCCTGGGAGGCGGTTACCTCTCGCAGTCGAGCCAGATCATCGTGCTCGAGCACCCCGATGTTCGTGTGCGGCAGCATCCCCCGCTCCAGCGCCCGCTCGCAGCTCCAGACGACATACGAAGTGAAGTCCTCGTGCCCCCACTCAGCCAGCCTGGCCGCGACGACGGGGTTGACCTCAGGCCGCTCCCCCGTGAGCACCAGCAGCTCCTTGGCGTTGCGCTTAAGCGCCTCGTCGAGCAACCCTTCGACCTCTTCAGGCGAGCGGACATGCGCCTGGTGCGTGGCAAAAGCGCAGTACTTGCAGTAGCACTGGCAGGTCCGCGAGAGCGAGAGCGTGTAGTTCCGCGAGAAGGTGACCCGGCGCACCCTGCTCAAGCTACTGCAAGAAAGGACCGGGCCGGCATTGCCGGCCCGGTCTCAAGTCAGTCGAATCGGGGCCCGAAGGCCCCGCTTTCCTAGCGCGCGCCCTCAGAGTACTTCGGCGCCGGGGGGCGCACCGGCTCAGCCGGCTCGGTCGGCGGCAGGCCGCCCTTCTCGAGCACGAAGCGGAAGACCGCGGCGGCGAGCAACGAGCCGACGATCGGGCCGACCAGGTAGGGCCAGACCCCGCCCCATTCGTTGCCGACCAGCGCCGGGCCGAACCAGCGGGCGGGATTGAAGGAGCCGCCGGTCAGCGGGCCGCCGACCATGACGATGAAGCCCAGCGTGGTGCCGATCGCCAGCGGCGCCCACTCCTTGAAGCTCTTGCGCGAGTAGACCGAGGCGAGGATCACCAGCACGAGGCAGAAGGTGCCGACCGCCTCGACGATCGAGCCCCGGAAGTTGTTGCCGAGGAGTTCGCTGACCGAGGCGGCGCCGTAATGAGTTGCGCGTCCCTCGTCGAGCAGCAGCCCCTTGCAGAGCAGCGCGCCGAGCACACCGCCCGAGAGCTGGGCCAGGATGTAGATGATCCCGTCCAGTGTCGATATCCGCCTGATCGCCCAGGCAGCCAGCGTCACCGCGGGGTTGAAGTGCCCACCGCTGACCACGCCGAACATGACGATCAAGCCAAAGAGCAGGAAGGCATGGACGAGGCCGATGACCGCGAAGTCCGACCCAAACTGGGCCTGTTCGCCGGTCGAGACGAAAAGCACCACGACGCTGGTGATGAAGAAAACCAACAGGAAGGTGCCTATTAGCTCAGCAAGGTATGCCGGTAGTCCTCGTTCCTGCACTCTCTCTCCTCCTAGATCCCTGATTCGACTGGGGCGGCGCCAGTGTACTCATATTGCTCGAATGAATTAGGTTCCCGGGCTCTATGAAGTTGGTTGCCGCGCTGCTGGCGGCCGCCTCTCTGCTTGCCGGCTTCGCCGGCTGCGGCGGGAGCGGCGCTGAACCGGGCGCGCCTAGCGGCGCGAGCTTGGTGCTCGACTTCACGCCGAACGCGGTCCACTCCGGCATCTACGCGGCGCAGCACGAAGGCTTCTACCGTGACGAAGGCGTCGACCTGACGATTCGCCAGCCGGGCGAATCCACCGACGCCCCGAAGCTGCTCGCCGCCGGTCGCGTCGACTTCGCAATCCTCGACATCCACGACCTCGGCATCGCCCGCGAGCGCGGCATCGACCTGGTCGGAACGATGCCGCTCGTGCAGCGGCCGCTGGCCGCGGTGATCGCCCACGGCGGCCGCGGCATCGCCCGGCCCAAGGACCTCGAAGGCCGCACCGTCGGCGTCACCGGCCTGCCCTCGGACGAAGCCGTGGTCGACTCCGAGGTGAGTGCCGATGGCGGCGACCCGGCCAAGGTCAAGCGGGTGACGATCGGCTTCAACGCGATATCCGCCCTCGCCGCCGGCAAGGTCGACGCCGCGACCGGCTTTTGGAATGCCGAGGGCGTCGCCCTTCGCCGGCAGGGAGTGCCGATCCGGATCTTCAAGGTCGATCGCTACGGCGCGCCGCCCTACCCGGAGCTCGTGCTCGTCGCCTCACGACAAACCGTCGAGCACGATCCCAAGTTGGTCGAATCGGTACTGGCAGCGACGACGCGGGGCTACGAGCTGACCGTCCACGACCCCAAGCGAGCCCTCGACGACCTGCTTGCCGAAGTGCCCAGCCTCGAGCGTGGTGAACAGCAGGCGCAGCTCGAGGCGCTGCTCCCCGACCTGGACCCGAAGCCATTCGACCCTGCAGTCCTCAAAGCCTGGGCGAGTTGGGACCTCGAACATGGCCTGCTCGAACGACCCCTCGATGTGGGGGCGGCGTTCGAGCTAGGCTTGCAGCCGTGAGCCTGGCAGCGGACTTCCAGCAGGTGCTCGACGCGATGCCGCCCGACTGGACCGACCTCGAGCTCGACTTGCGCATCGCCGACGAGAGTCGTTACGTCGACTGCGCGGTGGCGCTGAGCCAGGTCAACGCCCGGCCCTACTCGAAGGCCGATTGGGACTGGCGCCTGATCGTCGCCCACAGCTTCGGCCACGCCGCCGCCGCCGAGACGGTCAAGGGCGTGCTGGCAAAGCTCGACGCCGAAGGCATCGGCGGCGAGATGCAGCTGCGCGAGGTGCGCGAGGGTCGGTCCGAGGTCGTGCAGATGTGGGGCCGGCCCGAGAGCGTTCGCGAGGAGTTCCGCGAACGCCGCTCGATCTAGTGGCCCGCGTCCTCGCGATCTCCTCCGACCTCCTGCTCGGCAGCAAGGTCGAGGCAATGCTGCGGGCGGCGGGCCACGACGTAACGATGGCGCCGGGCTTGGCCGCCGCTCCACTCGAGGGCGCCGAGCTGATCGTCGCCGACCTCGACGCCGAGGACGCCACCGCGCTCGTCGGCCCCGGTATCCCGGTCCTCGGCTACTACTCGCATGTCGACGTCGAGACCAAGCAACGCGCCGAAGCGGCCGGCGTCGACCTAGTAGTCCCCCGCTCCCGCATGGCCCGAGAACTCCCCGAGCTGGCCGTAAAGCTCCTCGAAGGCTGATCGCAGGAGGGCGGCCGGGACCCGTCCGGCGGGAACTCGCGGAGCGCCAGCGGAGCCCCGCCGGATGGGTCCCGGCCGCCCTGCCGCCCTAGCCGAAGAACACCTGCTGCAGCAGGAAGACGTTCAGGGCGATGATCATCGCGGCGAGCACGCCCGCGACGCCGGTCAGCCAGCGCGGATTGACCAGCGCCCCCATCACCTTCCTGTTCGAGGTCAGCATCAGCAGCGGCACCAGGGCGAAGGGGATGCCGAAGGAGAGGACGACCTGGCTGGCGACCAGGGCGTCGGTCGGGTCGGTGCCAATGGCGAGCACGATCAGGGCCGGCGCCAGGGTGATCGCACGGCGAACGAAGATCGGGATGCGGCGGCGCAGGAACCCCTGCATCACCACCTGGCCGGCCATCGTGCCGACTGAAGAGGAGGCAAAGCCGGAAGCGAGCAGGGCGATGCCGAAGACGGTCGCGGCGCGGTCGGAGACGAGGGTCTTGAAGCCTTCGAAGGCGCCGTCGATCGAGTCGACGCCGGTCAGGCCGCTGCCGTGGAATAGCGCGGCGGCGACGATCATCATCGAGAGGTTGACGACGCCGGCGAGCGAGAGCGCGATTACGACGTCGACCCGCTCGAAACCGAGGATCTTGCGCCGCTCCCTGTCGTCGTGACCGACGATCCGCTTCTGCGTCAGCGCCGAGTGCAGGTAGATCACGTGCGGCATCACCGTCGCGCCGATGATCCCGGTGGCGAGCAGGATGCTCTCGGTGCCGGCAAAGCCCGGCACGATCAGGTGGCGGCCGATTTCGCTGGCGTCGGGGCTGGCGTCGAAGAGCTCGAAGGCAAAGGAGGCGACGACGACGCCGACCAGGACCGTGATCCCGGCCTCGAGCCGGCGGAAGCCCTTCTGCTGCAGGGCGAGGATCGCGAAGGCGCCGGCGCCGGCAATCACGCCGGCGGGGAAGAGCGGGATCCCGAAGAGCAGGTTGAGCCCGAGCGCGGCGCCGACGACCTCGGCGATGTCGCAGGCCATCGCCACCAGCTCAGCCTGCAGCCAGAGGCCGAACGAGGTGCGGCGGGAGAAGCGCTCGCGGCAGAGCTCGGCGAGGTTCTTGCCGGTCGCGATCCCGAGCTTGGCCGACTGGGTCTGAACGACCATCGCGATCAGGTTCGCCCCGAGGACGACCCAGAGCAGCAGGTAGCCGAACTTGGCGCCGCCGGCGATGTTGGTGGCGAAGTTGCCGGGATCGATGTAGGCGACGGCGGCGATGAAGGCGGGGCCGAGGAAGGGCCAGAAGCGCGAGAAGCCACGGGCCTGGCCGTCGAGCGAGCGGCGGGCAGCGCGGGCCACCGCGGCCTCGCCGGGAAGGACGTCCTCGATCCCGTTCCGGTTCACGCGTCCCCTGGCAGACTCAGGTCAGGACCGGGGATCGGCGTGCCGTGCGGGTCGTGGCTCGGCTCGCCGAGCTTGGCCGCGATCAGCAGCTCGAGCTCCTCGGAGATGTAGTGCTCGAGCACCTCGGCCTCCTCGTGCACGCGGTCCTCGGGCATGCCGAGCGCCTCGGAGAGGTAGGCCTCGATCAGCCGGTGGTGGCGGATCACCTCGAGCGCGACCTTCTCCCCCGCCGGGGTCAGGGTCACGCCCTTGTAGGGCAGGTAATCGACCAGACCCATCTCGCCGAGCTTCTTCAGCATCGAGGTCGCGGTGGCCGGGGTCACGCTCAGGCGCTGGGCGACCTCGCCGTTCAGGACCGGGCCGCGGCGTTGCTGGGAGAGGGCGTAGATCGCCTTGGCGTAATCCTCGATTGCCTCTGATGTTTTAGGCACGTCTAAAAGAGTTTGACACATCTAAAAAACAAGTGGCAAAGGCAGTGGGGATGACTCCGCCCCGAGCAACAGCGGGGAGGCTCGGCCGGAGTCATCCCCACTGCCCATCTCAACCGCTTCCTAGAATTGGCATATGGCTGAAGCTGTTGCGGTTGAGATCGATGCCCAGTACAGGCAGCTGCGCGAAGAGTGCGGGGTGGTCGATCGCTCGGATCGGGGGAAGCTGTTGGTGACGGGGTCGGAAGCTGCCGAGTACCTGCAGGGGCAGCTGACCAACGACATCGAGGCGCTGACCCCTGGTAAAGGCTGCTACGCGGCGCTGCTCGATCGCAAGGGGCACATGCAGGCCGACATGCGGGTGCTGGCGGTGAGCGGGGAGAAGATTTGGATCGACACCGAGCCAGAGGCGCTGGCGGCTGCTCGGCGGCATCTCGAGATGTACAAGATCGGGCGCGATGCGGATGTCGTCGACGCGAGCGCCGAGCGGGCGATCGTCTCGCTGATCGGGCCGCGCAGCGCCGAGTTGGCCGGCTCCTCCCCCCTGCCCGCGTACTGCCATGAAGAGATCGCGGTCGATGGGATCGAGTGCCCTGCGGTCGGCACAGCCCTGGGCATCGACCTGATCCCGCATGCCGCGGACCGCGAGCGGCTGATCGTCGCCCTGGCCGCGGCCGGCGCGCCGGCCGTCGACCCCGTCGCGGCCGAGATCGTCCGGATCGAGAGCGGCTTTCCCCGCTTTGGCAGCGAGATGGACACGGCCACCATGCCCGCCGAGGCCGGCATCGTCGCCGCCGCGGTCAACTTCGAGAAGGGCTGTTACATCGGCCAGGAGACAGTCGCCCGCCTCCACTACAAGGGCAAGCCAAATCGGCACCTGCGCGGGCTCCGGCTCAGCGGCCCCGCCGAGCCTGGAGCGGCGCTCTCGCTTGGCGACAAGGAGGTCGGCAAGCTCGGCAGCAGCTGCGTCTCCCCCGCCCACGGACCGATCGGGTTGGCGATCGTGCGGCGCGAGGCAGAGCCCGGCGCCGAGCTACTCGTAGGTGAAGATGGCGTTACGGCTCGCGTAGTCGACTTGCCCTTCGGCTAGATTCCGCCCCGATGGGAAGTGGGAGAGGCAGAGCCTTCGCCGCAGGCTGCGTCGTCGTCGCGCTGGGACTGCTCGCGGCCGGTTGCGGCTCGGAGACCCATCCGAACGAACCGCGGCCGCAGCCGCCGACCCGGGTCAGCGTCACGGTGACGCCAAAGGCGATCACCGTGCAGCCGCCGCGAATCGCGATCGGCCCGGAACCGAGCCAGCAGATCCCGCAGAACCAGCACGCCTCCCAGCCCCAGGTGGAGTCGAAGGCGCCGGTCGACGTCGTCTTCGTCACCGCCAACCTGACCGACTTCAACTCCAAACTCGAAGTCCGCGGGCCGAAAGACGCCAAGTCAGGGGCACTCGTCGCCAATGGCAACAACTCCATGCTCACGGCGCTGCCAACCGGCGTCTACGAGGTCAGCGCCGCCGACATCCCCAGCGCCAAACCGGTCCGCTTCACCGTCGGCCCGTACCGCAGCTCCTCCGAGAACGATCTGCTGCTGCCGTAAATAGCGGCCTCGAGGCGGCGGCGCTACGTCTGCCCCGCTCGTCAACATCGGTGAGGTGACCGTCGTCCTCGCAATCGCCGTGCTCGCGCTCGCCGCGGCGCTCGTCTACGTCGTCGCCCGCCGGCCAGAAGAGCAGGCGCCGCTGGACCACGGCCCGGCGATCCAGGAGGCGACCTCGAAGGCCGTCGCCGACCTGCTGCGGGTCAACGAGGAGTCGCGCAAGCTCGACACGCAAGCGGCCGAGGCGGCGCTGCAGAAGCGCGAGGCCGAGTTCCGGCGGCTGACCGAGCCGATCGGCAAAAACCTCGAGCGGATCGAAAAAGAGGTCTCGACTATGAGCCGCGACCGCCGCAGCGCCGACGGCGCCGTGCGGACGCTGCTCGACGAGATGAAGATCGGGCTCGGCGACCTCGGCACCCAGACGGGGACCCTGGTCAAGGCGCTGCGCCAGCCGCAGACCCGCGGCCAGTGGGGCGAGGTGCAGCTGAAGCGCTGCGTCGAGATTGCCGGCATGACCGAGCACGTCGACTTCGAGCTGCAGCAGACCTTCAACGACGGCGAGGGAATCCTGCGGCCCGATGCCGTCGTGATGCTGCCGGCCGGCCGCCGCGTCGTGATCGACTCCAAGGTGCCGCTCGACGCCTACCTCGAGGTGCTCGAGGCCGAGGACGACGCCAGCCGCAAGGGCGAGCTGATCCGCCACGCCCGCCAGGTCCGCGACCACATCACCAAACTCGCCTCGAAGCGCTATCAAGACCAGTTCGACAGCGGCGAGACCCCCGACTTCGTCGTCTGCTTCATGCCCTCCGAGGCCGCCCTGCACGCCGCCTTCGAGGCCGAGCCGTCGCTGTACGACTACGCGCTCGAGCAGAAGATCCTGATCGCGACGCCGACCACGCTGGTCGGCCTGCTGCGCACGGTCGAGCTCGGCTGGCGTCAGGAGCAAATCGCCGAGCAGGCCCAGGAGATCGCCTCCGCCTCGCGCGAGCTGCACAGCCGCATGGGCGCCTTCCTCGAACACTTCGCCAAGGCCGGGCGCCAGCTCAACTCGGCGACCAAATCCTTCGACGACGCAGTCGGCTCGCTGGAGAGTCGGATCATGCCGCAGCTGCGCCGCATCGAGGAGATGGGCGCCGCCTCCGGCAAGGAGCTGGAGGAGCCGCATCGGGTCGACCGCGCCGTGCGCCCAATCCTCGCTGAGGTAAACGAATCCGACGAGTCCAAGGCCGCCTGACCAAGCAGGTCAAGGACGCACCGAGCGCTGTGTGCTCTGCACACAAGCGAGGGAGGACGCAGGCATGTGCCGCGTCAGGTGGCCTTGGGTAGGATTCGCCCCGCCTGCCCACCAACCGACCGCGGAGGATCACAGTTGGCCGTTGACACGAGCACAGTCGCGAAGCTAGACGTCGAGCCCGGCACCCTGCCCGAGACGATGGCCGCCTGGGTGATCCGCCAGGAGCGCGAGGGCGAGCCCACCGACGCCTTCCAGCTCGAGCAAATCGAGGTACCGGAGCCCGGCGCCTTCGAGGTGATCGTGCGGGTGATGGCCGCCGGGGTCAACTTCAACAACGTCTGGGCGGCGCTGGGCAAGCCGGTCTCGGTCTTCGGCTACGGCGACCACCCCGAGTACGGCCACCACATCGGCGGCTCCGATGCCTCGGGAATCGTCTGGAAGGTCGGCGAGGGCGTCACCCGCTGGAAGCCCGGCGACGAGGTCATCGTCCACTGCAACCAGGCCTCCTACGAGGACGTCGAGGTGCACGGGCTCGATCCGCTCGCTGCGCCCAGCCAGCGGATCTGGGGCTACGAGACCACTTGGGGCTCCTTCGCCCAGTTCACCAAGGTGCAGGCTCAGCAGCTGATCCCCCGCCCCCAGAACCTCTCCTGGGCCGACTCCTCGGCCTACGGCCTCACCTACTTCACCGCCTACCGGATGCTGATCGACCAGTGCAAGCTGCAGCCCGGTCACAACGTCCTGATCTGGGGCGCGGCCGGTGGCCTCGGCGTCTTCGCCGTACAGCTCTGCAAGGCCACCGGGGCCAACGCAGTCGGCGTCGTCTCCTCCGACGAGAAGGGCGAGCTGATCAAGCAACTCGGCGCCGTCGACTACATCAACCGCAAGGAGTTCGGCGAGATGATGAGGACGCCGGAGAACCTTGCTGACAAGACGGCCGACAAGGAGCGCTTCAAGGCCTCGCGCGGCTTCGCCAAGCGAGTCAAAGAAATCCTCGGCGATGCCCCCGACATCGTCTTCGAGCACGTCGGTCAGGCGACCTTCCCAACCTCGGTCTTCGTCGTCAAGCCGTTCGGCAAAGTCGTCATCTGCGGCGCCACCTCGGGCTTCCAGCTCGACTTCGACGTGCGCTACCTGTGGATGCGCCAAAAGCAGATCATCGGCTCGCACGCCTTCAACGCCTACGAGTGCATGCGGGCGAACCAGCTGATGATGGAGGGAAAGATCCGGCCAGTGCTGTGGAAGACGATGGGTTTCGACGGTGTCCCCGAGGCGCACCAACTGCTCCATGAAAACAAGCACCTCGGCAAGATCACGGTCCTGGTCGGCGCCGAATCCGAGGGCGAAGGCAAGAACGAGGACGGCCCGGGCGCGATCCGGGCGGAGGTGGGCGCCTGATGAGCGAGATTTGCGTGCTGGACTGGCACATCGCCCCCTTCCGGGCGGACCGCTGGCTCGACCTCTGGGAGCCGGCAGCGGCGCGGATGCCCGCCTACGGCGCCAAGAGCTGGTCGTTGACGCGGGCGGTCGACGACCCGCTCTCCTTCCGCCAGTCCTCGCTCTGGGAGAGCCGCTCGGACTTCGAGCGCTACTGGTTCTCGGAGGAAATCGAGAAGGCGCGCGCCTCCTGCATCGACCTCTACGACCTGCCGCTGCTGCCCAGCTGGCACACCCTGCTCGCCGCCGAATAGCTAACGCTTCCTCTTCGGCAGCACCTTCCAGCTGAACTTTGCCGGCGTCGCGTCCTCGAGGGCGCCGGCCACGGCGCGGACTTCGAAGCTGTGCTTGCCCGATTTCAGTTTCCGGTAGCTCTTGGGCGAGCTGCAATCGGCGGGCGGCTTGCTGTCGAGCCGACAGAGGAAGTCGGCCCCACCCGGCAGTGAGCCGAATTCGAAGTGGGCGACCGCGCTGCGGGTTTTCTTCGGCGGATGCTTCTTCAGCAAGGTTGCCGGTGCGTGGGCTTCGCCGCCACCCCCTCCTCCACTCCCGCCGCCGCCGTTGTTGGCCCCCGTGCCTCCCCCCGTCGGGACCTCGGTGTAGGAGGCGGTGAACGCGGTCTGGTGGGCCGCGCCAACCGGAATTGGGTGGGACCGGGAGCCACCGTCCGACCAGCCGCTGAAGGCATAGGTTCGGCCGGCGACCGTAGCCGTCGCGGGCGCCGAGAGCAGGATTTCGGAACCGTCGATCTCGGGCACCGTGAAGGGCGACACGGCTTTCGTCGATCCGGCCAGCAGTTCGATGCGGGGTGGATCCGAAGCCAGCGAGAGGTCAACTGTGCGCGGATCGAGGTTGAGGGTGGCGACCCCCGAGAGCCCGCGCCCGTCGGAGACACGGAGGATCACTTCAATGTAGGAGGGATAGTCGTGCTGCGGCGCAACGAGTTCCGGCGCTCGGATCCCGGCGAAGGTCTGCAGCGGATGGACGTGACAGGCTTCCGGATGCGTCGGATCGGGGCAGTGCGCCAAGCGCGTGATCCAGTAGTAGGGCCGCGGCGAGGTGATCGGGGCTCCGCTGGATTCGCTCGCTTCCGCGTAGAGGCTGATTTTGTCGCCGACTTTCCATTCGTAGGAGGCGGACGGTTCCGTGATCGTCACCGCCGGCGGCTCGTCGCCCGGATAGACGATGATCCGGGCGACGCTGGTGAAGCCTTCGTCGTCTTTGACGCGCACCGATACTTCGCGGTTCGGGCTTTCGCCGTTGGCTTCCCGGTCTGACTGTTCAGCTTCGCTGTAGGCGACGGTCTTGGTCTTGGCACTCCCGCTGGTCTCGTAGGCGCCGTCTTCGTCGAGGTCCCATTCGTAGGTCAGGGGATGACCCTCAGGATCGGTCGAGGCGCTCGCGTCGAGGGTGGTTTCGAAGTCGCCACCGGAGTCGTAGTGACCATAGGGCGGGTCGGCTTCCAGGTCGACGATGGGCGCTTTCGGGCGGTAAGCGATGCGGTGGATCGCGCCGTCGCCCAGGCCTTCTTCACTGAAGAGGTCGGCGTAGTAGAGGTAGCCGTCCGGACCTTCGGCAATCTTCACGCCGGGGTAGACCTTGCCCTCGCGTAGGAAGCGGGTGGTGGTCGACGGATCGGGCTCGCCGTTTTCGCCAGCCAGCATCACCCAGATACAGCCGCGGACAGCGTCGGCAAAGAAGAGCGCTCCTTTGTATTTGGGCGGCAGCTGGTTGCCCTCGTAGAACGAGATGCCGCTGATCGCCGAGCCCGATTCAAACGGGCATTCGTCTTCCGGGACCACCGACTGGGCGTGGCTATAGCTGAAGAAGGGCAGCGAGGTTGAGGTCGGTTCACCCGCGTAGAGCGCATTGCAGGCGTTGAGGCCCAATTCCTTGAACTGGAACTGGCGTTCGAGCCCCTCGAAGCAGGGCCAACCCGAGTTGAAGAGCGTGCTCGGCGGCGCCGGGAAATGATCGATCTCCTCGATCTCGGAAGAGCCGACGTTGCCGGTGTAGATCTGTCCGGACTGCGGATCGAGGGTGAAGCGAAAGGGATTGCGAAAGCCCTTGGCGATCGTCCGTTGGGTGTTTTCATCGGCGCTCATTGCCAGCGGGTTACCGGGAAAGGCAGCGCCGCTGTCGGGATTGATCCGCAGGATCGCGCCGTTGAGGAGTTTCAGGTTCTGTGAGCGCAGCGCCCCTCCCTGCGCTTCTTCCTTCTCCGTTGGGGTCGTCGGGGCAACCCCTGGCGGTGTCGGCGGGTCGCCGCAGGGATTGGGCGGTGTGCCCAACTGCCCGTAGTCGGGGATCGATTCATAGGAAGCACCGTCGCCACCGCTGACGTACAGCGCCCCTTCAGGGCCAAACTGGAGCTCGCCGATCGAGTGCGAGCCGAATTGCTGGCACCAGCCCCCAAGCAGTTCGTCCTCCTTCGGAAGGCCGCCTTCTTCAACCGCGTGGTTGGGGTTGACGGAGCTTTCGGTGAGGCGGACCAAGCGGCCGCTGACCAGGCAAGAGGCGCTGCTGTTCTGGCTTGGACAACCGGGATCGCCACTGACCCCCGGGGTGCCGTATTCGGGTTTGGTCGGATCCCAGCTTTTGCCGAGCACGTGATCCCAGGTGTAGAGCGCGTAGACGTAGGGTCGACCTTTGTCGAATTTTGGGTCTAGAGCGAGCCCCAGCAGACCGCGATCACCGTTGTCGTAGACGTCACCGCGCAGGTCAGCGAAGACTTTGGGTTTGGTGTCTTCCAGGTTTTTGAAGACGAGGATCTTTCCCGGCTTCTCGGCGACAAAGACCCTGCCGTCGGGAGCGAAGCGGAAATTGGTCGGCTGTTCAAGGCCGGAGAAGACGACTTCGTCCTGGAAACCGGGTGGCAGCGCCGGATCGGCCGCTGCGGAACCGGCCAGGACCGCGATCAGCCCGGCGGCGCAGGTAAGGAGGAGCGCGACGCGTCCCAGGGCCGGACGACCTTCACCCACGCTCGAGCGGCGCCATCGTCAGGCCGGCCGTCTCGAGCTGCTCCCAGTAGTGCTCGGCGAGCTCGCGCGGGCCCGACCAGACGATCGCCTGGCCGCTGTTGTGGATGCTGTCGGCGAGCTGGTGGCCGCGCTCCAACGAGACTCCCGGCAGCACCCGGGCCAGGGTCTGGGCAACGTGATCGAAGGTGTTGTGGTTGTCGTTGCGGACGATCACGCGCCACTCACCACCCAGATCCGAGCCGGGCCCCCCGCTGCGCGGCTTCTCCACCGTCGTGGTCGACATCACCGCCAGGCATTATGCGGAAGTTCCCCTCAGCCGCGACTTTTCCGACCGGCGTCGTACGTCTGTCTAACTATAAGTTCACTTAACTACTCAAAATAGTTATGCTGAATCCTGAACATCGCAAACCACTCGGGAGGCTGGATCGCGATGGCATCGCATCTTCACTCGCTCGACCCGCGCTTAGCGAAAGCGCTCTCCAACGATGTCCGCGCGCGTGCCCTCGAGCTGCTTGCCGAAGGACCGAAGAGCCCGAAGCAGATTGCCGCGGAGATGAAACTCGACCTGCGCAGCGTCGCCTACCACGTGCGCGTGCTGAAGAAACTCGGCTGCATCGAGCTGATCGAGACGCTACCCCGGCGCGGCGCGGTCGAGCACGTCTACCGTGCCGCGGACTGGGTGCTGAGGGCCTAGTAGGGATTGGCGAAACCTGCGTGTGCGGGCTGGCGAGCGCCGGATCAAGCGGTACAAGGACGCAGGGAGGCCGAATAGCAGCGCTATTCGGCCGACTGAGGACGCCGTACCGCGCAGCGTCCGCCGCCGCCAAACGTGCGCGGGGGTTTCGCCAATCCCTATTAGTACGGGCTGGGGATGCGAACGACCACGTCGTCGACCGTCGCCCCCGCCCCTTTTGCGACCTTGGCCGAGCCGAGCGAGAAGCCGGAGGCCCGTCCGCTCAGTTCGCCGGCGCCTGGGTCGTTGGCTTCGGCGACGAGCTGCCCACCGACGTAGGCGAGCAGCTGGCAGCTCCCCTTTTCTTCACCGCTGGTGATGTTGAAGGCACTCAGGCGCAGCTGGTTCGGTTTTTCGGCGCCGCCGATACCCGCCACTTGCTTCTCGATGTCGAGGTATTCGATCGTGCCATCGGTGCGCACCTTGCGAATCTGCGCCTTGTCCTGCAACGGGTAGACGGCGAGCTGGTAACGGGCGCCGCCACCCGCGCGCAAGTCGAGCGCCAGGTAGGCCGAGCGCTGCACCGACTTCGGCACCTGGGGCTTGCTGAGCAGGCGCATCGTCGCGCCGATCTCGAGGTCGCGACCGAGCACGGGGGTGCGGTAGGAGCACTCCTTGGTCGCTTTGCCGATCGTGATCGTGAAGGCACCTTCGCTGCCGCCGCGGGCGCAGCGCTCGCCGGAGAGCTTGAGGATCTGGGCTAGCTGGCCCTTGTTTTCCATGCTGTTGCGGTAAACGCCGATCAGCGCCGCCCCGGCGCCCGAGGCGAAGGCCAGCATTCCGGCAACCAGCAGGGCAAAAATGGCTGTGCGAAGCACTCTCATAGTCATAAATTTCGCGCTTCGCTCAGTCACGAAGAACCAGATATGCACGTTCCTTCGCTCCACGCTCATGCGCAGCCTAAACACAGCCTGAGCGGAACGATGCGGCCCAAGAGCCGGTGAACGGCGTATTTCGGCCGTGTCCAAATAAGATTGGCGATGTGAGCGAGCACCGTCTTCCCGAGCGCGACCGCCCCTGGGTGATGCGCACCTACGCCGGGCATTCCGATGCCAAGCGTTCCAACGAGCTCTACCGGGGCAACCTGGCCAAGGGGCAGACCGGACTCTCGGTGGCCTTCGACCTGCCGACGCAGACCGGCTATGACCCCGATCACGTCCTCGCCCGCGGCGAGGTCGGCAAGGTCGGCGTCTCGATCGCCCACAAGGGCGACATGCACCAGCTCTTCGACGGCATCCCGCTGGATGAGATGAACACCTCGATGACGATCAACGCGACCGCGGCCTGGCTGCTTGGCCTCTACATCACCGTCGCCGAGGAGAACGGGGTCGAGCGCTCGGCGCTGAAGGGCACGACCCAGAACGACATCATCAAGGAGTACCTCTCGCGGGGCACCTACGCCTTCCCGCCCGAGCCCTCGATGCGGCTGATCGCCGACATGGTCGCCTTCACCGTCAACGAGGTGCCGAGCTGGAACCCGACCAACATCTGCAGCTACCACCTGCAGGAGGCCGGGGCGACGCCGGTGCAGGAGATCGCCTACGCGCTCTGCACCGGGATCGCCGTGCTCGACGAGGTCAAGGCACGCGGCCAGGTCGCCGACGAGGACTTCCCCAAGGTCTTCGGCCGCATCTCATTCTTCGTCAATGCCGGGATCAGGCTGATCGAGGAGATCGGCAAGCTGCGGGCGATGGGTCGGCTTTGGAACGAGATCGGCCGCGAGCGCTACGGCGTCACCGACGAGAAGATGCTGCGCTTCCGCTACGGCGTTCAGGTCAATAGCCTTGGCCTGACCGAGGCCCAGCCGGAGAACAACATCCAGCGCATCGTGCTCGAGGCGCTGGCGGTGACGCTGAGTCGCGACGCCCGCGCCCGGGCGCTGCAGCTGCCGGCTTGGAACGAGGCGATGGGCCTCCCCCGCCCCTGGGACCAGCAGTGGAGCCTGCGCATCCAGCAGGTCCTGGCCAACGAGACCGACCTGCTCGAGTACCCCGACATCTTCGAGGGCTCAGTGGTGATGGACGGCCTGGTCGAGGAGCTGATCGAGGGCTCCCGGGCCGAGATGGCGGTGGTCGAGGAGCACGGCGGGGCCGTCGCCGCCGTCCCCTACATGAAGGCCCGCCTGGTCGAGTCCCACCGCGAGCGGGTGGCCCGGATCGAGTCCGGCGAGCAGAAGGTCGTCGGCCAGAACAGCTTCACCGAGAGCGAGGACTCACCGCTGACCGCCGGCGCCGATGGCGGCATCCTCACCCCGGACCCCGAGGTCGAGCGCGAGCGGGTCGAGGCGTTGGAGGCCTGGAAGGCAGAGCGCGACGAGGATGCCGCCAAAGCCGCGCTGGAGGAGCTCGGCCGGGTCGCCGCCGATGACGGCCAGAACATCATGCCGGCGACGATCGCCGCCGCCAAGGCCGGCGCGACGACCGGCGAGTGGGCGGAAGTCCTACGCGAGGCCTTCGGCGCCTACCGCGGCCCGACCGGCGTCAGCGGCGCCGCCCCGGCCGCCGATCGCGAGCAGCTCGAGGCGATCCGCGCCAGGGTCGACGAGGTCTCCGAGCAGATCGGCCACCGGATCAAGATCCTGGTCGGCAAGCCCGGCCTCGACGGCCACTCCAACGGCTCCGAGCAGATCGCCCTGCGCGCCCGCGACGCCGGCATGGAGGTGATCTACCAAGGGATCCGGCTCACTCCCGAGGAGATCGCCGAGTCCGCCCTACAGGAGGACGTCGACGTGATCGGCCTCTCGATCCTCTCCGGCTCCCACCTCGAGCTGGTGCCCGAGGTGGTGCGCCGCCTGCGCGACGAGCAGGTCGACGCCCCGGTTGTCGCCGGCGGCATCATCCCTCCCGCCGACGCCAAGCGCCTGCGCGAGGCCGGGGTCGACGGCGTCTACACGCCCAAGGACTTCGACATCAACAAGATCATGGGCGAGATCGTCGACCTGGTCGGCGAGCGCTCCAACGGCGGCAACGGCCACTCCAGCTGAGAGCGACTTCGTCGTCGTCGGCGCCGGGATCGTCGGCTTGGCCGTGGCGCGGGAGCTGCTGAGCAGGCATTCTGGCGCGCGGCTCTGCGTGCTGGAGGCCGAGCCAGGGATCGGCCGACACCAGACCGGCCACTCGAGCGGCGTGGTCCATGCCGGGATCTACTACCGGCCGGGCTCGCTGAAGGCACAGCTCTGCGTCGAAGGCTCGCGGGCGCTCTATGAGTACTGCGACCAGCGCGATCTGCCCTACCGCAGGGACGGCAAGCTGATCGTCGCGACGACGGATCGCGAGCTCGCCGGGCTCGACGAGCTCGAGCGGCGCGGGCGAGCCAACGGGGTCCCCGGCCTGCGCAGGCTGGATGGCGATGAGATCGGCGGGGTCGAGCCGGCGGCGCGGGGCCTGGCTGGACTGCACTCGCCCCATACCGGCATCGTCGACTTTGGGCGGGTCGCCGATTCCTACGCCGCCGACATGGTCGCCGGCGGCGGCACCGTCCACCTTGGCGCCGAAGTCACCGGGGTCGCCCATCGCCCTGGCGCGATCGAGCTGCGGCACTCGCGAGGAAGTACCCGCGCCGCGGCGGCCGTCTTCTGCGCCGGGCTCCGGGCCGACCGCCTCGCGGTGGCCTGCGGAGCCCCGGCCGATCCGCGCGTCGTGCCCTTTCGCGGGGGCTACCTCGAGGTCCTGGGGAGCGAGGCGGAGGCGGTGCGGGCGAGCGTCTACCCGGTGCCGGATCCCGACCTGCCGTTCCTTGGCGCCCACCTGACCCGCAGCCTTGACGGTCGCCTGCTGGTCGGCCCGAGCGCGCTGCTGGCGCCTGCACGCGACGCCTACCGGCTGCGCACCGTGCGCCCGCGCGACCTCGGCGAGACGCTGGCTTGGCCCGGCACCTGGCGCCTCGCCGCAGGGCACTGGCGTAGCGGCCTGCGCGAGCTGCGCCACGCGGCCAGCAGCAAGGCGTTCCTGGCCGATGCGGCGCGCCTGGTCCCCGCCCTGCACGGCGCGCGCACCAGGGCGGCTCCCGCTGGCATCCGCGCCCAGGCGCTCGCCCGCGACGGCTCGCTGGTCGACGACTTCGTCGTCCACCGCACCGAACGGTCGATCCACGTCCGCAACGCGCCCTCCCCTGCGGCGACCTCATCGCTGCCGCTGGCGCGCCTGATCGCCGACGAGCTGGCGACGCTCGGCACCGTTTGAGCGTCGGCGCGAGCGACGCGCGACAATAGGGCGATGAGCGAGCTCAACGGGGACCGTTCGGCCTGGCTGCGCTGCTACCGCTGCTGGTCCCAGAACCTCGAGATCCAGATCCACTACGACGCGATCCGCCGGGTGGATCCCGACAGCGGCATCCTCGCCGAGGGCGTCGACGAGGTCCAGGAGGCGCTGGTCCAGTGCGTGGACTGCATGCACGACCAGCCGCACCTGACCTTCCAGGACAACAAGGTGGTGCCGATCGAGGACCGCTGGGAACGGATGGTCGCCGGCACCCCCTGGGTCGCCTCCTGCACGGTGCGCGTCGACCAGGAGCGAATCGAGAGCTGCTCCGGCCCCGAAGCGGCGGAGTTCCTCACCTACGGCGCCTTCGGCGACCCCGGCGTGCGCGAGTTCTTCACCCACGTCCGCTTCCACAAGCACGACGACGATCAGGTCGTCGTCCACGCCCTGGTCGAGCTGTACGCGCGCTCGGCCGAAGAGGCGACCGACGTACTCGAAGACGCCGCCCAGGGCCCGCTCGAGATCACCTCGCTGGCGGAGGAGTCGCGCCCCCCCGCCCACGCCTCAGGCGAGGCGCACTGAACTCCCCTCCGCGCCAGACACGGTGCGAACTGCATCAAATTTCCTGCTCGCCAGCCCGGAAATTTGATGCAGTTCGTGTCTGGGGAGCTTGGGAGGTGCCGCACGCACGGCACTGTTGCGCGCTGCTGCGCACTCATGGTGCGCGCAGGTTCGAGACTATGTGGACGAATCCGCGCGGAAGCCCGGATTCCGGCTACTCGACGGCGCTCTCAGGTGCCGGGGCCTCGCCGGGGTTCTTGCGTGGCACCAGTACGAGACGCTTGAACTCGGCGACGAGGACGCCGTCCTGGTTGAGGACGCGGGTGTGGACCTTGACCACGCCGCGGTCGGGCTTCGATTTCGAGGGCTTGACCTCGAGCACCTCGGTCTCGCAGAAGAGGGTGTCGCCGTGGAAGACCGGGTTGGGGTGGCTGAGGTCTTCGGTCGCCAGGTTGGCGATCGCCTTGCCGGACACGTCGGAGACCGACATGCCGAGCGCCAGCGAGTAGACGAGTGGGCCGACGACGACGTTTTTGCCCTGCTGCGAGCCCGCCGCGTAGACATCGTTCAGGTGCAACGGGTGGTGGTTCATCGTGATCAGGCAGAAGAGGTGGTCGTCTGACTCGGTCACCGTCTTGGCCGGCCAGTGCTTGTAGACGGCGCCGACCTCGAACTCCTCGAGATAGCGGCCGTAGGCGTGCGCGCCGGACGCCTCGCGCTCGGCCTGGTCGGTGGACAGCTGGTAGCTCTGCTCGCTCATCTTCTCCTGGATCTCCTTGGGAATTGGACGGCGCGGGATGCTATCCGCGCGCCGCGCTTCGGGGTGGCGCGCTCAGTGGGCCTTTTTGAGCCGGGCGCGTTCCTCGTGGCGTTCTACTACCTGGGCGATCAGCTTCTTCACGTTGGAGTCGCCGGTGGCCTTGATGTGGCCGGTCTCATAGGCCTTGCGGTAGCTGCGCACGGTGCCGTTCTCGGCCAGCTCGTTGAACTGGGGCCGGTCGATCTGGACCAGCACCCGCTCGTCCTGGGAGAGGTCCTTCTTGATCACCGGGCCCGGCACCTCGACCCGGTAGAGCTGGATGTCGTGTTTGGCCTTCAGTTCGAGGCCGAAAACCAGTTTCAGCTTCTGCAGCGCCGGGACCTCGGCCTGGAACCGCTCGACGGCGAGTTTGATCAGGTCCGGGGTCGATGCCATGTGCTTAGCGGCTCTCCATCTAGATCTTGTTCCGCTCCAGGACCTTGCGGCCGATCACCATGCGCTGGATCTCCGAGGTCCCCTCGCCGATCAGCAGCAGCGGCGCGTCGCGGTAGAGGCGCTCGATCTCGTACTCCTTCGAGTAGCCGTAGCCGCCGTGGATACGGAAGCTTTCCTCGACGCAGAACTTGCCCGTCTCCGAGGCGATCAGCTTCGCCATGCCGGCCTCGAGGTCGGAGCGCACGCCGGCGTCCTTCATCCGCGCGGCCTTGCGCGTTAGGAGGCGAGCGGCTTCGATCTGGGTCGCCATGTCGGCGATCTTGAACTGAATCGCCTGGTGCTTGGCGATCTCCTTGCCGAACGTCTTGCGTTCCTGGCTGTAGCGCAGGGCCAGCTCCAGCGCCCGCTGGGCGATGCCGACGCCGCGCGCGGCGACGTTGACGCGACCGACCTCGAGCGCGTCCATCATCTGCACGAAGCCCTGGCCGAGGCCCCCGTCCTCACCGCCGAGCACCCGCTCCGGCGGACACTTGTAGCCGTCGTAGACGAGCTCGGTCGACTCGACGCCCTTGTAGCCCATCTTCTTGATCTTCGGCGGCACCGTGAGGCCGGCGAACTCGCCCTCGTTGACTTCCTTCCAGGGCTCCTTCTCGGTGATGAAGCAGGTCATCCCCTTGTAGGGCGGTTCGGCCGTCGTGTCGGTCCTCACCAAGACGAAGACGAGGTCCGAGCCGAGCCCGTTGGTGACCCACATCTTCTGCCCGTTGAGCTCCCACTTGCCGTCCTCGCCCTTGCTGGCGGTCGCCTTGATGCCCTGCACGTCGGAGCCCGTCTCGGGCTCGGAGAGCGAGAAGGCGGCGCGGATCTCGCCGGTCGCCATCCTCGGCAGGAAGTGGTCCTTCTGCTCGTCGGTGCCGAACTTCATCAGCAGGTAGGCGCCGATGAAGTGGGTATTGACGACGCCGGAGATCGAGATCCAGCCGCGCGAGAGCTCTTCGACGATCATCGCGTAGGTCGTCAGGTCGAGGCCCATACCGCCGTACTCCTCCGGGATCGTCGCCCCGAAGAGGCCGAGCTCCTTCATCTGCTCGACGATCGGCTCCGGGAAGGAGTCCTCATGGTCGTAGTGCTCGGCGTTGGGGATGATCTGCTCGTCGGCGAACTGACGCACCATTTCGGTGATCGCCTGCTGCTCGTCGGTCTGCTCACGGAAGGCGGCGGTGTCTACGGCCATGGCTCCTAGCTCGGGTCGGATGCGGACGGGAGCGGAAGGATATCGGCGGCGAGCGCCCGGCCGCCGCGGGGCCGCCGCGGCTCCTTAACCAGTCCGACCGCAGCAGCTAGTACATACGTCCAGACTCGATAGATCTCGATCTCCGCCGGCGGCGGGATCTGACGACAAGGACACGATGAGATCCAAGCTCGCCTACCCGGGGATCGCGCTCGCGCTCTTCGTCTTCCTGATCGCCGCGCCGAGCGCCGGCGCCTCGCTCATCGCCCCCACCTCGGCCTGCCCGGATCAGACCGGCGCGGCCTCCCCCGCGGCCCAGGAGCAGGCGATGCGCTGCATGACCGACTTCGCTCGTTCCCGCGCCGGCCTGGGCGCGCTCGCCGACTCGCCGCAGCTCGACCTCTCCTCAGAAGACAAGGGAGCCGACATGCTGCGCTGCGACAGCTTCAGCCACACAGCCTGCGGCCGCGAATTCACTTACTGGATGCAGCAGGCGGGCTACCTGTCGGAAGCCTGCTGGCACGTGGGCGAGAACCTCGCCTGGGGAGTCGGGACCTACGGCACGGTGCGCTCGATCTTCCGCGCCTGGATGCGCTCGCCGGAGCACCGCCGCAACATCCTCGGCGACTACGAAGTCCTCGGCCTGAACCGGCAGGTGGGCGAGCTCGAAGGACTGGCCGACACCGTTGTCTGGACCGCGCACTTCGGCTCGCACTGCGGAGCGACTGCCTCGTGAGCCGTCCGGCGACTGCCGTGGCGACGGTTTTGGCACTGACGCTGCTGGCTGGCTGCGGTGGCTCGGGCTCGGACTCGAGCACCAGCCAGACGACCAGCGCAGGTAGCGCCGAGATCGTCAGCGCGGGCTCCTTGCGCACAACCGCCTCGAAAGGGACGACGCCGATCTACTGGGCCGGCGAGCAGGAGGGCACGGAGCTGGAGCTGAGCCGGCCCGACAAGGACCGCACCTACGTGCGGTACCTGACCGGGGACGCCGAAGCCGGCGATAAGCGGGCCGACTTCCTCACCATCGGCACCTACGCGCAGCCGAACGCGGTTGCCTCCCTGCGCCGCCAGAGCAAGCGATCGGGTGGCACGCTTGGCCACGCTCCCGGCAACGCCACCGTCTACTTCGACCGGGAGAACCCCCAGAGCGTCTACCTCGCCTATCCCGGCACCCCGGTCGAGGTCGAGGTCTTCGACCCGAGCTTCAAACGCGCCCTGCGACTGGTCGACTCGGGCCAAGTCGCCGCGGTCGAATAGCCCGCGAAACACCGCCGCCCATCCGAAGGGATGGGCGGCGGCACAGCGGCGATGTCCGGCTCGGCTACGGCTGGTAGTCGAGACGGAAGAGCATCGGACTGGAATCCGGGCTCGAGTTCTCGGACGCCAAGACAGAAATTGCGTCGCCGGCGGCAAACGCCTGCGCGTCAACTTTGTCTTCGCAGCTAGTCGCACTGCCTTTGATCGTGCAGGTCATTCCGGTGTTAACCGGAGCGGCGACACCCGCGGGATCCCTGCGCACGGTGAACGTGTAGCTATCGACGCCTCCTGGGGAATGTTCCAGGTAGATCCGGAAGTTGCTGACTTTTCCGGCCGACAGCAGCACTTCCTGAATGGCGGTCTCCGAATTGAAGCCCGTGCCCATGGCGGGACCAAAGAACCGGCTGCCCATCGAGTTTTCAACGACACCGCTGCC
This sequence comes from Solirubrobacterales bacterium, assembly GCA_036271315.1. Taxonomy (GTDB): domain Bacteria; phylum Actinomycetota; class Thermoleophilia; order Solirubrobacterales; family 70-9; genus VRUE01. Next base: position 14,633 of record DATBAV010000025.1, on the reverse strand, counting down.
GCGGAGTTCGTGGGCCGCAGCTGAACCGGCAGGACCCTGTTCGCCCTGGGGACCTTTGTCGCCGGTCGGGCCCTTGTCGCCCGTCAGTCCCTTATCTCCGGTCGGGCCCTTGTCACCAGTGGCGCCCTTGTCGCCGGTCGGACCCTTGTCGCCTACCGGACCCTGCGGCCCGATCGGACCTTCGGGACCGGCGGGACCGGCCTCGCCCTGCGGACCTTTGTCGCCATCGGGACCTTTGTCACCGACGGGGCCTTGCTCGCCGGTCGCGCCATTGTCGCCAGCTTCACCCTGGGGACCTTTGTCGCCATCAGGGCCTTTGTCGCCGGTCGGGCCTTGCTCGCCCTGGGGGCCTTTCTCGCCCTGGGGACCCTTGTCGCCGGGTTCGCCTTGCGGACCCTGCTCGCCGGTAGCGCCCTTCTCACCTGGGTCGCCCTGCGGGCCTTTCTCGCCCTGCGGTCCCTTGTCGCCGGGTTCGCCCTGGGGCCCTTGCTCGCCGGTCGCACCCTTGTCGCCAGCGGGGCCCTGCGGACCCTGCTCGCCGGTCGCGCCCTTATCGCCGTTGGGACCCTTGTCGCCAGTCGGCCCCTTGTTGCCGGGGTCGCCCTGCGGGCCCTTGTCGCCCGTCGGACCTTTATCGCCGACGGGGCCCTGCGCGCCTACCAGGCCTTTGTCGCCCTGCGGGCCTTTTTCACCGCGCGGGCCGGGAACCCCAGCCGGACCGGTGGGACCGGCCGCGCCGCTTTCGGCTTCAGCGCCGAGCACGCCTTGGCTGCCGGTCAGGAAGGCGACCTGGCGCTCGCCGGTTTTGCAGCGAGCCTTGGCCGAGACCAGGCGGACCGTTCCCTTGCCCGTACCGCTCTGCTTGATGCAGAGGTTGAGGACGCCGGAGGAAGTCGTTGCTGCCTGCGCGGCCGAAGCAAGCGACATGCCAACGAGGATCAGGCACGCCACGAGGCCGAGGGCCACGCCAAACAAACTACGTGGTGAGGTCGATTGAGCGTTCATTCCGGTGAATCTCCTTACTGGATAGGGACCCGTCGGGTGAGCGCCCACTCGAGGGCGGCCCGGGGTTCGCGTCACCGGAAAGAACGTACGAATGTCCTACTTCTTCATTCATACATTTGGCCAACTTCGGGAAAACGGCTTAAGTTCGGCCTATTAGTAACTTTTGCTACTTGAATGCGGAGGTGACCGCTTTCGCCTTCAGCCACATCTCCCCGAGCTCCTCGTCGACGTCGGATTCGGCCACGATCGCCCCACCGGCACCGACCGATGCCTCGCCGTCCCGGATCACGGCGGTCCTGATCGCAACGCTGAGATCGCAGGCGCCGCCGAGCCCGAACCAGCCGATCGCACCCGAGTAGACGCCGCGCGCCGCCCCCTCGAGCTCGTCGATGATCTCCATCGTGCGCCGCTTCGGCGCCCCGGTCATCGAGCCGGGCGGGAAGCAGGCGCGCACCGCGTCGAGCGGGCCGAGCTCGGGACGCAAGCGCCCGCTGATGCTGGAGACAAGCTGGTGCACGGTCTCGTAGCTCTCGACCTTCATCAGCTCGGGCACCTCGACGCTGCCGATCTCACAGACCCGGCCGAAGTCGTTGCGCATCAGGTCGACGATCGTCACGTTCTCTGCCCGTGGCTTCGTGCCGCCGCGCAGCTCGGCGGCAAGCCGGGTGTCCTCGGCGGGCGTGGCGCCGCGACGGCTAGTGCCCTTGATCGGCCGCGCTTCGGCGCAACCGCCAGGATCGACCGAGAGAAAGCGCTCCGGCGAGGAGCTCAGCACCGCGAGGTCGCCGAAGCGCAAGTAGGAAGCGAAGGGCGCGGGGTTGGCCCGGCGCAGAGCCCGGTAGAGCTCGAGCGGTTCGGCGCGGGCCTCCGTCCCGAGCGTGTCGGTGAGGCAGATCTCGTAGCTGTGGCCGGCGGTTAAGTAGCGCTTGCAGGCCTCGATGTCCTCGCGGTAGCGCTGCCGCGAGCGGCGCGGGAGGAACGGCGGTGAGACGGGGACCCGGGGCTCGGCGAGCGCCGGCAGGGTGGCGAGCCGCCGCTCGGTCTCGTCGATCCACGGATCGGCCTCGGTGAGGCTGAGCAGGTAGGTGTAACGCTCCTGCCGGTCGAAAACGATCAGGCGATCGGCGAGGACGAAGGCAGCATCTGGAGTCGTGGCGCGGTGAGCGGCGGCGCCGTCGCACTCGGACTTGAGCTCGTAGCCGAGGTAGCCGGCGAAGCCGCAGTTGAAGTCGAAGGGGAGGTCGGCGCCGGACTGGCGCAGCCGCGCCAGCTCGCGACCGAGGTACTCGAAGATCGATTCGCTCCTCACCTCCACCTCGCCGTGCCGCTCGATCCGGACCTCCCCCACTCCGAGGTCGTAGGTGACGACGGCGGCGAGCGGCCCCTCGCTGTCGCCCATGAAGCAGAAGCGGCCGCGCACGCCGGCGGCACTGCTGTCGAGCCAGAAGCCGTTCGGGCTCGCTCCATACATATGGACGAAGGCGCGCTCCGGATCGGGCGACGAGTCGAGTCGGCGCACAGCCAGCGGCAAAGTCCCGGGCTGGCTATCGGCCGGCATCCGGTGCAAGATATCCAGCAATGTCAGCACTCCCCCATGCCGATCCCGGCAGGGGCGTCTTCGAGACCATGCTCGTCCTCGCCGGGCGGGCGGTCGAACTCGATGCCCATCTCGGGCGGCTCGCCACGAGCGTCGAGGCCCTCTACCGCAGCGCCCTCCCCACTGGCGCGGGGGCCCTGGTTGCCGATCGTGCCGGGTGGATCGAGTGCGGGAAATTGCGCCTCACGGTCGCGCCGGTCCGCGGCGCGCTGCGACTGGACGTCAGCGCCGGTGAGATCGACCCCGGCAGCGTCTTTCCCGGCGCGAACCGTGGCGCCTCCCTGCGCAGTCACGTCGTCGCCGGTGGCCTCGGCGAGCACAAGTGGGCCGACCGCGACCTGCTCGACCGGCTCACGGCCGCGGCCCCGGGCGAGCTGCCGCTGCTTCTCGACGCGGACGGCACGGTGCTCGAGGCATCGCGGGCCAGCCTCTTCATCGTCAAACGCGGGCGACTGCTGACGCCACCCACGGACGGGCGCATCCTGCCCTCGATCGCTCGTCAGCAGACGATCGAGGTCGCGGCCGCCGCGGGAATCGCGACCAGCGAGGAGCGACTGACAGTCGACGACCTGCTGAGCGCCGAGGTCTTCCTCACCGGTTCGGTGCGCGGGGTCGAGCCGGCGCGCTCGCTCGACGGCGCCGATCTGGCGCCGCCCGGCGAGATCAGTGGGCGGGTTGCGGCCGGCCTGCGGGACCGCTGGCGGGCGCCGGCAGGGGAACCCGCTGCAGCTGTCGCAGCCGGGCCACCAAGCGATCCGCCCGGGCACTGAAGTCGCTGAGGCTGTCGTCCTCTTTGCCCTCGCCGGGCTCCGCCGGCGGCGGGGGTGCGGGGGAAGCAAGCGTCATCGCGGCGACGCGATCCTGCGCTTCCAGCGCGGTGGCGCTGGCTTGCTCGGCCAACCCGGCGGCGCGCTCGGCCTGCTCGGCGGCGCTGATCGCCGCGGCGCCGACGGTCACCACAGCCGCCTCAGAGGCCCGCGCCATCGTCAGTGCAAGCTCCACCCGACGCTCCAGCTCGCCGATCAGCGGCGGCCGCGAATGCTCGGGGAGCAGCCAATCCTCAGTGCTGTCGCCAGGCGCAGCCGTCATCCCCTCCAGTTACGGCGGCGCCCGCAAAAGTCCTCCGGTACGCCTTATGGGGCCATAGACCGCATAAGGCGCACCGGAAGCCTGGGTCACCCGAACGGGCGTTTGGGTAGATTCTCGGCCTACAGGCGACAGCGAGCTAACTAGGAGCAGCGTGAGAAACCCCAGAGACTTCTTCCAGCCGCAGGCGATCGGCGCCCCCGAGCCCCTGCGCGAGATCCCCGTCAAGCCCTCGCGGATGATCCACTTCCTCGACTTCTCCAACGAGAAGATGGTCGAAAAGGCCGCCGGCATCGCGGAAAAGACCGACATCCTGCTCGGCAACCTCGAGGATGCGATCCCGGTCGATCGCAAGGAGGCCGCGCGCCAGGGCTTGATCAAGGCGGCAAAGGAGTCCGACTTCGGCCAGACCGCGCTCTGGACCCGGGTCAACTCGCTGGAGAGCCCCTGGGTGCTCGACGACCTCACCACCCTGGTCGCCGAGATCGGCGAGAAGCTCGAGGTCGTGATGGTGCCCAAGGTCGAGGGCGCCTGGGACATCCATTACGTGGACCGCCTGCTGGCCCAGCTCGAGGCCAAGGCGAAGCTCGACCGGCCGATCCTGATCCACGCGATCCTCGAGACCGCCCAGGGCGTGGTCAACCTCGAGGAGATCGCCGCCGCCAGCCCCCGCATGCAGGGGATGAGCTTCGGCCCCGCCGACCTCGCCGCCTCACGACGGATGAAGACCACTCGCGTCGGCGGCGGGCACCCCGGCTACCGGGTGATGGAGGACCCCACCGACCCGGAGAACCCCGAGGCCGACCGGGTCAGCGCCCAGCAGGACCTCTGGCACTACTCGATCGCCCGCATGGTCGATGCCTGCGCGGCGACCGGCATCCTGCCCTTCTACGGCCCCTTCGGCGACATCAAGGACACCGCCGGCTGCGAGACCCAGTTCCGCGCCGCCTTCCTGATGGGTTGCGTCGGCGCCTGGTCGCTGCACCCAGTGCAGATCGACATCGCCAAGAAGGTCTTTAGTCCGCCGCCCGAGGAGGTTAAATTCGCCAAGAAGGTGCTGGAGGCGATTCCCGACGGTGCCGGTGTTCACATGATCGACGGCAAGATGCAGGACGACGCCACCTGGAAGCAGTGCAAGGTGATGGTCGAGTTGGCTGAGATGCTCGCGGCCAAGGATCCCGAGCTGGCCGAAACATACGGTTTGTAGCGCTGTTCAAGGGTGCGGTGTCACCGTTCACCCGGCGCGGTCTGAACCAGTGCGGTCACCTTGACCGTAACCCAAGTTCTCGATGCATTTTTCGTTCCGCGCTAACGTGAACGGGCGGCCCTGCCGATAGGGGGGAAGAACCCGGTAATTCGCCGGTTACAAGCCAAAAAAACACTAATAAATCTCCCCAAAAAAAGGTAACCCTCCCTCCCATGCAAAGCTCGACCGATCTCTCCCTCGACAGCGCCTTTCCCGCCGCTGCTGAATCGCGTCGCGGCGCCCTGGTCCAGGACCGGCCCACCCTTGGCAGTCTCCCCCGCGCTCGCCGCGGCCTCGGCTGGTGGCTGCCCCCGGTCGTCGACCTCGCTTCCTCCTCGGTCGCGCTTGCCGCCGTCACCCTGATCGCCGGCGTCGCCGTCTTCCCAGCCTTCCCGGTCGCGCCGCTGCTGCTGGTTGCCGTCAACGCCATGCTCGGTGTCTACGGCGCCAACGCCCCGAAGAGCGCCTTCGGCGGAGAAGACGGCATGGCCTGGCCGGTGATCCGCCTGCTGATGGCCGCGGTCTTTGCCTGGGCCACCTCCTTGATCACGCCGCTCGACGGCGCCTCGCAGCTTGCCCTCTGGGTCGGCTTCGCCGTCCTCGATACCGCCGGCCGGGTGCTGACCGCGCCGCTGCGCGGCCGCCTCGACAGGGTCGAGCGCTGGGTCCTGGTCGGCGACGAAGCGACGGCGGAACGGCTGAAAGGCTACGAACCGCTGCGCGCCTTCGCCAGCGTCGTCTGCACCGTCGAGCCGTTTGAAGATCGTGCCAACCCGGCCGACCGCGTCGCCGCCCTCGAGATCGTCGACCGCTACCAGGCCGACCGCGTCGTGATCGGCACCCAGCACGCCGACGACGAGAGCCTGCTCGACTTGGTCCGCGCCTTCAAGTCGATCGGCGTGCCGGTCAGCATGCTGCCCCGCCCGCTCGATCTACTCGAGGCACCGGCCGCCAACCCGAGCCAGGTCGGCGGCGTGCCGCTGATCGAGGTCGAGGCCCTGGCCGCCCGCCACACCACCCCTTACACCGGCCCCGATCGCCGCGCCACCCGCAAGACCAAAGTCAGCGTCGTCGTACCGGCGATGAACGAGGCACAGAACATCGGCCACGTTCTCAGGCAGCTGCCCGAGGACCTGCACGAGGTGATCCTCGTCGACGGCAACTCAGAGGACGACACGATCGAGGCGGCCCGCTCGGCCTACCCCGAGATCCGCGTCCTCGTACAGAGCGGTCGCGGCAAGGGCGACGCCTTCCGCACCGGCTTCGCCGCCGTCTCCGGCAACCTCGTCGTGATGCTCGACGCCGACGGCTCCGCCGACCCGGCCGAGATCCCCCGCTTCGTCGAGGCGCTCGAGGCCGGCGCCGACTTCGCCAAGGGCTCGCGCTACCTGCCCGGCGGCGGCAGCACCGACATCACCGGCCTGCGCAGCATGGGCAACAAGGTGCTCAGCGGCTCCGCCAACCTCCTGCACGGCACCCACTTCACCGACCTCTGTTACGGCTACAACGCCTTCTGGGCCCGCTGCCTGCCCTTCATCGCGCTCGACGTTCCCGGCTTCGAGGTGGAGACGCTGATCAACCTGCGGATCGCCGGGGCCGGGATGAAGATCACCGAGGTGCCGAGCTACGAGCTCGACCGCATCCACGGCGAGAGCAACCTCAACACCTTCCGCGACGGCTTCCGCGTGCTCGGCACGATCCTCAGCGAGGCGCGGCGGCGGCGCAGCATCCACCGCGAGCATCCCGCCGTCGACCGGCGCGCGCAGGAAACAAAGGCCACCGTCAGCGCCTGACATGCGCCTGGCGGCGTCGCGCTGCCGCCAAACTCCGCCATGGACACCGGTAGCGTGAACGCCATGCGGGTCGACTCGGCGCGGCTGCCCCGTCCGAAAACCACTGCCTCAACCTCCCCGGCGCCGAAAAAGCGGCGGGGGGATCGCAGCCACCTGGGCCCGATCGTCCTCGCCGCGGGCGCCGGCCTGCTGCTCTGCTCGTTCGCCAACGCGCTGGCGCGGGAGACCCTGGCCCCCTCGCCGCTGCTCTACTGGGCCGGCGTCCTCGTCATCGCCCTGCCGATCTTCTACCGGCTGACCTCGCGCGAGGCCTCCTTTGGGGAGCGCCTCGGCCTCGTCTGCCTGCTCGGCCTCTCCCTTTACATGGTCAAGGTGGTGCGCGACGCGCCGATCTTCAACTTCTCGGACGAGCTGGTCCACTCGTTCAACGCGAATCAGATCGCCGATCACCACCACCTCTTCCACCACAACTCGATCATCTCGATCACCCCCCACTACCCGGGCCTGGAGGGGGCGACCTCGGCGTTGATGAGCCTGACCGGGCTCTCCAGCTTCTGGGCCGGGACGATCGTCGTCGGCGCTGCCCGGCTCTCGCTCGTCGTCGCGATGTTCTTCCTCTTCCAGCGCCTCAGTGGCTCGGCACGCGTGGCCGGGCTTGGCGTCGCGATCTACACCGGCAACTTCAACTTCCTCTTCTGGGGAGCCCAGTACTCCTACGAGTCGCTCGCGCTGCCGCTGCTGGTCGTGATCATGATGGCGCTCGCCGAGCGCGAATCCTCGCCGCGAACCTGGGCGCGCGAGTGGGGGTTGCCGATCGTCCTGGCCACGGTGGCGATCGTCATCACCCACCACCTCACCTCCTACGCGCTGGTCGTCTTCATCGCGGTGCTGGCGCTCGGCCACTGGCTGCTGCGCAAAACCTGGAGCTGGCCCAACCCCTGGAAGTTCGCCGTGCTGGCCGCGGCGCTAGCGCTCGCCTGGCTGCTGCTTGCCGCCGATTCCACCTTCGGCTACCTCTCATCGCCGCTGAGCGAAGCCTTCAAGGCGGTCTTCAACACCGCCTCCGGCGAGGCGCCACCGCGCGGTCTCTTCCAGAGCCACGGCAGTGCCATTCCGCCGACCCCCCTCCTGGCGCGGGGAGTGGCGCTGCTCGCCGTCCTCATCCTCACGGTGGGGCTGCCCTTCGGCCTGCGCAAGATCTGGCCCCGCTACCGCTCCCAGCCCTTCGCCCTACTGCTAACCCTGGCGGGCATCGGCTTCTTCGGCACGCTGGCGCTGCGCCTGGCGCCACAGGCCTGGGAGACCGGCAACCGTCTCAGCGAGTTCCTCTTCATCGGCCTCGCCTTCGTGCTGGCGGGGGTGGGGTTGGAGAAGTGGCGGCCGAAAGGTCGGCCCTGGGTCGGCCGCGCCCTGCTTGCCGGCTGCCTCGGCGTGATCCTGGTCGGCGGCGCGATCTCGGGCTGGCCCTGGGACACCCAGCTGGCGCGGCCGGTGCGGGCGAGCGCGGAAGGGCGGACGATCGTCTCGCCGCCCCTGGCGATGGCCGAATGGGCCAGGGATCAGGTCAAGAGCGGCCGCTTCGCCGCCCCGGTCGCCGACGCCCGCATGCTGCTCGATCCCGGCAATCACCTCTCCTTGGCCGGTGAGTCGCCCGACATCGTCGACGTGGTCGAAAACACCTCGCTGGAAGGCTGGGAGGTGCCGCTGCTGCGCGAAAACAACCTGCGCTACGTGGTGATCGACCGGCGCGAACTCGCCTCGGACGGCATTCGCGGCTACTTCTTCACCACCGAAGGCGCCGGCTTCGACGAAACGCTGCTGCCCAAATCGGCAGCGACCAAGTTCGACGCCGTTCCCGGCGCGGAGCGGATTTACGACAACGGACCGATCACGGTCTACGACCTGGAAGGCAAACGATGAGGGGGCAGCGCGATCTCGCGATCGCCGCCTGGGGCTCCGTGCTCTGCGCGCTCTTGGCGCTAGTCGCCCCCTGGCCGGCACTGAGCCTCGTCTTCGCCGCCCCGCTTGCCCTGCTCGCGCCCGGCTACGCGATCGTCGCCGCGACCTTCGCTCGCCGCGACCTCGGCTGGCCGCGTACCGCCCTGCTCAGCCTCGCCCTCAGCCTCGCGACCCTGGTAATCGGCTCCTTCCTGCTCAACTACGCCCCCGGCGGCATCCGCGCCATCTCCTGGGCGATCCTGCTGCCGCTGGTGACGATCGCCTGCTGCCGGGCGGCAGCGCTGCGGCGACCGAAGTCCGGCGGCCGCGCCCTGCCAAGGCCGAAGATCGGCCGGTCCGATGCCGTTTTCGTGCTCGGCGGGCTGGCTCTCGCGGTGGCGGCAGTGGTGCTGGCGATGACAACGCTGCCGGCCAAGAACGCCCGCGGTTTCACCGAGCTCTGGGTGACGCCGCAGGTACACAGGGCCGGGGGGAGCGCCAAGATCGGCGTCGGCAGCGAGGAGCAGCACGAGACCTCCTATGTCCTGCGTACGCGCGTCGGGAACGGCACGCCGGCCGTGCGCCGCTTCACCCTGCGGCCGGGGGAAGAACGCACGATCCGGCTCTACACCACGCCTTCCGGCGACGGAGCGCCGGTACCAGTGAAAGCGCAGCTTGCCTTGGCAGCCCGTCCGGGTCAGGTCTACCGTCAGGTCTCCGCCTCGATCCCCGGAACCCCGCAGTGAGCGAGCCGCGCTCGGCGGCGGGACTCACGGTCGACGTCGTCATCGACAACTACAACTACGCCGCCTTCCTCGGCGTTGCGATCGAGAGCGCCCTCGCCCAGACCCACGAGCTGGTCCGGGTGATCGTCGTCGACGACGGCTCGAGCGACGGCTCGCGCGAGCTCCTCGCCAGCTACGAGGACAGGGTCGAGGTGGTGTTGAAGGAGAACGGTGGCCAAGCCTCGGCCTTCAATGCCGGCATGGAGCGCAGCCGGGGCGACCTCGTCGTCTTCCTCGATGCCGACGACCTGCTCCACCCCGAGGCGGTCGCACGGGCAGCCGCCGCCTTCGCCGCCGACCCGGCCCTGGTCAAGCTGCAATGTCGGATGGACACGATCGACGCCGCCGGGCGCAGCACCGGCGCGATCAAGCCGCCCGCGCACCTGCCACTGCCGAACGGCGACATGCGGCGGGCTGAGCTGGCCTTCCCCTTCGACCTGACCTGGCTGGCGATGAGCGCCAACGCCTTCCGCGCCGAGCCGTTGCGGCGGATCCTGCCGATCCCCGAGCAGGGCTACCGGATCTGCGCCGACTGGTACCTGGTCCACCTCACCGCCCTGCTCGGCCCGGTCGCCTCGCTGGAGCAGGTGGGGGCCTCCTACCGCGTGCACGGAGACAACAACTACGAACAGCAGGCACCTCGGCTCGACCTCGACCACGTGCGCCAGACGATCGGCCTGACCGAGACGACCGTCGGCGAACTGGAGCGCCTGGCCGACGAGGAGGGCCTGGCGCGCCCGCGCCCGGTGCTCTCGCTCTGGGCCCTGGCCCACCGCCTGATCTCGCTCAGGCTCGATCCCGGCCGCCACCCGGTGGCCGGCGACAGCCGCCTCGGAATCGTCCGCCTGGCGGCCACCGCGGCGCGCCGCCGCTTCGACGTAGCCGCGGCCAAGAAGCTCGCTTTCGTCGCCTGGTTCGCGCTGACGGCGGCGGCGCCGCGGCGTGCCGTCCCCCAACTCGCGGCGCTCTTCCTCTACGCCGAGCGACCGGAGCCTTTCAACCGCCTGCTCGGCCGCCTGCAACGCCGGCAAAGCGGGGATGATCTGGCAGGCTTGGCCCGACGATGAGAATCCTGCTCGCAACCGACCATTTCCCGCCCTTCATCGGCGGCGCCCACCGCCAGGCGCAGCTGCTGGCGCGGTCGATGGGCGAGAGCGGCCACGAGGTCGCGGTGGCGACGCCCTGGCACGGCGGCCTGCCCCGGGTCGAAGAGCAGGAGGGCTACACCGTGCACCGGGTGCGCCAGCTGCGCACCCTGCTGCCGCTCTTCGTCCGCGACCGCGTCCAACGCCACCAGCCGCCCTTCCCCGACCCGGTCTCGGTGCTCGCCCTGCGTCGGCTGCTCGCCGAGTTCGAGCCGGACCTGATCCACGCCTACGGCTGGCTCGCCTTCTCGGTGGCGGCGGCGCTGGGACGGCGAAGGATCCCGATGCTGGTCTCCGCCCGCGACTACGGCTACTTCTGCGCCACCCGCACCCTCCTGCGCAAGGGAACTCCCTGCGACGGCCCCGGCCCGCTCAAGTGCGTCTCCTGCGCCGGCGAGTACTACGGCCGGCCCAAGGGCTGGGTCGCCGCGGCCGGTGTGGCGATGTCGAAACCGCTGCTGGAGCGCAAGATGACCGGCCTGCACAGCGTCAGCTCCTACGTCGAAGAGGTCACCGTCCGCTACCTGCCCAAAGCGGGCAAAAACAGCGGCGACGGTCTCTTCAAGGTGACGATCCCCAGCTTCCAGGCCGAGCCGCCGCCGATGCTCGGAGCCGCCGCGCCCGACGTCGACGCCTGGCTCGCCAAACTGCCGGCGGACCCCTTCATCCTCTACGTCGGCGCCTTCCGCAAGGTCAAGGGCCTGGAGACGCTCTTCGCCGCCTACAACCGGCTCGACTCGCCGCCGCCGCTGGTCCTGATGGGCACCTTCGAGCGCGACTCTCCGCCCGACTTCCCGAAGGACGCGATCGTCCTCACCGACGTCCCTCACCAGGTCGTGATGGCGGCCTGGGACCGGGCGATGTTCGGGGTCATGCCCTCGCTCTGGCCGGAGCCGCTGGGCGCGACGGTGGCCGAGGGGATGAGCCGCGGCAGGCCGGTGATCGGCACCAAGCCCGGCGGGCACACCGACATGCTGACCGCGGAGACCGGGGTCCTGGTGCCGCAGGGCGACGTCGAGGCGCTCAGCGCAGCGATGAAACGCCTGATCGACGACCCGGCGCTGCGCGACTCGATGGGCAAGGCCGCCGCCGAGCGGGCCCGAGGCTTCGCCGCGCCAGCGGTGCTGCCGCGCTTCGAGCAGGCCTACGAAGACGTCCTCGCGAAGGGGGCCGGCAAGCCGAGAGGCTGACGGCCGCCGCATCGACTCCGCGCCACCATGAGGATCCTGCTCGTCCTGCCTATGGTGCCCCAGGCCGACGGCATCGGCGGCTTTCCCAAGCTGCTGCATGCCGAGCTGAGTGGACTGCGCGAGCGTCACGAGCTGACCCTGGTCGGGACCTTCGGCGAACTCCCCGGCCAGGCCGAGGCGGCCGCGGCGCTGGTCGCCTCCGGCCTCGACGCCCACTTCGTCGACCGCCGCCGCTCGCCCTCGGCGGCGCGGCGCTGGCGCGTCCGGCTCGAGCTGGCCTCGAGCTGGGCGACCAGCCGACGACCCTGGCGGGCGGTCACCTCCGCCGGTGGCGTCCAGTCCCTGCTCGACCGGGTGGCGGCCTCGCGCCGGTTCGACCTGGTCGCGATCGAGGACAGCCCGATGTCGGCGCTGCGCTTCCCGGCCGGCGTGCCAACGGTGCTGACCGAGCACGAGGCCTTTCGCGCCGCCGCCTCGGACTGGCGTGCCGAGCGGCTCTCCGAGCGCCCGATCGCCGCGCTGCGCCGCATCGACTGGGCGCGCTGGGGCGAGTTCCAGGCCGCCGCCTGGCAGCGCTTCGACCTAACCCAGGTCTTCTGCCCGAGCGATGCCGAGGCGATCCGCTCACGTCGCCCCGAGCTGTCCTCGCGCGTTCGCATCAACCCCTTTGGAATCGTCCTGCCCGATCCCGTCGACCCCGCCGGGGAAAGCCAGGACACGGTCCTCTTCGTCGGCAACTTCACCCACCTCCCCAACCGCGACGCGGCGCTCTGGCTGGCGCGCGAGATCATGCCCGCGGTGCGGCAACGGCAGCCGGGGGCGCGGCTGCGGATCGTCGGCAGCGCGCTGCCGCGCGAGGTCGCCGCCCTGGCCGGCGACGGAATCGAGGTAATCGCCGACGCGCCCAGCATCGAGCAGCACATCGCGGCCGCCGCAGTGGTGATGGCGCCGGTCCGCACCGGCGGCGGCATGCGAATCAAGGTGCTCGAGGCACTGGCGCGGGGCAAGGCGGTGGTGACGACCAGCCGCGGGGCCGAGGGCTACACCGGGTTCGGGCCGGAACCGCCCCTGATCATCGCCGACGACCCCGGGGCGATCGCCGAGGCGACGGCGGACTTGCTCGCCGACACGGCGCGGCGCCGCGAGCTCGGCGCCCGCGCGAGCGAGTTCGCCCGCCGCCACTACAGCCCCTCGGCCTGGGCCGAGCGGCTGGAGGCGGTCTACGAGGAAGCGCGCGAGCTTGGCTGAGACGAGACAGGAGGAACGGCTGAACGGTTTGCTGCGGGAAGTCGACTGGCGCTTCCTGCTGCGCCTGCGGGAGGCGCCGCGGGTGCTCGACCTCAGCGACGGCAGCCTCAGCGAGGCGCTGGAACTGGTCGCCGAGCCCGCCCAGAGCTCCGAGGACGAGGTCGACCTGGTCCTGCTCGGCTTTCCCGGCCGGGAGGAGCTGAAGACGGCTCGGGCTCGTCTCCGCGACGGCGGCGAGCTGGTCTGCCTCTGGCACGGCCGGCGCCCACGGAGGATGCAACGGGCGCAAGCGCGGCTCACGCGGGCCGGCTTCGAGGACGTTCACTTCTACTGGCCTGGTCCCGAGAACTCCCCCTCGCCGGAGTTCTGGTTGCCGCTCGGGACCCCCGCGGCGATCGAGCAGGCGTTCTCGCAGCGGCCCCTGCACTCCCGACGTCAGGCGGCATCGCGACTCGCCTGGCGGCTGGCCGCTCGCTTCGGGGCAATCGCCCCGCTCTGCGCGACCGCCCGCCTGCCGGGACCGCCCGCCGACCCGGTGGGCGAAGGCGACGGGGTCGGCCGCGCCCTACCGGCGCCCGAGCCCTGGCTGCTGCTCACCGGTGGCTCAAAAAGCGAGAACAAGGTCGTCGGCCTGCCCTTCCCCCCTGGCCGAGACTCGGGGCTGGCGGCCAAGTTCGGGCGGGTGGAGAGAGCCGAGACCGCGCTCGATCGCGAAGCCGAGATCCTGCGCCGGCTCGGGGACGAGCGACCCTCGCTCTCCGGCGCGCCCTGGGTGCGAGCGAGCGGCGAGCGCGCCGGCCAGCGCGCGATCGTCCAGAAAGCGATGGGCGGCAGACTGCTGAGCGCCGGACTGAGCGAGGCGGACTTCTCCGAGGTGGCGCCGAAGATGACCGGCTGGCTGCTCGCCCTCGCCGGCGAGCCGCAGGCGCAGCCCGCGTCGGCCTGGTCGCAACGCCTCCTCTTCGACCCGCTCGACCGGCTCGAGCGCGACCTGGGCGATCGGCTCCCGGCTGGATTGGGCGAGCGCGCCCGCCGGGCACTCTCCGGGTTGGATGAGCTCCCCCTGGTCTGGGAGCACCGCGACCTCGGGCCCTGGAACGTCGTGCTCGGCGCGGACGGCTCGCCGGGCGTGATCGACTGGGAGGACGCCGAGCCGCTCGGCCTGCCGGGGCTCGACCTCGTCTACTTCCTCACCACCTACTCGCTCCTGATCGAAGGCGCGCTCGACGACACCGGTGACAGCGAGCGCATCGTCTCCGGTTACCGGCGCCTGCTCGACCCCCAGACCACACGGGGAAAGATCGCCGCCGGCTGCCTCGTCGAGTACCGCGAGCGGCTGGGCGTCGGCGAGGCGGACCTCGGGCGGCTGCGGCTGCTCTGCTGGATCGTGCAGGCGCTGATCGCCGGCGGCGACTACTTCCTCGATCTGGCCACCGACGAGCTGGAGCGAATCGAGGCGGCCTCATGACCCCCTCCCCCGCCCTCAGCGTCCTGATCGCCAGCCACAACCGCCGCGAGCTGCTCGGCCGCTGCCTCGACGCGCTGGCGGCCCAAACCCAGGACCCGGCTGAGTTCGAGGTAATCGTCGCCGACGACGGCT